>CAZKHJ010000021.1:0-43704 GCA_964552675.1 uncultured Sulfuricella sp. | reverse complement strand
GCAGCGCCGCGCCGGCCATGGCGAAGGTCTTGGTCCAGGCGAGCGGCGCGAACAGGCGGCCTTCCTGCGCTTCCAGCGTGAACACCGGCAGGAACGAGACGGTGATGATCAGCAGGCTGAAGAACAGCGCCGGGCCGACTTCCTGGCAGGCGGCGGTGATGGCGCGAGCACGGGCTCCTAAAATCCCTTCCCCTTCAAGGGGAAGGTTAGGATGGGGATGGGTTTTGCCGTGATTGAGCACCCCATCCCCACCCCCGCCCTCCCCTTGAAGGGGAGGGTGTGATTGGGAGGAGGCTGCCAGCCGCTCCAGATGCTTGTGGGCGTTCTCGATCATGACGATGGCGGCGTCCACCATCGCGCCGATGGCGATGGCGATGCCGCCGAGTGACATGATGTTGGAGTTCATGCCGAGCAGGCGCATGGCGATGAAGGCGATCAGCACGCCCACCGGCAGCATGATGGTGGCGACCAGCGCGCTCCTCACGTGCAGCAGGAACAGCACGCAGACCAGGGCGACGATGGCGCTTTCCTCCAGCAGCGTGACCTTGAGATTCTTGATGGCGCGCAGGATCAGGTCGGAGCGGTCGTACACCGTCTGGATGGTGACACCTTCCGGCAGGCCGCTGGCGACTTCGTTGATCTTGCCCTTGAGATTGGAGATTACCTCCAGCGCATTCTGGCCGTAGCGGGCCATGGCGATGCCCGACACCACTTCGCCTTCGCCGTTGAGCTCGGTCAGGCCGCGGCGCTCGTCCGGCCCCATGTCCACCCGGGCGATGTCGGCCAGCCGCACCGGCACGCCTTTCTCGCTCTTCACCACCAGCTGTTCGAGGTCAGCCTTGCCGCGCAGGTAGCCCTTGCCGCGCACCATGTACTCGGTCTCGGCCATTTCCACCACGCGCCCGCCGACGTCGCGGTTGGATTCGCGGATCACCCTGGCGACCTGGCCGAGCGGCACGCCGTAGGCCCGCAGCTTCACCGGGTCGACCACCACCTGGTACTGCTGGACGAAGCCGCCGATGCTGGCGACTTCCGCCACGCCCGGCGCCTTGGCGAGCTGGTAGCGCAGGTACCAGTCCTGGATGGTGCGCAATTCAGCCAGGGTCCGGTTCTTGGCCAGCACCGCGTACTGGTAGACCCAGCCCACGCCGGTGGCATCCGGCCCGAGCTGCGGCGACACCCCCTGCGGCAGGCGGCCTGACAGCGAAGCCAGGTATTCCAGCACGCGCGACCGCGCCCAGTAGATGTCGGTGCCGTCCTCGAAAATCACGTAGACGAAGGACGCGCCGAAGAAGGAAAAGCCGCGCACCACCTTGGACCTGGGTACCGACAGCAGCGCCGTGGTGAGCGGGTAGGTGACCTGGTCCTCCACCACCTGCGGCGCCTGGCCGGGGTATTCGGTGTACAGGATGACCTGCACATCGGACAGGTCGGGCAGGGCGTCGAGCGGGGTTTTCACCACCGCATACACGCCCGCGCCAACCAGGAACAGGGTGGCCAGCAGCACTAGGAAGACGTTGCGCGCCGACCACTCGATGAGACGGTTGAGCATGGTTATTGGCCTCCGCCAGTTTTTTCAGCTTGACCCCATCCCCCTTCCAACTTCCCCCTTGAAGGGGGAAGAGCAATTGTTCCCTCCCCTTCAAGGGGAGGGCTAGGGTGGGGATGGGGCGTTAGCACGTTCCAGATTGCCGCTAGTACCGCATCTATTTCATTTAGAACTTGGTTATTCCAGAATCGCAATACCTGAAAACCGGACTCAATGAGTGCTTTATCGCGAGCCAGATCATTTGCTGAATCCATGTGTTGACCGCCGTCGATTTCGATGACAAGTTTTGCTTCCAGACAGACGAAATCCAGAATGAAATCGCCAAACGGGTGTTGGCGCCGGAATTTGTGGCCATTGATCTGGCGGCCGCGCAGGTGTTTCCAGAGCGCCTGTTCGGCATCGGTCGGGTTGCGGCGAAGGGCTCGCTGCAACTTGTTGTTGAGAACCAGTGAATTTGTCTGGCCTTTCATTTTCTTTCCTCCTGACCCATCCCCACCCTAGCCCTCCCCTTGAAGGGGAGGGTGTCCTCAATTCCTTCCCCTTCAGGGGGAAGGTCAGGATGGGGGTGGGGTGTCAATGTCCCTTATGCTCATTCGCCGATGTTGGCTCTCGTTTGCCCTGGCCGCCGGCCAGCGCGCTGAACGCCGCCTTGAGATTGCTTTCCGAGTCGATCAGGAAGTTGGCGGCGGTGACCACTTTCTCACCTTCGCCCAGGCCTTCCCGCACTTCGACGTAATCGCCGCCCTGCCTGCCGAGCTTGACCTCGCGCGGCTCGAAGCGGCCTTCGGCCAGCTCCACCAGCACGGTGTCGCGGGTGCCGCCGTGCAGCACCGCCGAGGCCGGCACGGTCAGGACCTTGCCCTGGCCTGGCGCGGTCAGCTCGACATCGGCAAACATCGCCGGCTTGAGCAGTCCGCCCGGATTGGCGAGCTCAAGCCGGACCGGGATGGTGCGCGTCTGCGGGTTGAGGGTGGGGTAGACGTACACCACGCGGGCACTGAATTCCCGGTCGGGATAGGCGTTGACCTTGATCCGGGCGGTCTGGCCCGGCTTGACCAGGCCGAGGTCCTGCTCGAACACGTCGGCGATGATCCACACCGATGACAGGTCGGCGATCTGGTACAGCACGTCGCCAGGCATGAAGCGCATGCCCTGCACCGCCTTCTTCTCCATCACGATGCCATTGGCGGGCGAGCGCAAGGTCAGGGTGCGGCGGGTCTCGCCGCCCCTGGCGAGGGCCTGCAGCTGCTCGTCGGAGATATCCCAGTTGCGCAGGCGGGTGAGGCTGGATTCGGCCAGCTGCTTCATGCCGGCCTGCGCCTCCGCACTGCCCTGCTGCAGGGATTTCTGGCCCTGGACGGCGATCGCGTATTCCTTCTGCGCCGACACCAGCTCCGGGCTGTACACCTCGAGCAGGGGATGGCCTTTGCCCACCGTTTGGCCGGTGGTGTTGACGTGCAGTCTCTCGATCCAGCCCTCGAATTTGGGGGCGATGGTGTAGGTCAGGCGCTCGTTGGCCTCGACCCGGCCGACGGCACGGACGACGCGCGCCAGCTCGCGCAGGCTGGCGGCCTCGCTGCGCACGCCCAGTTTCTGGATCTTCTCGGCGCTGATCCGCACCTGTCCGGCGGCTGCGGGGCTGCCGTCCTCGTCGCCTTCGTACACCGGGATGTAGTCCATCCCCATTTCGTCCTTCTTCGGCACCGGCGAGGTATCCGGCAGGCCCATCGGGTTGCGGTAGAACAGCAGCTTCGGTTCTTTCTTGGCCGGCGCGCTGCTGGCGGTTTGCGGTGCCGCTGCCGGCGCGTTGCGGCCGCCCAGCCAGTAGCCGGTACCCAGCGCGGCGGCGATGATGGCGCTGAGGGCGAGGGCTGCGGTCTTGTTCATAGGTCTTCTCCCAACAGTCGTTCGATTTCGGCCAGGCGGAACTGCATCTCGCCCTGGATCTTGAGCAGGCTGAGTCTGGTGGTGCGGATCTGGCGCTGGGCGTCGAGCAGGGTGGCGAAATCCACCTTGCCGGTTTCATAGCCCGCCAGTGCCGCCTTGAGATTCAGCTCCGACTGCGGCAGCAGGCTGGTGCGGGTCAGGTTTTCGGTATAGCGGGTGGAATCGAGCGCCGAGAGATTTTCTGCCAGGTCGGCGGTCAGCTGGCTCCGGGTCGCTTCCCTGCGCGAATCGGCTGCGGCCAGCATGGCCTGCGCCTCGCGTTCCTGGGCGCGGCGGCTTTCCTGCTGCAGCGGGATATTGAACTCGATCATCACCTCCCACTCGTTGACCCGGCTGCCGGCCTGGATCGGCGACAGTCCCAGGTTGAAATCGGGATAGCGGTTCTTTTGCACCAGTTCGCGGCTCTTGGCGGCGGCGGCGACGCGCGCTTCCTCGGCGAACAGCAGCGGGTTGCGGGCGCGCAGCCGTTCCTCCAGCGCGGCATGGTCGAGCCGGGCCGGCGGCGGGATCGGCCGCAGCCGTTCGGGTTCGGCCAACGGTGCCAGGGCTGGCCGCTTGAGCAGGGTATTGATCTTGACCATGGCATGGTGGCGCTCGTTGCCGATCGCAACCAGCTCGCTGCGTATGCCGGTCTGCTCGACTTGGGCGCGGATCACGTCCTGCTGCGGCACCAGGCCGCTGGCATAGCGTGACTGGGTGATTTTTTCCAGGTTGGCGGTCAGGCCGAGCAGTTCCTGCGTCAGGCGGTCGGTGTGCGACAACACATAATACTGGGCAAAGGCGGTCTTGAGGCGTGCCGCCAGGTCAGTCCAGCTGGCCGTGGCGCGACCGCGCGCCTGATCGGCTTCGGCTTCGGCAATCTCGCGCTTGAGGTCGCGTTTGCCCCAGAACGGCACAGCCTGGATCAGGGTGTACTTGGTGCTGCCCACTCGCGCCGGTAGCAGATTGGGACTGGCGTCCGTACCCCGGTTGGTGAAGTCGCGCAATTCGGTGCGCAGGGTAGGGTCGGGCAGGGCGCCGGCAGGGTAGACACGCGCGGCCGCTGCATCCGCTTCATGGCGTGCGGCAGCGAGTTCAGGATTCTGGTTGCGTGCCAGTTCGAGCAGGCTTTCGATGCTTGCGCCCGGCAGTGTTTCAGCGTGTGCTGGCAGACTGGTGAGTGCGATCAGCAGGGCAAACCAGCCCAGCGCGCCCGGGGCCATCCGGAAACGAAAGGGAGTCATGAGTCAGCATCCTCATCAAGGCGGCGGGAAGCGCCAAGGCTTCCCGCACGCAGTTTATTTCGCGGCTTCGATGTGCGAAATTACATAGCCGGCCTTGGGGTCCTTGATCAGGCCGAAAGAAACCACCTGACCGGATTTGACGCCGGAGAGAATTTTTCTGTCGGCGACCTTGATGTCCATGGTCATGGCTGGCCACTGGATGGCAGGGATAGCCTCGTGGGTAATGTTTACCGACCCGGCATCAGCATTGATTTTGTTGATCGTACCCTTGCCGCTGGCTGCGTCGGCGGCATGGAGGGAGGAGGCCGCTGCCAGCATGGCGAAGGCGGCAATGGTTGGGAGCGTTTTTTTCATGATTTGTCTTCCTTGAATGTCATGCGTAATGCGGGCAATAGGCGTAATACGCCTTTGCATGCCGCAGATCAATGCTGAAATACTCAGGAAAAAAATGCGAGGGGGGGGCGCTGTGGCTGTTCCGGGAAGAACAGCGAGAAAGTGACGGTGAAAACAGTTTGTTGCGGCCTGATCGCATCAATACCCAGAAACAGCGGTTTGACGATCAGTGCCGGCTGGGTGATCAGGTGGCACGAGGCACAGTCGTCACAAGCCACCGGACTTGCCTTGATGGACGAGGATTGCGCGGCAGCCGTGTGTTCGCCATGGCAGCCTTCATGTCCGGCATTTTCCATCATGGCAGCATGATCATGATGCCTCTGGCAGGTGCTCATGGCCTCCAGCGCGTAGCCCTGCAAGGGGAGCCACAGCAGCATGAAGATGAGCAGAAGTCGGGCGAGATGTGCTTTCATCTGGACGGATTGAGGCAGTGCCATTGAGAATGGTTGTCAACATAACCGAGACACTGGTGTTGTGCAAGAAGTTTCATGCCCGAAACATGCTCGGGTTAAAATTCACCGTAAGGTTGCCAGGGAGTCTCGCCCATGTTCGACAAGTTCAAATCCTTATTCAGTTCACGTTCACCCGAACCTCTTCGCGAGGTTGAGCCGGAGGCGCGCACCGAGGAGCTGGAGCCCCTGCCGCCCCTGCCGCAATTGCCGCCTGACGATCAGCCGCAGCCCTCGCCTTATGATGCCAAGGTGGTGGATACCGGTGAGGAGGCGCCAGGCGAGGCGGTGAGCAGCCTGCTGGATATCGAGACCAATGGCAATCGCAGTGATGCGGTGGCGCTGAGGTTGCGCTTTTTGCGGCGTGAGCCGGTGCTGGACCGGGCGGAGCAGCTGGTCGGTTATGAGCTGGCTTTGCGCAATCGTCACGCGCTTTATGATGTCAGGCCTGACGACACCGTGATGCTGATGAATGACCAGATGCTGCTGAAAAGCATTCTGGATCTGGGTGCCGAGCGCCTGTTGCAGGGGCGGCAGGCTTTTATCGCCATTTCGCCGCTGATTCTCGACCATCCCCTGCTGGAACGCCTCCCGGGCCGCAATATCGTGTTGGCCCTGCAACCACAGGATGAATCCGCTGCCTCAATCATTGAACGCTGCCGCCAGTTGAAGGAGCGCGGCTTCAGGATCGCGCTCGACAATCCGCGCTATCAACCGGAGCTGCTGCCCTGGCTGCAAATGTGTGATTACGTTCGCTTCAACATTGCCCAGGCCGATGCCCTGGAGCTGGGCAAGGTGGTGGTGGAAATCCTGAAAGTCGCAGTGCGTCCTCTCATTGCCATGGGCGTTGATTCCGAGGAGCATTTTGAAGCCTGCCGCAAGCTGGCTTTCAATTATTTCGAGGGCTATTATTTCGCCAAGCCGCAGCACTCCGCGCCGCACCGTCTGGATAACCAGCGCATCAAGGTGATCGAACTGCTCAATCTGGTACGCAACCGTGCCGAAATCAAGGAACTGGAAGCCAGTGTCAAGCGCGATGCTGCCATCACCTACAAAATCCTGCGCTACATCAATTCCCCGGCCAATGGCTTGCTCCAGGAGATACGCTCCATTGCGCATGCCCTGACGCTGCTCGGCTATGACCAGATGTATCGCTGGCTGACGCTGCTGCTGTTTGCCAGCGAGAAGGCCGACGCCCGTAGCCAGACGCTGCTGAAAAATGCCCTGGTGCGCGCCCGGCTGGTGGAATTGCTGGGCAGGGAAAAAATTTCCGGCCCCGATCAGGATGGCCTGTTCCTGGTGGGGATCCTCTCATTGCTGGATGTCCTGCTCAATACCCCGATGGAAACGGCGCTGGCCAATTTCCACTTGCCACAGCCGGTTTCTCAGGCCCTGTTGCAGCGGGACGGCATCTATGCGCCTTATCTTGACCTGGCGATTGCCTGTGAGGAATTTGACCAGGAGCAGATCGAGGCCCTGGCGACTGCTTGCGGGCTGAGCGCTGCCAAGGTTAACGCAGCTCACGTGGATGCGCTGGTCTGGGCGGAAGAAGTGGAAAAGTGAAATCCGATCCTGTCTTAATGCTGGACGAATGGTAACGACGCCCCTATAATGTCGGGCTTCCCACCGGAGAGGTGGATGAGTGGTTTAAGTCGCACGCCTGGAAAGCGTGTTCAGGATAATATCCTGACGGGGGTTCGAATCCCCCCCTCTCCGCCAAAAAACCGTTCGCAGTAGTTCGAAATAGCCCGCAAAGCCAAGTAAATACAAGGTTTGCGGGCTTTTTGTTGTCCGCAGTAGTCCGAATTAGGCCGCTTGAAGCCGGGCAAACAAGGGGCCATAATCGGTGGCATAATTTTTTCACGCAGAAAAGATGCCCCCGAAAATGCCACTCACCGCCTTATCAACAAGTAACGCCAACCCAGCAGAGAAACCCTACAAGCTCGCAGATGGTGGCGGTAGCCGCTTCGTATCCCCGGGCAGGAACCGAGACAAGCCGATCAGCAACAGCACGATGTTGTTTGCCCTGTATCGCATGGGCTACAAGGGCAAGATGACTGGCCACGGCTTCCGGGCGGTGGCGAGCACGGCACTGAATGAAATGGGCTTCCGGCCTGACGTGATAGAGCGGCAGCTTGCCCACTGCGAGCGGAACGAGATACGCGGAGCTTATAACCGGGCTGAATACATCAAGGACCGCCAGGCGATGATGCAAAGCTGGCCTGAATACCTGGAGGAGGTGGCGAACGGGGCCAAGGTGCTGCCGTTCAAGGGGGGGGGGGCGTCATGGAGACGTGAATCCGCTCTGTTTTTTCCTCTTCAATTATCACTGGTTTACAAATCACCTGGAATGGTTGACAAAAAAACAATAAAAGGCGTATAAATAATCAGCCATTAGTTGATAAACGTAACCATGGACAATACACAACAGCACCAAACCCTAGAACTGATCGCCGCTGACGGGCGCAATATCAACACACGCCTGAGCGAGTTGCTTGGAATCTCCAAGCAAGCCGCAAGCAAAAGGCTGAAACGTCTCGAAACGCTCGGGTTAGTGGAGTCATCAGGCACCACGCGCGCGCGCATTTACCGGTTGGCCGAACTCAAGCTGGTGTCGTCCAGTTATAAGCTTTCCGGTCTATCTGAGGATGTTGTATGGCGCGATCTCTGTGCGCCAGTTGTGTCAGACCTGCCGGAGAACATCAAGGACATTTGGCGCTATGGCATGACGGAGATGGTGAACAACGCCATCGATCATTCAGGTGCCGAGACTGTGAATGTCGGCATGTCTAGAACGGCGCTATACACTTCTGCTTGGGTGTCAGACAAGGGTGAGGGCATCTTTCTGAAAATTCAGCGAGCCCTGGGGCTGTACGACCCACGCGAAGCTATTCTGGAACTAGCAAAGGGGAAATTTACTACTGACCCGGATAACCATACTGGCGAGGGTATTTTTTTCTCCAGCAAGATGTTCGATGCCTTCGATATTCGTTCTGGAAATCTACATTTTTTCCATGATGCTGGTGAGTTGGATGTGCTGGCAGAAAGGGAAAAAGAAGATCAAGGAACACTTGTTCTGATGCGATTGGACAACGGCAGTCCACGCATCATGAAAACCGTGTTTGACCAGTTTGCCAGTCCTGATGAATACACCTTTGACCGGACTATCGTTCCGGTTCGCTTGGCTATCCACGAGGGAGAAAAGCTGGTGTCACGATCCCAAGCAAAGCGCCTGACTATGCGATTCGAGCGGTTCCGGCATGTCATTCTAGATTTTGATGGCGTGAGCGAAATTGGACAGGCATTTGCCGACGAGGTTTTCAGGGTGTTTCAGAACGCGCATCCGAGTATCATCATGGCGCCGGCGCACATGACCAAAGCGGTTGCAGACATGGTGAGCCGGGCAAAGTCAAAAGAGTAACAATCGCCCCTTCCGCCAAAGTGCCTGTAGTAAACCAGTTTCTGACTGGGTGCAAAACCCCGCCAAAACGCAGTATTGGCGGGGTTTTCGTTTTTACCTGTTGACTATGAGCATCTCGGTACAGGTTTTCAATTGCTCTATTGGCAAGGGTCTCAGGGCGGTCAGGGCCCCGACGCGCCGCTCCGGCCCCCGCCCCGGTTATCGTCACCGCCCAAGCCACGCCGAAGTTGGCGGTGAGCCATGCTGAAGTGGATGTGATGTCATGCCGGGGTGGGACTCGCGGATGCGGCGCCTTCCCAGAGGGCCAAATCAGAATGGAGCATTTGAATTTGCACCGCCCTCTAGAATTCAGCCGCTGGCAAAACGGTATGAGTTCTTGCCGGCTTTTTTGGCTTCATACATCGCCGAGTCCGCCTGATGGAGCAAGGTTTCAATGTCCTCGCCATCGTGCGGGTAAAAACTAATCCCGATACTGGCGCTGACAACGACGGTATGTTCAAGAAAGCGGATTGGGGCTTTCAAACTGGCGATGATCCTTAGAGCCGTTTTCGCAGCGGTTTTATGATATTTGGCGCCGGTGAGAATCGCAACGAATTCATCGCCGCCGAGCCTGCATACGGTATCTGACTCCCGAAAAACCCTTACCAGCCGCCGGGCTGTTTCTTGAAGCACATGGTCCCCTGCGGCATGCCCCAGGTTGTCATTGATCTTCTTGAACCCGTCGAGGTCGATAAATAGAAGAGCGAAGTTTTCCTGGTTGCGCTGGGCGCGTGCAATGACCCGCTCCAGTCGATCATGGAACAGGGCCCTGTTCGGCAGCTTTGTCAGCGAATCGTAAAAGGCCAATGTGCTCACTCGCTCGTAATTGGTCATGTCAAGTATGAGACCGACCACGGAACGATTGCCGTCGACCACCAATGACCGCCCATGCACTTCCACGACGTTGCGGGAGCCATCCTTGCGCAAGCCCGTGAACGAGTACCTGATATCGTTGATTTCACCGGCGGTCCGCTTCCGGATATTTTCAAGCACCAGGTCGCGGCATTCTGGCGCGATCAATTCCGTAATCGGCATTTTTCCAATGATTTCATCTGCGGAGGCATAGCCAAATATATCGGCGAACGATTGATTGGCGTAGGTGAAAGCACCGTTGTAGATCACATAGATGCCCGCAAGAGACTGGTCAAGAATTCCGTTCAGGAACGCTAGCGATTTTATATTCCGAGCTTCGGCCGCCTTATATGCAGCGACCTCATGTTCCAATCTTGATATGGTCTCTTCAAGAGTGCTGGTGCTATTTTCGGCGGGGTCTTGCTGCGGATTTCCCTTTGCGAATTCCATGTGATCGATTTTCTCGCAGGGGTTCGAGTGGAGGTGAACAAATAATGCGGCATTTTGCCTGGCCTTGCAATCGGCGCGGCACTTGATCTTACCGGCTACCCTCCCTCGGAACAACGCCATAATGGCCAAGCCCGCTCAGGCAATGGTCACGCTCTGCGCCAGATATACATCCTGAATCGCGTTGAGCAGCATTATTCCTTCCTCCATCGGTTTCTGGAATGCCTTGCGCCCTGAAATCAGGCCCATGCCGCCGGCGCGCTTGTTGATCACGGCGGTGCGCACCGCCTGGGCGAGGTCGTTTGCGCCGCCTGAAGCGCCGCCGGAATTGATCATGCCGGCGCGGCCCATGTAGCAGTTGGCTACCTGGTAGCGGGTAAGGTCGATAGGATGGTCGCTGGTGAGTTCGGAATACACCTTGGGATGGGTCTTGCCGAACTTGATGGCGGTGTAGCCGCCGTTGTTTTCGGCCTGCTTCTGCTTGATGATGTCGGCCTCGATGGTGGCGGCGAGGTGGTTGGCCTGGCCGCTCAAGTCGGCGCTGGTGTGGTAGTCGACACCGTCCTTCTTGAATTCCGGGTTGCGCAAATAGGCCCACAGCACCGTGGCCATGCCCAGCTCGTGGGCATGCTGAAAGGCTTCGCTGATTTCCTGGATCTGGCGCCGTGCCTCGGGCGAGCCGTAATACACGGTGGCGCCTACCGCCACCGCGCCCATGTCGAAGGCCTGATCGACGCTGGCAAACAGGGTCTGGTCGTAGATCGTGGGGTAGGTGAGCATTTCATTGTGGTTGATCTTGACGATGAAGGGAATCTTGTGGGCGTATCGGCGCGCCACCGAGCCGAGCACGCCTAGCGTCGAGGCCACGGCATTGGCGCCGCCCTCGATGGCCAGCCTGACGATGTTCTCCGGGTCGAAATAGATCGGGTTGGGGGCGAAGGAAGCGCCGCCCGAATGTTCCACGCCCTGGTCCACCGGCAGAATGGACAGGTAGCCGGTGCCGGCCAGCCGTCCGTGGCTGAACAGGCATTGCAGCGCGCGCATCACGCCGGGCCGGACATCCTTCTGCGCTACCACGCGGTCCACATAATCCGGGCCGGGCAGGTGCAGCATGGAACCGGGAATGCCCCGGCACTGATGAGTCAGCAGGCTCTCCGCTTCGGCGCCGAGCAGGGCGGGAATGTCGGTCATGATGCGCTCCTTCGCGTGCGTTGGATCAGCCCAATATATGCCCATGTCTGCTATCCTTCAAGCCATTTTGCATGCTTGATAAACGGGTGGATGATGAGCGCGAAAAATCTGGCGGATGAAGTTCGTCCCCGCGAGATATGGGCCTGGGCGATGTACGATTTCGCCAATTCCGGCTATACCACGGTGGTGATCACGGCCATTTTCAATGCCTATTTCGTGGCCGTGGTGGCGGAAGGGAGGGAATGGGGCACCTTTGCCTGGTCGGCGGCGCTGGCGCTATCCTATTTTTTCGTCATGGCGACGGCGCCAGTGATCGGTGCCTATGCCGATGCCTACGCCGCCAAGAAAAAACTCCTGCTGTTCAGCACCGTGGGCTGCGTGGCGTTTACCGCAGGCCTCGCCCTGGCAGGGCCAGGCGATCTGTATACGGCGATGGCGCTGCTCATCGTCAGCAATTTTTTCTTTGGCATGGGCGAAAACCTGATCGCTGCCTTTCTGCCCGAACTGGCCAGGGGGGAGGCCATGGGCAGGGTATCCGGCTGGGGCTGGAGCATCGGCTTTGTCGGCGGCCTGGTCAGCCTGGGCGCCTCGCTGGCCTATGTGACCTGGGCTGAGGGGCAGGGACAGAATGCGGCCCAGTTCGTGCCGGTGACCATGCTGATTACGGCCATCCTGTTTACCTTGTCAGCCGTGCCAACCTTCCTGATCCTGAAAGAGCGTGCCGTGCCGCAACCGCACCTGATCGGACGTGGCGTGGTGGCCGAGGCGCTGGGCCGTCTGGGCGATACCTTGCACCATGCGCGCCGCTATCGTGATCTGGGGCGTTTCCTGGGCTGTGTGGTGTTCTATCAGGCTGGCATTCAGGCGGTGATCGCCCTGGCAGCCATCTATGCGCAGCAGGCGATGGGTTTCGGTACCCGGGAAACCATCACCCTGGTGCTGCTGGTCAATATCACTGCCGCAGCCGGTGCTTTCCTGTTCGGCCATGTCCAGGACCGTCTTGGCCATGTCCGCACCATTGCGCTGACCCTGCTGGGCTGGCTGGCCATGATCGCTATTGCCTATCATGCTGATACGCCGGGCAAGTTCTGGCTGGCTGCGAATATTACCGGGCTGTGTCTTGGTGCTTCCCAGTCCGCCGGGCGGGCGCTGGTGGGCTACCTCAGCCCGCCGCGGCGCAGTGCGGAATTCTTCGGCCTATGGGGGCTGGCGGTGAAGCTGTCTTCCATTCTCGGCCCGCTGACCTACGGTCTGGTGAGCTGGATGTCGCGCGGCGATCATCGTCTTGCCATGCTGATCACCGGCAGCTATTTTCTTGCCGGGCTGTTCCTGTTGCGGAGCGTGAATGCGGTGCGCGGGCGGGCAGCGGCGCTGGAGGGCGAGGCGTGATTTCCTGGCTTCGCGCGGGCGCAGAATTTCCTCCCGTGACGCAAGCGCTGCGCGAACCCAATGGCCTGCTGGCCGCCGGGGGCGATTTGTCGCCGCCAAGGCTGATCGAGGCCTACCGCCACGGCATTTTTCCCTGGTTCAATCCCGGCGAGCCCATCCTGTGGTGGAGCCCCGATCCGCGCATGGTGCTGTACCCCACTGAGCTCAAGGTATCGCGCTCGTTGCGCAAGACCCTGAAAAAACGTGATTACGAGGTGCGCGTCGATACGGCCTTCACCGCTGTGATGCGGCATTGTGCCCTGCCACGCGATGGGCATCACGGCACCTGGATCAGCGAAGAGATGGTCGCTGCCTACGCCCGGCTGCATGAAATGGGCCTGGCGCATTCGGTGGAAACCTGGCGTGCTGGCGAACTGGTTGGCGGGCTGTATGGCGTGGCGCTGGGTGGAATGTTCTATGGCGAATCGATGTTTTCCCGCGTCACGGACGCTTCCAAAATCGCTTTCGTGCATCTGGTGCGGCAATTGGAGCGCTGGTGCTTCGGCATGATCGACTGTCAGATGAAAACGGCGCATCTGGCCAGCCTGGGCGCAAGGGAAATTCCCCGCAGCGAGTTTGTCCAGCGCCTGGCGCTGCTGATAGAATTACCTCATCCGCCCGGCCGCTGGCAATTTGACCATGACCTCGTTGAGTGATTTTCCCCCGCGCCGAATCCAGTTCTACCTGACGGCACCCTATCCCTGCAGCTATCTGACAGAGCAGGAGGCGCGCTCACAGGTGGTGACGCCCAATGAACTGGTGGACGATGGAATTTACAGCCAGTTGATTCGCCTCGGCTTCCGCCGCAGCGGCCTTTATACCTATCGCCCCCACTGCGACCGTTGCAAAGCCTGTGTGCCGGTGCGGCTGGAAGTGGAAAGCTTTCGCCCCAACCGCTCCCAGCGCCGCAGCTGGAAGCGCAACGAGCAGCTTGAGGCGATCCTGCGCGAGCAGGTTTTCGATGGCGAACACTACGCGCTGTACCGGCGTTATCAGGCGAGCCGACATGCCGGCGGGGGCATGGACCAGGATAGCGAGGAGCAGTACCGCCAGTTCCTGTTGCAGAGCGGCGTCAGCACGCTGCTGGTGGAGTTTCGCGCTGAAACGGCATTGCGCATGGTGAGCCTGGTGGATGTGGTGGAGGATGGCCTGTCTTCCGTTTATACCTTTTTTGACCCGGCGCTGCCGCAAGCCGGGTTTGGCACCTACAATATCCTGTGGCAGGTCGAACTGTGCCGCCGCCTCGGCCTGCCTTATCTTTATCTCGGCTACTGGATTGCCGCGAGCGAGAAAATGGCCTATAAGGCCAATTTCCGCCCCTTGCAGGGGCTGGTGGACGGAAGCTGGCAATTTCTGGGTGAGGAAGCATGAGCGAACCCGACAACACGCTTTATGTCACGCCCGAGCAGCTCTGCGTCGGCCTGTATGTCCATCTCGACCTGAGTTGGATGGATCATCCTTTTTCCTTCAGCAGTTTCCGAATCAAGAATGCCGAACAGCTGGCAACGCTGCGCCAGCTTGGCCTGTCACGCATCCGCATCGAGCCGGGAAAGAGCGCCTGCAAACCCTTGCCTGCCATGGCACGGGATGAAGGTGCCGCGCCTCCGCCGGCTGCGGTGCCCGCGGATTCTGCCGTGGCCAGGGAGAAGAAGGAGCGCATCGAGCAGCTGAACCGCATCAAGCGCGACATTGTTGAAGTGGAGAAGGAATTCCAGCAGGCGGCGGATACGGTCAGGAACATGACGCGCAACATTCACGCCAAACCCCAGGAGGTCAGGCAGGAGGCCGAGAAACTGGTGGGAAAGATGGTGGAGTCCATTCTTTCCAGAGGCGATGTCATGATCCACGCGATGAGCGAAAAACTCGGCGAAGATGTCTACTTCCATTCCCTCAATGTGACCGTGCTTTCCCTGATCCTGGCAAAGGCGCTCGACATGGGGGCAGAGGAGTGCCGGCATCTTGGCATGGGGGCCGTATTACACGATATCGGCAAGGTCGAGATTCCGCAGAAAATCCTCATGAAAACCGACCCGCTGACCCGGTCGGAACAGTCATTTCTGGAGATGCATTGCGAATATGGCCTGAATATTGCCGTCAAGGCCGGCCTGTCGAAACAGGCTGCCGAGATTGTGATGCAGCATCATGAATATTGTGATGGCAGCGGCTATCCCAACAAGCTCAAGGCCGACAGGATTGCCCCGCTGAGCAAGATCGTCAGCATTGTCAATATTTACGATAACCTGTGTAATCCGTTCAATCTTGCCGATGCCCTGACGCCGCACGAGGCCTTGTCGCAGATGTTTGCCGTGAAGCGCAGCAAGTTCGATACGGTGGCGCTGAAAGCTTTCATCCATTGCCTTGGCGTCTATCCGCCCGGCAGCATCGTGCAGCTGTCCAATGATATGCAGGGCATGGTGGTGTCGGTGAATTCGGCCAAGCCGCTCAGACCCAATGTGCTGGTTTACGATCCGGGCATTCCCAAGGATGAGGCGGTGATCATCAACCTGGAGCGGGAAGCCGACCTCAATATCAGCAAGAGCCTGAGGCCGGGGCAGCTACCGCGCGAAGTCTATCAGTACCTCAATCCGCGCAAGCGGGTGACCTATTATTTCGATCCCACGAAGCAGAATGAACACGTCTGACGAGAGCAGCATTCCGTCACGCCAGGATTTTGCCCTGGGCGTGTTTGATCATGACCGCGAAGCCATCGTGGTGGTCGACCCGCGTTCGCTCGCGATTGTCGAAGCCAACCAGCAGGCCTGTCTCAGCCTGGGATATGAGCATCAGGATATGACTGGCTTGCTGGTTACCGATATCGAATCGTCCATACAGGACATGTTTTTCTGGGACAGCGTCAGTGCCGGCAGCTACGCCGATATCGATGACATGGAGAGCTTGTACCGGCGGGCTGACGAGAGCTTCATCCCGGTGGAGAAATCACTGCGCTGCGTGCAGATTCGGGGCCAGGACTGGCTGCTGCTCCTGTTTCGCGATATCTCGGCAAAAAAGGCGCAGGAGGAAGCGCTCGAGCACTCTTCCTCGCTGATTGCCGCGACGCTGGAAGCAACGGCGGACGGCATCCTGGTGATGCGGCCTGATGGCGGCATCAGCCAGATGAACCGTAATTTCTCGCACATGTGGAAAATCCCGCAGGAATTGCTGGTGCAGGGCGATGACCAGGAGATACTCGCCTTCATGGAAAGCCAGGTCACAGACCTGGCGCAGTATCGGCAGCGGCTGAATGGCGTGACCGAAGCAGAGGCAACGGCGGATTTCGACACCCTGGCGCTGCGGGACGGGCGTTTTCTTGAACGTTACCTGGTGCCGCTCAACATCAGCGGAAAACTGAGCGGAACGGTGTTCAGTTTTCGCGACATTACCGAGCGCCGCCAGGCCGAGGAAGACCTGCGCCGTGCCAAGGCCGAGGCCGAGGCCGCCAGCCGCGCCAAGAGCGATTTTCTGGCGGTGATGAGCCACGAGATCCGCACCCCCATGAATGGCATCATGGGCATGGCGGACCTGGCGCTGGATACCGACCTCAGCCCGCTGCAGCGCGAATACCTGGAAATCGTCAAATCGTCGGCTGATGCGCTGCTGACCATCATCAACGACATCCTCGACTTTTCCAAGATCGAGGCCGGCAAGCTGGAACTGGAAAACATTCCCTTCGACCTTGCCGCAGCGCTGAACGATGCCATGCGCCTGCTGGTTTTCCGGGCGGAACACAAGGGCTTGCTGCTTCATCTGGAGGTGCTGCCCGGCGTGGCTGCGCATGTGATGGGCGATCCTGGCCGACTGCGCCAGATCATCACCAATCTGGTGGGCAATGCCATCAAGTTTACCGAACATGGCCATATTGAGGTGCGCGTCTGGCCTGAAGCGCCGGAAAGCAATGAAGGGCTGCTGCATTTTGCCGTTTCCGATACCGGTGTCGGCATCCCCCGGGAAAAACAGGCTGCCATTTTTGACGCCTTTACCCAGGCGGATGGCTCGATTTCGCGCAAATTCGGGGGTACCGGCCTGGGTTTGTCCATCGTGCTCCGCCTGGTCGGCCTGATGGGCGGAAAGCTGTGGGTGGAAAGCGAAGAAGGACAGGGCACCACCTTCCACTTCACTGCGCGTTTCATGCCTGCACCGGCTGCTGCTGTCGAGCTTGCCAGCGAATATCACAGTGATGCATGCATGATCCAGCTGAGCAAGTTGAATATCCTGCTGGTAGAAGACAATCCGATCAATCAGAAACTGGCCATGACCCTGCTGGAAAAAGAGGGATGCACGGTTACGCTTGCCGTTAACGGGATCGAGGCGCTGGACACACTGGCCGCCCAGGACTTTGACCTGGTGCTGATGGATGTGCAGATGCCGCTGATGGGCGGTGTGGAGGCAACACAATGCATACGCGAACGGGAAGGGCGGAGCGGCGGACATGTCCCGGTTATCGCCATGACCGCAAACGCCATGCAGGGCGACCGTGAACGTTGTCTCGAAGCCGGCATGGATGGCTATATCACCAAACCCCTGAACAAGGCCCGGATGTTTGCCACCATCATGGACGTTCTGCGCGGCCAGGAACAGCAGGAACATGCTGTGTTTTCCGGCGATGCGGCATCCTTCGACTATGCATGCGCGCTGGATGGCGCCGACCACGATGTCATCGAAATCATCGGCCAGCTATTCCTGGATGGCTGTGAGGATTACCTGACCCAGCTGAAAACAGCCCTCGCCACGGGCCAGACCGATCAGCTCCGCCTGGTGGCGCACACACTCAAAGGCCTGCTGGGGAACTTTGCGGCGGAGCCCGCAGTGCAGCAGGCCGCCCGGCTGGAAACCCTGGCGAAGCAGGCCGATCTGGCTCAGGCAGGCGCTCAGCTGGCCCGGCTGGAACAGGAACTCACCCTTTTTCTGCCTTGCCTCAAAACCTGGCTCGCAAGAGAAGCGCGACTCTGAGATCACTGAATGCCTGGATGCAGGCAATAAGTTATCCAGACGCATCTAACAGGATATAAAAACCCCTTTATCGCCATGAGATGGCGTAAAATCCTATTCCCCTGGCGATAAATTACGAGAGAATACAGAAATGAAACAATGGAGTACAAGATTTCCGAAGCGCTTTGACCTGAGCGTTGATGCGGATTACAAGAACTGGCGTGATGAAAAGCTGGCCGCCTACCCCAAAAATATCGGCGATCTGGTTGTCGAACTGAAAGACATGACGGCGATCAGCGACGCCGAGAGAAGCAAGATCATGGAACGGGTGGAACTGGCCAATATGTGCGTTTACACCGCCGGCTCAGCCGGGCTGACCATGGACTCCCTGCTGGCGCTGGGCCGGCAGCTTGGCGTATCCGACACCGACAAGTCCCGCCGCCACGCCCAGTCGGATGAACTGACCAGCTCGGGCATCCTGAATCAGGCCATCCCGTTTACCACCCGCCATGTCCGCTGGCATACCGACGCCACCTATTACGGCTCCGACAAAACCATCCAGGCGCTGTTCCTGCTTTGCAAGCAGCCTGCTATCGAAGGCGGCAGCAACAAGGTGCTGGATCATGAAATCATGTACATCCTGCTGCGCGAACAGAATCCGGAGGCGCTGGCCGTGCTGATGAACAAGGATTGCTTCAATTACCGCAATCCGAAGACCGGGGAGATCGACATGAGCCTGGGCGGGAAAGTGTTCTGGACCAATGCCGACGGCCATTTGTGCCACCGTTTTTCCTTCCGGAAAACCGACATGGCCTGGACGGAAGACAGCGATGTTGCCGCTGCCCGGACGGCGCTGGAGTCCTTCCTGTTGAACGAACCGGAATATGTGATCGAAGGCCGGCTGGAATCAGGCCTGGGCCTGATCTCGAACAATGTGCTCCATACCCGCGAGAAGCTGGTGGACAGCGAAGAAGATGCAAAGAAACGCCTGCTGTTCAGAACCCGCTTTTATGACCGGGTGAACGCCTGCTGAGCGGCTGACTCACTTACTTGCTTCGCCAAAGACCGGCACTGCGCACTTCGCGCCGTGCCGGTCTTTTTTCGCCCCTGTCCGCTTGCGCATCATCAAGTCTTCCTCCATGATCACGGCTGTATATTATCAACCTGGAAACCCCAGTTCATTTACCGCAAAGATCGCAAGGGTCTTCCCCGTGGTTGTATTCCGCTGAAGCGGAACAACGCACGCGAAGGCGCGAAGGCGCAAAGGCGCAAAGAAAACAAGGGCATGGAGATCATCCGGCATTCACTGGTCTGGTGACTGGACAGATTCAGGCAACGCATTGCTTTTACTTTGTGTTCTTTGCGCCTTTGCGGTTCAACTGCTTTTTTTAGGATCAAGGAAAAACATGCAGCAATATCTCGATCTGATGCGCCATGTTCTGGAGCATGGCGACAAAAAATCCGACCGTACCGGTACCGGGACGGTAAGCGTGTTCGGTTACCAGATGCGCTTCGACCTCTCCCAGGGTTTTCCGCTGGTGACGACCAAGAAATGCCATCTCAAATCCATCATCCACGAATTGCTGTGGTTCCTGCAGGGCAGCACCAATATCAAGTACCTCAAGGACAACGGCGTCAGCATCTGGGACGAATGGGCCGATGAAAACGGCAACCTCGGCCCGGTATATGGCTACCAGTGGCGCTCCTGGCCAACGCCGGACGGAAAGCATATCGACCAGATCAGCCAGGTGGTCGAGCAGATCAGGAACAATCCGGATTCCCGCCGCCTGATCGTCTCGGCCTGGAATGTGGCCGACGTGGACAAGATGAAGCTGCCGCCGTGCCATGCCTTTTTCCAGTTTTATGTTGCGGACGGGAAATTGTCCTGCCAGCTATATCAGCGCAGTGCCGACATTTTTCTCGGCGTGCCTTTCAATATCGCCAGCTACGCGCTGCTGACCATGATGGTGGCGCAGGTATGCGGCCTCAAGCTGGGTGATTTCGTCCATACCCTGGGCGATGCCCATCTCTATCTCAATCATCTGGAACAGACCCGCCTCCAGCTGTCGCGCGATCCCCGGCCTTTACCGGCCATGAAGCTGAATCCGGAGGTAAAGGATGTGTTTTCCTTCAAATTCGAGGACTTCACGCTGGAGGGGTACGATCCCCATCCGGCCATCAAGGCGCCGGTGGCGGTATGAAGCCGCGCCTTTCCATTATCGCGGCGATGGCGCGCAACCGCGTCATCGGCATCGACAATACCCTGCCGTGGCGTCTGCCGGCGGATCTCGCCCATTTCAAGGCGCTGACCATGGGGCATCACATGATCATGGGGCGCAAGACCTATGAATCGCTGGGCAAGCCCTTGCCGGGGCGCATCTCGGTGATCGTGACGCGCGATGCAGGGTTCGCAGCCCCCGCTGGCTGCGTGGTGGCGCATTCCCTGGCCGAGGCCGTCGCCGCCTGCGCGGGAGACGCGGAGGCTTTTTTCATCGGCGGGGCGGAGCTGTATCGCCAGGCACTTGAACTGGCCGAGCGCATCTATCTCACCGAAATCCAGACGGAAGTGGCGGGCGATGCCTGGTTTCCCGAGTTCGACCGCCTGGCGTGGCGCGAAACCGCGCGGAACAGCTGCCAGGCGGATGACAGGAATCCCCATGACTATGATTTTGTCGTGTTCGATCGTGTGATTAACCAATAAGGAGGCTGCATGAGCAAGAAAATCTGGATTGCCGCATTTCTGTTGCTGCTCCCCGGCGTGGCGCTGGCGGCAGAACGGACCGAACTGACCTGGTACGGCCATGCCGCCTTCCGGCTGGTCACGCCTCTTGGCAAGGTGCTGCTGATTGATCCGTGGCTGACCAACCCTGCCAACAAAAATGGCAAGGAAGACCTGGCCAGACTCGACAAGGCCGACCTGATCCTCGTCACTCACGGACACTTCGACCATGTCGGCAACAGCGCCGAAATCGGCCGCAAGACCGGCGCAAAACTGGTGACCACCTTCGATCTGGGCAAGGCGCTGACCACTTACGGCGGCTTCCCGGAAAAGCAGATGGGGTTCGATACCCAGGGCAATTTCGGCGGCGAACTGAGCCTGCTCGACGGCGAGGTGAAAATCACCTTCATTCCCGCCGTCCACAGCTCTACCGTGATGGCGCCGGAAGGCAGTGCCGACAAGGATATCCATGATGGCGGCCACCCCGGCGGCTTTGTCATTGCGGTCAGGAATGGCCCGACGATCTACCACACCGGCGATACCGATGTCTTCAACGACATGGCGCTGATCGCCAGATTCAGCAAGGTGGACGTGATGCTGGCCTGCATTGGCGGCCATTTCACCATGGGGCCGACGCGCGCGGCGGAAGCTGTGCGTCTGGTCAAGCCCGGCATGGTGGTGCCGATGCACTTCGGCACCTTCCCGGTGCTGGACGGCAAGCCGGAAGCCTTTGCTGCTGCCCTGAAAAAACAGGGCACAAAAACCCGGCTGCGGGAAATGAAAGTCGGGGAAAGCCTGGCGCTGTAATCATCATCATGGGAGGAGCCGATTTCCTCCCGCCCAATGCAAAACGCCCTCAGGCCTGTCAGTCTGAGGGCGTTTTGCATTGGGGACGTGCTGATTGATTCATCTTGATACTAGCTCCTCCCCCTTCAAGGGGGAGGTCGGGAGGGGGATGGGGTGATTGTAGAGCATCATTCTATTCAATGGGTTACTGACTGGATGCCACCATCCCCACCCCAACCCTCCCCTTGAAGGGGAGGGAATCAACCAGTGCCTCCTTAGAGCGGCCGTCTGATCAGGCCACGCCGCGTGCCGGTCGCATCGGGTCGGCGCCGATGGTGCCGCGCAGGCTGGTCAGATAGTCCGCGCTCTTCACCGTTGCCAGTTTTGCCCTGGCCTTGCCGATGCGGTCCTCGATCTCCATGCGGGCCACGATGTCCTGATGGCTGGCCCGTTTGGCGAAGGTTTCGAGATTGGCGACATGCCGTTCCCACAGGTGGATGTCCCGCGCCTGCTTGGTTTCCAGGCGTTCGCGGTACCAGTCCGAGGCGAGCAGGGCTTCGCGGGTGAACATGGCGCGGATCTCGGGATGGTGCGCATCCTTGCCCTGGTAGTGGCCGGTTGCCATGATGTAAAGCAGGGCCTTGAGCGGCGGGCAGGCGTCCGCCACGCTGCCATCTTCGATGTAGCGTGCCGCAACGTTCTGCTGGGCTTCGACGATATTTTCCACGCCATCGACGAATACGCCGAGATCCTGGCTTTCCGGGCGCAGGATTTCCTCACCGAACACTGCGCGGGGCGCATCGAACATCTTGCCCATGAAACCGTGCACGAAGCGCTCGGTGATGCGGTAGCCGAGACGGCTGGCCTGGACCAGGCGGCCCTGATATTCGAAATCCTCGATTTTTTCCAGATAGCCGTTGTCGATCAGGAAGCGCGGGTTGCGCGCCTTTGCCGACAGGCGCGACCAGATTTCCGGCACCAGCAGGCTGATGTCGTGGTCGACGCGCAGCTTGGGCCCGATATGCCCGGCAGCGGTCGAATACCCGGCGTAGCCGCTGAGGATGAAGGATACCAGCGCGTTGTTGAGGTCGGCGGTGGGGCGCAGGGCGTTGAACGGCCCCTTGGTGAGCGCGCCTTCGCTGCCGGCACCGGTGGTGGAGGGCGACTTGCCGGTGAGGCTGCACACGAAATCCATGAACAGCTCGGGCAGTTCCTGGTAGTGGATCGGGTTGTACACCGCCAGCGGGCGGATGCCGGGCTCGGGCGGATTGTTGCGGCGGCCGGTGAGCACGGCGTTGACCGGTTCTACCACGGCGGTGCCGAGCGGCACGCGGCGGTTGAAGCGCGCGCCGATCTCGGCGACATAGCGCCGTACCGGATTGGCGATGTCGGTGCGCAGTTGCAGGTAGCGCGGGTTCTTGCTCGGCTTGCCGTCGACGATGCGCGGGTGGGCGGAAGACACCACCGCCTCGCCGGCATCGTGCGCTTCCTGCAGGAGCTTGCGCATCGGCTCGGTGTACTGGCCGAAGCCCACCACGTCGTCGATGATCTCGGTCAGCGTCTCGCCCCTGAGCGGCTCGTAATTCGCCAGGAAGTTGTCGCGCTGTGCCATGTCCTTTTCGGTCTGCTTGTCGAAGCCGCGATGGATCGCGTCATCCGGGCGCTGGAACAGGCGGTATTCGCAATTGCGCACCAGCTTGACGGAAGGGTCGGCGCTCTTGGGCGAAGTATTGGGCAGCACTTCGACCGGCACCACCACCGAGGCGCTGATGTCGTCTTCCATCTGCACCTTCTCGGCGGGAATGAAGTCCTGGCGCATCTTGAACACGCGCCAGGCGCCTTTTTCGGTGAAGCCGACACGCAGGTAGGAACCGATCAGCTTGCGCTCGCCCAGTTTCAGTTCATGGCCGGGGTGGCCGTTGACAAAATCGACGGACATGTACTTGCGCCAGTCACTGTCCCAGTCCGGGCGGTACATGCGCTTGATGACGAAAGCCAGGGCGAGGATGCGATCGGGCACGCCTTCCAGCCAGGTGTTGAATTCGTCGGTGTAGGATGGGGAGGGCGTCAGCACCTTGATCACCGAACCCAGGCTGCGCTCCGCGCTCAGCAGCTTGCGGCTGGGGTCGCGGTCTTCCGCAGCGAAGCCGGGCTTGAAGCGGGAGCCGTAGTCACGGTTGAAAATGGTTTCAACCTGGTCCAGGTCGCGTTCCAGGTCCGACACGAACAGCGGCGCGTAAATCACAGCGTCGGTCATCGACTTGGATATTTCCGACTTGCCGCCACCCGACACGGTGCAGGGCTTGTGGCAGAAAGTGCCTTCCGGGTCGGTGCCCACCAGGCGCCAGGAAGGCGCGCCGGGGTGTTTCTGCATCTCGACCTTGTAGCCGTTGGGCTGGACATAGATCTTGCCGGGCTGCAGCTTGATCGACTGCCGTTCGCCATCCTTGAGCCAGGTGATGGTCTGGTTGGGCAGGTCCATGCGCAGGTCCTGCGGCACATAGATCACTTCGGGGTGCAGCTTGTCGATACCGTAGCCCTGCGGCTGCAGGGTCATCAGTTCGCCATAGTGCGCCACCATTTCCTCGAAGCTGTAGCCGGCCACGCGGGTGATGCTGTCCACGCCGAATTCCTCGCCGTGGTTGTGGCGCGGGAAGGCCAGCGCGCCGCCGGCATGCTCCTCCTCGGCCAAACCGAACAGGTTGGTGGCATAGCTGATCTGGGTTTTGACTTCCTTCTTGCAGTAGCCGTAGTAGTTGTCGGCCAGGATGGTGACGATCACGCCGCGCTCGTCGCGGGCGGTGATTTTGAAGGCGGCACCCTCGTTGTAGCGCTCGCCTTCATCGCTCCAGCACATGCCGTCCGCCAGCTGGCGCGGGGTGGCCTGGTCGCGGTGGGGCAGGCCGAGTGCCTTCTTGGTGAGCTGGACCAGATGCGGCGCGAGAATGACGCAGCCGCTGTGGCCGGACCAGTGATCCACGTCCAGGCCGGCATCGTTGGAGGCCAGCACCGGGTTGCCGCCATTGCCGAAAATACTCTCGACGAAATCGAGGTTGCTGACCAGGCTGCCGGGCGCAAAAAAGCGGATTTCCATGCTCTTTTCCGCTTCGTGACCGGGAATCTCGGGGCACACCACCGGGCGCAGCAGGAGCGAGACGAACATTTTCGCCTCGTGCTGCTGGCCAGAAGTAAAGGGCAGGCGCAACAGGTGTTCGGGCGGGTTGAGCGCGGCGCGCAGCAGGCGGGCGAAGGCCAGCTTGGGCACAGCCTTCTTGTCGCCGGGAATGGGCAGGCCATCCTCGGCGACATGGAATGAGCCCTTGGTGGTGCGGCGGTCGCTGGTGGGGTTGTGCAGCACGCCGTTGCGGATGCGGTAGCTGCTGACATATTCGCTCTTGAACTCGTCCTGCCGCGCCGGCAGGGAGAGCTCGCGGGCCACGCCGTGGCGGTCGAGGATCAGGGTGTTTTCCGGCAGGCGCGGAACGCCGCCTTCGGCCACGTCGGCAAGGTAGGTGTCGAGATAGGACTGGATGCGCTGATCGGGCGGGCACAGATAGCCGGAGAGCAGGCGCGACTTTTCCCGGTAGCTTTTGAGCAGGTTGTTGGCAACTTCGAGAAAGCTGCTGTCGCTGCCTTCCTCGCATGCCGGCTGGCCGGAGGAGGAAAGCTTGAGGTTGATGTACAGTTGCAGCCGTTCGCGCGCTTCCTGCGGGTCTTCCGGCTGTTCGCCCAGTCCTAGAAATTGGTTCAGATCCATAACGCTTGCCTTGATTTAGGTGATCCCGCACCCCGGGACAAAAGGGTGCATTCTAACCCGAAATCGGGGCGTCTGATTTGCCGATTCAATTCAGACCAGGCTCGCGTAGGCCCAAAGGGCCGTCTCATGGACAATCCGGGTTCATGTGAGGTAAACTAAAACAAGAAATGTCAATGTTTTATCAAATTCAGATTGTCCATCAGGGCGCAAAGCGTCCGTCATGCGGACTGATTCATCTCTTATTGCTATTGCATGTTCAAATTCCTGACCCCGATTTTTTTGCTGCTTGTCTGTCTTCGCGGAGCCAAGTCCTGTTTTGGCCCGGACTTGCCGCGCTCCAGCGCAGCCGCTCTGGCGGCGCTGACCCTGATCGCGCCGCTTTGCGCCCATGCGGTGGATGGCGAATTCCTGCAAGCCTGGCGCTACGCCGGCCAGATCGAGGCGCGTGAAAATACCTTCGACATTCGCTTCGACGAACCCGAGGCAACGGATGAATTGCTGGGGTTGCATCACTCCTTCAGCCTTCAGCCGCAGTCCGTGCTGCGCCCGCGCATCACGCCTTCTCCCCTGATCCGTCTGGAACCGCAGGTGGAATCGCGTTATGCCGGGTTTTCCCATTACTGGGTCAATATCGCGCTATATATCCTGCTGGGTGTCGTGGCTCTGGTTCTGATCTATACTCTGCGGCACTACGTCTTTACGCTCAATCGCCTGTTTGGCGACCAGCGCCATCCCTATGTCGATATCGACACCGCCCGCTGGCCCAGGGTGACGGTATTCATCGCCGCCCACAATGAGGAAGCCGTCATTCATCACTCGCTCGGCGCCCTGCTGGATGTGGATTACCCTGCGGACAAGCTTGAAATCATGCCGGTCAATGACCGCTCCACCGACCGCACGCGGGAAATCATCGACGATTTTGTGGCCCGTTTTCCAGGGCGCATCCGTCCTTTCCACCGCAGCGAAGGCAAGCCCGGCAAGGCGGCCGCGCTCAAGGATGCAACCGAGCTCGCTGGGGGCGAAATCCTGATCGTTTTCGACGCGGATTACATCCCCGGCCGGGGCCTGATCCGGCAACTGGTCGCGCCCTTTTTTGACCCTGAAACCGGCGCGGTCATGGGGCGGGTCGTGCCGCTCAATACCGGCGCCAACCTCTTGACCCGCCTGCTCGACATGGAACGTTCCGGCGGCTATCAGGTGGATCAGCAGGCACGCATGAACCTCAGGCTGGTGCCGCAATATGGCGGCACAGTGGGCGGGGTGCGGCGCAGCGCGCTGTTCGCGGTGGGCGGCTGGCGCGACGACGCCCTGGCGGAAGATACCGACCTGACCTACCGGCTCCTGCTCAATGGCTGGAGAACTGTGTACCAGAACCGTTCCGAATGTTATGAAGAAGTTCCCGAAAGCTGGCCGGTGCGCGTGCGCCAGATCATGCGCTGGGCCAAAGGGCACAATCAGGCCGCGCTGCGTTACACCCTGGGCCTGTTCCGCTCGGGCCGCGTGAGCTGGCGCGAAAAAATCGACGGCAGCCTGCTGCTGGGCGTTTATGCCATGTCACCCCTGCTGCTGATAGGCTGGAGCATGGCGATCTTTCTCTACTACTTCAGCAGCAACGACTGGCTGCTGGGCGCCCTGGCACTGTTCTCACTCATGGCCTACAGCGCCCTGGGCAATTTTGCCGCCTTTTTCGAAATCGGTGCCGCCGTCTATCTCGACGGCAACCGTCAGCGCATCCGCCTGATCCCACTGAATTATCTGGGGTTTCTTGTCAGCATGCTGTCCATTTCCCGCGCGAGTTTCAACCATCTGGTGTTTGATACCCTGCTCGGCCGCAAGCTGGTTTGGGACAAGACCGCCCGCTACCGGAAGCCCGCAGCATGACGCCGTTGCTCTGGACTTTCCTGCTGGCGGGCAGCGTATTCCTGCTCTTTGCCCTGCCCATGCTGCCCGCCCTGCTGGAGCTGCATTACCGCCGCGACGCCAAGCCCCTGCTGGTGGTGCGTGAATATGATGGCAATGTCGCGCATTTCGCGCAGAGTTTTCAGCGCTTCATCGATGAACATCTGGCTAACCAGCTCCCTGCGCTGGGCGACAAGGACAACGAAGTTTTCACTGCAAATCAGGGCCAGAGCGGAATCCTGCTCGGAACCGGTGCCCGCTTCCTCGCGACGCCGGATGAAAGTTCCGGACAGGTGGTGAACCGCCTGGTCATTGGCGCTGGCGATCTCGCGCTGCCGGAACACATTCTTTTTGAAGGAGAGGTGTACGCGGGCAAAAATTTCCAGGGTGGCCGTCTGGCGGCCTACCGCGCCATTCTCGCCCGGAGCGAAATCCGGCTGGCGGAAGACAGCATGGTCTTGCGCTGGATCCATGCCGGCGGATGGATACGCGTTGCAAGTAACAGTCAGCTCTATGGCCGCGCCTCGTCCGCAGAAGGTCTGGAACTGCATGAAGACGTCCATTTTGAGCGCTTGCACGCCCCCGAAATCCGCTTTGGCCAGAACAGCGCCAGCACGCCCTTGCCGGATCACGCCTGGCAGGGAAACACCGCCTGGGAACCTCCGTCACGTGCCGAATTCGCCGGCGAACGCTGGTTCGTGCGCGGCGCGCTGGAAATACCCACCCGGGCGCGCTGCAGCCACGATATCGTGGCGACCGGCGCCGTAACCATCCAGGAACACGGCTGGCTGCAATCCTCCCTCAAAAGCCAGCAGGAACTGCTGCTGAAAGACAATTGCCGGGTGGATGGCGCCATCGTGGCCGGCGGCGCGCTGCGCATCGGCAAGAACAGCCGGATCAGCGGCCCGCTGGTCAGCGAAGGCGAAGTCGTGCTCGCGACAGGCTGCCGGATCGGCACTCCCGAACTGCCCACTACCATCAGCGCGCGCCGTATCCGCGTCGAACCCGGGGTTGTCGTTTACGGCACGCTCTGGGCCCGGGAGGGGGGGTGGGTGGAGAAAGCTGCATGACGCCAGGCTCCCGGGATTTCCAGGGTCATCCAGAATGAATTTTCTGCGGGCTATTTTCATGCTTGTCCTGAGCTTGCTGGCCAGCCATGCGGCCGCGCTCGACCTGAAAGACTACCAGCAGGCCGACGGAGCGATCACGGTTTACCCCAGGGGGGATTATGTGGACCCGTATTTCGCCATCAAGGCGCTCTGGGCCGCGCGCCAGCTGGGCGACACCGCGCCGGCGGAGACGCTGGCCTGGATTCGCTGGCTGTTGCCGCGCCAGCTGGCGGACGGGCGCTTTTTGCGTTATTGCCGCACCGCCTATGGCTGGCGCAGCTGCGCCAGCGCCGATGCGGACGACGCACTGCTGGCCATGTGGATCGAACTGTTGCAGCAGGCCGCGCCTGATGGCCAGACACCGCCCGACTGGGTAGAAAGCCAGCTGCTGCGCGCGGCGCGTCTGCTGGAGCGGCTACGCGACCCGGCTACGGGCGTTTACCGGGTGTCGCAACGCAACCGCAGCGCCCTGCTCATGGACAACAGCGAAATCTATTCCGCGCTGGACGCCACGGGCAAAAGCCTGCTGGCGCGCGGCAACCCGGATGCCGCAGAATACTGCCTCAAGCGCGCCGAATCCCTGCGTGCCGCCATGGAGCGCGTTTTCCCCACGGACGAAGCTGGCATCCTGCACTGGAGCTACCCTTACAGCGCCGACCCGTTCCCGCTTTTTTATCCCTACCAGGTCGCCCATCTTTTTCCCCTGCTGCACGACATGGCCCCGCTGCCAGGTATGCTGAGCTGGCCGGAATGGCTGAATCGCTACGGCGAGGAATGGATTTCGCTGCGCTCGGACAATTACCCCTGGGGGCTGGTGGCGCTGCTGGCCTACCGCTATGGCAGCAATGATGTCGTCGCGCGCTGGTTGTCCAACGCGACTTTCCTGCGCGGGGCCAGTCGCTGGAACGTGCTGGAAGAATCGGTCTGGCAGTCCCTGTCGCGCGCCAGCCACAAACAGGGTACAGGCGCGCCATGAAAGGCGTATTTTCCGCAAAGATTCCTGCCGGCATCTGGCTGGCGCTGGCGCTGCTGCTGCTGGCTCTGGGCTGGCGCGCCTGGATCATGCGCGATCAGCCGGAGCAGCTTACGGCAATCGTTATCCTCGCGCCGGATGGCATGGACGCTTCCGAGCCCTCGCTGGCCATCTGGCTGGATGCCGCCCGCGAAGAAGGACTGCCGGTGGAATTGGTGCATTTGTCCGAACTGCTGGGCCATGATGTCTGGGGACGCGCATCGCGCCGCTATGCCGCCATGATCCTGCCCGACGGCATCCTGCGTTACCGCGACCACCGCCTGCTCGCGCCCCTGCAGAGCTTCGTCGAGCAGGGCGGCTGGCTGTTTGTCACCTATGACGCCCTGACGCGTCGGGGACGAGGCGACGAGGACGAGAAACAGGCCCTGCTTTCCCCGCTGGTGGGCGTCGAGTACGCCCGTTTCGAATCGCTGAAGGAGAAAGTCACGGCCGTCGGCGCTGCGATGGGAAGTCAGGAGGACATGACGCTCCTGCAGATTCCGCCCGGCAAGGCCATACCCTGGAAAGACGATGCCGTGCTGCTGGCCCTGACCACCTATCAATACGGTTTTCTCAACTACCCGCATTTCGTGACCGAGGGCGAATACCCGGGCCGGGCCTTGCTGAAGGCGCCAGACGGCTCCCTGCTGCTGGGTGAACGCAAGCTGGGCCAGGGGGGTGTGCTGTTTGCCAATCTGCCGCTTGGCAGCCTCAAGGGACGCACGGACGGTCTGTTGCTGCATGCCGCCTTGCGGTATTTTGCCGTGAACCTGCTGGGGCTGCCCACTCTCATGAGTTCGCCCGATGGCATCGGGGGGCTGGTCTTCAACTGGCACCTGGATTCCAACACCGCTGTTGCGGCCGTGGAAGAGCTGGATCGGCGCGGCCTCCTGCAACAGGGGCCTTTCTCCATCCACTTTACCGCCGGGCCGGACGCCTACCGCACGGGCGACCGGGCGGGCATGGATCTGGCGCACAATCAGGCCATGCAGCGCTGGATAGCGCGTTTTCAGGCCCGGGGGGATGCTCTGGGCAATCACGGCGGCTGGATACACGATTATTTTGGCCTGAATGCCTCGGACGACAACGAGGAAGAAATGAAATCCCTGCTGACGCTGAATGATGATGCCGTGCGCGCCCAGGCTGGCCACCCGCTGCTGGAATATTCTGCGCCGGTGGGCAACCAGCCGGAATGGGTCACCCGCTGGATCGAGCAACGCGGCGTGCTGGCCTATTATTTCACCGGCAACACGGGCATGTCGCCCACCCGGAGTTATCGGGACGGCAGGCTGCAAGCCCGCAAGATCTGGTCTTTCCCCATTCTCACCCTCAACCAGATTGCTTCTTTCGAGGAAGCCGCCGAAGAAAACATGCCGGAAGACTATCTGCGCCAGTGGCTGGTTTCCATCGCTGAATTCACCGCCGACACCGGCAGCGTGAAGACCTTTTATTCCCATGCGCCAGGCTGGCATTTTTATTTTGGCGCCATTGAAACCTGGTTCGCGCGAACGTCCGAACTGCTCGCCGAAAAGCGTTTCCGCTGGTACACCATGACCCGCATGGCCGAATTTCTCAACCGGCGCGAACAGGTAAACTGGAAGCTCGTTCGCGAAGATGGCGGCGAACGCCTGATCGCCAGCCAGCCGCAATCCCTGGGCGAAATGACCTGGCGTCTGCCAAAACAGCGTTACCAGCGCCCTGAAACCGAAAACGGCCAGACCCGCATACGCGAGCTCGACGACGCCTGGCTGGTGACTGCGGAAGCAGGCAAATCGCTGAACTGCCGCTTGACTGTCAGGACAGGAGCCACCTCATGGCCATAAAACCGCAAACCTTTCTGTTGTGCATGGGCACCCGGCCGGAAATCATCAAGATGGCCCCGGTGTACCACGAGCTGGCTCGGCGCGGCGCGCGACTCGCGCTGCTGCATACCGGGCAACATCAGGACATGGCCGACCCCATGTACGATTTTTTTGGCATGAATCCGGACTACAGCCTGCGCCTCAACCGTACCAGCAACACGCTGGAGCACCTCTCGGCCCTGCTGGTCGAAAAAATCGGACAGGTGCTCACCGAAACCAAACCGCGCACGGTACTGGTCCACGGCGACACCTCCAGCGCGCTGATGGCGGCCCTGGCGGCCTTTTACCACAAGATTCCGGTGGCTCACGTCGAAGCCGGACTGCGCTCGCACGATGATTACGACCCCTTTCCCGAAGAAAAAAATCGCGAGCTCGTCGCCCGTCTGGCGCGCTGGCACTTCGCGCCCACCGCCCAGGCCGTCGCCAATCTTGCCCGGGAAGGCATCAGCGGGCCGCAGGTCCGGCAGGTAGGCAACACCGTGGTGGATGCCGTGCTGCTGGGCCAGGAACAGATTCGCAAACACAGCCAGGCAGGTTCCGCCCCGGCCAGCGAAGTGCCGCAGGAATGGCTGGAAGGACGCAAGCTGATCCTGGTCACGGCCCACCGGCGCGAAAACTGGGAAGCGCCGCTACTGTCGATTTCCAAGGCTGTTTTGCAGATCCTGCACGATTATCCGGACACCATTCTCGTCTGGCCGGTGCACGCCAATCCGGCGGTAAAACGCACCGTTCACGCCGTGCTGGGCAAACTGCCCGCCGCTCTGGCCGAGCGCATTCGCCTGACCGTGCCGCTTTCCTACCCGGCCATGCTAGATCTGCTGACACGGGCCTGGCTGGTGCTGACCGACTCCGGCGGCATACAGGAAGAAGCCGCCAGCCTGCATGTGCCCATCCTGGTGCTGCGCGAAACGACTGAACGCCCCGAGCTCATCGAAGTGGGCGCAGGACGGCTGGTCGGCACCCAACAGCAAAATATCGCTGAAGCGGTGGACGCGCTCTGGCGCGACCCCCGGCAACACGCCGCCATGCGCGCCGCGCCCAACCCGTTTGGCGACGGCAGCGCGGCACGGCAGATTGTCGATGCCCTGTTTGAGCGCCCGGCAAAATCATGAAAATCCGACATCAGATTCTTTGGGGCCTGGCCCTGTTGCCCGGCACCCTGACGCCCAGTTTCGCATTTGCCGAAGAACCGCCCCTGGCGCTGAAAATGACCGGCTATATCGAAACCGGCGGCGGCGCCTACCAGTTGAGCGGCGGTTATCCCGGACGTCACACGCTTTATGTGCGCGGCATGCTGCAAGCCAGCCCGGACGAATACTGGCAAGGTGAAGTGGCGCAAGTGGCCGAATTCGGCGATAGTGGCACCCTTCTGGCCGCGCAATATCAGCGCAACCTGGATGCCCGCTGGCTGGCGCAGGCTGCCGCCAGCACCAGCGCAGGTGGAGCCACGCTGCCCCGTTTGCGCCTGGATTTCGCCCTGGGCCGCAAATGGCTGGAAGAACAGAATCTTCTGACCTTCGTAGGTCTTTCGGCCATTCAGGCCAAGGACGTCCACCGCGACCACGCCCTGCAAGTCTCCGCCGCCTATTATTTCGATGTCGCCGCCGTTCCCATGGCGCTGGAAGGTGGCGCCCGCTTCAATGTCAGCGATCCGGGCGGGGTCGCGGCAAGCTCCGCTTTCCTCGCTCTCACGCGCGGCGCCGAAAAAAACCGGGTGGTTTCCCTGCGCCTGTCAGCTGGCCGGGAAGCCTACCAGCTGACAGGCGACACTGTGCTTCTGTCGGACTTCCGCAGCCGTTCCTGGCTGCTCACCTGGCGCGAATGGGTGAACCGGAAAACCGGCTTCCAGCTTCGTCTGGATGGCTATCAAAACCCCTACTACCAGCGTCACGGCATCGAAGCCGGCTGGTTCTGGGACTTCTGACCATGGCCAGCATCGAACACTGGCGGGCGCGGCTGCGCCAGCTGCGCTTCCGTGGCTATGGCGGGGCCACCATACGCACTCACCGATCCATGTATTACCTGCACCTGCTGCGCGGCGAACTGGTGCTGGCCTTGTTGTTGCCGCTGGCATTCAATCTGCTGATGCTGTTGGCGCTGGACGAACTGGTGCATTTCTGGCGCGCTTTGCTGGAATTCTGGGCCAGCCGTCTGGATTTCGCCGCGAGCGTCACCATGCGTCCCTTCGACCTGGGTTACTACGACCTGTGGCTCCCCGCAGTCCGCGTCGAGGCCCCGCTTCCCTCAGCCGCCTTGTGGTGGGGAACTGCCGTGGCCTGCCTGCTGCTGTTTTTGCTGAGTTATCTCGTCAAACCCGAGCGTTTTCTGCCGCTGATTTACATCCTGCGCGCCGTGCTGTTGATCCAGGCCACCGCGCTGCTATATTTCGCCTTTATTCCGGCGTCTTTCCCCTATCGGCTCGAAGATTATGTCGCCAACAGCCTGATGATCGGTATCCTGCTGCTGGCCCTGATTCCCTGGATTCTGGGCGCGACCTACTACGTCTTCGATTTCGGGCTGACCCAGAAAATCGCCCTCACTCTCATGACCCAGCTCTTTTTTGTGCTGGCCATTCCCCTGCAATACCTCCTGCACGCCAGCATCATCCATCACGCCTCGCTGCTGTTCATGCCGCTGTTCTACCTGGTTTTCGGACTGTTTTTTGACATCATGGCCTTCGTCGCCTTCTACTCTCTGGGCATGAGCTGGCGACCGAACCGGAAAGCGGATTTTTGAGGGGCAAGAAAGTACATGTTGTGCTGAACCTGGCAATGATGTTTTCCCTGAGCGTGGCAAGAGCGTGACGATAGCCTGGCAGCCTAGTCGGAAAGGGGTGGCAAGCCGGGAGGAGCGCCATGCCAATCTGGGAAATCCAGTATGATAATAATCCTGAAAAAAGCAGTTGAACCACAAAGGCGCAAAGAACGCAAAGTAAAAACAATGCATTATCTGAATCGTCCAGACACCCGACTGGTGAATGCCAGATAATCTCCATGTCCTCGTTTTCTTTGCGCCTTCGCGACTTTGCGGTAAACGAACTGAGGTTTCCAGGATAATTACATAATCAGCACATCCAGTGAGGCGTTTCCCATGACCACCATCCGCCAGGAAGACTTCATCTCCAGCATTGCCGACGCCTTGCAGTTCATTTCCTATTACCATCCCCTCGATTACATCCAGGCGCTGGGCGAAGCCTATCAGCGCGAGCAGTCTCCCGCCGCGCGCGATGCCATCGCCCAGATTCTCACCAATTCGCGCATGAGCGCGGAGGGGCGTCGCCCCATCTGCCAGGACACCGGCATCGTGGTGGCTTTCATCAGGGTGGGCATGGCAGTGCGCTGGGAAAGCACGATGGGCGTCAGCGACATGGTGAACGAAGGGGTGCGCCGCGCCTACAGCCACCCCGACAACATCCTGCGCGCCTCGGTGGTGGCCGATCCGGCAGGTGCGCGCCGCAACACGCGCGACAATACCCCGGCGGTGATCCATTACGAGATCGTCCCCGGCGACAAGGTGGAAATCACCCTTGCGGCCAAGGGCGGCGGCTCGGAAAACAAGTCCAAATTCGTCATCCTCAATCCTTCGGACAGCCTGGTGGACTGGGTGCTGAAAACCGTGCCCACCATGGGCGCGGGCTGGTGTCCGCCGGGGATATTGGGCATCGGCCTTGGCGGCACGGCGGAAAAGGCCATGCTGCTGGCCAAGGAAGCCCTGATGGAGCCGGTGGACATCCACGAACTGCAGGCGCGCGGCCCGCAAAACCGGGTGGAGGAACTGCGTCTGGAGCTGTACGGCAAGGTCAACGCGCTGGGCATCGGTGCGCAGGGGCTGGGTGGCCTCACCACCGTGGTGGACGTGAAGATCCGGGATTATCCGACCCACGCCGCCGGCCTGCCGGTGGCGATGATTCCCAACTGCGCCGCCACCCGCCATGTGCATTTCACCCTCGGCGGCAGCGGCCCGGCGGTGCTGACTCCGCCTGCCCTCGATGCCTGGCCCAAGGTGGACTGGCAGCCCGCGCCCGATGCGCGGCGCGTCAACCTCGATACCATTACGCGCGAGGAAATCGCCAACTGGAAGCCGGGCGAGGCCCTGCTGCTGACGGGCAAGCTGCTCACCGGGCGCGACGCGGCGCACAAGCGCATTGCCGACCTGTTTGCCAAAGGGGAGGGCTTGCCGCCCGGCGTGGATTTCACCAACCGTTTCATCTATTACGTCGGCCCGGTCGACCCGGTGCGCGACGAGGTGGTCGGCCCGGCAGGCCCCACCACGGCCACGCGCATGGACAAGTTCACCGACATGATGCTCGACAAGACCGGCCTGATCGGAATGATCGGCAAGGCCGAACGCGGCCCGGCGGCGATCGAGAGCATCCGCCGGCACCAGGCGGTCTATCTCATGGCGGTGGGGGGCGCGGCCTATCTGGTGGCCAAGGCGATCAAATCGGCCAGGGTGATTGCCTTCGCAGATCTGGGCATGGAGGCGATCTACGAATTCGTGGTGCAGGACATGCCGGTGACGGTGGCGGTGGACAGCAAGGGCACTTCGGTGCACCAGACCGGGCCGGCTGAATGGCAGGCGCGAATCGGCAAGATTCCGGTGATGAGGGGATAAGGAGTAAGGAAAATGATGCCATTGCCCGGTTTCATCAAGCGAATCAGTCTGAAAAAGGCGTTGCTGTGGGCAGGGGGCGGATTTCTGGCCTTTGTCGTGCTGGGCGCCCTGGCGCTGCCGCCCATTGTCAGGCATTTTGCCGCCAGGGCGCTGGAAGAGAAATTCCACCGCCCGGTCGCGATCCGCGAGCTGCATATCAATCCGCTGCGCCTTGCGGTGACGGTTGGCGGTTTTGCCATGCGGGAGAAGGGCGGCAGCGCGGATTTTATTGCCGTTGAAGAACTGCACGCCAATCTGGAAGCGGCCTCGCTTTTCGAAGGCGCGCCGGTGCTGCACGAACTCAGGGTCAAATCGCCCAGCATCCGGATCGTGCGGAACAGGGATGCTTCCTACAATATCGACGATATCATCGCCGAGCTGCTCAAGCCTGCCGATTCTCCCGCCCGCTATTCTCTCAACAACATTCAGGTGGAAGGGGGCCGGATCGAGTTCGATGACCGGCCGCAGAACGCGCGGCATCTGGTCTCGGACCTGAAACTGCTGATTCCCTTCCTCTCCAACCTGCCCTACGAGGCGGAGATTTTCGTCAAGCCGACCTTTGCCGCCAGCGTCAATGGCGCGCCCGTGCAGGTAAGCGGGGAGCTCAAGCCCTTCAGCAAGACGCGGGAGAGCTCGGTCAATATCGCAGTCAGCGCCCTGGATCTGGCGCGCTACTTCGAATATGTTCCGCTGCAACAGGATATCGCCCTGCCTTCGGGCAAGCTTGATGCCAGCATGGAGATCGATTTCTCCCAGCCGCCCGGCAAGCCGCCAACCGTTGCATTATCCGGCAAGGCGGCACTGCGCGACGTGCGGCTCACCATGGCCGGGGACAAGCCTCTGGCAAGCGCGGCCCTGATTGCGGTGGATATCCAGTCGGCGGATCTGACGCGGAAGAAAGCTGCATTGCGCAGCGCGACCCTGGAACAGGCGGAATTCCATCTGCCGGACGGCAAGCTGGTGGTGGCGGCGAACGAGGCCAGGGTGGCGGAGGGCGGCGCAAACTTTGCCGGCACGGCACAGGCCTTTTCCCTGCGCGAGCTGGCAGTGGATGGCTTGAGCCTGAAGGAGGCGGAAGCGAAAGCAGCCCTGGTCGAAATTGGCGCGCTGGCGCTGCGCGGCGGCAATGTTGACCTTGCCGGGCGCAATGCCGTGCTGGACGAGTTCGCCACTTCGCGCGGCATGTTCCAGCTCGGGCGCAATGCCAGGGGCGAGATCGACCTGCTGGCCTTGTCCGCGCCCCAGTCGTCCGCGCCGTCAAGCTCGCAGCAGGCCGGCAGCAAGCCATGGCAATTCGCGCTGAAAAAACTTTCCCTGGCTGACTATGGCATCAGGTTCACCGATGCGAAACCGGAGGAACCGGTCAATCTGGCGCTGGACAATATCAGCATCGAAGCGAGCGACATTTCCAGCGAGAAGGATCGTCTCGCCAAAGTGACGCTGGGCCTGCAGACCAACAAGACCGGGTCGCTGGCCGTGGCGGGCACGGCAGGCCTGAACCCTCTTGCCGCCAAGCTCGGCGTGGAACTGAAAGGCCTCAAACTCAAACCCTTTCAGCCATATTTCACCGACATGCTCTCCATCATCCTGACCGATGGGGCCGTTTCGGCCAAAGGCGACCTGAGCCTGAAGGCCGGTGCGTCGGGCTCTCCCGAAATGGCCTTCCGTGGCGATGCCGGGATCAGCCGCCTGGCCGCCATCGACAAGGAAGAAGAGGATGACTTCCTTAAATGGAACAGCCTCAGCCTGAAACGCATTGATCTTTCCACCCAGCCGCCCCGCATTGATATTGCCGAAGTCGCGCTGACCGACTTCTATTCGCGCCTGATCATCAATGAGGATGGCACGCTCAACCTGCAAAGCGTGCTGAAACCGGCGCGCAGCAAAGCGGCGGCAGAGGCAAAAGCCAAGGCGCCCGAAGGGGAAAACGCCCCGGCGGCAACCCCTCCCGGCTACCAGGTCAATGTCGCCAGGTTTTCCCTGCGCAACGGGCAGGTGGATTTTTCCGACTACTTCATCAAGCCCAACTATGACGCCCATCTGACCAGCCTGGGGGGCGCCGTCACCGGACTTTCCTCCGACCCCGGCGTGCTGGCCGAAGTCGGCCTCAACGGCCGCGTGGACAACCAGGGGCAGCTCGATATCAATGGCAGAATCAACCCGCTGGCGGGCAACCTGTTCCTGGATCTGGTCGCGAATCTCAAGGATTTCGAGCTTTCATCGCTTGAACCTTATTCCGCAAAATATGCGGGTTATGGGATACAGAAGGGCAAGCTTTCTTTCGACGTGAAATACAAGATCGAGAATCGCCAGCTTGTGGCCGAGAACCATCTGTTTCTCAACCAGCTGACCTTCGGCGACAAGGTCGAAAGCCCTCAGGCGACCAAATTGCCGGTTTTGCTGGCGGTCGCCCTGCTCAAGGACCGCAACGGCAATATCGACATCAACCTGCCCATTTCCGGCTCGCTGGACGATCCCCAGTTCAGCGTGGGCGGGCTCGTCATCAAGGTGATCGTCAATCTGGTGGTCAAGGCAGTGACCGCCCCCTTTGCCCTGATCGGCAGCCTGTTCGGCGGTGGCGAGGAACTGGACTATCTGGCATTCGCCCCTGGCCGCCATGAACTCGACCAGCCGGCGGAAACCAAGCTCGCCTCTCTGGTCAAGGCGTTGCAGGATCGCCCAGGGCTGAAGCTGGACATCACCGGCCAGGTCGATCCGGCCAGTGATGTGGATGGGCTGAAACGGGTGCAGCTGGAACACAAGGTCAAGGCACAGAAATTCAAGGAACTGCTCAAGGAGGAGAAAGCCCCCGCGTCGGTGGATGAAGTGAAGGTGGAGTCAGCGGAATACGCGCGCTACCTCACGGCGGCTTACAAGCAGGAAAAAATCCCCAACAAGCCGCGCAACCTGGTCGGTCTGGCCAAGGATCTGCCCGTGGCGGAAATGGAAAAACTGCTGCTGGCGCACTTTCAGGCGGATGCGGACGATCTGCGCGAACTCGCCAACCACCGCGCCCAGGCCGCCAAGGAATACCTCACCGGCACCGGCCGGATCGAAGCGGAAAGAGTGTTCCTGCTCGCCCCCCGGACGGCCAAGGCAGGCGAGGAGACGAAAGGCAGCCTCAGCCGGGTGAATTTCTCGCTGGGCGCGCGCTGACCCTGGGCCGTCTCGCGCCACGCCGGGGTGATTGTTTTTCAGTCAATTAAGAGCCTATTTCAGTAGGTTTCATACCGAGGCATGAAACCTACTGAAATAGGCTCTAAGGAGAGAGTGCGATGAAAAAAATGCTTACGCTGCTTTTGGCCATGGGGTGCATATTGACCGGCCTGAATGGCATCGCTGCGGAACAGGATGCAAAGGGGTGTGCAGATCATCCGCTGCTGACGAGAATGCCGGATTTTCGCATCGGTTCGTGCAAGGAAAAGGATTTCGACCGGCACGAATTCCTCGTTCAGGAGGACAAGAAAGTTTCCAAGATCGCGGTGGAAGGCCACAAATACTATTTTGAATACAACCTCATGCAGGGTGCCAAGGGGCCGGGTGATCTCAAGGTGGTCAGGAATATCGAGAATGCGCTTACCCAGATCGGGGGCAAAACTATTTTCAATGGTGAACGCCCCTGGAGTGCGACCATCAGGCTGGAAAAGGACGGCAAGGAAATCTGGGTGGCGGTGCTGGCCTGGCCAACCCTGTACCGGCTCACCATTGTTGAAAAAGAGGCCATGCAGCAGGTAGTCGAAGCCAATGCCGAGGCGATGGGCAACGACATCAAAACGACGGGCCATGTTTCTGTGTACGGTATCTATTTCGATACCGGCAAGTCGGAGATCAAACCCGAATCCGATGCGGCGATCGCCGAGATCGCCAAGCTGCTCAAGAGCAACAATGCGCTCATGCTTTATGTCGTCGGCCATACCGATAACACGGGATCGTTCGATGCCAACATGAAGCTTTCAAAAGACCGTGCAGCTGCCGTAGCCAATTCGCTGGGGTCCAAACATGGCATTGCCGCGTCCAGGCTCAAGCCATACGGGGTTGCCTCACTGAGCCCCGTCGCCTCCAACAAGAGCGAAGCAGGGAAAGCCAAGAACCGGCGCGTGGAACTGGTGGAGCAGTAGGCGTTTCAGTGAGGAAATACGCATAACCCCAAAAAAAGCAGTTGAACCGCAAAGGCGCAAAGAACACGAAGTAAAAACAATGCGTGATCTGAATCTGTCCAGTCACCAGACTGGTGAATGCCAGATAATCTGCATGTCCTCGTTTTCTTTGCGCCTTCGCGCCTTCGCGTGCGTTGTTCCGCTTCAGCGGAATACAACCACGGGGAAGACCCTTGCGATCTTTGCGGTAAACGAACTGAGGTTTCCAGGATAATTATTGTGTCTCAGGTAATGTAGTAACGGAAATTCTTGACTTCCCGAATTACTGTTACCACAATAAAGCCGATGAGTATGCGCATTCTCTGGGACGAAACGAAGCGGCAAGCCAACCTCGACAAGCACGGGCTGGACTTCGCTGATGTGTTGATGGTGCTGGAAAGCCCATACCGTCTTGATGTTGAGAGTGTGCGAAGCGGCGAACAGCGGACGCAATCGTTCGCTTACGTGTTCGATGTGCTGGCGGTGCTGACAGTGGTGCATGTGGCGCGCGAAGACGCCCTGCGGATCGTTAGTTTCCGGCCGGCGAGCGAAGAGGAAAGGAGTGCTTACCATGGCTGGCTCGAAAATGACTTCAACGACGACCGATAAAATGCGCGCCGCTAGCATGCGCGGCGAGAGTGAGACTGACGTGGCCAAGGTGCGCGCCAGGGCTCCGTATGTTTGGGACGGCCAGAACGAGGACGAACGGCCGCTGACGCGCAAAGAAATGCAAGCCGGGATCGAATCGTACCGGAGGCAGCGCGGGCGCCCTGCGGGAAGCGACAAGGAATCAACTACCATTCGATTCGACCGTGACATTCTTGCTGCCTTCCGTGCCGCTGGCCCTGGCTGGCAGACCCGAATGAACGCCGCGCTACGTGATTGGCTCAAAACTCACTCCCCGGTGTAATGTCCGACACATAATAGGGGACAGGCCACGATTTTCTATACGGCGTCCCGCTTGACTGCCGGGCTAGGCTTGGAGCTACCGGATGCGTTTGATGATGAACCCATTTTCAATTTTCTCGAAACCGGCCTTGGGGTAATACGCCATTGCTTCAGGTGCAGACAACAGGACAAGTGCCACATCTTCTCCAATAGCAGAGCGAACGCGGTCAATCAGTTCACGCCCGATGCCGTGTTTTTGAAACGTCTTATCCACTGCAAGATCGGATAGGTAGCAACAATAGCTGAAATCAGTCAGGGCGCGGCACACTCCAACGAGTTTGCCTTCATGCCAAGCGGAGAGGATCAAGTTTGCATTGGCAAACATTCGTTCGATTCGCGCCAAATCATTAGTGGGGCGCCGAATGCCGGACGCATCAAAAACAGCAGCCACATCGGTAGCGGCAAGAGGAAAATTATGACGGTATTCAATTGCTGACATAAAAGCCTAACGAATGAAAGGGATTTCCCCGCCCCGAGGGTGCGGCGAAGTTGCCGCGAACGGCATCGAAAGTGCCAAGATGGAATTTCCGGATTTCATCTAAATCGCCAGGAGGGGAATGTCATGAGCATTATCACCATCGGGATCAATCTGGCCAAGAACATTTTTGCGATACTTGGTGTGCACGAACTCGGCAAGGCCGAGCGCTTTTCTAGGCGCGCCGCTGAGTCCGTTTGCGCGCGGCAGCGACTTGCGGGGCGGATTGTTTTGCGATTTGTTCGCGCCTCAGCATTTCGTCGTGCATGCCCTGGAACTGTTCGCGCACCTCGCTGCTGATCAGGCTGGGGCCGAGCAGCGGCGGGATCGAGAGCGCAGGGGTGAGCGTCGCGTTGTAGTTGACGCGGGTGTTCTGCCCTTCGGCCTCGAAATAGGTGACGCTGTCCATGTTTTTCATGCTGCCGCCGGTGGCGTGGGAGGTGACCCTGGTATAGGGAAACAGCTCCACATCGCGCATGGATTCGAAGGGGAAATTCCACAGGCCCAGGGTGTAGGTGCCTTTCTGCGCCACCTTGAGCCGGTTGCCGTTACGCGCCACGATCCTGCTGCTGGAAAGATTGGGCACGAATCCCGCCATGCGGTCGAAATCGGTCATGACTTCCCAGGCGCGGCGGGGTTTGACCGCTACCCGCATGTCCACGGTGACATGGAGCGTGTCGCCATCGCGTTCGGCGTGGACGTTGAGATCCCTGTCCGGCGCGATGAAGGCCTGGGCGAGGCAGGGACTTGAGGCGATCAGCGCCAGGGCCAGGCGGGTGCGCATGATGGCTGCTGCGCTTATTTGACCCGCATACCGGGTTCGGCGCCCTGGTCCGGGCTGAGGATGAAGAGGCCGGGCGCATCGCCGGAAGCGGCCAGCACCATGCCTTCGGACAGGCCGAATTTCATCTTGCGCGGGGCGAGGTTGGCGACCATCACGGTCATGCGGCCGATCAGCTGTTCCGGCGCATAGGCCGACTTGATGCCGGCAAAGACGTTGCGGGTCTTGCCTTCGCCGATGTCGAGCGTCAGACGCAGCAGCTTTTCCGCGCCTTCCACGTGCTCGGCGTTGACGATTCTGGCGATGCGCAGGTCGATCTTGCTGAAATCGTCAATTGAAATGGTTTCGGCGATCGGTTGGATTTCGTGCTGCTGCTTTTCGGCATGGCGTGCCGGCGAATGCTGCCCGGCGGCGGGCTGCAGGCTTTCTCGATTGGCTTCCAGCAGGGCTTCGATCTGTTTCGGGTCGATGCGGGTCATGAGGTGCTCGTAGGGATTGATGGTGTTGGCCGGGTAGGTTTTCAGGTCGCGCCAGTCAAGCTGGCCGGGCAGGTTGAGGAAATTTTCCACCTGCTTCGCCAGCGCCGGCAGGATGGGCCTGAGGTAGATGGTGAGAATGCGGAAGGCATTGAGCATTTCGCTGCATACCTGGTGCAGGCGGGTGTCCATGCCGTCCTGCTTGGCCAGTTCCCAGGGCTTGTTGGCGTCGACGAACTGGTTGACCACATCGGCCAGGCGCATGATTTCGCGCACGGCCTTCGAGTAGTCACGCTCTTCATAGGCGCGGGCGATCAGTTCTTCCGAGCCGAGCAGCTCGATTTCCAGCGTTTCTTCCTCCGGCTGGCGGCGCTGTGCCGCAGCAATCAGCTGGCCGCCGAAGCGCTTGTGGATGAAGCCGGCGGCGCGGCTGGCGATATTGACGTATTTGCCCACCAGGTCGCTGTTGACCCGTGCGGCGAAATCCTCCAGGTTGAGGTCGATGTCCTCCATGGTGCCGTTGAGCTTGGCGGCATAGTAGTAGCGCAGGCATTCCGGATTGAGGTGCCTGAGATAGCTTTCGGCAGTGATGAAGGTGCCGCGCGATTTGGACATTTTCTGCCCGTTCACGGTCAGGAAGCCGTGGGCAAAAATCTGCGTGGGGGCGCGCAGGGCCGCATTCTCCAGCATCGCCGGCCAGAACAGGGCATGGAAATAGAGGATGTCCTTGCCGATGAAATGGTACAGCTCGGCCTGCGAGTCCGGATTCCAGAAACCGCCAAAATCCATGCTGGTCTTGCTGCACAGGTTCTTGAAGCTGGCGATGTAGCCTACCGGCGCGTCGAGCCAGACGTAAAAATATTTGCCCGGCGCGCCGGGGATCTCGAAGCCGAAATAGGGCGCATCGCGTGAAATGTCCCAGTCCTGCAGGCCGGAGCTGATCCAGTCTTCCATCTTGTTGGCTGCTTCGGATTGCAGGTGGTGGCGCGTCCAGTTGCGCAGGAAATCCTCGCATTGGCCGAGCTTGAAGAAGTGGTGTTCCGAGGTTTGGGTGACAGGTGTGGCGCCGGATACCGCAGAATAGGGGTTGATCAGCTCGGTCGGGCTGTAGGTGGTGCCGCAGGCCTCGCAGGAATCGCCATACTGATCCCTGGCGTGGCATTTGGGGCATTCGCCCTTGATGAAGCGGTCGGGCAGGAACATCTCCTTGACCGGGTCGTAGAACT
>CAZKHJ010000020.1:0-45099 GCA_964552675.1 uncultured Sulfuricella sp. | reverse complement strand
CCGCATTGATAGAACCTCTTTGTTGCAGTATAATTTCGTAGAATCAATGGGAGCGGGACGGGTGACAAGCCTGTCCCGCTTTGCATGTCCGGGGGGCGGTTCGCGCCCCCTCAGATCAGAAATTCGGAGAGTTCTTGTGCCGCAACACCAGCCAGCCATACTCGTGCTCGCAGATGGAACAGTGTTTCGCGGTGTTTCCATTGGCGCATCGGGCCATGCCGTAGGCGAGGTGGTATTCAATACCGCCCTCACCGGTTATCAGGAAATCCTCAGCGATCCTTCCTACTGCCGCCAGATCGTTACCCTGACTTATCCCCATATCGGCAGTGTTGGCGCCAATCCGGAGGATGCCGAGTCCGACCGGATTCACGCCGCCGGCCTGGTGATTCGCGATCTGCCCCTGCTTTCCAGCAACTGGCGCGAAACCGAAACCCTGCCGCAATATCTCCAGCGCTACAACGTGGTGGCGATCGCCGATATCGATACCCGCAAGCTGACGCGCCTGTTGCGCGACAAGGGCGCCCAGAGTGGCTGTATCATGGCGGGGGAAGTCGACGAGGCGCGAGCCCTTGAGTTGGCGCGCGGTTTCGCCGGCCTGGCGGGCATGGATCTCGCCAAGGTGGTGTCGCGCACGCAGACGGAGGTCTGGAGCGAGGGCGAATGGAAGCTGGGCGGCGGTTTCAGCCGGCAGGATGCGCCCAGGTTCCATGTCGTTGCTTACGATTATGGCGTCAAGCGCAACATTCTGCGCATGCTGGCGGAGCGTGGCTGCAAGGTGACCGTGCTGCCGGCCCAGACGCCGGTGGAAGAGGTGTTCAAGCTCAATCCGGACGGGGTTTTCCTGTCCAACGGCCCAGGTGACCCCGAACCCTGCGACTATGCCATCAGCGCGATCCGGCAGGTGCTGGAGAAGCGGATTCCCACCTTCGGTATCTGCCTTGGCCACCAGTTGCTGGCACTGGCCTCTGGTGCCAAGACGGTGAAAATGAAATTCGGCCATCACGGCGCCAACCATCCGGTGCAGGATCTGGATAGCGGCCGGGTGATGATTACCAGCCAGAACCATGGCTTCGCGGTTGATCCGGCTACGCTGCCGGCCAATCTGCGCGTGACGCACCAGTCCCTGTTCGATGGCAGCAACCAGGGGATTGCCCGCACCGATGTGCCGGCATTCAGCTTCCAGGGTCACCCCGAGGCGAGCCCTGGGCCGCATGACGTAAGTTATTTGTTCGACCGCTTCATTTCCTTGATGCAACAGAAAAAGTGAGGAGTGAGGGGTGAGGAGTGAGGAGTAGGGCGCGGGCCTCACTCTTCACTCCTCACCCCTCACCTTGAGAAATGCCAAAACGTACAGACATCCATAGCATCCTCATCATCGGCGCCGGCCCGATCGTCATCGGCCAGGCGTGCGAGTTCGATTACTCCGGTGCGCAGGCCTGCAAGGCCCTGCGCGAGGAAGGCTACCGCGTCATTCTGGTCAACTCCAATCCCGCCACCATCATGACCGATCCGGGCATGGCGGACGCCACCTACATCGAGCCGATTACCTGGCAGGTGGTGGAAAAGATCATCGAGAAGGAGCGTCCGGATGCCCTGCTGCCCACCATGGGCGGGCAGACTGCGCTCAACTGCGCGCTCGACCTGGCCAAGCATGGCGTGCTGGAAAAGTTTGGCGTGCACATGATCGGCGCTACCAAGGAAGCCATCGACAAGGCCGAGGACCGGGAAAAATTCAAGAAGGCGATGGAGAAAATCGGCCTTGCCTGCCCGCGCGCGGCGATTGCGCACAGCCTGGAAGAGGCCTTCCAGGTGCAGGCCATGGTCGGTTACCCCACCATCATCCGTCCTTCCTTCACCATGGGCGGTTCCGGCGGCGGTATCGCCTACAACAAGGAAGAATTCGTCGCCATCTGCGAGCGTGGCCTGGAAGCTTCGCCAACGCGCGAACTGCTGATCGAGGAGTCGCTGATCGGCTGGAAAGAATATGAGATGGAAGTGGTTCGCGACAAAAAGGACAACTGCATCATCATCTGCTCGATCGAGAACTTCGATGCCATGGGCGTACATACCGGCGATTCCATCACCGTCGCACCGGCCCAGACCCTTTCCGACCGCGAATACCAGATCATGCGCAATGCAAGCCTGGCGGTGTTGCGTGAAATCGGCGTGGAAACCGGCGGCTCCAACGTGCAGTTCGGCATCAACCCGAAAGACGGGCGCATGGTGGTGATCGAGATGAACCCGCGTGTATCCCGCTCTTCGGCGCTGGCGTCCAAGGCCACCGGCTTCCCCATCGCCAAGGTGGCGGCCAAGCTGGCGGTCGGCTACACGCTGGACGAGTTGCAGAACGATATTACCGGCGGTGCCACGCCGGCTTCGTTCGAGCCCAGCATCGATTACGTGGTGACCAAGATCCCGCGTTTTGCCTTCGAGAAATTTCCCCAGGCCGATGACCGCCTGACCACCCAGATGAAATCGGTGGGTGAGGTGATGGCGATTGGCCGTACTTTCCAGGAATCCATGCAGAAAGCATTGCGCGGTCTGGAAACCGGCAACGATGGGCTGGATGAAAAAACCACCGATATCGACAGGCTGGAGACCGAACTGGGTGAACCCGGCCCGGAACGCATCTGGTACATTGCCGACGCCATGCGCTGCGGCATGAGCCAGGAGAAGATTCACCAGCTGACTCACGTCGATCCGTGGTTCCTGGCGCAGATGGAAGATCTGGTCAAACAGGAGCAGGCGCTGGCAGGCCGCCAGCTGGCCGATTTGAGCCGCGACGAAATGTGGCGCCTGAAACGCAGTGGCTTTTCCGACCGCCGCCTGGGCAAGCTGCTGGGCGTGACCCAGCACGAGGTGCGTAATGCGCGCCAGGCGCTGGGCGTGCGCCCGGTGTACAAGCGGGTGGATACCTGTGCCGCCGAATTTGCCACCCATACCGCCTATATGTACTCCAGTTACGAGGAAGAGTGCGAGGCCGCGCCTTCCGGCAAGAAGAAAATCATGGTGCTGGGCGGCGGACCCAACCGCATCGGCCAGGGCATCGAATTTGACTACTGCTGCGTACATGCCGCGCTGGCGATGCGCGACGATGGTTACGAAACCATCATGGTCAACTGCAACCCGGAAACCGTGTCGACTGACTACGATACTTCCGACCGTCTGTATTTCGAACCGCTGACGCTGGAAGACGTGCTGGAAATCGTGCACGTCGAGCAGCCCTTTGGCGTGATCGTGCAATATGGCGGGCAGACCCCGCTGAAACTGGCGCGCGACCTGGAAGCCAACGGCGTGTCCATTATCGGTACCACGCCCGACATGATCGACGCCGCGGAAGACCGCGAGCGCTTCCAGAAACTGTTGCACGACCTCAAGCTCCGGCAGCCGCCCAACCGCACCGCGCGTACCGAGGCGGAGGCTTTTGAGGGCGCGGCAGCGATCGGTTATCCGCTGGTGGTGCGTCCCTCGTATGTACTGGGCGGACGGGCGATGGAAATCGTGCATGAGCAGTCCGACCTGGAACGTTACATGCGCGAGGCAGTGAAAGTCTCCAACGACTCGCCGGTGCTGCTCGACCGCTTCCTTAACGATGCCACCGAAGTCGACGTGGATGCCATCTGCGATGGCACCGATGTGCTGATCGGCGGGATCATGGAGCATATCGAGGAAGCCGGGGTGCACTCCGGTGATTCGGCCTGCTCCTTGCCGCCCTACAATCTCAGTCAGGCCTTGCAGGACGAGTTGCGCCGCCAGACCGTGGCGATGGCCAAGGGCCTCAACGTAGTGGGCCTGATGAACGTGCAGTTCGCCATCCAGGGCGAGACGGTGTATGTGCTGGAAGTGAACCCGCGTGCCTCGCGCACCGTGCCTTTCGTGTCCAAGGCCACCGGCCTGCCGCTGGCCAAGATCGCAGCGCGCTGCATGGTGGGGCAGAGCCTGAAGCAGCAGGGTGTGACGCGCGAGGTGATTCCGCCTTACTACTCGGTAAAGGAAGCGGTGTTCCCCTTTATCAAGTTCCCCGGTGTGGACCCGATTCTCGGCCCGGAAATGAAGTCCACTGGCGAGGTAATGGGCGTCGGCAGCACCTTTGCCGAGGCTTTCCTCAAGTCGCAGATGGCAGCCAGCGTGAAACTGCCATCCGGCGGCAAGGCCCTGCTCAGCGTCAAGAAAACGGACAAGGAAAAGGTGGTGGACATTGCCCGCGACCTGGTTAATCTGGGGTTCGGCCTGTATGCCACGCGCGGCACGGCTGCGGCGATTCAGGCTGCAGGCATTCCGGTCACGGCGGTAAACAAGGTGCATGAAGGCCGGCCGCACATCGTCGACCTGATCAAGAATGGCGAGATCAGCCTGATCATCAATACCGTGGAGGACAAGCGTGCGGTGCAGGATTCCTACGCCATTCGCCATGCCACCCTGCAACAGCGGATTACCTATTACACTACCCTGTCCGGGGCCCGTGCGGCCTGTGTCGGCATGCAGCACATGAAGGAATTGCAGGTGTACGGCCTGCAGGATTTGCACCAGCGCCTGGTTTGAGCCGGCTGGAAGTTTTGAATTGTGCGGATTGGGGTAACCCAATCCGCATTGTTATTTGATTTCAAGGAATTCCGGAAATGAGCAAAGTACCATTGACCGTGGTTGGCGCCGAATTGCTGCGCGCCGAATTGCAGAATCTGAAAAACGTCGAACGGCCCAATGTCATTGCGGCCATCGCGGAAGCGCGCTCCCATGGCGACCTGTCGGAAAATGCCGAATATGATGCGGCCAAGGAGCGCCAGAGCTTCGTGGAAGGGCGCATCGCCGAAGTCGAAGGCAAGCTGTCCAATGCCCAGATCATCGATCCCAAGCTGCTGGATGCGGAAGGCCGCTGCGTGTTTGCTTCGACGGTGGAACTGGAAGACCTGGAAAGCGGCGACAAGGCTACTTACCAGATCGTGGGTGACGATGAGGCCGACATCAAGCTGGGCAAGATTTCGATCAGTTCCCCGATTGCCCGCGCCCTGATCGGAAAGTCGGCCGGCGATGTGGCGGAAGTCCAGGCGCCGGGCGGTATTCGCGAATATGAAATTCTGGATGTGAAATATATCTGATGGGCCGTTTTGCCGACAAACTGGCTTTTATTGCCATCACCCTATGGGTGGGCGCACTGTGGGCGATTGGTTATCTGGCAGCACCGGTGCTGTTTTCGGCGCTGGGCGACAAGAGCATGGCGGGGATGCTGGCAGGCAGGATGTTCACGATTGTCGCCTACATCGGCATGGTATGCGGTTTTTATCTGCTGATCCACCGCCTGGCGGGCTTTGGCGGTGGCGCCCTGAAACAGGGGTTTTTCTGGGCTGTGCTGGTGATGTTGTTGCTGGCTGTGGCCAGTCACTTCGGCATTCAGCCCATTCTTGAAGGGCTCAAGGAGCAGGCGCTACCCAAGGAGGTGATGGAAAGCATGTTCCGCGACCGTTTTGCCCGCTGGCATGGCATTTCCAGCATCGTGTATCTGGTGCAGAGCGTGCTAGGCCTGGTGCTGGTACTTGCACCGCGCCGGGGCTAGGGCGTGTTCACAGTCATTTCACAACTGCGTTCTTGCAGCAACCCTACGGGACGGGGGCGATTTGGGCGCCCTCCTTTGTCGCAAGCCGCTTGAAATGGCTTGCATTTCGGCGCGTCTTGCTTCGTGGATGGCATCCCAAATCGCCCCCGTCGCAGATGCGAAATTACTGTGAACACGCCCTAGCCTTTCGGCAGTACGAGTTTGGGTTTTTTTGCTGCTTTGTAAATTACCAGCGTTTTGCCAATATGTTGTGCTGGTGCTGCTTCCAGCGTGGTGCAGATTTCTGTCAGCATGTTTTCCCGTTGTTCGCGATCGCCGCTGGCAACCTTGACTTTGATCAGTTCGTGGCTGTCCAGACTGCGCTCGATTTCTTTCATCACGGCTGCGGACAGGCCGGCATCGCCGATCAGCACCACGGGATTGAGCGCGTGAGCCTGGGCGCGCAGAAAGCGGCGCTGGCCGGGGGTAAGATTCAGCATGCTTGATAATCCGGAAATAATTTCGACAGTTTAACCCATGAAGCGAAGCCGAACCAGCAAAGCCTGGATGCGCGAGCATGTGACCGACCCCTATGTGCAGATGGCCCAGAAGGATGGCTATCGCTCTCGCGCTGCCTATAAACTGATCGAAATGGATGAACGCGATCACCTGATCAAGCCGGGCATGATCGTCGTCGATCTCGGCGCAGCGCCAGGGGGGTGGACCCAGGTGGTGGCAAAGAAGATTGGCGCTTCCGGGGTGCTGGTGGCGTTCGATATCCTGCCCATGGACCCGGTGCACGGGGCAACATTCATTCAGGGCGATTTCCGCGAGGATGCGGCGCTGGCCATGCTGGACGAGGCGGTGGCCGGGCGAGCGGTGGACCTTGTGATTTCCGATATTGCGCCCAATATCAGTGGCATCGGCACCGCGGACCAGGCGCGCAGCATGCACCTGGCCGAACTGGCGCTGGGGTTTGCGATGCAGCACCTGAAACCGACGGGCAGTTTTCTGGTCAAGGTATTTCAGGGCGAGGGTTTTGATGATTACGTGCGTGAGCTGCGCCGGCAGTTTGTCCAGGTGATGGTGCGCAAGCCCAAGGCTTCGCGAAACCGCAGCACCGAGGTTTACATGCTGGGCAAGGGACTCAAAGCCACGGGTAAATAAATCTTACCGGTGCTGAAATAAAGTGTTTAAAATTAAGGAAATTTTGTACCACTTCTGTCAAGGATGAAGCTTGAATAATTTGATGAAAAACGTCGCGATCTGGCTGGTCATCGCGCTCGTGCTGATGACCGTGTTCAATAATTTTGGCACGCGGCAAACGGCACAGAACCAGATGGAGTATTCCCAGTTCATCGACGAAGTGAAGCAGGGGAAGGTCGCCAAGGTCACCATCGAGGGGCATATTCTCAAGGGTACCCGCTCGGACGGCAAGCGCTTTACCACCTATGCGCCTTCCGACCCGTGGATGGTCTCCGATCTGCTCAAGAACGGCGTGGTGGTTGAAGCCAAGCCCGAGGAAGAGCCATCGTTCCTGATGAATATCTTCATCTCCTGGTTCCCCATGCTGCTGCTGATCGGCGTGTGGGTTTTCTTCATGCGCCAGATGCAGGGCGGCGGCAAGGGCGGCGCTTTTTCCTTCGGCAAGAGCAAGGCCAGGCTGCTGGATGAAGCCACCAACACCGTGACTTTCGCTGATGTTGCCGGCTGCGATGAAGCCAAGGAAGAGGTGTCGGAACTGGTCGAATTCCTGCGCGACCCGAGCAAATTCCAGAAACTGGGTGGCCGCATTCCGCGTGGCGTGCTGATGGTGGGCAATCCCGGCACCGGTAAGACGCTGCTGGCGAAAGCCATCGCCGGTGAAGCCAAAGTCCCGTTCTTCAGCATTTCCGGCTCGGACTTCGTGGAAATGTTCGTCGGCGTGGGCGCGGCGCGGGTGCGCGACATGTTCGAGCAGGCCAAAAAGAATGCGCCCTGCATCATTTTCATCGACGAGATCGATGCCGTTGGCCGCCAGCGTGGCGCGGGCCTGGGCGGTGGCAACGACGAGCGCGAACAGACCCTGAACCAGCTGCTGGTGGAAATGGATGGTTTTGAAGGCACCGCTGGCGTGATCGTGATCGCTGCGACCAATCGTCCCGATGTGCTGGATCCGGCATTGTTGCGTCCGGGCCGCTTTGACCGTCAGGTGGTGGTGCCGCTGCCGGACATCCGTGGCCGCGAGCAGATTCTCATGGTGCATATGCGCAAGGTGCCGGTTGCGCCCGATGTCAAGGCCGACATCCTGGCACGGGGTACACCGGGGTTTTCCGGTGCCGATCTGGCCAATCTGGTGAATGAGGCCGCCCTGTTCGCTGCGCGCTTCAACAAGCGCCTGGTGGACATGGAGGATTTCGAGAAAGCCAAGGACAAGATCATCATGGGCGCCGAGCGACGCTCCATCGTGATGCCGGAAGAGGAACGCAGGAACACCGCCTACCACGAATCCGGCCATGCGGTGGTGGCGCGCCTGCTGCCCAAGACCGATCCGGTGCACAAGGTCACCATCATCCCCCGTGGGCGCGCCTTGGGGGTGACCATGCAGCTGCCGACCGAAGATCGCTACAGCATGAATCGCGACGGTATCCTGCAGAATATCGCCGTCCTTTTTGGTGGACGTATTGCCGAAGAGGTGTTCATGGGACAGATGACCACCGGTGCCAGCAACGATTTCGAGCGTGCCACCGAGATGGCTCGGCGCATGGTGACACAGTGGGGCATGAGCGACGTGCTGGGGCCGATGGTCTATGGCGAGAATGAGGGCGAAGTATTCCTCGGCCGCTCCGTGACCACGCACAAGAACGTGTCCGAGGCCACCATGCAGCAGGTGGACAAGGAAATTCGCCGCATCATCGACCAGCAATACGCCCTGGCGCGCAAGCTGATCGAGGACAACCGCGACAAGATCGAAGTCATGGCCAAAGCGCTGCTGGAATGGGAAACCATCGATGCCGAGCAGATCGACGACATCATGGAAGGCCGCAACCCGCGTCCGCCCAAACCCAGCCAGAGCAAGGCCTCGCCTCCGCCGGACAGTACGCCCAGTGCGCCGGCAACCACTGCCCATACACCGGCACAGGAAGCGTAGTTTCGAGTGAGGAATGAGAAGTGGGGGTGAGCCCCCCCTTCTCATTCCTCTGCCCTCACATGCTCCACTGCGGCCGCTTTACCCTTTCCCTTGACCGCCCGCTTGTCATGGGCATCGTCAACGTCACGCCCGATTCCTTTTCGGATGGCGGCCATTTTTATTCCCCGGAGCGTGCCGTCGCCCATGCCTTGCGGCTGGTCGATCAGGGCGCCGACTTGCTTGACATTGGAGGCGAATCGACGCGGCCGGGCGCGCAGCCGGTTAGTGTCGAGGAAGAACTGAGCCGTATTCGGCCGGTACTGCAAGGCTTGAGTAACTGTGGCGTTCCGCTTTCGGTGGACACCCTGAAACCCGAGGTGATGCGGGCGGCCATCCGGGCTGGCGCAGACATGATCAATGACGTGAATGCCCTGCGTGCCGATGGCGCCGTGGAGGCCGTGGCGGATTCAGGTGCCGCGGTGTGCCTGATGCACATGCAGGGCGAGCCACGCACCATGCAGCACGCCCCCTGTTATCAGGACGTGGTGGCTGAGGTGGGGGACTTTCTTGCCGCGCGCATTGCGGTGGCAGAGCAGGGAGGCATAGCCCGCGAGCGTATCGTGATCGATCCTGGTTTCGGTTTTGGCAAGTCGCTGGAGCACAACCTTGCCTTGCTGAGCGGTCTCGGTGAATTACAGGCGCTGGGCGTGCCACTGCTGGCTGGCTTGTCGCGCAAATCCATGCTGGGAGCGCTGACGGGGCTGCCAGTGGAGGAACGCATGGTTCCCAGCGTTGCGGCAGCAGTGATTTCGGCCCTGAAGGGCGCTAAAATCCTGCGTGTGCATGATGTCAAGGAAACCAGACAGGCGCTGCAAATCGTTGGCGCCTTGAGAGAGTGAAATGAGCAGAAAATATTTTGGCACCGATGGCGTGCGAGGCAAGGTGGGCGAAGTACCCATTACCCCGGATTTTGTCATGCGCCTGGGCTATGCGGCCGGGCGCGTGCTGGCGCAGGCCGGACAGGGAGAGCGCCCCAGCGTGCTGATCGGCAAGGACACCCGGATTTCAGGCTACATGCTCGAATCGGCGCTGGAAGCAGGGCTATCCGCTGCCGGTGTCGATGTACTGCTGCTCGGCCCGATGCCGACGCCGGGGGTGGCATACCTGACCCGTGCCCTGCGTTCCCAGGCGGGGATTGTGATTTCCGCGTCGCACAACCCTTTCGAGGATAACGGCATCAAGTTCTTTTCCGCCACCGGCAGCAAGCTGCCGGATGAGGTCGAGCGAGCCATCGAGGCGGAGCTGGAGCAGCCGATGCGCACCATGCCCTCGGCGCAGCTGGGCAAGGCACGGCGCATCAACGACGCGGCCGGACGCTACATTGAATTTTGCAAGAGCACCTTTCCCAACGAGCTCGATTTGCGCGGCATGAAGATCGTGGTGGATTGCGCCAATGGCGCGACCTACCATGTTGCGCCGCCGGTTTTTCACGAACTGGGAGCCGAAGTGGTGGCGCTGGGCAACCAGCCGGATGGCCTCAACATCAATCTGGACTGCGGTTCCACCAAGCCCCGCATGCTGCAGCAGGCCGTGCAGGAACATCAGGCCGATCTGGGCATTGCCCTCGACGGCGATGGAGACCGGGTCATGATGGCGGATGCCTCAGGTGCCCTGTATGACGGCGATCAGCTGGTGTACGCCATCGCCAAATTTCGCCATGAGCAAGCCCTGCTCAAGGGCGGGGTGGTGGGCACGCTGATGACTAATCTGGCCATGGAGCATGCCCTGGCCCGGCTGGATATTCCCTTTGCCCGTGCCAAGGTGGGTGACCGCTATGTGCTCGAAATGATGCAGGAGAAGGGCTGGCAGCTGGGCGGGGAAAATTCCGGCCATCTGCTGTGCCTCGACAAACATTCCACCGGTGACGGTATCGTGTCGGCTCTCCAGGTGTTGCATGCGCTCCGGGTGAGCGGCAAATCGCTGTCGGACTATACTCGGGAACTGGCCCTCTATCCGCAAGTGCTCATCAATGTGAAGGTTGTCCGCGGTTTTGACTTCCGTGCCAGCGAAGCCATTCGTGCCGCGCAGGCGCAAGCTGAAGCGGCGCTGGATGGCGAGGGGCGGGTATTGCTGCGTCCTTCCGGTACGGAGCCGCTGCTACGCGTAATGGTCGAGGGGAAATCGGCAGAGAAAGTACGGTATTGGGCGGAAATGCTTGCTGACACGGTGCGCGAATCCTCAATGTGATTTTTTACACCTGGAACTGCGCAACAGCCAGCTCGAAGTTGCGTGCCAGATTCTTGAGGTTGTGCGCGGCGCCCTGATTCAGAACAAAAAAGTTTTCCATGGCCAGAACGAACAGCATGACAGCTGCCAGAATGGCGCCGGTGAACAAACTGGTTTTGATGCCTGGCTTCTTGATCATATGAGTGCTTGTGTCTTGATACCGGATGGCCTGGTATTGTTGCACTCGAGTATGAAGATTTATGAAAAATGCCCGCCCGGAACCGGACGGGCATTGTAATGGCGGGGTGACCCGGGAGAAGCTTAACCAAATTTTCCGGTGATGTAGTCTTCCGTCGCCTTCTGCTTCGGTGTGGTGAAAATGGTGTCGGTGTCACCGAATTCGATCAGCTCACCCAGGTACATATAGGCGGTGTAGTCGGAAACCCGTGCTGCCTGCTGCATGTTGTGGGTGACGATGGCGATGGTGTAGTCTTCCTTGAGTTCGAAGATCAGTTCCTCGATGCGTGCGGTGGAAATCGGATCGAGCGCCGAGGCCGGTTCGTCGAGCAGCACCACTTCCGGCTTGACCGCGATGCCGCGAGCGATGCACAGGCGCTGCTGCTGGCCGCCGGAAAGGCTGGTGCCGCTCTGCCCCAGCTTGTCCTTGACCTCATCCCACAACGCCGCCTTGCGCAGAGCCCATTCCACCCGTTCCGCCAGATCGCGGCGGTTGAGCTTCTCATACAGCTTCACACCGAAGGCGACGTTGTCGAAGATCGACATCGGAAAAGGTGTCGGTTTCTGGAATACCATGCCCATTTTGGCGCGCAGGATGTTGAGATCCTGCTTTTTGTCGAGGATGTTGGCTCCATCCATCATGATTTCGCCCCTGGCCTCCTGCCCTGGGTAGAGCTGGTACATGCGGTTGAAAGTACGCAGCAGGGTGGACTTTCCGCAGCCGGATGGGCCGATGAAGGCGGTGACTTTTTTCTCCGGGATGTCCAGGTTGATGGACTTCAGCGCATGGTATTTGCCATAGTAGAAGTTCAGGTCACGGACGGTAACTTTGGGGGCAGCCAGATGATGGAGATGGCTCATACTTGATCCCGGTTAATTGAACGAGGTTTTCTTGCGGAACATGACGCGTGCCACGATATTGAGTCCCAGCACCCCCAGGGTGATCAGCAAGGCGCCGGCCCAGGCCAGTTTCTGCCAGTCTTCATAAGGGCTCATGGCGAACTGGAAAATCACCACCGGCAGGTTGGCCATGGGCTTGTTCATGTCCGCGCTCCAGAACTGGTTGTTGAGCGCGGTGAACAGCAGGGGTGCAGTTTCGCCGCTGATGCGTGCTACTGCCAGCAGGATGCCGGTGACCATGCCGGCCTTGGAGGCGCGCCAGGTCACCAGGGTGACCACTTTCCACTGCGGCGCACCAAGCGCTGCCGCTGCTTCGCGCAAGCCGTTGGGTACCAGGCGCAGCATGTCCTCGGTGGTCCGCACGACCACCGGAATGACGATCAGGGATAATGCCAGCGTACCGCCCCAACCGGAAAAATGGCCAACCTTGGCAACGTAGACGGTATAGATGAAAAGGCCGATCACAATCGAGGGGGCTGACAGCAGAATGTCGTTGATGAAGCGGGTGGTGGGCGCCAGCCAGCCGCGCTGGCCAAATTCGGCCAGGTAAGTGCCGGCCATGATGCCCACCGGTGTGCCGATCAGGGTGGCGAGGGTGGCCATGGCCACGCTGCCGGCAATGGCGTTGAGCAGGCCGCCAGCGCTGCCCGGAGGCGGGGTCATCTGGGTGAACAGGGCGAGGCTGACGCCCCCCAGGCCCTTCTGGAACAAGGTAAGCAGGATCCAGCTCAGCCAGAACAGGCCCATCGCCATGGCCAGCAGGGAGGCGGTAAGGTTGAAGGCGTTGATGATGCGGCGCCGGGTGTAGATGGAAATCATGGTGCGTCCTAGGTTGCCTTGCCTTCGCGCTTGCGCAGTTGCAGCAGCAGGATTTTGGAGCAGGCCAGCACGACAAAGGTGATGAAGAACAGAATCAGCCCCAGCTCGATCAGGGCCGAGGTGTAGAGCTCGCCCTCTGCTTCGGTGAATTCATTGGCCAGGGCCGAGGCGATGCTGTTGCCCGGCATGAACAGGGAGGCATGCAGCTGGTGGGCATTGCCGATCACGAAGGTGACCGCCATGGTTTCGCCCAGTGCCCGTCCCAGCCCCAGCATGATGCCGCCGACCACGCCGATCTTGGTGTAGGGCAGAACCACGTTCCACACCACTTCCCAGGTTGTGGCGCCGAGCCCGTAAGCCGACTCCTTGAGCATGGGCGGGACAATTTCGAATACGTCGCGCATGACGGCAGCAATGAAGGGAATGACCATGATGGCCAGGATGATGCCTGCGGTCAGTATGCCGATCCCCATGGGCGGGCCTTCAAACAGGAAACCAAGCATGGGCATTTCGCCGAAGGATGCCTTGAGCCAAGGCTGGACGTTGGCGGCGAAAAACGGGGCAAAGACGAACAGGCCCCACATGCCGTAAATGATGCTGGGGATTCCAGCCAGTAGCTCGATTGCGGTTCCCAGCGGGCGGCGCAGCCAGGGGGGGGACATTTCGGTAAGAAACAGGGCGATGCCGAAGCTCAGCGGGATGCCGATCGCCAGGGCAATGATGGAGGTGGTGAGCGTGCCGACGATGGGTACCAGGGCACCGAATTTTTCGGTGACAGGGTTCCACTCCGGGCTGAACAGAAATCCCAGGCCGAATGCCTTGATCGCCGGCAGACTGCCCATCAGCAGGGACGCAATAATGGCAGCGAGCAGCGAAAAAACGAGGAATGCGAACAGCCATGTGGCGTTGCGGAAAACCTGGTCGAGCAGATGCTGTCTTTTCAGTGTCGCTGCGGGAAGTGGTTTTGACATCGTCTTTTCGTCTGGCTGAAGAGTGTGCCGATCAATTCTTGCAAGCCGATAATTATAACCAGTTTGGGTTTCGTCACCACCCGTTTGCTGTTAATTAATTGGCTGTTTTTCGGGCGGTTTGTTCCTGTCCGCAGCATGGCGCTGACCGATTGTTAGCGCGATGGCTGAAAATCGGTCAGGGTCATGATGAGCCAGGCCGGGTGTGCTACATTGCCGGCCTGGCCTTCCTTGGCTTGGGATTTAGTAAACGGCTTTGCCGTCAGCACCTTTGATATTGGCTTTCCAGGAATTCTGGATCAGCTTCACCACATTGTCGGGCATGGGGATGTAATCCAGGTCCAGGGCCATGGCGTCGCCGCTGGTGTAAGCCCATTCAAAGAATTTCAGCACTTGAGCCGCTTGTGCCGGGGTGGCCTGGGATTTGTGCATCAGGATGAAGGTGGCGCCAGTGATGGGCCAACTGTTTTTGCCGGGCTGCTCGGTGAGAATCTCATAGAAGCCGGGAGCCTTGTCCCAGTGGGCATTGGCGGCGGCAGCCTTGAAGTTGTCCTCGGTCGGGGCAACAAACGCGCCATCCTTGTTCTGCAACTGGGCATAATTCATCTTGTTCTGCTTGGCGTAGGCAGCTTCGACGTAGCCGATCGAACCCTTGATCTGCTTCACGAAGTTGGCCACCCCTTCGTTGCCCTTGCCGCCGGTGCCGACAGGCCAGGCCACGGAGGCGTCCGCGCCTACCTTGTCTTTCCATTCCGGGCTGACTTTGGTCAGGTAGTTGGCAAACAGGAAGGTGGTGCCGGAGCCATCGGAACGGTGTACCACGGTAATGTCGCTGGCAGGGAGGGTAAGGCCCTTGTTCAGATTGCCAATGGCCGGATCATTCCATTTCTTGATCTTGCCGAGGAAAATATCGGCCAGTACTGCGCCGGTCAACTTGATCTGCCCTTCCTTGATGCCATCCAGGTTGAGGACCGGTACCACGCCGCCCATCACGGTCGGGAACTGGGTCAGGCCGTCCTTTTCCAGTTCTTCCGGTTTCAGGGGTTTGTCGGATGCACCGAAATCAACGGTCTTGGCCTTGATCTGCTTGATGCCGCCACCGGAGCCGATGGACTGATAGTTCATGCCGATACCCGTCTTGGCTTTGTAGGCTTCTGCCCATTTGGCGTAAATCGGGTAGGGAAAGGTTGCGCCGGCACCGGTGATGTCGGCGGCAAAGATGGAGGTGCTCATGGAGAGCACCGCAGCAGCGATCAGGGTACGGCCGAATTGCAGTTTCATCAAAATCTCCTGTTGGATTGTGCAAAACTTTTAAGACAGGCGGCAGTATAGGGGGCAATTATTACAGAATTATGACTTGCTGGTGCGGCGTGGGTCTAAGCTGCTGGTTTACGACGCTCGATGAATAGTGAATTGCCGCTGCTGCGTTTGGCCTGTTTTTTCGCTTCGGCAGCGGCGGCAGCGATATTGTGGTGTGATTCATACTCACCCCTGGCAACGGGGACGGCGCCAATGGAAAGGCTGGTGAGCGGGAAAAAAAGGGCTTCTCCCTGGCGGCTTTCTGCCAGGAAGCCATTGCGCGCCTTGTCGTCGGCGTCAAACATATCCTGAACTGCTGTGCCGAAGCGCTGCAGGATTTGCCGGCAGCGCCACTCCCAGTCTTCGCTCTGGAACAGGGCCACAAAATCGTCGCCACCGATGTGGCCGACAAAATCCTTTTCCGGTTCGCTGGTTTCACGCAGAATCGCTGCCAGCAGCTGAATCATGTCATCGCCCTTGCGGTAGCCGTAACGGTCGTTGAAGGGCTTGAAGTTGTCGAGGTCGCAATAACACACCACGAATGGTTTGCCATTATGGAGCAGGCGTTCGATGTGCTCGTTGATCGGCACGTTGCCCGGCAACAGCGTCAGGGGGTTGGCGTAGCGGGCGGATTGCAGTTGCAGCTCGGTAATTTCGCGGATCAGGTCCTGACTGTTGCCGATACCAAGATATTTCCCGCCATCGGTGATGATGAAGCCGTCCGCCAGATGGCGTCGCGCGCCGTCGGCCACCATGCGGCTGAGCTCCTGCAGGCTGAGGTGCTGCTCCACCATCAGCGGTGCCTTGTCCATGAAGCGGGCACAGGATTTTCTGCCATAAAGCTCCCTGCGGTAGGGCAGCGCGTAGCGGTCGATCAGGGAAAAGCGGCTGATCAAGCCGAGCGGCAAACCCTCTTGCACCACCGGCAGGACATGCAGTTCCGGGTCGCGGATAAAGATCTGATAGGCATCCTCGGCCGTGGTTGAGATGGTTACTACAGGAACGGTATGCAGCAGTTTGCGCGCAGTGACCGCCTTGTGCAGCGGGTTGCCCTGAGAATGGATCGCGACACGGCTGGTGTTCAGGCTATCCACTACCTCTGCAGGTGCAGACAGGGGCGGGACCGGCTTGGGTCGGGCGATTTGATATCCCTGGCCGAATGCCAGTCCGAGGCCGTGGATGACCTTCAGCTCCGCCTGGGTTTCAATTCCTTCCGCAATCACACGCGTGCCGAGGCTTTCCGCGATGACCTGGATGGAGCGCACGAACTGGAGTTTGACCGGATCGTGGTTGATACCCTGGACAAAGTGCATGTCGATCTTGACGAATTCCGGGCGTAATTCCGACCACAGGCGCAAGCTGGAAAAACCTTCGCCAAGATCGTCCATGGCGATCTCGAAGCCCATGGCGCGATAGTGCCGCACTGCTTCGCGCAGCAGGTTGTAATCGTAAATCGGCTTATTTTCGGTCAGCTCAATAATCACCCGTGCCGGGTTCAGCTTGAGCTGGTGAATCAGGCGCAGGGTTTCACCCTGGCGAAAGTTAGGTTGCAACAGGCACCCCGGGCTGACGTTGAGAAACAGGCGTCCCGGCAGGTCGAGTTTGACGAAACTCTCCAGGGTGACATGGCGGCAGGTCCGCTCCAGTTCGGCCAGAAGATCGTTGGCCTCGGCTGACTTGAACAGGTTGGCGGGGGAGTGCAGCGGGCTGTCTGATGGACCCCGGATTAGCCCTTCATAGCCGAATATCTGGCCGTTTGAGAGATTGAGAATGGGCTGAAAAACTGCGGTCAGTTGCCGCTTGGCGAGAATTTCCTCGATTCGCAGCCGGTTTTCGCTATCTTGTGCCTGTGTCTGCTGGTGCCAGCAGTCGGCACCAGTGCAGGGGATGCTCTGGGTTCGGGGTTCGGCCAGTTCCATGGCGGTTTCTCCGTTCGGGAAGAAAGGGGCACCAGCCTAGCGGAGATGTGTGACAGGAAAATGAAGGTTGTTGCCGTGGTGCAGCATCAGTGGTACAGCAGGTTAGGCAGCCACAGCGAAATTTCCGGCACATAGGTGATCAGGGCCAGATAGAGCAGCATGACGCCCACCCATGGCAGGGTTGCGATCGAAACCTCCGTCAGCCCCATCCTGGCGAGATGGCTGGCAACGAACAGGTTCAGTCCGACGGGTGGGTGAATCATGCCGATTTCCATATTCACCACCATGATGATGCCGAGGTGGATCGGGTCGATGCCCATGACTTTCGCAATCGGCAGAAACAGTGGCGCCAGGATCAGTACGATGGAGCTGGGTTCCATGAACTGCCCCGCCGCGAGCAGGGCGAGATTCACCACCAGCAGGAACATCCAGGGATCCAGATGCTGTGCCAGCACCCAGGCGGACATGGCCTGCGGAATCTGCTCGGAAGTGAGCAGGAAGGAGAACAGGATGGCGTTGGTGATGATGTAAAGCAGCATGGCACTGGTGTTGGCGGCATTCAGCAGGACTTTGGGGACGTCTTTCCACTTCAGGTCGCCATAGAAGAACATTGCGGCGAAAAAGGCATAAACCGCTGCTACCGCCGCTGCTTCGGTAGGGGTAAAAATGCCGCCGTAGATGCCGCCGATGATGATCACCACGAGGAACAGCCCGCCCCATGCATCCTTGAGCGAATCCCAGAATTCCCTGGCGGTTGGCTTGGGCTGGGTCGGGAAATCCAGCCGCTTGGCCTGGATGAATACCAGCCCCATGAGTATGGCCGCCAGCAGGAAACCCGGAACGATACCGGCGATGAACAGTTTGCCCGCGCTTTCCGAGGTGGCGACGGCATAGATGATCATCACGATGGAAGGCGGGATCAGAATGCCCAGAGAACCGGAAGTGGCAATCACGCCCACGCCGAAGCGTTTCGGGTAGCCGGCTTTCACCATGGCGGGCAGCATTACCGAGCCGATGGCCATCACCGTGGCCGGGCTGGAGCCGGAAATGGTGGCAAAGAAGGCGCACGCCAGCACCGAGGCCATCGCCATGCCGCCCGGCATCCAGCCCACCAGGTTGTTGGCGAAGCGGATGATGCGCGCGGCGATTTTGCCGTCGATCAGGAACTGGCCGGACAGGACGAAGAATGGCACCGCCATGATGGCAAAGCTTTCCAGGCCGGTGAACAGGCGCTGGGAAATAATGTTGACGGTGTCGAATGAGAAGGAGGAGAAGCCCAGCAGGAATACCAGCACGGTCATGCCCAGCGCGATCGAAATCGGCGTGCTGGTGATGAGCAGCAGCAGCAGGATGGAAATGATCAGCAGGAAGGTCATGGCAATGCTTCCTGTTCTTCGTGGGCGGCATCCGCCGCACCATGGCTATGGAGCTGGCCGGTTTTGAGGAAAAGCAGCATGGCCTGAATGAAGCGGTAGCACATCAGTCCGGAGCCGAGGGGGATGGCGAGGTAGATGATCCACATCGGCCATTCCAGATCGGGCGATATCTGCCCGGTACCGTGGATGAAAATTACCCAGCGCGCGCCGAAAAAGGCGATTACGCCGGTGAATGCCACGCCTAGCGACATGGCGGCGATGACCAGCAGGCGCTTGATCGATGGGCGAACGGCGTTGACCACAAAATCGACGCCGATGTGGATGCCGGTGCGCACGCCGTAGGCTGCACCAAATTTTGCCATCCAGATAAACAGGTAGATGGTGAGTTCCTGTGCCCAGCTGATGCCTGTCCCCGCGCTATAGCGCAATATCACGGCAGAGAAGGTCACCAGCGTGGCGGCAGCCATGAACGAGGCGATGAGCCACTCTTCCAGATGATTCAGGAAACGGTTGATCATGGCGCGTGCCTGTTGATCAGGGAGCCTTTGATGCCTTTTCTTTCTGCACCTGGGCCGCAGTGGCATAGGCTGTCTGGATCAGATCCCTGCCAATGATGTTTTCAAACTCTTTGTGCACCGGTAGCATGACTTCCCGCCATCTGGCGCGTTCTTCATTGGGCAGGATGTAGACTTCGGTGGTTTTGGCAGCGCGTACCTTGCTCAGGGCTTCGTCGTTTTCGGCCTTGGCAATGTCGCGTTCAAATGCAGTGGTCTCTTTCATCGCCTGATCGAGGGTGGCGCGAATATCTGCTGGCAGGCCATCCCAGAACTTCTTGTTGACGATGACTGCGTAACCGAGGAAGCCGTGATCGGAAACGGTGAGGTGTTTCTGCACTTCGTGCATTTTCTGGGTGTAAAGATTATCTGGGGGGTTCTCTGTGCCATCCACCACTCCTTGCTGCAGCGCGGTGTAAACCTCGGAGAAGGCCATGACCTGGGGATTGGCGCCAAGGGATTTCATTTGCGCGTCGAGTACTTTGGAGGACTGGATGCGCATTTTCAGCCCCTTGAAGTCGGCAACCGTATGCAGCGGTTTGTTGGCGCTCATCTGCTTGAAGCCATTGTCCCAGAATGCCAGGCCGGATAGCCCCTTGGTTTCGAGTTTGGCGAACAGGCGCTTGCCTACTTCACCATCCATGACACGGTGAATCGTCTCATAGTTGGGGAAAATATACGGCAGGTCAAACAGTTCGAATTCACGCGCGCCCAGCGGGCCAAATTTTGACAGGGAGGGTGCCAGCATCTGCACTGCGCCGATCTGGAGTGCTTCCATTTCCTCGCGGTCCTTGTAGAGCTGGCTGTTGGGGTAGACCTCCACCTTGACCTTGCCCTTGGTGCGTTCTTCCGCCAGTTGCTTGAACTTTTCCGCTGCCCGTCCCTTGGGCGTATCCGGGGCCACCACATGGCTGAATTTGATTACGATTTCCCCTGCAGCCTGAGCCATTCCGCTTGCGCCCAGAGCCAGTACCAGCAGTAATCCTGTGCCCAGTTTCATTTCCGCTCTCCTTGTGCTGTGTGGTGGTGCGTGCCTCGATACTATAGGGAAGGACTTTGCTAATCAAGCACGCCACTCGAGCATGATGCCCGGTTCGTCTGGTTTTGCCTGAAACTTGCAATCGACCCCGATTTTTATCACTGCGGCCAGATGCTCGCCACTGTAGAGCAGGGGGAGTGTCTGGCGCAGCCAGGGCGGGGTGGCGGTTTCCTGAAACAGATTTTTCAGACTGCGTCGCGGACGCTTGCAGTCGGGCTGGAATCGTTCTCCGCCTTGACGAATGCGGATGGTGATATTTTCCTGCTGCAGGCGGGCCAGGCTGATGCCTTGGCCGTGTACGGGGCAAAATTTCAGTATGCCACCCAGTTGGGGGAGCAGCAGTGCGCTTTCTCCCTGCCATGGTTGGCAAAAACCCGAATCCGGCGGGGGGGCGGACGGAATGATCCAGGCCTGTCCGAGAAAGCGGCGCAGTTCGAAGGTGCCGAGCGGAATTTTGATAAGGGCATCTTGTTTCGCGCTTTGCAGCTGGAGCAGCATGTCTTCCAGGCGTATGGCGCTGGGTGCGGCGATGCCGTGCAGCTTCAGGTAATGGCGCAGCAGGTTTCGCGCGCGCGCCGGGGACAGGCGCGTCAGGGCGGTGATGGAGAGCTTGCCGTTGCGCATCGCGCCGGCGGCATCCTGTTGCGCCAGCTCTTCCAGCAGTTGCGTGCTTTCGGCGAAGTTGCGACTGGCGCGATAGAGGGTTTCGCGATAGGCAGGAAAGCGCTCCTCGACCACAGGCAACAGGTGGTGGCGCAGGAAGTTGCGATCAAAGCGTGTGTCCAGGTTGCTTTCGTCGTTTACCCAGGCCAGTTTGCGTTGGTGTGCATGGTGCTCCAGCGTGCTGCGGGGGATTCCCAGCAAGGGGCGCAGCAGGCGCTGGTTCTGTTCCGCCATGGCGCTCGCGCCTGCCACGCCGCTGCCGCGCAGGAGTTGCAGCAACAGGGTTTCGGCCTGGTCGTCGAGGTGATGCGCCAGCACGATGAAATCGGCACTGGAATGTGCCCATGCTTCATAACGCGCTGCCCTGGCTGCGGCTTCCAGGCTATTGCCTGCGAGCGTCAGGGTGACGTGGGAAATTTCAAGCGGGATGCCATGTTCCCGGCACAGCCCGGCACAGAAATTCGCCCAGTCGCTGGCATGGGGGCTGAGCTGGTGGTTGACGTGGATGGCGCCAAGGCTGAAGTTCAGGGGGAGACGCAGTTGCGTCAGAATGTCGAGCAGAACTACCGAATCGAGTCCGCCGCTCAGGCCCAGGACAAGGTGCTGGCCGGGTTGAACCAGGCGGCTTAGATTTTGCGCGACATGAGAAACCAGGTCAGGTGGTGGTTTCTTTGAACTTGCCATAGCTCATCAGCCGCGCATAGCGCGTTTTCAGCAGTTCATCCAGGGAGGGATTTTCCTGAATCTGGTTCATGCTTTCCTGCAACGCTTTTTTCAGGGTCTGCATCATGGCATCCGGGTCGCGATGGGCGCCGCCGACGGGTTCGCTGACGATCTTGTCGACCAGCCCCAGTGTCTTGAGGCGGTTGGCGGTGATGCCCAGGGTTTCCGCCGCCAGCGGGGCCTTGTCTGCACTCTTCCATAAGATCGAGGCGCAGCCCTCGGGAGAAATGACGGAATAGCTGGAATATTGCAGCATCAGGGTAACGTCGCCGACGCCGATCGCCAGTGCTCCGCCAGAGCCGCCTTCGCCAATCACGGTGCAGATGATCGGGGTGCGCAGTTCGGACATGACGTACAGGTTGCGCGCGATGGCTTCCGACTGACCGCGTTCCTCCGCGCCAATGCCGGGATAGGCGCCCGGCGTGTCGATGAAGGTCATGACCGGAATGCCGAATTTTTCCGCCATGCGCATCAGGCGCAGCGCCTTGCGGTAGCCTTCGGGGCGCGGCATGCCGAAGTTGCGATAAATTTTTTCCTTGGTGTCACGGCCCTTCTGGTGGCCGATTACCATCACTGACTGACCCTCGAAGCGCGCCAGCCCGCCGACGATCGCAGGGTCGTCAGCGTAAGCGCGGTCGCCGTGCAGTTCCTCGAAATCGGTAAAAATGCCATTCAGGTAATCCAGCGTGTATGGCCGCTGGGGGTGGCGCGCCACCTGGGAAATCTGCCAGGCGCCGAGCTTGGTATAGATGTCCTTGGTCAGGCCTTGGCTTTTCTTCTGCAGGCGTGCAATTTCTGACGAGATATCGAGTTCGGCGTCGTCATTGACGTTTTGCAGTTCTTCGATCTTGCCTTCGAGTTCGGCGATGGGCTGTTCAAAATCGAGAAAAGTGGTTTTCATGGGCAGGCGTTACCTTAAGTGACGGCTCATGATACATGAGCTGAAGGGCGAAAAAGAAGGGGCGCCGGGCCCCTCCTTTGGTCTTACTTGCTGGTAGCCAGCAGCGGGGAGCCGCTCTGATCCAGGTTGAACGCCTTGTGCAGGACGCGCACGGCAAGTTCCATGTACTTCTCGTCGATCACCACGGAAATCTTGATTTCGGAGGTGGAGATCATCTGGATGTTGATCCCTTCCTCAGCCAGGGTGCGGAACATGGTGCTGGCAATGCCGACATGTGAACGCATACCCACGCCCACTACGGAGACCTTGGCGATTTTCTCATCACCGATTACTTCGCGTGCGCCGATGTGGCCCTGAACACCTTTCAGGATGGCGATGGCTTTTTCATACTCGTTGCGGTGCACGGTGAAAGTGAAGTCGGTAGTGCCATCCGCGCCAACGTTCTGGATGATCATGTCCACATCAATGTTGGCTTCGGCCACCGGGCCCAGGATCTGGTAGGCAATGCCCGGCTTGTCGGGTACGCCCAGTACGGTGACTTTTGCTTCATCGCGATTGAATGCGATGCCCGAAATAATCGCTTTTTCCATGTTCTCGTCATCCTCAAATGTGATCAGCGTGCCGTCGCCGCCTTCCTCGAAGCTGGAGAGCACGCGCAGTTTTACTTTGTATTTTCCGGCGAATTCGACCGAGCGGATCTGCAGCACCTTGGAGCCAAGGCTGGCCAGTTCCAGCATTTCCTCGAAGGTGATGGTGTCGAGGCGGCGCGCCTCGGGCACGATGCGCGGGTCGGTGGTGTAAACGCCGTCCACGTCGGTGTAAATCTGACACTCATCGGCTTTGAGCGCGGCAGCCAGCGCGACGCCGGTGGTGTCTGAACCGCCGCGGCCGAGGGTGGTGATATTGCCTTTTTCGTCCACGCCCTGGAAGCCGGCAACCACGACCACGTGGCCGGCATCGAGGTCGGCATGGATTCTTTTGTCGTCAATGGAAACGATGCGTGCCTTGGTGTGCGCATCGTCGGTCACGATTCGTACCTGTGCGCCGGTGTAGCTTCTGGCCTTGAGGCCCAGTTCCTTGAGCGCCATGGCAAGCAGGGCGATGGTCACCTGTTCGCCGGTGGAAACCATGACGTCCAGTTCGCGCGGGTCGGGCGTGGCCTGAATTTCCTTGGCGAGGGCGAGCAGGCGGTTGGTTTCGCCGCTCATGGCGGATACCACTACGACTACCTGATGGCCAAGTCCGCGGAAACGTGCCACGCGCCGGGCGACATTCTTAATCCGTTCGGGGTTGCCGACTGAAGTGCCCCCATATTTCTGTACGATCAGTGCCATTGCAAACTCTGCGAAAATTGGAAATTCTAGCTTATTTGGCGGGAGAACACGAGAGTGTGATGCATGGCTGCTTGATTGTTATGACTTGTGCTTAGCATATAAAATTTTGTCTTGTCCATAGGGAAAACCATTATTCTGTGGTAGTATTTTTCTGTCATTTTATTTTTTGCCAAAGAATTCATTTAAAACATTTGCTTGAGGTTTTTTTGCCATGAAACTTTTTGAGAAAATTCCCAATCCGCGTGAAATCCGCCGCAAGCTCGGCATGAACCAGCAGGAATTCTGGACCAAGATCGGTGTAACCCAGAGTGGCGGTTCGCGTTATGAAAGCGGCCGCGACATGCCAAAGCCGGTGCGTGAACTACTGCGTCTGGTGCATCTGGAGCAGGTCGATCTTTCCAAGGTGAAGCGTGAGGACTTTGAGATCGTTGAATATATGAAGCAATCCCATGCCGATCTTTACAAGAGCATGAAAAAAGCCGTGCGTAGCGCTCACAAGGAAAGTGGCGCCAATCTTCATTAGGCGGTGAGTTTGACCATCAGCCCCAAAGCCCTGATTTCTGTGGCGAAAGCCTCGATCCAGGTGCTTGGGGCTTCGGTCAGGCGGTGCGCTTCCGGTTGTAATGACGGGCGTGCCAGGGTGTAAAGCATGACACCCTGCAAGGGGATTTCCTCGTTACGGCAGCGCAGCAGAAAATTCAGGTAGGTTTGGCGTTCTTCCTTTGAGGGCATCAGGCCATCCAGCCCGAATACTGCGGTCTGGATCCAGACCGGGCATGATTTGGCAGCCATGCGCAGATTTCTGAATGTGGTTTCAGGCGATTGGCGGCTGTGGTTGATGCGCAACCGGCCTTCCGTGGTGGCGCTGTCCAGCTTGAACCACATTTCCCCATTCAGTCGTGCCATCTGCTCCAGCCCTTTGCGTACAGCCGGGCGGTGCATCAGGCTGCCATTGCTGATGAGTACCAGTTTGATTTTTCCGGTCAACCCAAATTCGTCCAGCACGAGCCCAATCAGTTCGATAACCTGCTCAAATTCTGCGGCGCTGGTGGGTTCGCCGTTGCCGGACAGGGCGATGTCGTTGAGGCGCCGTGCTTCAGGCGGGACGTTTTCGCTCATGAAGTGGCCATGCAGCAACTCGTCCAGAAATTCGTGCAATTCCTTTTGCAGTAATGGCAAGTTCACCGGCGGAGCGCTGCCGCGTTGCAGATTCGGCACCTGGCAGTAAATGCAGCGCCAGTTGCAGGCGTTGTTGGTGTTTAGGTTGATGCCTACGGATACGCCCCCGGAACGGCGTGATACCACTGGGTAAACATAGGTCAGGCCGGCGCTGTCGCGGCTATGGTCGCTGGTTGAAAGCGGGGGTTTTTTGTTGCTCATGCTTTTGATTGAACCACTGAACGCCGCTTCGGGCAAGGATGGATGATATAATTCGTGCTCATTTCCCGAGCGCTTTACACATGCTGATTACCCGCAGGCTGGAGTTCGATGCCGGCCACCGTATTCCTAACCATAATAGCCAGTGCCGGCATCTGCATGGTCATCGCTATGCTGTCGAGATTACCCTGTCTGGCCAGGTTGTCAGCGCAGAAGGCGTGTCGGAGCAGGGAATGGTGATGGATTTTTCCGATGTCAAAACCATCGCCAATGAAACGCTGGTGAGACACTGGGATCACGCGTTCCTGGCCTATCGCGGCGATGCGGCTGTGGTGGCTTTCCTTGCTACTTTGCCGGAGCACAAGACAGTGGTGCTGGATGTGGTGCCTACAGCGGAAAACCTTGCGGCAGAAGCTTTTCGCATACTCGATGCCGCCTATGTGGATACTTATGGTAACCAGTTGCGGCTGGAGCGGGTGCGTCTCTATGAAACGCCCAATAACTGGGCGGATGCGGTGCGTTAGCCGCAGTCTGGACATGATGGCGAGAACACTTTTTCTGCTTTTTTCCCTGCTGCTGTCCCATGCTGCCGCCGCCAGCCGTGATGACGATTTTCTCGTGGCACGGGAGGCTTTTCGCAGCGGTGATGCGGCACGCATGAATGCTGTCGCGAAGCGTATGGAGGGCCATGTGCTGGCCCCTTACCTGGCGTATTACCAGTTACAGATGCGGCTCAAGGATGCGGGCGCTGGCGAGGTGCGCAGTTTTATCAGCAGCAACGCCGACTCGCCACTTTCTGATCGCATGCGCGCTGACTGGCTGAAAACGCTGGGACGGCAGCAGAACTGGGCCTTGTTTCTGGAAGAATACCCCGCCCTGGTGAACAACGATGACGCCGATCTGGCCTGTCTCGCCCTGCAGGCGCGGCAACAGCAGGGGGATGCTACGGTTTCTCGTGATGCGCGGCTCAAATGGTTTAGCGGCAGCGAGTCGCCATTGTCCTGCAAGCCGGTATTCGACAGCCTGATTGCGACCGGGGCGATGAAAACGGAGGATGTCTGGGGGCGTCTGCGTCTTGCCTTGGAATTGGGCAACATCGGGGTTGCGCGGCAGATCGCTGCCGACTACTTGCCTGAAGGCCAGCGGGCAGGGCTGAAAAATCTGGAAAATGTGGCGGACAATCCACAGCATTTTCTTGATTCGGTTGTGCTGGACACCCAGAGCCGTCCGGGGCGTGAGCTGGTGATGTTCGCTGTGTATCGCCTGGCACGCAGTCAGCCAGGCAGTGCATTGCCCTACTGGGAGCATCTGCGTGCCGCATTCAGTGCGGAGGAGCAGGGTTATGTGTGGGGACAGATGGCGTTTCATGCTGCGCGCAAGCATGATCCTGTTGCCTTGAGGTGGTTTCATGAGGCGGGTAATGTCCCGCTGAATGAGTTGCAGCTAAGCTGGCGTGTGCGTGCAGCTTTGCGCGCCCAGGATTGGCAACAGGTTCTGGCCGGGATTGACGCCATGCCGGAGGCGTTGCAAAACCAGAGTGCCTGGCGCTACTGGAAGGCGCGGGCACTCAAGGCTGGCGGCAAGACCGGGCTGGCCAATGTTATTCTGGTGCCCTTGTCGCGCGAGCATAATTTCTATGGGCAACTGGCGACCGAGGAGTTGGGCGCAGTGGTGAGTAACCCCGCCGCTACCTATGAGCCAAGCGCGGATGAAATCAGGGCGGTCAATGCCATCCCTGGCATCCAGCGTGCGTTGGCGCTGTATCAGTTCAATCTGCGCACCGAGGCCAATCGCGAGTGGCTGTGGACGATACGCGGCTTCGATGACAGGCAGTTGCTGGCGGCGGCAGAACTGGCGCGCCGCAACAACTGGCTGGACCGTGCCATCAATACTGCAGACAAGACCCGCGAACTGCATGATTTCAGCCTGCGCTACCCGGCGCCGCACCGTGATCTGATGCAGGCCTATGCGCGTGAGCGCGAGCTTGACGAAGCCTGGATTTATGGCTTGATCCGGCAGGAAAGCCGTTTCGTCCAGCAGGCGCGTTCCAATGTTGGTGCGTCCGGTTTGATGCAGCTGATGCCGACAACTGCGCAATGGATCGCCAAGCGGCTGGGATTCAAGCGTTTTCAGCAAAATCAGGTCAATCAGATTGACACCAATATTTCTTTTGGCACCTATTACCTGAAATATGTACTGGATACCAATGATGGCCAGCCGGTACTCGCTACGGCGTCCTACAATGCCGGTCCTTCCCGGGCCAAGCGCTGGCGGGATGAAAAGGCGCTGGAGGGCGCAGCTTATGCCGAGTCCATCCCCTTTGCCGAAACGCGTGATTACGTGCAGAAGGTGATGAGCAATGCCGGTTATTACGCCAACCGTTTCGGGCAGCAGTTGCTTACATTGAAGCAAAGGCTGGGAACCGTCTCGGGAAGAAATGGCAAGATGGCATGCCAGAATCGTGATGAGCGCAGCCCTTCCTGTGATCCATAAGGGATGGCTGGCGCGTATTCATCCGTGAAGCTAGAATCTCCGTTTTTCAGAAAACCGGTTTTTTTAAGGCACAAAATGAATATTAAAAAAGTTTGTGTACTCGGAGGTGGCGGCTTTGTTGGCATTCATCTGGTCAACAAGCTCGGTATGGCAGGCTATTCGGTACGGGTTTTGACGCGTACACGCGAGCATGCCAAGACTGTAGCGGTTTTGCCTGATGTGGAAGTGGTGGAGGCGAATATTTTCGACCCGACCGAGCTTAATCGTCATTTTGACGGCATGGATGCGGTGATTAATCTGGTCGGCATCCTCAACGAGGAAAAAGCCGGCCGCGTGGATAAACCCATGGCCCGCCGGGGCGATTTTCATGAAGTGCACGTCGAATTGCCGCGCAAAATTGTGCATGCCTGCGCCGCCAGTGGCGTAAAACGCCTGTTGCATATGAGCGCGCTGAATGCCGACCCCAACGGGCCTAGTGCTTATCTGCGCTCCAAGGGGCTGGGAGAAGCGGTTGTGCGCGAAGCCGGTTTGCGGCACAGCGAGAATGAAAACTGGTATCTCAATGGCCCCAAATTTGTGCATGGTTATGGGCTGGCCGTTACTATATTCCGGCCATCGGTAATTTTCGGTCGTGAGGACTCCTTTATCAACATGTTCGCCGGCATGCTCAAGATCGCCCCTGTCTTCCCGCTGGCGAGCCCCGATGCGAAATTTCAGCCGGTATTCGTGGATGATGTGGCCCAGGCTTTTGTCGCCAGCATCAATAACCCCGCGACTTTCGGCCAGAGTTACAACCTGTGTGGCCCCAGCGTTTATACCTTGCGCGAACTGGTCGGGCTGGTGGGTGCCATCACTGGCCGCCAGCGCAGGATCGTCGGCCTATGTCCCCGGCTCTCCTATCTTCTGGCCTGGGGAATGGAGTGGATGCCAGGAAAAAAGATCATGACTCGTGACAACTATTACACCATGCAGGTCGATTCGGTGTGTGGTTGTGAGTTCCCCGGTGTTTTTGACGTCAAGCTGCGTTCCCTGGAAGCCGTGGCGCCGGGCTATCTGGCCGAATCCAGCCCATATCAGGGACACCGTTCCGCGGCAGGGCGTTGATTCGCCGATGAAGGTCTATCAGGTCGGCGGAGCGGTGCGCGATGAGCTGCTCGGCCTGCCGGTGCGGGACCGCGATTATGTGGTGGTAGGGGCTACACCGGAGGAAATGGTGCGGCAGGGCTTCAGGCCCGTAGGTAAGGATTTCCCGGTTTTTCTGCATCCCCAAAGTCATCAGGAATATGCCCTGGCCCGTACTGAACGCAAGACGGCGCGTGGCTACAAGGGTTTTCAGGTTTTTTCCACTCCTGAGGTGACGCTGGAGCAGGATCTGGCCCGGCGTGATCTCACCATTAATGCCATCGCCCGGGATGAGGATGGGCGCATTATCGATCCCCATGGTGGTGTGAATGATATCAAGGCTGGTATCTTGCGCCATGTCAGCCCCGCTTTTGTCGAGGATCCAGTCAGAGTCCTGCGCGTGGCGCGCTTTGCTGCCCGTTTTCCGCAGTTTTCCATTGCGCCGGAAACGCTTGCGCTGATGCGTGAGATGGTGGCCAATGGCGAAGTGGATGCGCTGGTACCGGAGCGGGTATGGCAGGAACTTGCCAAGGGATTGATGGAGAAAAATCCCTCGCGCATGTTTTTTGCCTTGCGTGAAAGTGGTGCCCTGGGACGTATTCTGCCTGAAATCGAGTGCCTGTTTGGTGTGCCGCAGCCGGAACAGCATCACCCCGAAATTGATACCGGCGTGCATGTGATGATGGTGGTGGATTATGCTGCCGCGCGGAATTGCCCCTTGCCGGTACGCTTTGCTGCCCTGACGCATGACTTGGGCAAGGGTGCCACGCCCAGAGAGGAGTGGCCACGCCATATCGCTCATGAAAAGCGCAGTTTTGATCTGATCAAACCCCTTTGTCAGCGTTTGCGAGTGCCTAACGATTGCCGTGACCTGGCGTTGGTGACAGCGCGTTTCCACGGCCTTGCGCATCGTGCTCTCGAACTAAGGCCGCAAACCGTGCTGAAATTGCTGCAAGACACTGATGCCTTACGTCAGCCGCTGCGCTTTGAGCTGTTTTTACAGGCCTGCGAAGCGGATTCGCGCGGCCGGTTGGGGTTTAAAGAAACCCCGTTCGTACAGGCGGATTTTTTGCGTCAGGCACTGAAAGTGGCGGCTGGCGTGGATGCCGGTTCCGTTGCCAGGCTGTGCGAAGATCCGGCAAATATCCGCGAGCAGGTCGCCATGGCGCGTCTGAAAGCAATCAAAGCCTGGCTGGGAACGATGCGTGAAGCAGCTGCTGTCAGATAGAATACTTACTTAATTAATCAAGGAATCATAGCCATGCATACCCTGGGCCAATATCCTTCCAAGCGTCTGCGCCGCATGCGGCGGGACAATTTTTCCCGCCGCCTGATGCGGGAGAATGGTTTGAGCGCGGCTGATCTGATTTATCCGGTCTTCGTGCTGGATGGGGAAAATCGCGTCGAGGCGGTGGCATCGATGCCAGGCGTGGAGCGCCAGACCCTGGACAAGCTGCTGTACCGCGCGGAGGAGTGCCTGCAACTGGGTGTGCCGGCGCTGGCGATTTTCCCGGTCATCGAGGCTGGGCTGAAAAGTCTGGATGCCGCCGAGGCTTACAATCCGGAGGGGCTGGTGCCGCGCGTGGTACGCGCCCTGAAGCAGCGCTTTCCCGAGTTGGGCGTCATTACCGATGTCGCTCTGGATCCCTATACCAGTCACGGCCAGGATGGATTGATTGACGCCGCCGGTTATGTGATGAACGACGAAACAGTCGCCGTGCTGGCGCGGCAGGCCCTGGTTCACGCCACTGCCGGCGCGGATGTGGTTGCGCCATCAGACATGATGGATGGGCGTATCGGCGCAGTGCGGGCGGCACTGGATACTGCCGGACATATTCATACCCGCATCCTGGCCTATTCGGCGAAGTACGCTTCCAGCTTTTATGGCCCTTTCCGTGATGCAGTAGGTTCTTCCGCCAATCTGGGCGGCGGCAACAAATATACCTATCAGATGGATCCGGCCAATAGCGACGAAGCACTTTGGGAGGTGGGGCAGGATCTGGCGGAAGGCGCGGATATGGTGATGGTCAAACCCGGCATGCCTTACCTTGATATCGTGCGCCGCGTGAAGGACGAGTTCAAGGCGCCTACTTTTGTTTATCAGGTCAGCGGGGAATATGCCATGCTCAAGGCTGCGGCGCAGAACGGCTGGCTGAACGAGAAAGCGTGTGTTCTGGAGTCCCTGCTGGCGTTCAAGCGCGCTGGCGCAGACGGCATTCTGACCTATTTTGCCCTGGCTGCGGCGAGCTGGCTGCGTGAGGCAGAGTCCAGATAAAGCCTTAAGGCGCGAGCAAGGCGCGGCGCTCGCGATCCAGTTTGATGATGTAGCGCTGAATCGTGTTTTGCTGGCGCGGCGGCATGTCGACGAACATGCAGCCAGCCCGGTGCGATTTGGCACCATTCTTCAGGGTAACTTCGTGTTCGTTGCGGATCTCGATCCCCGTGGTCAGGGTGCCAATGTCGGGCAGCACGATGCGGCAGTCTGCAAATTTATCGCCAATTTCGGGCATGATCTGGTGCCGGTAATTGGTGATGGCAATTCCCCCGAGGCTGATATCCGCGATGACGAGATCGATTCTGCTGTTGTCCGGCCGGCTTAGCGAGCATGTGATGGGGTTGACCATGGGAGTGGAGAGGCGGTAATACTCGCGCCGTTGCAGTTTGAGCAGTTCGCTCGGTATCTCGGCCCTGAACGCCGGGCGGCCAAGGTGTTCGATCTGTTTCACCCCATCCACCACGAATTGCACCTTGACCCGGTCCTGTGTCGTGACCAGGATGATTTTGTCGCTGGCTGCGGCGCGCCGGTTGAGAAGCTCGTTGGTACCGTAATCGAGGATCAGCGAATCGTTGTCGATCTCAATAATGGAAGTCAGGATGAAGTCGTTGCCCTGGTTGAAATAAGCGGTGACAAGTTCATTCTTGTGCTGGATCGCGCGCAGGATATACAGGATCTCCACCCTGGAGTGGATGATGTAATTGCTGTTGTCAGCAGAAATTTCGGTTTTTAGGGGGGGCTGGTTCATCCTGAAATCTGGACCCCATTCGGGGTGGAAGGTAGTGTGAGGCCGCCATTCTGCCTTACTTTCCATGAGGAGGCCAGGCTTCAGCCTATAGTCAAAAGCTCTTCCACCTGGCTGATTCTGGCGCGTTCCGGGTTCTTGCCCGCCATGGAGTCCTGCGTGGTCTTGCGCAAATCGTCGGTAGCAAAGACGGCGACTCTGATTTCGGCGGTTTCGCCCTGAAGAGTGAAAACTGGTATTGCGAGATTCTCCTCATTCAGGCGGAAACGTTTTTCTCCTGTTTCATAAGGTATGTTGCGGTTAAGCAGGAATAATTCCACTTCCTTGATGTTGTCCGTGAATAGCTGGATGTTGATGTCCGAGTGGCGTGTGGCGGTTCCGTTTAGAACTGATCCGGAAAGATGAGGGTTGAAACGTTCCAGCAAGCGCATGAATATCAGTGCTTCCTGACGCAGCTGTCTTAGCTGCAGTGGCTGTTCGTCCTTCTGATAAAGCTCCTGATAGGTTCGCAATGCCAGTTCCACTTCACTATTGCTTGGCAGGCTATGGGTATCCGAGGCGCCTATCTGGCGGGCTGCCTTGCGCTTGGCGCTGGCATAATCCTGAATGCCGTCCTCGGCGATCAGGCGGGCCGCTGATTGCGCAATCAGCTCGCGCATCTGACGACGCTGGGAAGAAAGGTCTTTGCTCATGGGAAGGCGCCGAAACAATGATTTTTAGAACAGTTGATCCTTGATCTCATCAGCGCTTTTCCCGCCCATGATGCCTAATGTTTCGTCGGCCCACTGGTTCTGGGCAGGAGGGGGATATTCCTGGTAGAAATATTCAGGAATGCCGTTTCCTTCGCTGCGAAGACCGTTTTGAGGGTTGATGTTGATCACGCTTACGCCTTCCGGTGGCTTGTATTGGCTTTCCTCGACATTCTTGAGCGCCTTGCCCATATAGTTCATCCACATTGGAAGTGCCGCGTGTCCGCCAGTTTCGTTGCCACCCAGAGAGTGCGGGCGGTCAAAGCCGATCCAGGCGACTGCGACCAGGCTTGAATTGAAGCCACAGAACCAGGCGTCGATCTGGTCATTGGTCGTGCCCGTTTTCCCGGCCAGATCCTGCCGCCCCAATTGCATTGCCTTGATGGCGGTGCCGTGGCGTATCACGTCCTGCATCAGACTGGTCATGATGAAAGCGTTGCGTTCATCGATTGCCCGCTCTGCCGAATCGCCGGCCTGAACCGGCTTGGTTTGCACCATGAGAGTGCCGCGCCCGTCCAGGATACGGTCGATGAAGTAGGGTTGAATGCGGTAACCGCCATTCGCAAATACCGAGTAACCCGCTGCCATTTGCAGTGGTGTGGCCGAGCCTGCGCCTAATGCCATGGTGAGGTAAGGGGGATGCTGGGCGGCATCGAAACCAAAGCGGGTGATGTAATCCTGCGCGTATTGAGGCGTGATGGACTGCAAAATGCGAATGGAAACCAGGTTCTTGGATTTGGTCAGCGCGGTGCGCAGCCTCATCGGACCTTCAGTCTTGCCGTCGAAATTTTTCGGCTCCCAGGGTTCGCCGGCGATCGCACCCGGTAAAGAAAGTGGTGCATCGTTGATGACCGTGGCGGGAGTGAATCCTTTTTCCAGTGCGGCTGAATAGATAAAAGGCTTGAAACTCGAACCTGGCTGGCGCCAAGCCTGGGTGGCATGATTGAATTTGTTGCGATTAAAGTCGAATCCACCCACCAAGGCGCGGATTGCTCCATTATGAGGGTCCACCGAAACCAGGGCGGCTTCCACTTGAGGTAATTGGGTGATTTGCCAGCTTCCCTTGTCTCCGGGCATGACGCGAATCAGTGAGCCGCGGCGGAGGCGGGTTTTGATGTCGGAGTTCTCGGCGAGAAACTTTTGCGCGAAGCGTAAACCTTCGCCGCTAATTTCCACTATTTCGCCATCCTTGCGGTATGCCTTGATTTTCTTCGGGCCTGCTTCGAGCACGACCGCTGGCGAAAGACCGGCGACTTCGTCCACATCATCCAGCGCACTTTCCAGAATTTCATCCACCGGTGTGTCATTGTGCCGCAAGTCGATAAAACCTTCCGCCCCGCGGTAGCCATGGCGGCGGTCATAGTCCAGCACGTTCTGGCGCAAAGCCAGGTTCGCAGCCTCCTGGTCAGCCCGGCGCAGGGTGGTGTAAACCTTGATGCCGCTACCATAGATCTGTTCCTGATAGCGCTCGAAAAGACTCTGGCGTACCAGTTCGGCGATATAGTCTGCCTTGACCTCGGCTACCTGAAGGTCATGGCGTACGTGCAGTGGTTGCTGTAGCGCCATCTGGAATTCGCTGTCCTTGATGTAGTGCAGTTGGTTCATGCGGCGCAACACATATTGCTGGCGCGTTTTTGCGCGTTTTGGATTGACAACCGGGTTGTAGCGTGATGGCGCTTTGGGCAGGCCTGCCAGCATGGCGGCTTCGGCCAGATTGATTTGTGCGAGCGGTTTGCCAAAGTAGAGTTGAGATGCTGCAGCAAAACCATATGCGCGCTGCCCGAGATAAATCTGGTTGATGTAGAGTTCGAGAATTTGATCCTTGGACAGACTATGCTCGATCTTCATTGCCAGCATGACCTCGCTGAGTTTGCGAGTTAGCGTTTTTTCGCTGGAGAGAAAAAAATTGCGTGCCACTTGCATGGTGATGGTGCTTGCGCCTTCGCGTGCACCTCGGGCAGAGAGGTTGGCGATGGCGGCACGCGCCACACCCAAATAGTCTACGCCACCATGCTGGTAAAAGCGGTCATCTTCGGCAGCAAGGATCGCTTGGCGCATAATGGCAGGAACCTCCTGGATTTTGACCAGGGCACGGCGCTCTTCCCCGAATTCACCAATCAGTGCGCCATCTGAAGTGTAAATACGGAGCGGGATTTTTGGCCGGTAATCAGTCAGGATTTCCAGAGAAGGCAGTTGCGGGTAAACCAGTGTGACAGCCAGCGCGACCAGTGCAGCCACAAGCAAGCTGCCCGTCAGCACTACTATCAGGATGTAGTGCCACCAACGTAGAGCCATAATTGAAATTTTCAGGAAAATTGTGTTGTAATAAAGTTGCACTGGATTATAGTCGTTATATTCCAGTAAAAGAAAACTTGCGGAAAATTTAGTTTACAGGGTGTATAGTTGCTGCTAGCATTTAATGTAAATTATACGTATTGCTTCTAACCAGGCTGTGCGGAAGGGGAAATTTACTTGCGATTCGATTTTCTGGAAGCCAAGTCTCCGCCTCTGATAGGTGTGGACATAAGTTCTTCTTCGGTCAAGATGGTTGAGTTGGCTGAGGCAGGGAAAGACTTGTACCGTGTCGAGCGCTATGCCATTGAGTCGCTGCCAAAGGATGCGGTGGTCGACGGCAATATCGTCAACCTGGAAGTAGTGGGAGAAACGCTCAAGCGCGCGTGGAAACGAATGGGGACGCGCATCAAGAATGTTGCTCTGGCACTTCCTTCGGCAGCGGTGATCACCAAGAAAATCATTGTCCAGGCCGGGTTGCGGGAGCAGGAGCTGGAACTTCAGGTTGAGACCGAGGCAAATCAGTATATTCCTTTCGCACTGGATGAAGTGAACCTGGATTTCCAGATTGTTGGCCCTGCACCCAATAATCCGGATGAAGTGGAAGTGCTGATCGCGGCTTCACGCAAGGAAAAAGTTGATGATCGTGTGGCGGCAGCAGAAGCTGCTGGCCTGAAGCCAATGGTAATGGATATCGAATCCTATGCTACCCAGGCTGCCTATGATCTGATCGCCCGGCAGTTGCCGAGCGGCGGCAAGGATCAGACCGTGGCAATCGTGGATATTGGCGCCGCCATGACACACATCAATGTGCTGCATAACAATCAGTCGGTCTATCTGCGCGAACAGAATTTTGGCGGCAATCAGCTGACGCAGGAAATTCAGCGCCGCTACAGCCTCTCACCAGAAGAGGCCGAGATTGCCAAGCATCAGGGTGGGCTGCCAGATAATTACGAGCCGGAAACGCTGCAGCCATTCATGGATACCCTTGCACTCGAAGTGGCAAGGGCTCTGCAGTTCTTCTTTTCCTCCACCCAGTTCAACCGGGTGGATCATATCCTTCTCGCGGGCGGCTGTGCCATGATTCAAGGCCTGGACGAAGTGGTGGCTAGCAGGACGCAGGTGAGCACCATGATCGCCAATCCATTCGCCAACATGGCTCTGTCTTCCCGTGTTAAACCCAAGCAGCTGACCGCTGACGCTCCCGCGTTAATGATCGCATGCGGCTTGGCTCTGCGGAGATTCGACTCATGACGGTCCGCATCAATCTACTCCCTCATCGAGAGCAAAAACGGGCCGCCCGTCAGCGACAGTTCTTCATGCTTGCTGGTTTGGTGTTAGGGGTCGGTGCCGCAGTGGCGATGGCAGGGCATACCTTCATTGGTGCCAAAATCAGTAATCAGGAAGGGCGCAATGCTTTCCTGACCACTGAAATATCAAAACTCGACAAGGAAATAGAAGAGATCAATGCGCTCAAGGAAAAAACTCAAGCGCTTCTGGAACGCAAGAAAGTGGTCGAATCTTTGCAGGCAGATCGATCTATGGTGGTTCATCTGCTCGATGAGTTGGTACGAAAATTACCCGATGGCGTCTATTTGAAATCCATTGATCGTAAGGGTGCTAGTGTCAAACTAGCTGGCTATGCGCAATCCAACGCGAGGGTCGCATCCTTCATGCGTAGCCTTGATGATTCACCTTGGTTGGATGCCCCTGCACTGGTTGAAACCAAGGCGATCATGCTAAACAATGTACGAGTGAGTGAGTTTTCCCTTGAAGTAAAGCTCACCTCCCCAAAGCCACTAGAAGGTGATGACAAAAAAGCGGCCAGCAAGAGTCAGTTTCAGCCTGCGAATACCAAGGACAAGAAGGCATGAACCTTGAAGATTTGAAAACCCTGAATCTTAAGGATGTCGGTGGCTGGCCAGTCCTGCCAAAAGTTGTTGCGCTGACATTGCTTTTCGTGATGCTGGTGTTCGCGGCTTACTGGCTTGACTGGCAGACGCAGCTGGAACAGCTGGAAACGGCTAGACAGGAGGAAATCAAACTACGAGAGACTTTCCTGAATAAGAAAAAACAGGCGATTAATCTGGATACATACCGTCAACAACTTACAGAAATAGACCAGTCGTTTGGTGCGTTGCTGAAACAATTGCCAAACAAGTCTGAAATGGATGCATTGCTGGTTGATATTAACCAGGCAGGGTTAGGACGAGGGCTGGAATTCGAGCTGTTCAAACCAGCACCGAGTGAAACCATGTCAGAGTTTTATGCTGAATTACCTGTTACGATTAAAGTTACAGGGGCCTACCACGACTTGGGGAATTTTGCCAGCGACGTTTCCCGTTTGCCGCGTATCGTTACACTCAACGATATTAAAATTGAAGCAGCAAAAGATGGCAGGTTAACCATGGATGGTGTAGCAAAAACCTTCCGGTATCTGGATGAATCTGAAATTTCTGCCCAGAAGAAAGTGGCTATGGACGGCAAGAAGCAGGGTCCTGGAGGGGCAAAAAAATGAGATGGTTGATAATTGCGGCCATAGTGCTGGGCCTCTGGGGGTGTGGTAGTGGCCAGCATGATGATCTTGACCAGTTTGTACGTGAGGCTGGGCAGGGAATGCGAGGGAAAGTGGATCCCTTGCCTGAAGTAAAGCCCTACGAGCCATTTCCCTATGAAGCGTTTGACCTGCCTGAACCGTTCAAGCCGCGTAAGCTCAAGTCTGCAAGTAGTGCCAGCGGAGGTGGGATGCAACCAGACCTTGACCGGCGTAAGGAGGCTCTCGAGTCCTTCGAGCTGGAAAAACTCAAGATGGTTGGCACCTTGCAACAAAACAAGATGATTTATGCCTTGATCAAGGCGCCGGACAATAGCTTGCACCGGGTTAAGGTTGGGAATCACATGGGTGTCAACTTTGGCTTGATCACGAATATTAGTGAACAGGAAGTTAAACTGACTGAAATCATCGAGGACAGCGCTGGCGACTGGAGTGAAAAGCAGAGCAGCCTGACGTTGGTTGAAGAGTCGAGTTTGGATCAACAGAAGAAATAGAGGGCGCCATGAATAGATCAAAGCCAATAATGAAAATGATGTTCCACTTGGTATGCGCTGTGCTTTTTACAGCAATGCCGGTTGCATCATTTGCCACGGATGGGGAGGGTGTGGCGATAACCAAAGAGGCCCTGAATAGCATCGAAAATATTGCGTATACAACCCTTTCTGGTGGAAAGGTAGAAGTAAGAGTGAGTTTGAAACAGGTCTTACCTGCCCCACCCGTGGGCTTTACCACCAATAATCCGCCACGTATTGCTCTGGATTTTCCGGGCACGGCAAATTCGGTAGGCAAGAATGCAATTGAGGTGGGTGAAGGTACTTTGCGTACAGTGAATATTGTTCAAGCCGGTAGTCGTACCCGCTTGGTGATGAATCTGGGCAAGCCTGTAGGTTATGAAACCCGTATGGAGGGTAGGGACTTATACGTTACCTTGCAGAGTACCCCAGGAACTGTATCAAATTCCAACGTAACGACACGCTTTGCAGAGGCGGGAAGTGGAAAGCAGAAGCATAGCTTGAACGATATCGACTTTCGTCGTGGCAGCAACGGAGAGGGTCGAGTGATAGTGGGACTTTCCGATTCGACTACAGGTATCGATATTCGAAAACAGGGAAAAAACCTGGTGGTGGATTTTATTGATACCACCTTGCCTGGAAGTTTGGAACGTAGGTTGGACGTGTTTGATTTTGGCACACCGGTAAAGACGCTTGCTACTTATGGTCAAGGTAAAAACACACGCCTGATGATTGAACCACAGGGGTTGTGGGAATATTCCGCCTATCAGGCAGATCGGCAATTTATTGTGGATGTGAAGAAACTCGTTGAAGATCCAGACAAAATGGTTCCGGGTGGAAAGCCGGGCTATGCAGGTGAAAAACTCTCACTAAATTTCCAGAATGTTGAAGTGCGTACCGTCCTGCAGGTGATTGCAGACTTTACCAGCCTCAATATTATTACCAGTGACGCAGTGACAGGTTCTCTTACTTTGCGTCTGAAGGATGTGCCATGGGATCAGGCGTTGGACATTATCCTTAATGCAAAAGGGCTGGATAAACGCAAAAATGGTAATGTCGTTTGGGTTGCGCCTCGTGAGGAGCTGGCTGTCAAGGAAAAGGCAGAACTGGAGGCTAAGTTGCAGGTTTCGGAGCTTGAGCCGTTGCAGACTGAGTATTATGCGCTGAATTATCTGCGTGCAGATACAGCCAGCAGAATGCTGCTTGGACAAGCGGGTTCTTCATCGGATAAGGCTGATGATGCCAGTTGCTCACCCGCTGCGGCAGGTTTGAAGGCTGCAGTTCCAGCCGCGACCACCGCTACGGGTGCCGCTACTCAGCAAAAGATACTGTCGAAAAGGGGAAGTGTTACTTTTGAACTAAAGACTAACATGCTGATAATAAATGACATTCCAAGTAAGCACGAAGAGATTCGCCGTATGCTGGCAGTGATTGACGTGCCGGCGAAGCAGGTAATGATTGAGGCGCGAGTCGTGTTGGCCACAGATACTTTTGGCAAACAGCTTGGTGTACGGATGGGGGGGCAGAATGCTGGAAATGTTAGAAATTATAATTATGGCGTGTCACAAAACTTGGAAAACTCCATTGTTTCAGCGGTTGGTTTGCCGCCAGATGGCGTAAGTGGCCCAGTTGCTATTACCACGAATCCGACTAGCGGAATTACACGTACTTATACCCAATCACCTATTCTGGGCGGGGCGGGGAATTCTAACGTTAATCTGGGAGTCGACCCTGCCAAGGCAGTTGGTGCACTGGCGCTGACCCTGCTAAACCTGGGTAGCGGAAATTTGGTAAGTCTTGAGCTTTCCGCTATGGAGGCGGATGGTCGTGGCAATGTGATTTCAAACCCTAGGGTAATGACTTCAAACCAGCGCCCAGCCGCGATAGTTCAAGGGGTTCAGATTCCAGTTGTGACTCCAGGGTCAGCAAATTCTCCTGCTACTACAACATTCAAGGATGTTTTGCTCTGTTTGTTGGTGAATCCTCAAGTGCTGAATAACGACACCATTTTACTTGATGTTGAGGTAACCAAGGATTCTCCGGGTGATTTTACGCGTGATGGCAATAATCGTGCCGTCAACATAAATAGGGTCAAGACCCAGATATTGGTTAACAATGGGGATACAGCTGTGCTGGGCGGAATTTTTCACCAAGAAACGCAAAATGATGTAACGAAAGTTCCATTTTTTGGCGACTTGCCAGTGGTCGGGAATTTGTTCCGGAAGACAGCAATTAGTAATGAAAAGCGTGAACTCATGATATTCATTACACCCAAAATTTTGAAGGAAAGCCTGAATCTGCAATAAGCAATTTGGAAAAAAACCCCGATTAAAACCGGGGTTTTTTTGTGTAGGATTAGTTGTTGCGTGTTAACGCAAAATTTCCTTCTGACTCATGGTCTGGCGTAAACCACGCCAATTTCCCCTGCAGGCTGACGACTTTGCCTACAATAATTAGAGTCGGTGGCTTGAGTTGGGCGTCCGCTGCCTGTTGGGGGAGCGATTCCAGCGTTCCTGTCACGACGCGCTGACTGGGTGTTGTGCCCTGTTGCACGATGGCGGCAGGCGTGTCAGGGGTGAGGCCGTGGGAAATCAGTTGCTGGCATAGGACGGGTAAGCCCAGCAAACCCATGTAGATTACTACGGTCTGGTTCGGCCTGGCGAGCATTTCCCAGTCTAGATCCATGGTGTCATCCTTGAGATGACCGGTGACGAATACACAGGCCTGGGCATAATCCCGATGTGTGAGGGGAATGCCAGCGTATGATGCAACGCCTGATGCCGCAGTAATACCGGGAACGACCTGGAACGGGATGTGGTTGGCTGAAAGAGTCTCGATTTCTTCTCCGCCGCGGCCAAAGATAAATGGGTCGCCGCCTTTAAGGCGCAACACCCGCTTGCCCTCGCGTGCCAGCTTAACCAGCAGTTCATTGATTTCTTCCTGGCGCATGGCATGGTTGGCACGTTGTTTGCCAACAAATATGCGATCTGCATCACGTCTGGTCATTTCCAGTACCTGGGGTGTAACCAGATTGTCATAAACAATCACATCTGCCTGCTGCATCAGCCGCAGGGCGCGAAATGTAAGCAGATCCGGATTCCCAGGGCCGCCGCCAACCAGGTAGACTTCTCCTTGTGGTTGAGTGTCTTTTTGCTCGTTGGCGATAGCTTGCTCCAGCGTCCTGTGGGCTTGCTCTTCACGTCCAGCAAAAACCATTTCTGCAATGGGTCCCTGGAACGTTTTTTCCCAGAAAATTCTACGCTGCCCTGGTTCGGTAAAGTGTTGCTTCACCTTGCCGCGAAATTTTTCTGCCAGCGAGGCCAGGCGCCCATAAGAACCGGGAATCAAAGTTTCCAGTCTGGCGCGGAGGAGGCGGGCCAGGACAGGGGAAGAGCCGCCAGTGGAAACGGCGACAATCACCGGTGAACGATCAATTACCGAGGGCATAATAAAGGAACAGAGCTCAGGATCATCGACAACATTTACCGGCAGGCGTAATGCTTGGGCAGTTTCGGAAATCTGCTGGTTAACACTGCGATCGTTAGTGGCGGCAATGACCATGATGGCCTGATTCAAGTGTTCTGGAGAAAAGCGTGCTGGAATATGGGTGATTTGTCCCTTGTTCGCCTGCGCTGCCAGGTTTGAACAGAGCTCCGGTGCCACGACGGTAACCTTGCCGCCAGAATGCAGCAGCATTGCGACTTTACGCGCGGCTACATCCCCCCCTCCAATAACAGCACAGTGTTTGCCTTTGATATCAAAAAAAATGGGTAAAAATTCCATGAATGAATAATCCGTGAGAAATTGGGATGCAGGCTGTAGCTAATTTGTATTGGCTGGCGCATTGGCCAGCTTGTGTTCTACCGCGAAGATGGCGGCTTCAACTCGGGAAGTCAAGCTTAGTTTGGAAAGAATGTGGCGTACGTGAAGTTTGACGGTGTCGTGGCTGATATCCAGCTGTCTGGCAATGACTTTATTACTTTCACCCAGAGCCAGATGGGAGAGGATTTCACGTTCGCGCTGGGTCAGCAGGTCGAGCATGGAAGCAGGTTGTTGTGCCGCTGGCTGGTTATTTTGCAGCAGCCCCACCAGTTTCATAGTCATGGAGGGGGCGACAACGGTTTCTCCCCTGGCCGCACGAACAATGGCATCTGCTACATCATCCGGCTCCATGTCCTTGAGCAGGTAACCGCGCGCGCCGGCACGCAGCACGTTGGCAAGATCTTCCTCTGCATTGCTAACAGTGAGAACCAGCGTTGGAATGCTGTTGCCCACCTGTTGCAACTGACGCAATAGGGTAAGTCCATCCACTGGTTGCATGTGAAGATCTGTGACCATCACATCCGGCTTGAGCTCATTGAGGAGCTGACGCGCCTCATCGGCGCTGCCGGTGACGCCCGCAACGCTGATCTGCTCATTGCGCTCCAGTAGTTCAGCCAGTCCCTTGCGAAACAGGGTATGGTCATCCACCAGCAAAACCCTGACCGTCATTTGAGTCCATCCTTCCGTGCGGCGGGAAAGGTTAATAGCACACGCGTACCACCTTCAGGCAGCTTCTCGACGCTGACGTTGCCGCTCAGACGCTGCGCCCGCTCGCGCATGATATTGAGGCCGAAATGCATATTCTTGTCAGAGTGTGGTTTGCTGGGAATGCCGACACCGTCATCTTCGATGCTTACCCAATACTGGTTATTGCCATCCAGTCCCATGGTCAGGCTGACATCTTTTGCCTGGGAGTGCTTATTGATATTGTGCAGGGCCTCCTGGACTATATGAAATACCTGTACTTCCTGATCAGGAGTAAGGTTGAGATCGGGAGTCAGGTTGGAAAAGTCGATGAAAATGCCGGTTTTTTTGAAAAATCCGTTGACGATATCCTGTAATGCCGGCAAAAGGCCGCGTGGATCCATGCGGTTACGGAAGTGGGTGAGGAGTTCGCGTAGCCCTGAATAGGCCGTATCCAAGCCTTCACTGACATCTTCCAGATATTTTGCGGAATTGCTGCTGTCTGCCTTTTCCATCGAATCACGTAACAAGGCGAGGCGCATTTTCATGTATGCCAGTGTTTGCGCCAGTGAATCATGCAGTTCGTTGGCCAGCATCTGACGTTCATTCATCAGCGTGATACGCATATTTTCGCGTGTCAGGCGGGCATTTTCCAGTGCCATGCCGAGATGCTCGCTGATTGAGTCGAATAGCAGTGCCACATCCTCGGGTACTGGTGTGTCACTGGCCATGAACAGGTTATAAACGCCTTGAACCTTGCCCTGAAAGCGCAGCGGTACTGCAATGATGTGCTGGCAACGAGAGCCGAAATAACTGTGTGAGGTACGTTCTGAGCAGAAGTGGACGTTGGCGCTATGGCGGTGCGAATGCTTCCGTGTTGCTTCGCCGCAGAGGCCGCATTCCAGTTCGACAAACTGTTCCTGCTCCACGATTTCTGCGGGCAGGCCAATCGAACCAACCAGGCGCAAGTGAGATCCGTCCGCTGTTAGAACGCGCACGGCACCCGCATCTGCGCCTGCAAGCTTGACCATGGTGCCAAGGAAACGCTCCAGCAGTGCCTCAAGGTTATTTTCCGTGGACAGGCTGGTAGCGATTTCAGATAAAACGCGCAGAGCCGGGATCTTGTATGTCCCGGCTGCAGGGTCCAGATTCGATGGATGAAAAGCAACTGTATTCATTGACTGCGTAGAAGCTGTAGCTGTTGAATATTCAAGAACCTACCAATCCTGCTCAGGAATGGCTTTTCATAAATGAAGATTAAAGAGCCATTTTTAAATAGGCTCGCAGAGAAACCCCCGGCTTTTTTCGGTTACGTTGCTTGTCCTGTTAACTTTGGCCAGTTGTTCATTTTACCTTAATATTCATAAACTCATCGTTTTGTGTACGCAAACCCTATATCAATCGCTACAATTCAGGCAAACCCAGTTCTGGAAATAAATCAAAGTGCCCGAAATTTCAGAGCCATTGCGTATTAGCGTTGATCGTTTGCGGCCAGGCATTTATGTGCGTATCGAGCTGAGCTGGCTGGATCATCCCTTTTCATTTAATAGCTTCAAGATTCGCGATCAAGAGCAGCTCGATACTCTGTTGAGCCTGGGGTTGCGAGATGTACTCTATGTGCCGGGGAAAAGCGATGTGGAGCCGCTTCCTCCTGGTGGTTCGCCTGCCTCTGTCGAGGTGCAGCCGGTCGTGCCGGAACAAAACCTGCCCGCACTTGAGGAGAAAAAACGCCGCATTGAACGTGTCAGCCGGGAGCGAGAGGCAATTCAGCGTTGCGAGAAAAAATTCGTCGGCGCTGTTGGTGCCGTCAAGAATCTCATGCGCAATCTGCTGGCACGCCCAACGGAATCGCTTCAGACCGCCGATGGATTGATACGGGAAATGGTTGAATCCATGCTGGTTGATCGCAATATTGCCGTTCATCTCATGAATGACAAAATCGCCGGCGAAGATGTGTACTACCACTCCCTGAATGTCACCGTGCTGTCGATGATATTGGGCAGGGAAGCCGGCCTGTCGGGCGAGCAGATTAATTTGCTGGGGATGGGGGCTCTGTTTCACGATGTGGGAAAGAGCCGTATCCCGGACCAGATATTGCTGAAGACGGAGCCGCTCAACCATGCCGAGCGTGCACTTTATCGTCTTCATTGTCAGATGGGAGTCGAGATTGCGGAGAAGCTGGGCCTTTCCCCTGAGGCCGTCACGGTAATCTCGCAACATCACGAAACCATGGATGGCAAGGGATATCCTCATGCGCTGACTGGCAACAGAATTTCGCGTTTGGCGCGAATTGTGGCAATCGTTAATGCCTACGACAATCATTGCAATCACATCAACCCCAATGATTCCCTAACTCCTCATGAGGCGCTGGCGCTGATGTTTGCCAAGGAGCGCCAGCATTATGATGATGAATTACTTCGGCTGTTCATCAAATGCATGGGTGTGTATCCGCCGGGAAGCATTGTCCAGCTTTCCAATGAAGCTGTGGGTATGGTGGTTTCGATCAATCCCAATCAGACGCTGCGACCGAGTGTGCTGGTTTATGATCCAACTGTGCCAAAGGAGGAAGCTATTATTTTTGATCTGGAAGATGATCCGGACATCAAGATTGTCGAATGCATCCGTCCGCACCTGCTATTGCGGGAAATTTATGATTACCTGAGCCCACGCAAACGTGCGACGTATTATTTTGGCGGCCATGGTGACGCGGCAGGCAAAGCGAAGCGTTAGATATGCCGAAAAACTTGACTTGAGGGGTTATTTTGGGATTAAATGGCGGCCTTCGCAAGGGCTGCATCAATCCCTTCGTGATCTGTCAGGATGGCCAAGTAGCTCAGTTGGTAGAGCAGCGGATTGAAAATCCGCGTGTCGGTGGTT
>CAZKHJ010000019.1:35334-47595 GCA_964552675.1 uncultured Sulfuricella sp. | reverse complement strand
CCATGGCCATGCCGACGGCGTTGGTGATGCCCTGGCCGAGCGGGCCGGTGGTGGTTTCCACGCCGGGGGTGTAGCCGTACTCGGGGTGGCCCGGGGTTTTGGAATGCAGCTGGCGGAATTTCTTGATTTCCTCGATCGGCAGGTCGTAGCCGGTCAGGTGCAGCAGGGAATAAATCAGCATCGAGCCATGGCCGTTGGACAGCACGAAGCGGTCGCGGTCGAACCAGCCGGGGTTGGCCGGGTTGTGGCGCAGGTGATGGTTCCACACCACTTCGGCTATTTCCGCCATGCCCATGGGCGCGCCCGGATGGCCGGAGTTGGCCTTTTGCACCGCATCCATGGAGAGAACGCGAATGGCGTTGGCGAGTTCTTTACGAGTTGCCATATATCTGATCCTTACAGAGAGTTTAAATTTCTTATTGGTTTTACCGGGCGTTTCGACACCCGAAGCTCAAAACCATCATGTTCATATGGTTTTGTCGCGAAAAAATTTGCGAAAGGTCTCGATTATTACTCACGCGCAATTTTTGGGCAAGTACGGGCTTGGCGGCGCCCCCAGACCACAAAAGTTGACGAAACAGAGGTTTGCATCCTATTTCCGGTGCAATGGAATGAAAGGAGTACTCCCAAAAGGGGGCTTAAAATTATTTTATACGCACCCAACCAGCGCTTATCTGGCAGCCGTCACCCACGCCCGCCAGGCCAGGAAAAGATCTTCGTTGCGTGCCGCCACCACCGAGCGCTGCCACACGTCATCCGCCCAGAAATCGTCACGCGCCAGCGTACCCACCACTCCGCCTGCTTCTTCCAGGATCAGCGAACCGGCGGCGTAGTCCCATAATTTCTGCCCGCCATGCAGGTAAACATCGAAACGTCCCGCCGCGGTATAGCACCAGTCCAGGGTACTGGCGCCAAAATTACGCTGCGAACTGTAGGGCGGCGCACTGGCAAGCTGTTGCGCCAGCCGGGGTGAAATCCGCTTGAAATCAACCCCCGCCATGCTGTGGCGCAAATCAGGAATATATTCCTTGATGGGCAAGGGCGTGCCATTGAGATAAGCCCCTCCGCCCGCCTCGGCATAAAACACCTCATCCGCCACCGGATCGTATACCACGCCCAGCCGGCTGCGTCCCTGACGCAACAGGGCAACCGACACGGCAAAATAGGGCAGGCCATTGACGAAATTGGAGGTGCCGTCGATCGGGTCGATGCACCACAGGCCCGCATCGCCTGCCCGCCATAATTCCTGTTGCAATTCAAACGGCATCTCTTCGCCCAGCACCGGATGGTCGGCAATCCCCACGAGGGCTGCCGTCAGCGCGTTCTGTGAGGCAATGTCGGCCTCGGTAAACATGCTGCCATCGCTCTTGCGCTGGCGCGCCACCTTGAGATAGCGCGGCATGATTTCCTCGCGGGCGACGGTTTTGACGGCTTCAATGACTGAATTAAGCATATTTAATGGCGAGCCGTAGCTGGTGGACGGGGAGCGATTTTCCGCTTGCTGTTCACCGCTTACTCCCCTTTCCACTTGATCGAGCAACCCATGCTCGGAATCTGTTCCGCAGGGCCCTGGCCGGTTTGGGCCACCTGCACCATGGCCTCGAACAGATCACGCCGGGCATCCACAGGCGCAGCCTCCTTGCGCGAAGCATCGAGCCGGCCGCGGTATTGCAGCTCCAGTCTGGCATTGAAACCGAAGAAATCCGGCGTGCACACCGCACCATAGGCTTTCGCCACTTCCTGGCTTGCATCCAGCAGATAAGGGAAGGGATAGGCGAATTCGGCCGCCACCCTCTTCATATTGTCGAAGGAATCCTCCTCATACTCCGCCGGATCATTGGACATGATGGCCACGCTGTTGATGCCGTATTGCTTGAGCTCGGCGCAGTCACGCACGATGCGGTCGCGCACCGCCTTGACATAGGGGCAGTGATTGCAGATGAACATCACCAGCAGGCCATTCGGGCCGCTTGCTTCGGACAAGGTGTGGCGCCTGCCATCCACGCCGGGCAAATCGAAGTCCGGCGCCTTCCAGCCAAAATCACATAGCGGCGTTTGCAGACTGACCATGAACACGCACTCCCAGATCTGTTAGGATTTAACCCTGTCGGGCTTTTAGCTAATATAACATGGCTTAAATCCACGAGAGCCGTCATGTCCATTTCCCGTTTCCATTGCCCGCAGCGCCTCGGCCCCGGCCAGACGCTCGACCTGCCACCCGATGCCGCCCATCACGCCGCAAAAGTCCTGCGCATGGAAGCGGGCCACGAAGTCACCCTGTTCAACGGCGAAGGCGGGGAATACCGCGCGCTCATCACCCATATCGGCAAAAACGGCGTGACCGTCAAAACCACCGCGTTTCATGAACGCGAAGCCGAGTCTTCCCTGGCAGTCACGCTGGCCCAGGCCATTTCCGGCGGCGACAGGATGGATTTCACCCTGCAAAAGGCGGTCGAACTGGGCATTCGCCACATCCAGCCGATCGCCGGTGAGCGCAGTGTGGTGCGGCTCAGCGGAGAGCGCGCGGAAAAGCGTATACGCCACTGGCAGCAGATCGCCATCTCGGCGTGCGAGCAGTGTGGCCGCAACCGGGTTCCCGTCGTCGCCCCTATCCTCTCCCTGACCAACTGGCTGGGCGGCCTGCCAAGCGGCGGCATTCGCCTCACCCTGGCGCCGGACGCATCCGCCCGCCTGCGCGACCTGCCTCGGCCAACCGAGCCTGTCACCCTGCTCATCGGCCCAGAAGGCGGGCTGACACCGGAAGAAATCAAGGCCGCCGCCAGTTGCGGTTTTGCTCCTGTACGCCTCGGCCCGCGCGTGCTGCGTACCGAAACAGCCGCACTGGCTGCATTGGCCGCACTGCAGACACTCTGGGGAGATTTTTAGGAAAACCCCAGGGCAAGTTTGAATTTTCAGCTTGCGGAGGCAGCCATTCCCCTTACAATTCAAAAATTAAAACCTGAAATTCAAAGTTGATTTTATGCCCACCAGACTCAAAGCCGATTTCGTCAAAGCGGAAGTTTTCGTGGATGTGTTCGTGCAGTGGTTCCGCACGGCCACGCCCTATATCCACAAATTTCGCGGCAAGACCTTTGTTGTCGCCTTCGGCGGTGAAGTGGTGAGCGATAACCAGTTCGTTACCCTGGCGCACGACCTCAACCTGCTCAACAGCCTCGGGGTACGCCTGGTACTGGTGCATGGCGCACGGCCCCAGATCGAGGAGGAACTGACCGAACGCGGCGCCTCGATCCGCTATGTCAACGGCCTGCGCGTAACCGACAACGACGCGCTGAAATGCGTCAAGGAAGCCGCCGGCACGGTACGGGTCGAAATCGAGGCGCTGCTTTCCATGGGACTGGCCAACTCGCCCATGGCAGGGGCCGACATCCGTGTCGGCAGCGGCAATTTCGTCACCGCCAAGCCAATGGGGGTGCGCAATGGGGTGGACCTGCAGCACACCGGCGAAGTGCGCAAGATCGACGTGACCGGCATCCGCCGGCGTCTCGACCAGGGCGACATGGTGTTGCTCTCGCCGCTGGGCTATTCGCCCACCGGGGAAATCTTCAATCTCTCGCTGGAAGACGTCGCCACCCGTGCCGCCATTGATCTGGATGCCGACAAGCTGGTGTTTTTCATGAATACCAGCGGGGTGAGCAGCGCAAACGGCGAACTGCTGCGCAGCCTCACCACCCAGGATGCAGAGGCCGTTCTGGCGCACCCCGAGGGCCTGGCAGAGGATGTTGCCTACTTCCTGCCCTGCGCCATTCGCGCCTGCCGCAACGGGGTAGCCCGGGTTCACCTGATCAGCCGCCATGTCGATGGCGCCCTGCTGCAGGAACTGTTCACTCATGAGGGCATCGGCACCATGCTGGCCGAGGACACGCTGGAAACCCTGCGCCCGGCGACGATCGACGACGTGGGCGGCCTGCTCGCCCTGATCGAACCGCTGGAAGCGGAAGGCACCCTGGTGCGGCGCTCGCGCGAGCTGCTGGAAATGGAAATCGAGCGCTTCACGGTACTGGAATATGACGGCCTGATCATCGGCTGCGCCGCGCTCTATCCCTTCCCCGAAGAGCAGGCTGCCGAGCTGGCCTGCATGGCGGTGAACAAGGACTACCGGGGTGCGGGCCGGGGCGAGGCCTTGCTGGAATACATGCAGATCAAGGCGCTGGAAAAAGGCTTCCGCCAGTTGTTCGTGCTCACCACCCGCACCGCCCACTGGTTCGTCGAGCGCGGTTTTATCGCTGCCGGCGTGGAAGCGCTGCCCAAGGCCAAACAAGGGCTATACAACTATCAGCGGCGTTCCAAAGTGTTTGTGAAAACACTGTGAACCGGATTTTCCACTTTCTCCTCGGATTGCTGCTGGCAACGGCCTCGTGGTGCGCCTTCGCTGCCGGCCAGCAACCCCTGTCCATCGGATTGTTTCCCAATCTCAGCACGCGCCTGCTGCTGGAAACCTACCAGCCATTGCGGGAATTCCTGGAACAGCAGCTGCAACAGCCGGTCGTGATGTATACCGCGCCCGACTTTCACAGCTTCATCAGCCGCACGCAAAACGGCGAATATGACATTATCGTCACTGCACCCCATTTTGCCCGCCTGGCGCAGACCGACGCGGGCTATCAGCCCCTGTTCGCCTATCGCAACGACATCACAGCCGCAGTGGTAGTGCGCAAGGACAGCCAGCTCAACGATATTTCACAGCTGCGCGGGGCAAAAATTGCCGCCCCGGACCGCCTTGCCATGGTTACGCTGCTGGGTCTGAAGCTGTTGCGGGACCGTGGGCTTGAGGCAGACAGGGATTATGCCTTCCAGTGGACCACCACTCACAGCAACGTGGCGCTGGCAGTGCTGCGGGGAGATGCCGCCGCAGGCCTCATTGGCATCATACCGCTGAAGCAGTTGCCGGAAAACATCTCGCGTCAGTTGCAGCTGCTGACCGCCACCCCCGCTGTGCCATCGCAGATGCTGCTTGCCCATCACCGTCTGCCGCCTGGCCAGCAGCAGCAATTCAAGGCTGCCATGCTGGCATTCGAACAGAGCGAAGCCGGGCAGAAATTCTTCCGGGCCAGCGGGTTGGCCGGACTCAAACCCCTCGGCAACAATGACCTCAAACTGCTTGATCCCTACGCCAGGGAAGTGAAACACATGCTGGAATCCACGCGTTGAAAGGCCTGTCGCTACGAGCCAGGCTGATCCTGATCGCCGTCATCATCGAGGCGACCATGCTGGCAATCCTGGTAGGCAACGGCAGCCGTCTGATTCAGGATAGCCTGATGGAACAGGCACAACTGCGCCACAGGGAATACGAGTTGCTGCTCAACACCGCCCTCGCCCCGGCTCTGGTGGAAAGGGATTATTCCACCCTGCAGGAAATTCTGGGCGAAAGCCGCAGAAATAATGGCATCACCTATCTGATCCTGACCGACACCACCGGGCGAGTCACTGCTGCCGATGGCTGGAGCCAGGGCAAATCGCTGCCTCAGCCCGACCGCGACATCCTCACCAGCATCAATGCAGCTCGCCCGGTTTTCAATACCCGGATTGCGATCCGCATCGCCGGACAGACCTACGGCACACTGTACTTCGGCATTGATACCCGCTTCATGCAGGAAGCACGCTCACGCCTGCTGCGCCAGAGCCTGCTTATCGCCGGCAGCGCCATCCTGCTGTCGATTGCACTGCTGACCGCAGCCGGATTCTGGCTCACACGCCACCTCAGCCGTCTGGGTGAAGCCAGCCGCGCAGTAGCAGAGGGCAATTTTGACATCAAGCTCACAGTCAATTCGCATGATGAAATCGGCCAGCTCACTCATGCCTTCAACACCATGGCCCAGGCCGTGCGGGCTCGCATTGAGGAAATGAGCGCCAGCGAGGCACGCTTTCATGCCATTGCCGACTACACCTATGGCTGGGAAAGCTGGTTCGCCCCGGATGGAAAACTGATCTGGGTCAACCCGTCGGTGGAACGGGTGACCGGCTACCCTCCGGCAGAATGCCTGTCGATGCCGGGGTTTCCCCTACCCCTGGTGGCAGGGGAAGATCGGGATGAAGTCACGCGTAAATTTTCCGGCGCGCTCATGGGCAGCGTTGGCAACGACTTCGAATTCCGCCTGCAGCGCAAGGATGGCCTGATATGCTGGGCAGCCGCCTCCTGGCAGCCGATTTACGGCAAGAACGGCGAGCCCCTTGGCATGCGTGGCAGCATCCGCGACATTTCCAAACGCAAGCAGGCGGAACTCCAGCTCCGTGAAAAAATCAGCGAACTCGAACAATCCCAGGAAATGCAGCGCCGCTATCTCAACCAGGCGCAGGAAGAACACGCCCGGCTGATCTCGCTGCTTTCGGCAATGAATTTCGGCGTCCTCTTCGTCAGCCAGGAAGAAACCGTGGTGTACTACAACCCGGCCTTCACCCGCCTCTGGATGATCCCCGAGCACATCACCCTGGTCGGCAGACCAGCGGCCGAAGTGCTACGCCACTCCGCCAACATGCTGGCGCAACCCGACCACTTCTCCCGGCATTTCCTGCAGATGGTGACCACCCATGAAGTGAGCGACACGTTCGAAATCAGCCTGGCCGACGGGCGCACGGTCACCCAGATGTCCTATCCGGTGCATGATACGGAAAACCGCTTCATCGGACGGCTATGGGTGTATGAAGACATCACGCGTGAACGCCAGACCGCCGAGCAACTGATCTACCTTGCCGAGCGCGATTCGCTCACCGGACTCTACAACCGCCACCGCTTCCAGGAAGAGCTGGCGCGAGCGCTCAGCGAGGCGGAACGGCGCAATTTCCAGGTTGCCCTGCTGTTTTTCGATCTGGACGAATTCAAATACATCAATGACACCTTCGGCCACCGCGCCGGCGATGCCATGCTGATCCGTGTTTCCGGCGAAGTCGGCACCATCGTGCGCAACAGCGAGCTGTTCAGCCGCCTCGGCGGCGACGAGTTTGCCATTCTCGCCAGCGGCGCCACGCCGGCAGAGGCAGAAGCCCTGGCAGAACGCATCGTGCGCGCCATCAGCCAGATCCCGGTGCGTTTCGATGGCCACAACCTGCGCCTCACCACCAGCCTGGGCATCGCCTTCTATCCGGAACATGCCGCTTCGGCGGAAGAACTGATCGCCCATGCCGATTCGGCCATGTATCAGGCCAAGGAAGCCGGCAAGAATGCCTGGCGCACCTATCGTCCGGAGCTGGACGACTCGCTCAAGATGGTCCGGCACCTGTCATGGAATGAACGCATCAACCAGGCACTGGAGCAGGGGTTGCTACAGCTTCATTTCCAGGGCGTATATCACGCCCGCGACCAGCAATTGGCACATCTGGAGGCTCTGGTACGCATGATCGACCTGGAAAAACCCGACCAGCTCATCATGCCAGGCCATTTTATTACCCACGCGGAAAAAAGCGGCAAGATCCGCGATATCGACCGCTGGGTGATTGGCGAGGTGATCGCCATACTGGCACGGTCAGAGCAGGTGCCCGCGATGGCAGTCAATATCTCGGGGCGCTCCTTTGACGATCCCACCCTGCCGCAATACATATCGGAGCAGCTGGAGCGGCACGGCGTCGCTCCCCATCGCCTGCTGGTGGAACTGACCGAGACCTCGGCGGTAACCGACCTGCACGATGCCCAGCGCTTCATCAAATCCCTGCGCCTGACCGGCTGCCCGGTATGCCTGGATGATTTCGGCACCGGCTTTTCTTCCTTTGCCTACCTGAAGCACCTCAACGCCGACGTGCTCAAGATCGACGGCCTGTTCATCCGCAACCTGCACAACGACCACGACAACCAGGTATTCGTCAAAGCCATCGTGGATGTCGCGCGCGGCATGCATAAAACCACCGTGGCGGAATTTGTCGAAAATGCCGATATTCTGGACATGCTCAGGCGCTTCGGCATCGACATGGTGCAGGGTTACCACCTCGACATGCCCAAGGCGGACCATCCGGCACTGAGTTTTCTCAAGAGCTGAAAAAATGTTTCTGCAACAGGCGATTCAGCTCCAGCTCGACCTCTTTGTCCGAGGCGTGGCTGATTGACTGGTGTAACTCTCGCGCCATGGTCTCGAAACGCGCGAGGATGGCGGGATCGAAATGGCTGCCACTATCGCGGCGCAGAACACCCATCGCCTCATCGAAGCTGTAGGGTTCCTTGTAGGGGCGGTGGGAAGTCAGCGCATCGAACACATCCACAATAGCGAAAATGCGTGCATCAACGGGAATGCCGTCACCCTTCAGCCCGCGCATATAGCCGCTGCCATCGAATTTTTCGTGATGAAATTCCACCACGTTGCGCGCATTTTTCAGCCAGTTTGATTTGGCGATAATGTCCACGCCCAGCAGAACATGGGTGCGCATCACGGCAAACTCCTCCTCGCTCAGGCGTCCCGGTTTGAGCAGGATATTGTCGCTGATGCCGATCTTGCCCACATCATGCAGGAAAGCGCCCGAGATCAGCCCGCGCACTTCGGCACTGCTGCGACCCAGCGCCTCTGCCAGCCTGATGGCATAAATGGTGACGCGATAATTATGGATATTGGTATCGGAATCACGCTTGGCGATGGCGCTGCCCAGCACTTCCATCAGTTCGACGTTGCCCCTGAGCAGGTCACCCGACAGCTTGATCAAACCCTTGTTAAGGGAAATGATGATGGGATAGAGCATCACCGAAGTGGCAAAAATTACCACCACCACCAGCAGCAGAGTACGGATCACATTGTCCCGGATATTGCGGAAAGTCGCGTCATCCACCTCGTACACGCCCTCGAAATAGCCGGCCAGATGGCCGCGATCATCATTGAGGGGCAGCAACACCTGCATATAGACACGCGAATTGATATAGAACTTCTTGTAATGTACCGCGCCCTCGAGCGGGAACCGGTGCACATGGCGCTTGAGCTCCTGCTCCAGTGGCTCCATGCCGGGATCGACCATTTCAAGAAACTGCCGCTTGTCCCGGTCATACAGCTCGATTACGGTAAAGTGGTCTTTCAGGAACTTCTCCGCCCGGGTCCTGATCTGCTGCAGCACCTCCGGGTGAGCCTCGTCGATACGATTGAAATGCGCCAGCGTCTCGCTGGTAAACGTACCCGCCTCTCGCGTCGCCAGCATCAGCACGTGGTCATCCACCTGCTCCATTTCCCAGTAAAACACCACGCCACCGATCAGCAGGGAAAACACCAGCCAGCCGAGCAACAGGCGGGTGAGAACTTTTTTATGAATATTGGAGTCCATGAAGCAGCTTTAATAGCATGTGCCGAAAGGCAGTTCAAGCACGATGGCCTTGCCTTGCTCGTGTTTCCGGCTAGAATGTGTCCAGAAAATAACCCATGAGGATGCTATGAAAAAATTTCTTACCCTGTTCCTGGTGGCAATCTTCAGCCTCGGCCTGCTGGCTGGCGAAGCCAGCGCCAAGCGTTTTGGTGGCGGTAAGAGTTTCGGCAAGCAACGCGAGAGTGTTTCACAGCAGGCCGCACCCAAGGCACCCGCCTCCGCACCGGCGGCGCCCGCCCCTGCCGGCGGCAACAAATGGCTTGGCCCCCTCGCCGGACTGGCTGCGGGCGGCCTGCTGGCTTCCCTGCTGATGGGCCATGGTTTTGAGGGCATCAAGATGATGGATATCCTCATGATGCTGGGGATTGCGGCTGCCGTATTCTTCATCTTCCGCGCCCTGCGCCGCAACAGTGCGCCGCAGGCCATGCCCGCGGCCGCCGGAAATACCCCCTATGCCACGTACCAGGCCCCCTCCGACCTCCCCGGCAGCGCAAGCACAGCGCCTGCTTCAAGCAATACCCGTCCAGCCTGGTTCGAGGACGAACCCTTCCTGCGCCAGGCCAAGGCCAACTTCCTGCGCCTGCAGGATGCCAACGACAAGGGCGATATCAACGACATCCGTGAGTACACCACGCCGGAAATGTTTGCCGAAATCAGCCTGCAGATCCAGGAACGCGGCGGCAAACCACAGCATACCGAAGTCATTACCCTCAACGCCGCGATTGCCGGCGTCGCCACCGAAAACGACCTGGTCATAGCCAGCGTGCGTTTCACCGGCTTGGTCCGCGAAGAGCAGGGTGCCGGTTCGGAGCCTTTCGACGAAATCTGGCATATCCAGAAATCCGCCAGCCAGCCCAATGCCAGCTGGTTCATTGCCGGCATACAGCAAGTCAGCTAAGCCGGTCCGGCCCTGGGATGAGTCAATCCCGGGGCCTCCCGCCATGAAAATTGCCCTGATCCGCCAGCGCTACACGCCGTTTGGCGGCGCCGAGCGTTTTGCTGCCAGCGCCGTGCAGGCGCTCCGCGCCGAAGGCGCCTCCCTCACCATCGTCACACGCCAATGGGAAAGTGGCACAGAACACAGCGCCCTGATCTGCAACCCCCCCTACCTTGGCAGCCTGTGGCGCGACTGGAGCTTTGCCCGCTGTGTGTGCAACACGCTGCAAAAACAGGCCTTCGACCTGGTGCAGTCACACGAGCGCATCGCCTGCTGCGATGTATTTCGCGCCGGGGACGGCGTACACCGCGAATGGCTGGCCCAGCGCCGGCGCGTGCTTGGCCCCCTGGGCAAAATCCGCCTCGCCCTCAATCCCTATCACCATTACGTCCTGGCGGCAGAAAAAAGGCTGTTTTCCAGCCCGCGCCTGAAAGCGGTAATCTGCATTTCACACATGGTGAAAGACGATATCCGCCGCCACTACGATATAGCCGAAGACAAACTGCACGTCATCTACAACGGTGTGGATACGGCCACATTCCGCCCGGAACCGGCGCGGCAGCAACGCGCGGCAACCCGTGCGGCTTTCGACATCCCGCCGGATGCCCCCCTGTTCCTGTTTGTCGGCTCCGGTTTCGAGCGCAAAGGGCTGAAAATCACCCTGGACGCCCTGGCGCAACTGCCCGAGACAGCCCACCTGCTGGTGGTGGGAAAAGACAAGCAGCGAGCGGCCTTCAAACACTACGCGGACAAACTCGGCATTGCCCAACGCGTCCATTTCACCGGCGGGCAGAAAAACGTCATGCCGTTTTACGGCGCGGCAGATGCCCTGGTTTTTCCCACCCTCTACGAACCCTTCGGCAACGTAGCACTGGAGGCGCTTGCCTGCGGCCTGCCGGTGATCACCAGCACGCACAGCGGCGCGGCGGAACTGATTCGCGCGGGAGAAAACGGCTTTACCTGCGACCCACTCGACCTGCAACAGCTGGTGGCAGCGATGAACCGACTGCTCGACCCCGGCCTGCGCCTTAAAGCCGGGTCCATGGCAAGGGCTACGGCGGAGACATTCGGTCTGGAAAGGATGAGCACGGCCCTGTTGTCGCTGTATAATGGCCTCCTTTGCGCACATGCCCCGAAGTAGATGAAAATACTCTTTGCCCTGCCCGGGCATCTGAAAACCGTTCCCATGGGGCAATTCTGCGTCGAAGCCCTGGCCGGGCTGGGGCACACTGTCATCCCCTTCGACTTCAGCGCCAGCCTGCGCGACAAGGTGCTCGATCGTCTGGCAAAGCTGGCAGGTTCCGGTTCGCGTGAAATCAAGGCCAGCACCAACCGGCGCCTGCGCAAACTGGTTGAGGAAACCCGCCCGGATCTGTTCATTGCCCTGTTCGGCTTCGACATTTCCGCACAGAGCCTGGCCTGGTTGAAACAGCGACAGATTCCCACCGTATGCTGGTGGATCAACGATCCTTTCCAGTTTCAGCGTTCCCTCAAACAGGCGCCCGGATACGATTACATTTTTTCCAACTCTGCTGGCAGCGTGGAAGAATACCGGGCTGCCGGCATCAGGCATGCCTACTTCCTGCCCACCGCATGTCACCCCACGCTGCACCGCCCCGTTCCGGCCAAGGCTGAATATCAGTGCGATGTCTGTTTTGCCGGGGACTGGAGCCCGCTGCGCGAGAAAGTTCTCACCAACCTGGCGGAGCAATTCGATCTTCGGCTTTTCGGCCCATGGAAAAAAAAGCTGGCGCCCGGCTCCAGGCTGCACGCCTGCCTGACCGACGGCTTCTTCACGCCCGACGAAATGGCGCAAATGTTCAGCAGCGCCAGGGTGGTACTGAACATCCATACCTGGCACGGCACCCATGACCACGGTGTCAATCCCCGCCTGTTCGAGGCCGCCGGGTGTGGCGCATTTCAGGTAGTGGACTGGAAGCAGGAAATCCCTGCCCTGTTCGACTGTGACACGGAAGTAAAATGCTACCGCGCCACAGACGAGATCCCCGCCCTCATCGCCTCGGCGCTGGCGGCGCCCG
>CAZKHJ010000019.1:0-35324 GCA_964552675.1 uncultured Sulfuricella sp. | reverse complement strand
GAATCATGCCGGACGGTAGCTCAGGCTGCCCAGCGCCGCGCCTATGGGGAACACACCTACCAGCACCGCATGCAGCAGCTGCTGGAAACGGCCGGGAAAAGCAGGCCATGAACCAGCAAACCGAAATGAACAGCAGGGAACTCTACCTGCGCCTGTTGCGTTACGTAGTCCCTTACTGGCGTATTTTCATGGTTTCGATCGTCAGCATGGCAGTGGTGGCGGCCACCGAACCGGCTTTCCCGGCCCTGCTGAAACCCCTGCTCGACGGCAGTTTCGTCAAGAAAGACCCCGACATGATGCGCCTGATCCCGATGCTGCTGATCGGGCTGTTCGTGCTGCGCGGCATCGCCACCTTCACCAGCTCCTATGCCATCAGCTGGGTGTCCAACAAGGTGGTGATGGATCTGCGCTGCCTGATGTTCGGCAAACTGGTGGCCCTGCCCACCCGCTACTACGACGACAACTCCTCCGGTGCGCTGATGTCAAAAATCACCTACGACGTCAATCAGGTGACCGACGCCGCTACCAATGTGATCAAGGTACTGGTGCTCGACTCCCTCACCATCGCAGGCCTGCTCGGCTGGCTGCTCTACCTCAACTGGCGGCTGACCCTGGTGGCGCTGGTCGTGGTGCCGGCCATCGCCGCCGTCATTCGCGGTTTCAGCGGGCGACTGCGTAACATGAGCCGGGGCTCGCAACGCGCCATGGGACACATCACCCATGTACTGGAAGAAACCATCGAATGTCACAAGGTGGTGAAGATTTTCGGTGGCCAGGAATACGAGGCGCGACGTTTTCATGACGCCGCCAACCAGCTGCGTCGCTTCAACGTCAAGCAGGCCATCGCCGCCTCGTCCACCGTCCCGCTGGTGCAGCTTCTCGCCGCCGCCGCGCTGGCGGTGATCATCTATATCGCCACCATGCAATCGGCCTCGGACCAGACCACGGTGGGCGGTTTCGTCTCCTTCATCACCGCCATGCTGATGCTGCTGGCCCCCCTGAAACGCCTCACCGGCGTAAGCGAAAACCTGCAACGCGGCCTGGCGGCAGCGGAAAGCGTATTCCAGCTGATCGACGAGGATGCCGAAGCCGACAGCGGCGCGGTTTCCCTGCCGCGCGCCCTGGGCGCGCTGGAATTCCGCGATCTCGGCTTCTCCTACGGCCGCTCGGAGCGCATGGCGCTGAACGGCATCTCCCTCACCATCCAGCCGGGCGAAACCATTGCACTGGTGGGCCAGTCCGGCAGCGGCAAGACCACGCTGGCCAACCTGATCCCGCGTTTCTACTCGCCCACCTGCGGCCAGATCCTGCTCGACGGACACGACATCCAGGCCATCCGCCTGGCCGACCTGCGCGCCAATACCGCCCTGGTGAGCCAGGACGTGGTGCTGTTCAACGACAGCATTGCCGCCAACATCGCCTATGGCCGGCAAAGCGGCGCCAGCGAGGCGGAGATCATCGCCGCAGCGGAAGCCGCCCACGCCATGGAATTCATCCTCGAGATGCCGGAAGGCCTGAACACCGAAATCGGCGAAAACGGTGTGCGCCTGTCCGGCGGCCAGCGCCAGCGCCTGGCAATCGCCCGGGCAATCCTGAAAAATGCGCCGGTCCTGATCCTCGACGAAGCCACCTCGGCGCTCGACACCGAATCCGAACGCCACGTCCAGGCCGCCCTGGAAACCCTGATGCAGGGGCGCACCACTCTCGTCATCGCGCACCGCCTCTCCACCATTGAAAAGGCCGACCGCATCGTGGTACTGCAGAAAGGCCAGATCGCCGAGATCGGCAGCCACCGCGAACTGATCGAAAAGGATGGCATCTACGCCAACCTGCACCGCATCCAGTTCAGCCAGGAAAGGCTGGGGCAGTCATGAGTTGTTCGACCAGCGTCATCTGCTGGAGGAACAGATCATGGCAAAAAGCACAGGTTTGCCATTCCCTCACGACCGGACTAAACTAGACTTGGTTCAACAGGGAGCACGCCATGCAAACCATCAACATTCATGAAGCGAAAACCCATCTTTCCCGCCTGGTCGAAGATGTGGCTGCCGGGGAAGAAGTGATCATCGCCAAGGCAGGCAGGCCGGTAGCGCGCCTGGTGGCGCTGGAGAAACCGGCGGGACGGCGCAAGCTCGGGATATTGGCGGGGGAAATGGTGATTCCGGACGATTTCGATGCACCCCTGCCTGACGATGTTCTGGCGGATTTTGAAGAACGCTGATGCGCCTCCTGCTGGATACCCACATCCTGCTCTGGGCGCTGGCCGAACCGGAGAAACTGCCCGCAAGGGGACGCGCCCTGATCGAGGACGAGACCAACAGCATTCTGTTCAGCGCGGCCAGCATCTGGGAAATCGCCATCAAATCGCAGGCCGGGCGGGTGAGTTTCCCGTTTGCTCCGGGCAGGATCGCGCTCGCCGCAGAGAAAACCGGTTTTACCGAATTGCCCGTCAGCGCGAAACACGGCGCGGCCGTATGCGCCCTCCCGCTCCACCACCGCGATCCTTTCGACCGCATCCTGGTGGCGCAAGCGATCGTCGAGCCGGCGCGGCTGCTGACCGTGGATGCCGCACTTGGGCCTTATTCCGAATTGGTCGAAATGCTTTGATAACCCCATAACGCCGGATGGCGCGACCCGCGCTGCCCATTTCAAGAAAGATGTCTGCACAGCGAATGAAACCCTTATCCATCGTCCATACCGAAGCCTCCCTCGGCTGGGGCGGACAGGAAATCCGTATCCTCACCGAAGCGGCCGGCATGGCACGGCGCGGCCACCGGGTCACCCTGCTGTGCCCGCCGCAGGCGCGCATCTACGCCGAGGCGCAAAACCGTGGCATCCCCGTGGTGGCGCTGCCCATCGGCCGGAAAAACCTGCACGGGGTACTGGCCCTGCGGCGCTGGCTCAAGACTCACGCGGTAGACGTGATCAACACCCATAGTTCGACCGACGCCTGGCTCGCCGCCCTGGCGGTGCAAACCCTGGGGAAGCCGGTGCCGATCGTGCGCACCCGCCACATTTCCGCCCCCATTCCGCACAACCCCGCCACCCGCTGGCTGTACCAGCGCGCCAGCCGCCACATCGTCACCACCGGCGAGCGTCTGCGCGAGCAGCTGATCGGGGTGAACCGCTTTCCCTCCGCCGCCATCACCTCGGTGCCCACCGGCGTGGACACCACGCATTTCGTGCCCGGCGACAAGACAGCGGCGCGCCAGCAGCTGGGGCTGCCGCCGGACGCGCCCATCGTCGGCATCGTCGCCACCCTGCGCAGCTGGAAAGGCCATCGCTACCTGGTGGAGGCCTTCGCCGCCCTGCCAGAAACGACCCGGCTGCTGATCGTCGGCGACGGCCCGGTCAGGGAAGCGTTGCAAGCGCAAATCACGCAACTGGGACTGGGCGAACGCGTATTCATGCCCGGCAACCAGAGCGACGTGCTGCCCTGGCTCCAGGCCATGGATGTCTTCGCCCTCCCTTCCTACGCCAATGAAGGCGTGCCCCAGGCCATCCTGCAGGCGATGCTGTGCGGACTGCCCATCATCTCCACGCCGGTGGGCAGCATTCAGGAAGCGGTGGAACACGAACACACCGGCCTGATCGTCGAACCGCAGAACGCCGCCGCACTGCGTCAGGCGCTGGAAAAATTGCTGGCGGATCCGGAACTGCGCCGCAGGCTGGGCGACGCGGCGCGCGAACGGGCACTGGCCCGTTTCGGCTTCGAAACCATGGTGGAACGCATGGAAGCCATCTTTTGCAATGTAACGGGAAATGGCTAGCCGCTTCGCCAGCCGCGTCAGCGTCATCGCCCGTGCGTTCGGCAACATGCTGGCGCCGAAAAAGCCCGGCAATGTGCCGCCCCGGCGCATCCTCGTCGCCCACCACCTGCTGCTCGGCGACACCCTGATGCTGACCCCGCTCCTGGCCAAGCTGCGTGAACGCCATCCCCAGGCCGAAATCGTCATGCTGGCGCCCAGGGCAAGCGTATCCCTCTACCGGCAGCGGCCCTACGGCGTCACCGTCCTGCCGCATGACCCGCGCGATCCATCCTCGCTGCACGCCCTGTATGAAACCAGCGGCTTCGACCTCGCCCTGGTGCCGGGCGACAACCGCTACAGCTGGCTGGCCAAGGCGCTGGGGGCGCGGCATATCGTCGCCTTCGCCGGCGACCGCCCCGCCTGGAAGAGCTGGCCGGTGGACGAGCTGATTCCCTACCCCGCCGCCCCGGCGGCCTGGGGCGACATGGTGGCGGAGCTGATTCCCGGCCCGGCCCCTGCGCCCTATCAGCCCGCCGCCTGGCCGGAGCCGGATTTTTCGCCCTTCAATCTGCCAGCAAAACCTTATTGCGTGCTCCATGTCGGTGCCAGCACCGCGCTCAAGCAATGGGAGGCGGAAAAATGGCTGGCGCTGGCCGATTTTCTCGAAACCCAGGGCTGCCAGGCGGTATGGAGCGGGGGGCGCGGCGAGGAAAAACTGGTCGCGGCGCTGGACCCGGCGGGGCAGCGCCCTTCCTATGCCGGGCAACTCGACCTGCCCCAGCTCTGGCAGCTGCTGAAAAACGCGCGCCTGCTGGTGTGCCCCGACACCGGCGTGGCCCATCTCGGGCGGCTGACTGGCACGCCCACCGTCACCCTGTTCGGCCCCGGCTCGGCATCGATCTATGGCGCCGGGGAATTCTGGCGCGAGAGTCCCTATGAAGCGGTGACCGTTGACCCGTTTCCCTGCCGCGACCAGCACCGCCTGTTCAAGCGTGAAATCCCCTGGGTGCAACGCTGCGGACGCAACACCAGGGAATGCGCCAGCCCGCGCTGCATGCAAGCCATCCGCCTGGAGGCGGTGAAAGATGCGGCCCGGCGCCAGCTGAACAGAAGCGCGCCGCGCTGATGGCCGCCATCTGTTACCAGATCAACCTGCAGCAGGGCCTGGGTGGCGGCGAGATCTACACCCGCTTCTTCACCCGCGCGCTGTGCGAACTGGGCTGGGAGGCCGTGCTGTTTGTCCACGAACAGGCGCATTTCTGGCGCGGCGCGGGCATTCCCGGTGCGCGCTACATTCCGGTCCGGCGCTACGAGGACATCATCCCCCTGCTGCCGGAAACCCCCGCCCTGTTCGTCACCCACGCTCCCGCGCTGGGCCAGCTCGGAGAGGTGTTGCGGCAGCATCATTTCCTCGCCAGCTTCGCCCACATGCCGCTGACCGGGCGCGATCCCGCGCCGTTCCGCGAAGTGGATCTGATTCTGGCGGTGTCCGGCTATGTCATCTCCACCCTGCAAAACGCCGGGCTGGATCACTACTACCCCCAGCCGCTCTACGGCGTGGCTGACCTGGCGCGGGGCGGCGACGATCGCGCGCCCATTCTTGCCGCTTCCTGCTACGACTGGGATACCCGCAAGTTTCGCGACCGCGTGCTGGGACTGGCCGAACCCCTCTACCGCCAGTTGCTCCCCAGGCCGGCATTCTCGCACCGGGAAGGGCTGACCCTGGGCATCGTCTCGCGTCTCACCCCGATCAAGCAATTCCCCCGGATGTTCGAGATGCTTGCGCCGGTACTCAGCCGCTTCCCCCAGGTCAAGCTGGAAATCTTCGGCAGCGGCGGCTACGCCTCGGTGCGCGACCTCAAGCGGGCACTCACGCCCATTCAGAGCCAGGTCCGCTTCTGGGGGCAGCAATCCAATGTCGGCGCGATCTACCGTCAGCTCGATTTTCTCCTGGCCGGGCTGCCGGAAAAGGAAGCACTCGGCCTCAATGTCATCGAGGCCGAATATTGTGGCACCCCGGTGCTTGCGATACACTCGCCGCCTTTCACGGAAACCGTGGTGGAAGGAGAAACCGGGCTGTTCTATACCGACCCCCGAGAAGATCAGGGCAGGGATTTTGCGCGCCTGCTGGACGAGCTGGCTGCTGGCCGGGAATACCCGAAGCCCCGGCCCGACAGCCCGCACCTGGCCCGGTTCTCCTTTCCCGAATTCAAACAGCGCGTCGCTGCCGCGATGAACTTTACCGCCGCATCCGCCCGGCAACGCGGCATCGAATGCCAGACACCATGAAACCGCGCGTTCTGATCAGCTACTTCTTCGGCAAGGAAACCATTCCGCTGGGCGCCTCCTGCGCAGCCGGTTTCCGCGAACTGGGCTGGGATGTGCACTGCTTCAACAGCCAGGCGGAAAGCCCGGTAGACCGCTATTTCCTGAAATGGGTCAACAAACTCATCCGGATGTTCGGTCTGCGCTCGGCCGATGTTTCCCGCAACACTCCGTGGGGCAACCACAATTACCGCCAGCAACAGCTGGAAAAGGCGGTGGCGGCTTTCCGCCCGGACGTGCTGCTGGTCATCCGCGGCAACAGTTTCGACGCCGAAGTCATCCGGCGGCTGAAAGACCATTACGCCATCCGCCACACCGTGGGCTGGTGGGTGAAAGACCCGCGCGCCGGCAACGAAATGCAGCAAGACGCCCGGATTTACGACCATTATTTCTGCATCCACCGCTTCGGCTACGAGGAGAAGGACAATATCCACTACCTGCCGGCGCTGGGCGTGGACCGCGCCCTGTACCGCCCCCTGCCCGGCGAGAAAACCTGCCGCCACGAGGTGGTGTTCGTCGGCGGCTGGAGCGCGCGGCGCCAGGAGTTCGTGGAAAAACTGCTCGACCTGCCGCTGGAAATCTACGGCCCCGGCTGGCGCAAGCGGCGCAACTGGTTCAACCCGCAGCTGCGTGAGAAGGTGAAAGCCAACCGTATCTGGGGCGAAGAATTGATCGTCCTCTACAATCAGGCCAGGATCGTGCTCAACATTTCTTCCTGGGATCCAGGCCGTTCCGGCCTCAATCTGCGGGTATTCGACGTGCCCGCCACCGGCGCATTCCTGCTTACCGACCATTCCGCTGAACTGGCACAACACTTCGACCTCGGGCAGGAGGTGGAAACATTCGCCACTCCCGAAGAGCTGCGGGCAAAAATCATTTACTATCTTGGCCACGATCAGGCACGGGAAGATGTTGCCCGCAACGGCTACGCGAAAGTGCTGGGGTTCGAGAGCTATACCGATAAAATGCAGCTATTGCTAAAAACGATTGGTGAAAACAACGCCGGATGATGAGTGACCTGACAAAGAAGCTGTGGCAGTCTTCCTGGCATTTTTTACCGCCCATGATTTTTCTGTTTGCACTGCCGCTCAATCACAACATGGCCTTGCGCATGCTGACCCTGTTCCTGTCAGGCGCCCTTGCCCTGCGCCATGTGGTCAATAACCCCGTTCCGGACGTGCCGGTCAAGCTTCCCCTCGTCCTCTGGGCTGGCATTGCTGTGCTTTCCTTGAGCTGGTCGGTTGACCCGCTATTTTCCCTTAGTGAATTAAAAACCGAGCTTGCTTACGGGATGGTCGCATTTTTTTCCTTTTACGTCCTGACGCAAAGCCATATTGAGTGGCAGCGCTGGTTGCAGGCTATGGTTGCGGGAATGATGCTCACCATCGTCATGGTGATCTGGACGAATCACAACCATCTCGGCAATTTCCAGGCATATGACTGGCACTGGCAGCATGGTTTCGTCGCCTACAGCACCTATCTGGCCACCATCCTGCCGTGCCTGATTTATCTCTGGCTGAAAAAATCTGACGGACAGATATTGCATAAGTTACGCTGGATACTGTTGCCCCTGTACCTGTTCGCCGGTTATGCCACCCTGAATCGCATGTTCTGGCTGACCACCGGCCTGGTTTTCATGATCTGGGTCGGGCTGTGGTGGGCGCGCCGCGACCGGGGTCTCCACACCAAACCCCTGCTGGCCATTACCATATGCGGCGCACTGACCCTGACATTGCTGTTTATTGCTGTGGCAGGGCAACGGCCATCCGACAACGTTTCCCAGCAGGCCGCCACCAGCTCGATTTCAGATCACCTGCGTGACACTTTCGAACATAGCGAGCGCTATGATATCTGGCGCTTCTGGCTGACGCATATCGCCGACAAACCGCTGACCGGCGTCGGTTTCGGACGCGATCTGCCACACCTGACCTATGCCAGCAACAAGCCACAGGACTGGCCAGACCTCATGTTTGCCCACGCACATAACATATTGCTGGATTACACCATGCAACTCGGTCTTGTTGGCCTATTCGCCTTTCTGTTCCTGCTCTGGGCATTGTTGCGCCATTTCTGGCGGCTATACCGCAATCCGCTCGAGGAGGCAGCCCTGATTGGCATCTGCGGTATGACCACGGTCATTGCCATGTTGTCCAAGAACATGACCGACAATCTGTTCTGGCGTGGCGATGCCCTGCTGTTCTGGGCATTGATGGGTATTCTGCTGGGGTATGGCCGGCGTCTGGAAGAGAAACAGTAGTGAGCGGCGCAGCGCCAAGTTTTCTCGTCATCCGTCGCGACAACATTGGCGACCTGATCTGCACCACGCCGCTGATTCACGCCCTGCGCCAGCATTACCCCAAGGCTTCCATCTGCGCTCTGGTGAACAGCTATAACGCACCGGTCCTGGTCAACAATCCGGATGTCGATGCCGTATTCGCCTACACCAAGGCCAAACACCGCCCGCCCGGCACCAGCGCCGCGCGGGTTTACTGGGATCGGCTGCGGCTGTTTGCCCGGCTGAGAAAAATGCGCTTCGACTATGCAATCCTGGCCGCACCGCGCTTCCAGCCACGCCTGCTGCGCCTGGCGCGGCTTGCCGGCGCCCGTCGCATCATTGGTTTCACCGAACCCGATACCCACGGCAGCGCACTCATCGACACCGGCATACCTTATGGACGCATTCCCTCTTCGCTGCACGAGGTGGAGGATGTATTCCGGCTGCTGCAGCCGCTTGGCATCAGCGGGCCGCCCCCTGCGGCGCGGATCTATCCCGAACCGGGCGAAGTCAGGCGCGCCAGGGAAGCATTGCAACTGACCATGTCGCTGCCACTCCCCCCGCTTGCCGGGGTGCACATCAGTGCACGCAAACCTAGCCAGCGCTGGCCGGCACAGCATTTTGCCGCACTCATGAGACAACTGCACGCGCAGCACGGCACAGCATTCATGCTGTTCTGGTCACCGGGAGACGCCAGCAACCCGCTGCATCCGGGCGATGACGCCAAGGCACAGGAAATCATTGCTGCCACAGCCGGGATACCGGTTCTGGCCTACCCTACGCAAAATCTGGGGCAACTGATCGCGGGGCTGTCGTTGTGCGACAAGGTGATCTGCAGCGATGGCGGCGCCATGCACATTGCCGCCGGGCTGAACAAACCGATCATCTGTTTTTTCGGCAAGTCGGATGCCGCACGCTGGCATCCCTGGGGGCCGCCTCATATCCTGCTCCAGCCGGATTCCCTGAACGTTGAAGACATCAGCGTTGAACAAGTGCTTCTGGCCTTTGGCCATCTGAAGCCTCAGCCGTGATGTTCCGCCCCTGCCTGAAATTGATTTCCCATTGCCAGGCATGCCCGATGATTTGTTCCAACCCGGAATAAGCTGGCTGCCAGCCCAGTTTTTCACGCGCCAGGGCACTGTCGGCCACCAGCCGGGCCGGGTCGCCGGCGCGGCGCGCACCGAAAACAACCGGAATTTCCCTGCCGGTCATTTTCATGGCGACATCAATAACCTGGCGCACAGAAAATCCCTGCCCATTCCCCAGGTTGAATGCCGCACTTTCCCTTCGATCCCGCAGGAAGCCCAACGCCTGCAAATGCGCCTGACACAGATCGGCCACATGGACATAATCGCGGATGCAGGTTCCATCCGGCGTAGCGTAGTCCTGCCCGAACACGGTGATATGCGGGCGCTGTCCTGCCGCAACCTGAAGCACCAGCGGAATCAGATGGGTTTCAGGCTCGTGGCGCTCGCCCAGAAGGCCATCCGGATCTGCGCCAGCCGCATTGAAATAACGCAGGCTTACCGATTTCAGCGCATAGGCCCGGTCATAATCGGCCAGAATCTGCTCCACCATCAGCTTGGAAAGACCATAGGGATTGAGCGGCGCCTTGGCGTGATTTTCATCAATCGGGATGGATTGCGGCTCGCCAAATATGGCGGCGCTGGACGAGAAAACGAACTTCCCCACGCCATGCCGCACCATCGCATCAAGCAGATTCAGCGTATTGGCCACATTGTTCTGATAGTACCGGCCAGGTTCCCGCACCGATTCGCCAACCTGGATCAATGAAGCAAAATGCAGGACGGCATCGTACCTGTCAGCGGAAAAAAGTGAATCCAGCAGGGCACGGTCGGCAAGATCGCCCAGGACAAATCTGCCGCCGGCAACCGCATCGCGGTGGCCGCTGGAAAGATTGTCCAGCGTCACGACATCATATCCGTGCTGCTGCAGCATCCGGACCATGTGCGATCCGATATAGCCTGCGCCGCCGGTGACCAGCACTTTCATTCCAGATGCCAAATCAGTAGGCCCCATTGCGATTCCACACCACTTTTACCGTTTTCAGCAAGATCACCAGGTCATACCACAGGGACCAGTTTTTCACATACCAGGCATCGAGGTTCACGCGGTCGCTGTAATCGATATCGTTGCGCCCACTGATTTGCCACAATCCGGTAATACCGGGACGTGCCTCCAGATAATAGTCCTTCAAATCACCATAGCGCTCCAGTTCTGCCTCGACGATGGGGCGAGGCCCAACCAGGCTCATTTCGCCTTTCAGCACATTCCATAACTGAGGCAACTCATCCAGGCTGGTTTTGCGCAGAAAAGCGCCAACCGGGGTGACGCGCGGATCATTCCGTAATTTGAAATCCCGCTCCCACTCCAGCCGCGCAACAGTATCGTTAGAGAGCAACTCCTTCAGCACCTTGTCCGCATCCGGAACCATGGAGCGAAACTTCAGGCAGCCAAAGCGTTTCCCCCCACGTCCCACCCGGGTATGCGCATAAACGGCCGCTCCCCCGTCCAGGCGGATGCGCCATGTCAGATAGGCAAGCAATGGCGCCAAAACCATGAGCAGCAGACTTGCTGCGACCACATCGATGATGCGCTTGAGCAACTGGGGGCCGAGTCGGGCCAGATTGTTGCGCACCCGCAACATCAGCACCTCATGGCTGAAGAAATGGGTCATTTCCATTCCCAGCAGGGGCAGGCCACGCACGCTGGGAATCACATTGAGATCGGCATAATGAACACTCAACTGCCGAATCAGCTTTTGCTGTTCGGGGGACGGATCAGCATCCAGCGCCACAATCACGTGCGGGTAGTTCATACTGGCCAGCGTTTCCATGACGCCATCAACGGAAGGCATGGCTGGCCGCACCACTGGAATTGTGCAGTTCTCCATTTGATGCGCCGCCTTTTCCTCTCCTGGCGGCACCAGAAACACGCCGACATCAAGCCCCATCAGGGGCTCTCCCCGCAGGGCAGCCGCCGCCTCGCGGGCATTTTCGCCGGCCCCCAGAATCAGTGTCGGGCGCCGCCACCAGCCGATTCGCAGCATCATCCGTTTGGCGATGACGCGTGCCATTGGCACAAAAACCAATGCCAGAACCCAGGTAGTAAACAGCCACAGGCGGGAAAATTGCCATTTCCCGAGAAAAACCAGCGCCGCATCGATCAGGCCGACCAGCAGAATCGCCTTGATGGTTTGCTGCAATTCATCCCAGAACGGCTTGCGCCGGGAGTAGTGTCCAATCGTCCAGAACCAGAATACGACCAGCATCACCATCACGGTAAAGGTGGCGAGTCTGATGCCGCCGAGATCATGTTTCCACCAGCCCAGAAATGCCTGGCTGAATGAGTGGTCATAAGCCCAGTTCGAAGCCCGGGCAAGGAAAAAGGCCAGCAGCAGGGTGAAAATATCGCTGGCCACAAGGACCAGCTTGGGCAGCAGTGTTCTGCTATTGTTTTGAACCATGACCTCTATATCGTTCCCAGTAAGTTCCGTTAAAGCTCAGACGCTGTTTTAGCCACAAGGGCAAATGACGCTCCCACGTGCCCAGTTTAAACCCGGCGAACTTGGACAGGTTGCGCAAAAACGCGGAAAAAACCAGCAGAGGGCGTGTACGCAGGAGAAAAGCCAGTTCGGACCGGACAAAGCGCAGCCCTTCGCCTTCAGGCTGGTTGAATTCACGCCTCAGCCAGGGTTCGCGCCCATGGAATACCCCAATATCGAAATAACGGGAAAATTCCTGCCACAAGGAATAGTCGTGCGAGTGAAAAACCTGAGCTTCGGCACAATAGGCGGTTTTCCATCCCTGCATCAGCATTCTGGCCGCCACATAGGTGTCTTCACCAAGGATGACATCATCAGGGAACCCCCCCACTGACGTCAGGGCGGAACAACGGTAAGCAGCAAAAGAATTGGAGAGAAAAGCCGTTTTTATCCCCATTTCGGCCACATCGGAAAACCGGTTGACCCGGCTCCACGCAGAATAGTTGTATAGCCGGGCATGAGATTCGATAGCCCCCGCATTCTGACGCGGCAGCTGACGGCCATAAACCGCTCCTACCTGCTCATCCTCGAAACAGGAAAGCATATTTGCAAAGTCGGCGCTACCGGCCAGCAGCGCATCCTGGGTGAGGAAGATCACGATATCCGCCTGCGGCCAGGCCGACACAGCCATCTGACGAGTGGCGCCATGGTTGAAATCAGCACGCGCAATCGTGACCACCTGGGCACCGGCGGACTCGAACAGGGCAACCGAGCCATCATCCGACTGGGAATCCATTACCAGAAAATGATCGGGCTGAAGCGTCTGCCTGGCGATCGAGTCCAGCAAAATCGCAGCATCTTTCCCGGGATTTAGGATTGGGATGCACAACACGACCGTCAGCGAATCGCGCCCGGACGTCCCAGAAGCAACGCTCTTCTCGGGGATCATTTCATGCAACGGGGAAAAAAGGGGACACAGGCCATCAGGCGCATTGCCATAAACACTCTAAATCGTTCTTAAAGTCAGCATCATCCCGATATTTCTGAGTATGCCGACCTTAAGGAAGCGGTATCGCAGTACGCAGATTATTCTGGAAAAATAGCCCAGTTCGTGTAGCGAGGCGTAACGTGACACCAACTGCCGTGTATCATGCGGCAACAAATCGCCATACACACTCAGGAACAGCGCAGCTTGTTGCCTGGTTTTGCGAAGGCTCTCCGCAAAGGCACGATTGCCACCCTTACCAAAAAAACGCCCCAGCATACCAGAAATATCCCATTTGACTGCGCCTACGGCATTCTTTCCGTGTTGCCGGTAAAGCATGGTTGCCTGTGGCAGATAAATGATTTCCCCAAAGGCGGACGCCATCAGGCCGAGCCACCAGTCATGACCAATCACACCGCCATCAACGGGGCGAACCAGATTCAACAGACTGCGATTCATCATGACCGTGCAACCCGTCACCACATTCTGAACCAGCAGGCGGTTAATGCTGTCGCATCCGGGAGAAAGGCTCTGGTATTTCCAGAAAGACCCGGAAACCACCGACAGCTTCTCGTCCACCACTTTCAGATCGGTATGAATAAGCAGTGGGGTTCCCTCTCCATATCTGGACTCGCTTTTTTTCATTTCGAGCAGACAGGCGGACACCTTGGCCGGCAGCCACACATCATCCTGATCGGCAAGCATCACGTATTCCGCACGGGCCTGCTGAATCAGCGCCATGAAACTGCCCGTTGCGCCCAGACGAGCCTCTTCTCCGGAAAACAGGCTGATCTTTTCCGGATGCAGCCGGATGAATTGACTGATGATGCCGATGGTTCCATCGGTTGATCCGTCATCCCTGATCACAATCCTGATTTGCCTGTAATCCTGGGCAAGGATCGAGTCAATTTGTTGCGCCAGAAATCTCTCGCCATTAAAGGTGGCCATCAAAATCTCCACCACGGGTTTATCTGCGGGCATCTTGCGTCATCAATTCAATCGAAGAAAGCTGGCCAAGAACGGCACAGAAAGTGAAAAAAGTAGTTATCGCAGCATATCACCACAGCGTCACCTGGCATGCATTTCGTATTATAATTCGCGGTTTACTGGCACAAACCACATTGTGAAACATGGCCATTAGCAAACCCAAAATACCGTTCATGCCTTTTGATTTTTCACATACTTTTCCGATTTTAGCTTAAATTGGCCGGAGACTGGTGCTTGAAGGCTTCTGTTGTAATTCCGGCAAAAAATGGTGGTGAACTTCTGATCAGGGTCGTCAAACAGGTACTGGCCCAGAGATCAGACTGGCCGTTCGAGGTTCTGGTCATTGACTCCGGCTCTACTGACGGATCGATGGATGCGATCCGCAAACTTCCCGTGACCATCCATACGATACCGAGCCACGAATTCGGCCATGGCAAGACCCGCAACCTGGGCGCCAGCCTGACCAGCGGCGAATTTATCGTCTTTCTGACCCATGACGCGCTACCAGCACATGAGCGCTGGCTGGCCGCACTGATCGAAGCAGCGGAACTGGCGCCAGACACAGGCGGTGCGTTTGGCCCCCATTTGCCCTACCCTGATGCCAGCCCGATGCTCAGGCGCGAGCTGACACAGCACTTCCGGGGGTTTGGCGACAAGCCCGGCGTCGTCCGCAACGAAGATCCCGCCCGTTATGCCCGTGAAGAGGGATATCGCCAGTTTCTGCATTTCTTTTCCAGCAACAACGCCTGCCTGCGCCGTTCGGTCTGGGAGCGGATTCCATTGCGGGATGTCGATTTTGCCGAAGACCAGATGTGGGCCAAGGACATGATCGAAGCCGGATATGCCAAGGCCTATGCGCCGGAAGCCGAGGTTTTTCATTCGCACAATTTCGGCGTCGCCGAGTCGCTGCAGCGCGCCTTCGACGAATCAAGAGCCCTGAACCGCCTGTTCGGCTATGTTTTGTCTCCCGCCCTGTCTCATGTGCTGGCCAATAGCATGCGCCTGACACGACGCGACTGGCAGTGGGTGAACGAAGATGTCGCCGAAGCCGGGCATCGGCTGCTTTGGCGCATCCGGGTTCCCCTGCTGAACCTGGCCCGCCTGTCGGGTCATTACCTCGGCGCGCGCCATGCCAGCCTGCCGGACTGGCTGGTCGAGACGCTGTCGCGGGACAAACGCCTGTTCCGTTCATGAACCGGCTTTCTCCCATAGCTAAAGAAACCCCATGAGCCTGCTCTCCAAAATCCGCAAGATTCCGCCGCTGATCCAGGACGAGGGCTGGCTGGGCGCACTGGCCACCATGATCCGGTGGTTCTGGGGACGCTTGACTGGCGTTCATGTGCCGGTTGGCACGCCGCCCCCCCCATTGCCCGAGCCGCCACCGCCGCCGGCGCCTCCACCCCCACCCAAAATCGACATTTTCCAGCTCTATGCCTTCGTTGCGCCACCGGCATCAGGCGTTTCGGCAGACTTCGAGGCCGTGCCCGGCACCATGAACTGGGTGATTCCAAGTTTTGAAATTGGCAGCGGCGGCCACCTGAACATCTTTCGCATGATCTGGGGACTGGAAAAACTGGGGTTTCGCAGCACCATCCATATCGTCGGCGAGTGCCGTTACCCGGATGGAGAGACGGCCCGTTCCGTGATCGTCAAGCATTTCGTCCCGCTGGCGGCCGAGGTCAGCATCGGGGAGGAAACGCTTCAGCCCGCCGAATTCACGATGGCGACTTCCTGGATGACAGCCTACACCGTTCGCCGATTCGCCCAGACCCGTCACAAGCTGTATTTCATACAGGACATGGAGCCATGGTTCACCGCCGTGGGCAGCGAATATGTCTTTTCGGAAGCCACCTATAATTTCGGCTTCACCGGGATCACCGCCGGGGCCTGGCTGGCGGACCTGATGCAGGAAAAATACGGGATGCGCGCCTATCCGTTCAGCTTTTCCTGCGAGCATGAACTGTATCATGCCCGTCCGCGCCAGTCCGGGCCGCGCAAGGTTTTCTTCTATGCCCGCCACGTCACGCCAAGAAGGGGGTTTGAGCTGGGCATGCTGGCACTGAAGCGCGTGCATGAACGGCTGCCGGATATCGAGTTCCTGCTGGCTGGCTGGGATATGTCAGCTTATGCGATACCTTTCCCTCATGTCGATGCCGGTGTTGCGGCCCTGGATGACCTGCCTGGACTGTACGCCCAGTGCGATGCCGCCCTGGTAATCTCGCTGACCAATCTTTCCCTGCTGCCGCTCGAAATCATGGCCTGCGGCTGCCCTGTGGTTTCGAACCGGGGCCCCAATGTGGAGTGGTTGCTGAAGGATCATGACAACGCCGTGCTGGCCGACCCCCTGCCCGAAACACTGGCCGAAGCACTGATCGAATTGCTGGAGAACCGCGCCTTGAATGAACAGATCACCCGAAACGGGCTGAATTTTGTCGCCAGAACCAGCTGGGATGCTGAAGCACGCAAAGTGGGGGGCTATCTGGAAGCCATCCGGGACGGGCGCGCATGATCAACCATCGCTGGCTTCGGGACTGGGGATTCGTTTTCATGCTGTGGCTGAAGCGCGACCTGAAGTCGCGCTACGCAGGCTCATTCGGTGGCGCTTTGTGGGGCATCTTGAATCCGCTGATGACGGTGGCGGTGTTCTACGTCGTGTTTGCGGTCGTTCTCAAGGTCCGCATCCCGGAACTGGCCAGCGAATCCGGCTATTTCTATTTCCTGCTCGCCGGCCTGTTGCCATGGATGGGCGTGGCGGAGGGCCTGTCGCGTGCGGTTGGATCACTGGTTGCCCAGGAACAGTTCATCCAGAAGCTGGTCTTTCCGATTGAGATCATTCCCGCCACGGTGGTCGTCAGCAGTTTCGTGACCCAGCTTGTCGGCCTGCTGATTCTGCTGGTACTGCTGGCAGCAGGCGGAGTCCTCCATCTTTCCAGCCTGGTCTGGCTGCCCTTTCTGTTCATCGCGCAACTGCTTCTGTGTCTCGGCATGGGCCTGCTGTTCGCGATCCTGACCGTCCATGTCAAGGATCTCGCCCAGCTGGTGCCGGTATTCCTGCAAATTTTCTTTTATCTGACCCCCATCATTTACGCGCGAAGCATGGTACCGGCCAGCTACCACTACCTTTACGCATTCAACCCCTTTGCCGGCCTGATCGACTTGTACCAGCGCGTTTTTCTGGGCCTGCCCCTCAGCCTGAACAGCGCCTTGTCACTGGCAATCTGGGTTCTAATCGCCGGTGTAGGAGGATTGCTGATGTTTCGCGCCCTGAAACCGACACTGGGAGATTACCTGTGAGCAGCCGCGAACACCCGGTCAGCGAAACGCCGGTCCGGATCGAACAGGTATCGAAGGGCTACCGCTTTTACCGGCACCCCTTGGATCGCCTGCGGGAGCTGCTGTTTCGTGGCTCGCATCATCAGACCCATTGGGCGCTGAAAGATGTCAGCATCAGCGTAGGGAAAGGTGAAACTTTTGGCCTGATCGGCGAAAACGGCGCGGGCAAGAGCACCCTGCTCAAACTGGTGGCAGGAACCTGCGGACCGACGGCCGGAACGGTTTCGGTTGAAGGGAAGGTGGCTGCATTGCTGGAACTGGGCGCCGGCTTTCATCCGGACGAAAGCGGACGCGACAACGCCTATCTGATGGGGGCGCTATCCGGCATCCCGTCCTCCCGGATGGAGGAATACTACCGTAGCGTGGCCGACTTTTCCGAGTTGTCCGCCGAGACGCTGGAGCGCCCGGTCAAGACCTACTCTTCCGGGATGTTCATGCGGCTGGCTTTTGCCGCAGCCACAGCCGTCGACCCGGATGTACTGATCATTGACGAAGCCCTGTCGGTCGGCGACATGCATTTCCAGAAAAAAAGCCTGGATCGCACCATGGCATTCCGCGAGCAGGGCCGCACCATCCTTTTCTGTTCGCATAATCTTTATCAGGTCCGCAGCCTGTGCAACCGCGCCGCCTGGATCCACCAGGGCCAGGTCATGGCCATCGGTGCGACCGAGGAAGTCGTCACTGCCTATGAAAGCTACGAGCGTGAAAAGGCCGCCCAGTTCGGCGAACGGAGCGGAGAACTGGCATTCCGGCCATCGGCATTGTCCGTTGCCCCAGTCCGGGTACGAGAGGTGAAGCTGTCCAGCGAGGACAGCCAGGACGCAGCCGTCCTCGATACTTTCCAGCCGGTTTCCGTGGCAGTGGAAATCGAATGCCTGCAAGCAGGCGTGCCGTTTCATGTCGGCATCAGCATTGTTCGCCGTGGCAAGGAAAATATCTTTGGCAGCAGTACCCACTTCGATTCCGCCAGCCCGCCGCTGACAGCGGAAAGCACCCGTATCGTGAAGATGCACCTGCCCAGGCTGAACCTGCTGTCCGGACAATACAGCCTGAGCATTTACCTGCTGGATGATTCCGGCCTTCAGGTCTATGACATGGCCGAATCCGTCTGTCCCTTCACCGTACACAGCTCATGCCGGGAATTCGGCATGACCTACATCCCTTATCACTGGGAACTGTAGGTTTCCCGATGAACTTTTCCGAATGGCGCAAGGGAGCCCGGCTGTTTGGCCTGTTTCGCCCAGCTTCTCACCTGCCCATGCCGCTGGCCTATCAAATGGCAGAGCAAGTCGGCTCGTTCGACTACCGCCGCCGGGCCGACCTGCGCCAGGTCATAGGCTCCGGCCTGGCTGCAGCCCTGCCCGAAGCACGCGATCCGGCACGGCGGGAAGACTGGATCCGGCGTTACTGCCGCATGATGTCACGGGAAATCATGGATGCGTTCTTCATGAACCGTCTGAACCAGGGCAACAGCACCCGCCTGGTCACCATGCCTGCCGATTCGCTGGCCCGGATGCGCACCCTCCGGGAAGAAGGGCGCGGCATCATCGTGGTCATGGCACACTATGGCCGCCTGAACCTGCTGCTGTTGGCGCTGGCAATGGCCGGGTATGATCTGGGCATGCTGACCATTGCGGTGGATGAACGGAACCCGGAACTTTCCCCTGTGGACCGGGCTTACCTGGGCAGCAAGGTGGCCGCATTGCAGAAACAGATCCGGGGCCGCTGGGTCAGTCTCGGCGACAATCTGCGCGGACTGTATCAAGGCTTGAAATCCGGTGAAATCATCGTCATCCTGATGGATGCCTATCATGCCGGCCAGGACGACAACCGGATTGACCTGCCTTTTCTGGGCGGGCATCTGAATGTCAGCCAGGGCATCGTGCGCCTGGCGGAAAAAACCGGCGCCCGCATGATTTATGGCGCGGTCCGGGATCCTTTGCCCAGCGAAACAGAAAAAGCTTCCTGGCAGGCGGTCGCCACCCTGCGACCCCTGCCGGACAATCCGGAAGGGGCCCTGAAACAGTCCGTGGCCTGGCTCGAACAGGATGTGCAGGAGATGCCCTGGCTATGGTGGCACTGGAATATACTCGATTACATCTGGAAACCGGCGGTCATGCATGAATAGTGTTGTTTTTGGTGCCAACGGCTTTATCGGCAGCCATGTCTGCGCCGCCCTGCTCGGCGCCGGGCATCGGGTCCGGGCATTTGATATTTCACGGGATTTCCGCTCGCTGGAACATCTCGACTCCCCGCTGCTGGAAACCTGTACCGGCGACTTTCTCGACCGGATGGCCGTCAAGCAGGCGCTCGATGGCGTGGATTGGGTATTCCATCTGGTCAGCACAACCATTCCATCCAGCTCCAACAGCAACATGGTATTCGATGTGCAGAGCAACGTAGTGGCTTCGATCGAACTGCTGGAGGAGTGCGTGGCCAGCGGCGTCAGCCGGCTGGTTTTTGCCTCTTCGGGCGGCACGGTCTATGGCTGCCCGGCCACAGACCCGGTAAGCGAGGACGCGCCCAAACAACCCATCGTTTCCTATGGCTGCACCAAGCTGGCGATAGAAAACTATTGCCAGCTATTTCAGCATCAGACCGGCTTGCGCACCATCAGCCTGCGGCTGGCAAACCCGTATGGACCCGGCCACCATGGCATGAGCCAGGGAGCGATCCCGGTCTTTCTCAAACGGATACGTTCCGGCAAACCCGTTTCGGTGTGGGGCGACGGCTGCGTGACGAGGGATTATGTCTATGTCGACGATCTGGCTGACGCCTTTCTTAAAGCCGCCGTGTACGAAGGCAGGGAGAGTGTTTTCAATATCGGCAGCGGCCAGGGCGTCTCGCTGCTCGAGCTGATTGCGCTGTTGAAAACCGAAACCGGCCGGGAAGTGGAAGTGCTGCATGAAGCCGGCAGAAACTATGATGTGCCGCGCATCGTGCTCGATGTTTCGCGCGCCCGCCACGAATTGGACTGGGCCGCCACCACACCCTTGCAGGAAGGCATTCGCAGAACCTGGCAACACCTACTCGCACAGGAACCACACCATCATGAGTGAGCACTGGAAAAAATACAGCTACCACGTCGAGCCGGACGCCGACACGACAGCCACCAAGATACTGCGCCTGATCGGCCAGAACAAGCGCGTGCTGGAACTCGGCACGGCCGTAGGTTCCATGACCCAGCTCATCCACGAGGTGAACGGCTGCACCGTGGTCGGCATGGAAATCGACCCGGAGATGGCAAAAATGGCCGCGCCCTGGTGCGAGCGCATGATCGTCGGCAACATTGAATCGATGGACCTGGCCGAAACGCTGGGCAATGACCGTTTTGATGTGATCGTTGCGGCCGATGTGCTGGAGCATCTGTATGACCCCTGGGCCTGCCTGCTCAAGATCCGGCCGTATTTGCGTCCGGAGGGATTCATCGTTCTGTCCGTCCCCAATGTGGCGCACAATGCCCTGCTGGCGGAACTGCTCAATGGCCGTTTCCCCTATCAGGAAAAAGGACTGCTCGACCGTACCCACCTCCGCTTCTTTACCCGAAGCAACCTCGAGGACATGCTTTTTTCGACCGGCTATCTGCCCAGCAAGTGGGACCGGAACCTGGTAGCCGAATCCGCCACCGAATTTGCCCTGGACTGGAAAAACACCTCCAGCCAGGTCAAGGCAAGCCTGGCCGACAATATCGAAGGGCAAACCTACCAGTTCATCGTCCAGGCTTTCCCCAGCACCGAAACCGGCTGGGTACAAAAAACCGGCACCGACCTGCAATCAGTGGAACAGGCCAAACAGAAACTTGAGGAAACCTTGACGATCACCCTGGCCGAGCTGGCCACGGCACGGGAAGAACTGGCTGCAACCCGGAACGAGCTGAATCGGCAGATCCAGGAAAAAAATGCCGCAGAGGCTGCCTCTGCGGCAGCCGTGCAGGCTGCCAATACTGCCCTAAACGAGGCCCAGTCTACCTTGTGCGGGATTCAGAACCGGCCCTATGCCTACGCCTTGCGCCGCATGATCCTGAAGGCCCGCCGCATGCTCGGCCTGGACTGGCCTTCATGAGCATGGCGGCAGACGGGTTGCGCGAGGAATCAGCCGCACTCCGGCAAGATCCAGATCAGGAACTGGCATGGCGCTTGCGCCAGAAAGATGAGCAGATCGCCTGGCTGATGCAAAGTTTGGCTGAGAAGGAAGATACGATCCGGAAGTTGAAGGGATCGCGCAGCTGGCGCTGGACAAAGCCTTTGCGAATGGCTAACGCCCTCAAACGACGCCTGTCACGATTGCTTGCCCGCATCAGAAGAGAGGGATGGAAAAAAAACCTGCGCAAATCCCTGACCGTTCTGCGCGAAGAAGGCTGGCGTGGCCTGCGCCTGCGCCTAGCGGCCATGAGCAATCCAGCCGCAGATTACGCCGAGTGGGTACGCCGCTATGACACCCTTGATGCCATGCAGCGCGCACGTATCAGTGAACGAATCGCGGAACTGGCCAATCCTCCACTCATTTCCGTGCTGATGCCCTGTTTCAATCCCAACCCCGAGTGGTTTCGCGCAGCCATCGAATCGGTTCGCAGCCAGCTTTACCCTCACTGGGAGCTGTGCATCGCCGATGATGCATCGACCGACCCGGCCATCCGCCCGATACTGGAAGAGTACATCCGGCACGACGCCCGCATCCGGGTGGCATTCCGGACGGAAAACGGCCACATCAGCGCCTCATCCAATAGCGCGCTGGAACTGGTTACAGGCGAATTCGTCGCCCTGCTCGACCATGACGACCTGTTGCCCGAACATGCCTTATTCTGGGTAGCTGATTGCATCGCCCAGCACCCGGATGCAGGAATAATTTATTCGGATGAAGATAAGATAGATGAATTAGGCACCCGTTTCGAACCCTATTTCAAATGCGACTGGAATCCCGATCTTTTCCTTTCGCAAAACATGATTTCACATCTAGGAGTTTACCGGTCTGAACTAATACGCACCATTGGCGGCTTCCGTCAAGGTTTTGAAGGATCACAAGACCATGATCTGGCTCTGCGCTGCATAGAAAGTCTGACCACGGATCAAATTATTCATATCCCACGCGTGCTCTACCACTGGCGCGTCCACGCCAGTAGCACAGCACAATCCCCTGACGCAAAACCCTATGCGATCCTGGCGGGTCAAAAGGCGATAGAAGAACATTTAGTAAGGAAAGGGGTTAATGCCAAAGTCGAGATCGGCAACCAGCCAGGTTATCGGGTACGTTATGCACTGCCCGACGTCCCACCTATGGTTTCCATCATCATTCCAACGCGGAACGGCCTGGAACTCCTCCGCCAATGCGTAGACAGCATATTTAGCAGAACTGATTATGTGAATTTCGAAATTTTGATTATCGACAATGGCTCAGATGATCAGGCTACGCTGGAATATCTGCAAAACTTGGCAGCCAACCCCAAAATAAGAGTGCTGCGCGATGAGAGGCCTTTCAACTATTCAGCTCTAAACAATAGCGCTGTCGAACAAGCAAGGGGCGAGCTGATCTGCCTGCTCAACAATGATATCGAGGTGATATCTCGAGAATGGCTGGGTGAAATGGCAAGTATTGCACTGCAGCCGAGTGTAGGCGCTGTTGGGGCTTGCCTTTGGTATCCCGACAATACGCTTCAGCATGGGGGCGTTATATTGGGCATAGGGGGAGTTGCAGGACACTCACATAAATTCCTAACACGCGGCCAATTCGGGTATTTCGGGCGTGCAATCATGATTCAATCACTATCTGCCGTAACAGCCGCATGCCTTGTAATTCGAAAATCGATCTATCAGTCAGTAGGTGGGCTAGATGAAAAAAATCTGCAAATTGCATTTAACGATGTAGATTTCTGCCTGCGCCTACTGGAGGCTGGATATAGAAATGTCTGGACACCTTTCGCGGAGCTTTACCATCACGAATCAGCGAGCAGAGGAACGGAAGATACGGAAGAGAAAAAGAATCGATTTGCCAATGAAGTCAACTTCATGAAAAAGCATCACGCCAAATTTCTGCATAATGACCCAGCATACAGCCCCAATCTGACATTAGAGATTGATAATTTCTCTTTCGCTTGGCCTCCACGTATAGGTCCCATTTAAGGGTTATTTCTTGACATATGTTTAGCTTACGGTGTATATCCGCCCATAAAGTTGACATTACTATTACCCCCATTTAATAATCCAATTTGCATAAAAGTGCAACTTTATATCTCGTCCATTCAATTTGAAGAGAAATTAAAATGAAAACAATAGTTCGACTTCTAGCAGCAACAATGTTCATAACTAAGTGCGTATGCGCCTACGCTGCTGATACTGTTTATTCCATGAATGTCGATTTTTCTGGGAAAAATGTCTACGCTCCCACCTTGTTAAAAAATCAAGGAACTTACCAGATGTGGTATAGCGGATGGCAAACTGACGCAGATTATCCATATGACAAAATATATTTTCGCAGTTCGGCTGACGGCATAAACTGGTCTGCCAGCCAAGCAGTCCTTAGTAAGTCTCAAGTCACAAATAGTCATCATCTTGGCGATCCAAGTGTCACCTACCACTACAATGCTGCAAGTAATACTTACCAATACACCATGTTTTTTACGGCCTGCATGAACAATTGTGCAGAACCGCAGGGCGGCACATACAACGACAATGAGTTATGGTCTGCTGTTTCTACGGATGGGATTAACTGGCTCTATCCAAAACGCTTATTCAAAAGCACTAACTCTAGTGGCGCAAGCCAAGGTGCCGCGGAACCCTCTGCTATTCTTGAAAGTGGTGCTGATGGCACTTTCTGGAAGGTCTATTACGCAGACCGTCTCGATCCGCTCAAGATCAAAATGCTTCATGTAGATGGAAATCGCGATGTCATTGGCCAGCCTGCGACTGTTTTTCAATTTAATGGAGGAGGTGCTATATCCGGGCCTGAAGTTCGCTTTATAGACAACCGTTGGATGTTATTTTTTAATGTCAGCGTTGGAACCCCACTCAAGGCGCATGACGTTTACAAAGCTGAATCATTTACCAACACATCTTGGACAGACTCCGCACCACTAATCAGTAATTCACTAACATCAACAATCTGCGGAGAATCCACCCCAGGCGTAATTGCGTTGTCCGTCAGTCAATATGAGTTATATTTTGGGCAAGTACTCCGCAGTAGCGATGGAAGCTGTGACATGACAAAACATAACTCAATACAACGTTGGATGTGGCACCACTCTTAAAGAAAATGGACAACAGAAAATTAACTATAAAATAGTACATTTAGGGTAAATATTCCCCGGCAAAGCCGGAGAATTTTACGGGCGCATATCCACCAATAATCATATAATTGTAGAAATTCTTTACCCATTATCAAACTCAAGGCAAGAAAAGTGTTCAACGACAAATCCATTTTCATCACCGGCGGCACCGGGTCCTTCGGCAAGCATTTCATCACCACCCTGTTCCAGCGCTACAAGCCAAAACGGGTGATCGTATATTCCCGCGACGAACTGAAGCAGTTCGAAATGCAGCAAAAGTTCAACGACCCGGCGATGCGCTACTTCATCGGCGATGTCCGCGATGGTGCCAGATTGCGGCAGGCGATGCGTGGCGTGGATTATGTCATCCATGCCGCCGCGCTCAAGCAGGTGCCGGCAGCGGAATACAATCCCATGGAATGTATCAAGACCAACATTTATGGCGCGGAAAACGTCATCAATGCCGCCATGGAAAATGATGTCGCCAAGGTGATCGCCCTGTCGACCGACAAGGCCGCCAACCCCATCAACCTCTACGGTGCCACCAAGCTCGCTTCCGACAAGCTGTTCGTGGCCGCCAACAATGCCGCCGGCGGGCGCAAAACCACCTTCTCCGTGGTGCGCTACGGCAATGTCGTGGGTTCACGTGGTTCAGTCGTGCCATTTTTCCAGAAACTGCTGGCGGATGGCGCCAAGGAGCTGCCCATCACCGACCCGCGCATGACCCGGTTCTGGATCACCCTGCAACAGGGCATCGATTTTGTCTTCAAGAGCTTCGAAAGAATGCAGGGCGGCGAAATCTTTGTCCCCCAGATTCCCTCCGCACGCATGATGGATCTTGCCGCAGCCATTGCTCCCGAACTGGCAACCAAAGTCATCGGCATCCGCCCCGGCGAAAAGCTGCACGAAATCATGTGTCCACCGGATGATTCCCACCTGACGCTGAAATTCCACGACCATTTCGTCATTCGTCCCTCCATCACCTTTACGCACCAGTTTGACTACCGCACCAATGCGCTGGGCGAGGAAGGCGTGCCGGTAGAAGAAGGCTTCGACTACAACTCCGGCAACAATCCCCATTTCCTGACCGTGGAAGAACTGCGCCACATCAACGCCACCGCGATTACATGATCCCTTACGGCAGGCAGGACATCTCGGCGGCGGACATCGCCGCCGTGGTGGAAACGCTCCAGTCCGACTGGCTGACCCAGGGCCCGGCAATCGAGCGTTTCGAACAGGCGGTCGCCGACTACTGCGGCGCCAGGTACGCCGTTGCGGTGTGCAATGCCACCGCTGCGCTGCACCTGGCCTGCATCGCCGCCGGACTCGGGCCGGGCGATACGCTCTGGACATCCCCCAACACCTTCGTCGCCTCGGCCAACTGTGGCCTGTACTGCGGTGCCACGGTGGATTTCGTGGACATCGACCCGGCCAGCTACAACCTGAGCATCAGCGCGCTGGAACAGAAACTCGACAGCGCACAGCGCAATGGAAAGCTGCCCAAAATCGTCATCCCGGTGCATTTTGCCGGGCAATCCTGCGACATGGAAAACATTGCCGCACTGTCGCGCCGTTACGGATTCAGCGTGATCGAGGACGCCTCCCACGCCATCGGCGGACGCTACCGCGACACCGTCGTCGGTTCCTGTGCTTTTTCGGACATGACGGTATTCAGCTTCCACCCGGTCAAGATCATCACCACCGGCGAAGGCGGCATGATCCTGACCAACCGGGAAGACCTTTACGAAAAGCTGAAGCGGCTGCGTTCCCACGGCATCACGCGTGACGCGCGCTTCATGCGCGGTGAACCCGACGGCCCCTGGTACTACCAGCAAATCGACCTCGGTTTCAATTACCGCATGACCGATATCCAGGCCGCGCTCGGCACGAGCCAGCTGCAGCGGCTGGATGAATTCGTGCAGCGGCGGCACGAACTGGCTGCCCGCTACCAGGATTTGCTGGCTGATCTGCCCCTGACCCTGCCGTGGCAGCATCCGGATACCCGCTCGGCCTTCCATCTCTACGTCATCCGCCTGCAACTGGACAGGATAAGCAAAAGCCACCGCCAGGTATTCGAGGAACTGCGTCAGGCAGGGGTCGGCGTCAACCTCCACTACATTCCCGTCCATCTCCAGCCCTATTACCACCAGCTCGGCTTCCGTCCAGGCGATTTTCCGGAAGCCGAAAAATATTACGGCGAAGCGATCAGTCTGCCGCTCTATCCCGGTCTCGGCGAAGCCGACCAGGACAGCGTGGCGGCAGCCCTGAGAAGCATTCTGTCATGAACCATACCGTCATTATCGTCCAGGCACGGATGACCTCGACCCGCCTGCCCGGCAAAGTGCTGAAAACCGTTCTCGGCAAACCCCTGCTCGACTACCAGCTGGAACGGCTGCGCCGGGTGAAACTTGCCAGCCGGATCGTGATCGCCACCACGACCAACGACACCGACCAGCCCATCGTCGAATGGTGTGAGCATCGGGGCGTCGACTGTTTCCGGGGCTCGGAGCACGATGTGCTGGCCCGCTATCATGGTGCGGCAGCCTTGCATCACGCCGACACGATAGTGCGCGTCACCTCCGACTGCCCCCTGATCGACCCGGCAGTGATCGACCGCATCATCGGACATTACCTCGACCACCAGGACAGCTGCGACTATGCCAGCAACTGCCTGGAGCGCAGCTACCCGCGCGGCATGGACGTCGAAGTATTCTCCCGCCGCGCCCTCGACGAAGCCTTCGCGGAAGCGACGGAAAGTGCGGAACACGAACATGTCACGCCCTTCATCTACCGTCATCCGCAACGCTACCGCCTGGCCAATATCGCTTACCAGGAAAATCAGGGCCGGCACCGCTGGACGGTGGACACCCCGGAAGACTTCGAGCTGGTGGAAAAGATACTGAACGCGCTCTATCCCGCCAAACCGGCCTTCACGCTGGAAGACGTGCTGGATCTGCTGCAACGACACCCCGACTGGGCAGACATCAACGCCCATGTGGAACAGAAAAAACTTGGGCAATAAGGAACGATCATGAGTGAAAACTACAAAACCGCGCAGGAAGCCTTCTGGGCCGGCGAATTCGGCGATGCCTATGCGGATCGTAATCAGGGCCAGCACTGGGTTGCCGCCAACCTGGCCTTCTTTTCCAAGGTGCTCACCCGCACCAGCGGCATTGACTCGATCATCGAATTCGGCGCCAACATCGGGCTCAACCTCATGGCGCTGAGACAGCTCCTGCCGAAAGCCAAACTGTCCGCCATCGAGATCAACCAGAAGGCAGTCGATGGATTGAACAGCCTGGGATATGTCAGCGTCTATCCCCAGTCCATTCTCGACTTCACCCCCGACCAGCCGCGCGACCTGGCGCTGATCAAGGGCGTGCTGATCCACATCAACCCGGACATGCTGCCCCAGGTCTATGAGCGCCTTTACCAGAGCAGCGCCCGCTACATCTGCATCGCCGAATACTACAACCCCTCGCCGGTCACCATTCCCTACCGGGGCGAAAGCGACAGACTGTTCAAGCGTGATTTCGCCGGCGAAATGCTCGATCGCTACAGCGACCTTAAGCTGGTGGACTATGGCTTCAGCTACCACCGCGACAACCACTTCCCGCAGGACGACCTGACCTGGTTCCTGCTGGAAAAAACGCGCGCATGAACGTATTGATCCGTGCCGACGCCTCGGTGGCGATCGGCACGGGCCACGTCATGCGCTGCCTGACGCTGGCGCAGGCATTGCGCGAAAAAGGCGCTTCCGTCGCCTTCCTGTGCCGCGAACTGCCGGGCAACCTGAACCGCCACATCGAACAGCAGGGTTTCCGCGTCTACCCCATTGCACCCGACGCAAGTGCCGACTGGGATGGCGATGCCCGGCAAGCGCAGGCAGCCATCACCGCCGATGGAAACCAGCCCGACTGGATCATCACCGACCACTATGGCCTGGATGCCCGCTGGGAATCCGCACTGCGCCCGTTTACCCGCCGGATCATGGCGATCGACGACCTCGCCGACCGCCCCCACGATTGCGACCTGCTGCTCGACCAGAACAGCTACGCCGGCCAGGAAACGGCCTACAGCAAACTGATTCCGCCCCACGCAAGCCAGCTGCTGGGCCCGCAATACGCGCTACTGAGAAACGAATTCGCGCAAGCGCGCGCGGCCCTCAAACCCCGCGACGGCTCGGTCAAGCGCATTCTGGTATTTTTCGGCGGCAGCGACCCGAGCAATGAAACCGAAAAGGCACTGGCCGCGCTGGCCACACCGGATTTTGCCGGCATCGCGCTGGACGTCGTCGTCGGCGCATCCAACCCCCAGCGGGAAAAAATCCGGGGCTTGTGCGCCACCCGCCCCAACACCACTTTCCATTGCCAGGCTTCCAACATGGCGGAACTGATGGCACACGCCGATCTGTCGGTTGGCGCGGGAGGCACGACCAGCTGGGAACGCATGGCACTGGGCTTGCCGACGCTGGTCATCAGCGTCGCCGGCAATCAGGAGCAGATCGCGGAACACCTCGCAGCACTGGGTGCCCAGCGCTATCTGGGCAAAGCCCGGGACATCAGTGCTGGCCAGCTGGAAGCGGCGCTGGCGGATTGTTTGCATGCACCTGCCAGCTGCGCTGCCATGGCAGCGATCGCCATGGCGCTGGCGGATGGACTCGGCACGGCACGGGTGGTGTCCGCCATGGCAGCTGAAATGAAACCGATCGAATTGCGTCTCGCAACCGAAGATGACGAGCACAGGCTGTTTGAATGGCGCAATGCGCCGGAAACGCGGCGCTATGCCTTCGACTCAAACCCCATTGCGTGGGAAAACCACGTGCGCTGGTTTCGTGCAACACTGGCGAATGCCCAAAGGCATCTGCTGATCGGAGAAATCGACGGCATGGCGGTTGGCGTCCTGCGCTACGATCTGGCAGGCGACTGTGCCGAGATCTCCATTTATCTCGTGCCCGGACACAGCGGACGCGGCCTGGGAACTGCCCTGCTGCGGGCAGGCAGCATGTGGGTAAAACTGAACCTGCCGCAGATCCGCCGGATCCGCGCGAAAATCCTGCCCGACAACACCCCCTCCCGCAAAGCCTTCGCCAAAGCCGGCTACGTGGAATCGGACGGCGACTTCGAATACCATATTACTCCTGACACAAATATTGACGACAACAGGATGAAAAAGTGAAGGAATTTGACATTGCAGGCCGGAAAGTCGGCTTCGGGCATCAGCCTTTCATCATTGCCGAAATGTCCGGCAACCATAACCAGTCGCTGGAACGCGCGCTGGCAATCGTGGATGCAGCCGCTCAGGCAGGCGCCCATGCCCTGAAAATCCAGACCTACACTGCCGACACCATGACCCTGGACCTGAGCGAAGGGGAATTTTTCATCGGCGACAGCGGCAGCCTGTGGCAGGGGAAATCGCTGTACAAGCTCTACCAGGAAGCCTACACCCCATGGGAATGGCACCAGCCCATCTTCGAACGCTGCCGGGAACACGGCATGATCGGCTTCAGCACGCCATTCGATGAAACCGCAGTGGATTTCCTCGAATCGCTGGATGCCCCCTGCTACAAAATCGCCTCATTCGAAAACACCGACCTGCCGCTGATTCGCCGGGTCGCGCAGACCGGCAAGCCGATGATCGTCTCCACCGGCATGGCTACAGTAGCCGAGCTGGATGAAACGGTGCGCACCATCCGTGCGGCGGGCTGCGAGAATTTCGTCCTGCTCAAGTGCACCAGCACTTACCCCTCCACACCGGAAAATACCAACCTGCGCACCATTCCCCACATGCGTGAGTTGTTCGGCTGCCAGACTGGCCTGTCCGACCACACCATGGGTGTCGGCGCTGCCGTCGCCAGCGTGGCACTGGGTGCCACCGTGATCGAAAAGCACTTCACCCTGCGCCGCGCCGATGGCGGGGTGGATTCCGCTTTCTCGCTCGAACCGGAGGAAATGCAGGCCCTGGTCACCGAAACCGAGCGTGCCTGGCAATCCCTGGGCACGGTCAGCTACGGCCCCAGCGCAGCGGAGAAACCCTCGCTGCAATACCGCCGCTCACTCTATGTCACCCAGGACATCAAGGCCGGAGAGCCATTTACCCGCGACAACGTGCGCGCCATCCGCCCCGGCCTGGGCCTGCCCACCAAGCACCTGGAAACCTTCCTCGGCCGCACCGCCAGCCGTGATATCAGGAAGGGAACGCCACTGAAGTGGGACTTGCTGGGGTAAGGCACGAATGCTAGACTAACCATAGTTAGTTCACGCCGGGCATTCTCATGTTAACCGTCAACATCCACGACGCAAAAACCCAGCTCTCCCGCCTGGTAGATCAGGCCGCGCGGGGGGAAACTTTCATCATCGCCAAGGCCGGTAGACCCATGGTCAAGGTCGTCCCGCTAGAAGCTGGTGACCGCGAAACAGCTTGTCGTCTTGGCTTCATGGCGGGCGAAATAAACGTACCGGATGATTTTGACCGCATGGGAAGCGACTCGATCACAGAGTTATTCGACGGGAAACCAGCTTGAACCTTCTGCTCGACACACACCTGCTGCTGTGGGCCGCAGGTCAGCCTGAACGACTTTCCTCTTCCATGCGGGACTTGTTGCTGGATTCGGGAAACCAGCCTGTTTTCAGTTCAGCCAGCCTGTGGGAAATCACCATCAAGCGCGGACTGGAACGCCCCGACTTCAATGTTGACCCGCGCCGTTTATGGCGCATGCTGCTGGCGAATGGCTACCGCGAGTTGCCGGTCACCAGCGAGCACGCCATGGCAGTTCATGATTTACCCCCGTTACACAAAGACCCTTTCGACCGCATCCTCGTCGCTCAGGCACGCACGGAAGCCATGCTACTGCTCACCTCAGATACCCTGGTGGCGTCCTATGGCGAGGGTGTGCAACAAGTATGAATGACACAATCCAGGCTTAAACAATGAAAACCATCGCCATCATCGAAGCCCGCATGAAATCCACCCGCTTGCCGGGCAAGAACCTGCGCCCCATCCTCGGCAAACCCATGCTCGAAATGCTGGTCGAGCGCCTGAAGCAGGCGAAGACCCTGGACAGCGTGGTGGTCGCCACCACTACCGACCCGTCGGACGACGCCATCGAGCAGACCTGCGCCCGCATCGGGGCCGGCTGCTACCGCGGCAGCATGGACGACGTGCTCGACCGGGTGCTGCGCGCGGCCCAGACCTCTGGCGCGGATGCCATCGTCGAAATCACCGGCGACTGCCCCCTCACTGACCCCGCCATGGTGGACGAGATCGTCGACGTTTACCGCGCCAGCGGCTGCGACTATGTCGGCAACGTGCGCCCGGCCACCCACCCCATCGGCCTCGCGGTGCAGGTATTCGCCACCCGCGTGCTGGAAGAAACCGCCCGCTCCACCCAGGACCCCGCCGACCGGGAACATGTCTCTCTCTACATCTACGAACATCCGGAGAAGTTTTCCCTGAAAAATGTCGAAAGCGGCCTGCCGGAAAAATACCGCAGCTACCGCCTCACCGTGGACACCCCCGAGGACTTTGCCGTGGTGAGCGCGGTATTCGAAGCGCTTTATCCCGCCAATCCGGCCTTCGGCCTCCAGGAAATGCTGGACTTTCTCGACAGCAAACCCGAGCTGCTGGCGCTCAACGGCGGCATCGCGCAAAAGGCGGCGCGCTGATGGCCTATCGCGCCGCGATTGCTGGCTGCGGCCTGATCGGCAGCGAGTTTTCCGACACCATGACGCTACCCGGCGTCTGGTCGCATGCCGACGCCTACACGCGCTGCGCCGAAACCGAACTGGTCGCGGTGTGCGACCAGGATGCGGAAAAAGCCGAACGCTGTGCCACACGCTGGAATGTGCCTGCCTGCCACAGCGACTTTGCCGCCATGCTGGACGACGCCAGGCCCGAAATCGTCAGCATCTGCACGCCGGATGCCGCTCACTACGGACAGATCAGGACCGCCCTGCAGCACCCTGCGGTGCGTGCCGTACTGGCGGAAAAACCGCTCGCCCTGACACGCGGCGAGGCACAGGAACTGATCGCGCTGGCTGCCCGGCGCGGGGTCATCCTGGCGGTCAATTACACGCGCCGTTATGCCGCCGGATTCTGGCAGCTGAAAAATCTGCTGGAAGCAGGAGAGCTGGGACGGGCACAGGCCGTCTCGGGCTTCTACACCAAGGGTACGCTGCATAACGGCGCGCACTGGTTCGATCTGGCACGCTGGCTGCTGGGGCCCATCAGCGAAGCCAGCGGCAGCGATGTCCTGCACGAAGGGGGCAACGATCCCACCCTGGACGCCTTGCTGAGCTTTGCCAGCGGCGCCCGTGGCTATCTGCACGGCCTTTCGGCAGCAGATTACGCCCTGTTTGAAATGGACATCGCCTGCACCGGGGGCCGGGCACGCATCGTGGATTCGGGCTTCCGTATTGAAATCCAGCGCCTTGAGGACAGCCCGTTCGGTGCCGGCTATCGCAGGCTGGGCGAGGCAGAAATCCTGTCAGGGGAACTGGGGGACGCTCTGTTCAATGCCGTGGACGATCTCGCCCTCTGCCTGAAGAACGGCACCACACCGCGCTGCACCGGCGAGGATGCACTGGCCGCGCTGGACGTGGCCCTGGCCGTGCGCGCTGCGGCATGAGCCGGCCCGACATCGTCGTCATCTGCGGCGACCCCGGCGGAGCCAACGCAGTCGCGCCGGTCATCGAGGCATTGCGTGCCGAAAACCGCCTGACCGTGCATGCCATGGCCTACCGCCAGGCCCACACCCTGTGGACCAAGCGCAGGCTGGCACACACAATCATCCCCGACGACACGACCTTCGCAGCAATCCGCGCCCAGCTGCAGCAGCTGAATACGCGCCTGGTGCTCACCGGCACGTCCGTCAACCCGTTCGAATTCGAAAAACAGTACATCGCCGCCGCCCATGAACTGGGCATTCCCACCCTTGCCGTGCTCGATTTCTGGTCCAATTACAGCCTGCGCTTCAGCTACGAGCAGAACGACCTGGCACATCTTCCTGACCGTATCGCGGTGATGGATGACCTGGCGCAGGAAGAAATGATTGCGGAAGGCTTTCCGCCCGCCCGCCTGGTCGTCGCCGGGCACCCCGCCCTGGACAGCCTGGAAGCGCACCGTGCCGCCTTCACTGCGACACAACGTGATGCTATCCGGGCAGAACTGTCCGTCAGCCCGGATGACTGGCTGGTGCTTTACGCCTCCCAGCCGCCCTCCTTTTCCGACCATGATGAAAACGTTCCTCTGCCCTGGCTGGACCGCCGGCGCACGGTCGGCGCCCTGCTCCCGGCCCTGGCCGAACTCGCCCATGCCCAGGAAAAACGCGCCACGCTGCTGATTCGCCCCCATCCGCGCGAAAACGGGGAAATTTACCGCCACCTCATCCACGATACGGTCAGCATCAAAATCAGTAGCGAAGGCAACTCACGCGACCTCGCCCTCGCCGCCGATATCGTGGCAGGCATGAATACCATGTTCCTGGTGGAAGCCGCTCAGCTCGGCCGGCCCACCCTGAGCATCCGTCTCGATCTTCCCCTGCCCGACGATTTCCCCCCCAACCGCGCGAACCTGACCTGCCCGGTCTACCAGGAATCGATGCTGAAACCCGCCCTGGCCTCCCTGCTTACCGCAAGCCGCATAGACCAGACGCGCCCGACCCGGCCGGGCAAAGCCAGCCAAAATGTGGCAAAATTGGCATATTCGATGATTGGTATCTAGAAACAGGAAAATTCGTGGCAAAACTGGCAATCAACGGCGGCGAAGCCGTCAGAACATCCCCCTTTCCCCTTTACGTCACCATCGGCGAGGAAGAAAAGCGCGCCGTGATGGAAGTGCTCGACAGCACCGTGCTGTCAAAATTTCTCGGCACCTGGTCGCCGGACTTTTTCGGCGGTCCACGGGTGCAGAAACTGGAGCGCGAGTGGGAAGCCTATTTCGGCGTCAAACATGCGATCAGCGTCAATTCCGCCACCTCCGGCCTGTATGCGGCGGTGGGCGCAGCGGGCGTGGGGCCCGGCGACGAAGTGATCGTCTCGCCCTACACCATGTCCGCCTCGGCCGCCGCCGCGCTGATCTATGGCGGGATACCCGTGTTTGCCGACATCGACCCGGACACCTTCTGCCTGTCACCAGCCAGCATCCGCGAACGCATCACCCCGCGCACCAAAGCCATCATCGTGGTCGACATCTTTGGCCACCCGGCGGCAATGAATGAAATCATGGCCATCGCCCGCGAGCATGACCTGATCGTGATCGAGGATACCGCCCAGGCGCCGGGCGCCACCTACCACGGCAAATTTGCCGGCACCCTGGCCGACATGGGCGTGTTCAGCCTCAATTACCACAAGACCATCCATTGCGGCGAAGGCGGCATCGTGGTCACCAACAATCCCGACCTCGCCGAACGCCTGCAACTGATCCGCAACCACGCCGAAGTGGTGGTAAAGAAAAAAGGCGTGGAAAACATCGTCAACATGGTCGGTTTCAACTACCGCATGACCGAGATCGAAGCCGCCATTGCCGCAGAACAGCTGAAAAAGCTGGAAGGCCTGGTCGCGCCGCGCATTGCGGCGGCCAACTTCCTCACCCGCGAACTGTTCGGCCTGCCCGGCCTGACCCCGCCTGCGGTCCAGCCCGGCGTACGGCACGGCTATTACGTCTACGTCATGAAATACGATGCCGCCGCCACTGGCGTCCCGCGCGAACGCATCGTCGCGGCCATGCAGGCCGAAGGCATCCCCCTAGGCCAGGGCTACGTCGAACCGATCTACCTCCAGCCCCTGTACCAGCAGCGCATCGCCTACGGCAAGGACGGCTTCCCCTTCACCTACCCCGGCTACCAGGGAACCATCAATTACGAACGCGGCATCTGCCCGGTCACCGAGCGCATGCACTTCCAGGAACTG
>CAZKHJ010000018.1:0-48224 GCA_964552675.1 uncultured Sulfuricella sp. | reverse complement strand
TTCCAGCAGGTCGGCGGCATCGACTGCAAGCCCATCACCGGCGAGATCACCTACGGCCTGGAGCGGCTGGCGATGTATCTGCAAGGCGTCGAGAACGTCTTCGACCTGACCTGGACCAAGGGGCTCAGCTACCGCGACGTTTATCACCAGAACGAAGTGGAGCAGTCCACCTACAACTTCGAACACAGCGACGTGGAATTCCTGCTCACCGCCTTCAATGCCCATGAAAAACAGGCCAAACATCTGATGGAACAGCAACTGGCCCTGCCCGCCTATGAGCAGGTGCTGAAAACCGCCCACACCTTCAACCTGCTGGACGCGCGTGGCGCCATCTCGGTAACCGAACGCGCCGCCTACATCGGCCGCATCCGCAACCTGGCGCGCAGCGTGGCCCAGAGCTATCTGGACAGCCGTGCCCGGCTGGGCTTCCCGATGGCGCCCAGAGAGTGGGCGGACGAAGTGCGGACAAAACTGGAAGAGAAGGCGGTAAAAGCATGAGTACACAAAATCTTCTGGTCGAACTGTTTGTCGAAGAACTGCCGCCCAAGGCGCTGAAGAAGCTGGGCGATGCTTTTGCCGCTGCCGTCGCGGATTCCCTCAAGGCACAAGGCCTGGCCGACGCCGCTGCCGCCGTGACACCCTTCGCCTCGCCGCGCCGTCTGGCGGTGCAGTTAGCAAACGTGGCGGCCCAGGCCGCCGACAAACCGGTGTCGCACAAACTGATGCCAGTGAATGTGGGACTGGACGCCAATGGCCAGGCCACGCCTGCGCTGTTGAAGCGCCTTGCCGCACTGGGTCTGGATAGCGCCATTGTGCCGAATCTCAAGCGCGCCACTGACGGCAAGAGCGAAGCACTGTTTTTCGACAGCGTAGCCAAGGGCGCAACCCTGGCGGATGGCCTCCAGAAAGCGCTGGACGAAGCCCTGACCAGGCTGCCCATACCGAAAGTAATGACTTACCAGCTGCATGAAAACTGCGCGCAACCTGGCTGGAGCACGGTCAATTTCGTGCGCCCGGTGCACGGCCTGGTGGCGCTGCATGGTGCCGACACCGTGCCAGTTTCCGTGCTCGGCCTTTCCGCTGGCCGCACCACTCAGGGCCACCGCTTCGAAGCCGCTGCCAGCCCGGTCAGCATCGGGGAGGCCGACAGCTACGCGGCACAGATGGAAAGCGAGGGCGCAGTGATCGCCAGCTTCGAAGCACGCCGCGCCGACATCGCCCGCCAGTTGCAGGACGCGGCAGCGAAGGTCGGCGGCGGAGTAAAGCCGGTGGAGGACGATGCCCTGCTGGATGAAGTCACCGCCTTGGTGGAGCGTCCCAACGTGCTGATTGGCCGTTTCGACCCGGAATTCCTCGGCGTGCCGCAGGAATGCCTGATCCTGACCATGAAGGCCAACCAGAAATATTTCCCGCTGCTGGATGCCTCCGGCAAGCTGACCAACCAGTTCCTGATCGTGTCCAACATCAGTCCTTCCGACCCCAGCGCGGTGATCGGCGGCAACGAGCGCGTGGTGCGCCCGCGCCTGGCCGACGCCAAATTCTTCTTCGACCAGGACCGCAAAAAACCCCTGGCCTCGCGCGTCGAAAAGCTGGGCAACGTGGTTTACCACAACAAACTCGGCAGCCAGCTCGAACGGGTGCAGCGCGTGCGCAAGCTGGCCGGGGAGATCGCCCGTCACCTCAAGGCCGATGCGGACCAGGCCGAACGCGCCGCCTGGCTGGCCAAGGCCGACCTGCTGACCGACATGGTGGGCGAATTCCCCGAACTGCAGGGCATCATGGGGCAATATTACGCACGGCATGATGGAGAAACCGCCGAGGTGGCACGTGCCATCGAACAGCATTACTGGCCGCGCTTTGCCGGCGATGCGCTGCCGCTGGACAATATCGGCGCGGCCGCCGCCCTGGCCGACAAGCTCGACACCCTGGTCGGCATCTACGGCATCGGCCTGGTGCCCACCGGCGACAAGGACCCCTTCGGCCTGCGCCGTCACGCCCTGGGCATCCTGCGCATCCTGAGCGAAAAACAGTTGCCGCTGGACCTGCATTCACTGCTGCAACTGGCAAAAGCGCAATTCCCCGGCGAAGTCGTGGCGGAAAGCGTGGGGGTGGACGTGCATGGCTTCATGCTCGAACGCCTGAAAAATTACCTGCGCGACAGGGGCTTCGAGGCCAACGACATCGAATCGGTGGTCAGCCAGGCCCCGACCCGCATCGACCTGGTCATCCCGCGCCTGGAAGCGGTACGCGCATTCGGCAAGCTGCCGGAAGCCGCCGCCCTGGCCGCCGCCAACAAGCGTATCCAGAACATCCTGAAAAAGACCGATGCCCCCAGCGGCAGCGCCGACCTGGCCCTGATGCAGGAAGCCGCCGAGCGTGAGCTGCTGGCAGTGGTCAACCAGCTCGCCCCCCAGGTCATGGCCCTGATCCAGAACGAGGACTACAGCGGCGCACTGACCCAGCTGGCAGGCGCGCGCCAGGCCGTGGACAGCTTTTTCGACAGCGTCATGGTGATGGCAGACGAGCCGCTGATCCGCAACAACCGCCTCGCCCTGCTCAAATCCCTGGGCGACCTGATGAACCAGGTGGCGGATATTTCGAAGCTGGCGGCATGAAACTCATCATTCTCGACCGCGACGGCGTGGTCAATTTCGATTCCGACCAGTTCATCAAGAGCCCGGATGAATGGAAGCCCATTCCCGGCAGCCTGGAAGCCATTGCCCGCCTCAACCAGGCAGGCTACCGCGTGGTGCTGGCCACCAACCAGTCGGGCATCGGCCGCGGCCTGTTCGACATGGCCACGCTCAACGCCATCCACGACAAGATGCACAAGGCCCTGGCCCAGGTGGGCGGGCGCATCGACGCGCTGTTTTTCTGCCCCCATGCCGCCGACTCGAAATGCGACTGCCGCAAGCCCAAGCCCGGCATGTTCGAGGAAATCAGCAAGCGCTTCAACATGGAACTGGACGGCGTGCCCGCCATCGGCGATTCGCTGCGCGACCTGCAGGCGGCGGTGGCCCTGGGTGCGCAGCCCATCCTGGTGCGTACCGGCAAGGGCGAGAAGACCCTGGCCGCGGGAGGCTTGCCGGAAGGAACGCTGGTATTCGACGACCTGGCAGAAGCGGTACGTCACCTGATTACGCGCACCGCATGATGGTGTGGCTGCGCTCCACCCTTTACGCCCTGGGCACCCTGCTGCTCACGCCGCTGTTTTCCGTCCTCGCCCTGCTCACCTTCCCCTTTCCGCCCCTGACCCGCTCCCGCATCATTTCCGGCTGGGCCAGGATCATGCTGTGGTGGGCCAGGCTGACCTGCGGCCTGAAATACCGCGTCATCGGCACTGAAAACATTCCCGATCGTCCCTGCGTGGTGCTCGCCAAGCACCAGTCAGCCTGGGAAACGCTGGCGTTTCAGGAAATTTTCCCGCCGCTGGTGTGGGTGCTGAAACGCGAGCTGCTGCGTATCCCCTTCTTCGGCTGGGGGCTGGCCATGACCAGCCCGATCGCCATCGACCGCGCCGCCGGCAAGGAAGCGCTGAAACAGGTCACCGAACAGGGCAAGGATCGCCTGGCCAGGGGACTGTGGGTGGTGATTTTCCCCGAGGGCACGCGCCACAAGCCCGGCATCAAGGGCAAGTACAATATCGGCGGCGCCTTTCTCGCCACCCACAGCAGCGCCACGGTGCTGCCGGTAGCGCACAACGCCGGCGAGTTCTGGGGCAAGAATGCCTTCCTGCGCCATCCCGGCACCATTACCGTGAGCATCGGCAAGCCGATCGAAGCGGCAGGGATGAAGGCCGGCGACCTCAACAGCCGGGTGGAAAGCTGGATCGAGCAGGAAATGCAGCGCATCGCGCACGACTTCGAAGGCGGCCCGCTTGCGGCATCATCTCCTCCTCGGTGAACGGGAAATCTCCTACCTGCTGCGCCGCAGCCCGCGCCGGCGCAGCATCGGCCTCAGAATCGACCAAGCCGGACTGACCGTCAGCGTCCCGGCCCGCCTGCCACAGCGCGAGTGGGAAGCGCTGCTGCGGGAAAAGTCCGCATGGGTGCTGGACAAGCTGGAGGAGATGCGCGCCCGTGCCATTCCCGAGTTTCGCTGGCAGGATGGCCAACTGCTGCCTTTTCTGGGCAGCCCGCTGGAACTGGCGGTGGAGCCAGGTGGCCCGCGCGCCCGCCCGGCACGCTGCGACAGCCTGCTACGGGTAGCGCTGCCCGACCCGGACGATGCCCTTGCCCTCAGAAACAAGGTGCTACAGTGGTATCGCCGCGAAGCGCTGGCCTTTTTCCAGCAGCGGGTGAATCACCATGCCCGGCAACTAGGGGTATGCGTGTCGCGCCTCAATCTCTCCAATGCCCGCACCCGCTGGGGAAGCTGCACCAGCCAGGGTGCCGTCCGCCTCAACTGGCGTTTGATCAAGGCGCCGCCGGCGGTGATCGATTATGTGGTGGTACACGAACTGGCCCATATCATCGAGCTCAACCATTCTCCCGCCTTCTGGGAGATCGTTGCCTCGGCCTGCCCGGATTTCCGCGAGCTGCGCGGGTTTTTGCACGATCACAGCATAAGCTATCACCACTTCTGAAGTTTGATTTACACTGCTGCGGCGCTAAGAAGCATAGGAACACAGGGCGAAATCAGGAGCGGTTATGACAGAGAATATTTTGGTAACATGCCCTATCTAGCCAGAAAAAAAACAGCAAGCCAAAAACATTTAGGACTCAATTCCAAGAACATGGCTACTAAAATCAAAACGGATCAAGCCCTAGTCAACTCCAATAAAGAGCTTACCCGCCGTTTCGAGAGTAAAATCAAGACCGTTGTCAATCGTATGTGGAGTGACAAGAATTACCCCTCCCAACTCGGAGAAAACCCATGATTCGCCGCCTAGAAGTCAAAGGCCTGCGCGCCCTGCGTTATGTCTCGGTCGATTTCGATCCATTCCTGGTAATGGTGGGACCGAATGCTTGCGGCAAAAGCACGCTGTTCGACGCCTTGCTGCTAGTGCGGGACATCCTCTCCAGCGGACTGGATGCGGCGGTGTTCGGCAATGCGCGCATGAACATCCCGCCCCGCGCGGTTGACCCGCTGGATTTGACTTGGCTGCGCCAGGGAGGCGGGGTAGAAATCGCGGTGACTCTGGAGTTACCAAGCGAAATCATCGAAACATTGGGGCAGCGTTATCGTTATGCGCGCTATGAGCTAGGTATTCATACCGATGACCGGCTGGGTTTCGATCATGAAACCTTATGGCTTTGCAACGAAATCAAATCACGGGAAACACATCAGCAGACACTGTTCCCCTGTCCGCAAATGGCGCCGGAGCATATTGTACTCCCCCAGAACAGGAAGAGCCCGCTGGGCTGGCGCAAAGTGGTAAGCAAGGTTGTAGAAAGCGGCAACGATTACTTCCGCTCGGAAACCTCGGATTGGAATAACCTATTCCGCCTGGGACCAAGCAAGAGCGCGCTAGCAAACCTACCGGAAGATGAACAAAAATTCCCAGCGGCGACTTGGGCCAAGCGGGTGTTGATGGAGGGCATCCACCGCTTGATGCTCAACGCTGAAAAAATGCGCATGCCATCTCCTGCTGGCTCACCTTCCGATTTTTTACCGGATGGCTCAAATCTGCCATGGGTTGTGCATGAATTGGAAAAACTGGGGGAGGCAGAAGTCAAACAGGAATGGGTGGCGCATTTAGCGACCACGCTGGACGATCTAGAAGACATCAAAACCTGTGAGAAACTGGAGGATCGTTCCCGCTACATCCAGTTGCGCTACAAAAGTGGCTTAACCGCACCATCCTGGGTACTTTCCGACGGAACCTTGCGTTTGCTTGCGCTAACCTTGCTAGCTTATGCACCAACGACTCCAAAGGTGGTATTGATTGAGGAGCCGGAAAACGGCATCCATCCCAAAGCAATGGAGACGGTCATGCAGTCATTGTCCTCCGTTTACGATGCGCAGGTGCTATGTGCTACTCATTCTCCTGTCGTACTCAGCTTGTTGCGATCCCGTCAAATTCTATGTTTTGGTAAGGCAGATGAGGGAGCAGTGGATATTGTGCGGGGAGTTGATCATCCACGCCTACGCGAATGGCAATCTGCACTAAACCTTGGAGAACTATTCGCGACCGGAGTGCTGGGATGAGAGATTGCCTTTTTCTGTTAGCTGACAAGAATATGGAGGGAATGCTCAAAGGATTTTTTGCTCGGGACGCCTTTCATAAAATACTAGGTTGCAGAAATTTCGATTTTGACCCAAAACGGGATCTGTTGGTTGCACATGGGCAAAACGACCCTGGCCTTTATACGAGAGCGAATGAATTTTTGCAGCCTTACGCCCATTCATATCGTCACGCGGTCGTTATTGTCGATGCTGACTGGGATGGTTCGCCAGGTCCTGATGTTATTTCTCAGCGTTTACATAACCATTTATCTAGCGCGGGCTGGACGGATAACTGTGGATGCGCAATAGTCATCGCCCCAGAATTGGAAAACTGGGTATGGCAGGATAGCCCTCATGTCTGTTCAGCATTAGGTTTTAACGGTACCTTTGTTGATCTTCGCACCGCTTTGAAAGAACAGGGGTTTTGGAATCCAAATGAGGCAAAACCCAACCGCCCCAAAGAGGCAGTAGAATGGGTGCTCCGTCAGTCTAAAAAAGGGAGATCATCCGCAATCTATCAGCAATTGGCGATGCGAGTATCCGCCAAGGGTTGTTCTGATAGCGCATTCCAAGCATTACGTGATGCACTTTTGCGGTGGTTTCCGCTCTAAATTTTAACCCTACGCAGTAGAGCTTAGCCCCGCACATAGCCAGTTTACTCTTGTCTGCGGCAGGGTTTTTTCCTGGCGGCAAGCTTGTTATGATGAATACCAAGCCCCTTCCCAACCACCTGAAGGAGAAACTGTCTCATGCGTCTGTTGCATACCATGATCCGCGTCGGCGATCTCGACAAGTCCATCGCTTTCTATACTGAAGTCCTCGGCATGCGCCTGCTGCGCCGCAAGGACTATCCTGCAGGGAAATTCACCCTGGCCTTCGTGGGCTACGGCGATGAGGCCGACCATACCGTGATTGAGCTGACCTACAACTGGGACACCTCTTCCTATGACATCGGCAATGGTTTCGGCCACCTGGCCATCGAAGTGGAAGATGCTTACCGAATCTGCGAGACTGTGCGCAAACAGGGCGCCAAAGTGGTGCGCGAGGCTGGGCCGATGAACGCGGGCACGACCATCATTGCTTTCATCGAAGACCCGGATGGGTATAAGATTGAATTCATTCAGCGTGGCTCACGCTGAAACATAATAAAGACAGGGGGAGAACAAAATGAAGCCCAGCGTATTGCGTAATCTGATGCTGTCGTTCCTCGCGCTCGGACTGGTCATGGGGGCCATCTTTCCGGTGTTTGCCAACATGTTCGTGGAATGGAAACCCGGCATGCTGGTGTGGTTCGTGGTAAGCGCACTGGTGGCGGGTGCCAGTGTCGGGCTGGCCAATTACTGGCTGGTGAACTGGGTGCTGCTGTCCAAGCTGCGCCGCATTTCCCAGGTGGCCACCGCCATCAGCAACAAGGACATCAGCCACCATTGCAGCATGCAAAGTGATGACATGATCGGCGAGATCATCCACGGCTTCAACAAGATGGCCGCCAACCTGCGTGACCTGATCGGTGAGGTGGCCAACATGAGCGGCAGTGTGAACAACGACGCCAACACCATCAAGGGCTTGATGGCGGGGGTGCGCAACCGCTTCGACATGCAGCACCAGACCGTGGACAGCATCAATTCCAGCACCGAAACCCTCTCCGCCACGGTCGCAGAAATATCCAGTAGTGCCAGCCAGGTTTCGGAAGCGGCACGCAACGCTTCCAGCCTGGCCAAGTCGGGTGGCAACATCGTGCAGGAGACCATCCACGGCATGCACCAGATCAACGAGTCGGTGACGCTGGGCTCTTCGGCGGTGGACAGTCTGGGGCGCAAGTCGGACGAAATCGGCGCTATCGTGGCGGTGATCAACGGCATTGCCGAGCAGACCAATCTGCTTGCGCTCAATGCCGCCATCGAGGCTGCCCGCGCCGGCGAACAGGGGCGGGGCTTTGCGGTAGTGGCGGATGAAGTGCGCAAGCTGGCAGAAAAAACCGCACAGGCCACCCAGGAAATCAGCAGCATGATCCAGAGTGTGCAGCAGGAAACCCGCAATGCCATCGCCACCATGCAAAGCGGCACCGAACAGGTGCGCGGCGGTGTGGCGAAAGCCACCGAGGCGGGGCGCGCGCTACAGGAAATCGTGCGCAGCGTGGAAATGGTCTCCGAAATGATCGAACGCATCGCATCCGGTGCCGAATCCCAGAACCAGATGGTTTCGGGGGTGCGCGAGCATGTCGAGGAAATCAGTCACATGGTACAGGAAGCCGCAGTAGACACTCTTGCCGGGGAGCGTGCCACCAGCGAGCTGGCCCGGCTTTCAGCCGAACTGGATCAGGTGATCAAGCAGTTCAAGCTGCAGTAGTCGCACCGCCCGAGCGTGCCAGGTCGGCATAAAACTGCACGTTGTTGCGGCCGTTGCGCTTGGCGTGGAACATGGTGTGGTCGGCAACCGTCATCAGCGCCTCGGCACTGTCCGCATCTTCGGGGTAAACCGCAAAACCGATGCTCAGCGTGGGCAGAACTTCCTGCCCTTCCACCTCGATCGGCTGACGGCCGGCCTCCATCAGGCGCGAGGCAATCATGCGCACATCCACTTCCGGAACGGCATCGGGCAGCAAAGCCACGAATTCATCCCCGCCCCAGCGGCACAGGGTATCCATATCCCGCATGACCGACTGAAGCCGCTGGCTCAGCGCCTGCAGCACGATATCGCCGCCCTGGTGCCCGAGCGTATCGTTGATCTGCTTGAAGCGGTCGAGATCGATAAACCCCAGGGCAACCCGGGTGCCATTGCGCTGGGCACGAATGATCGCCTGCTGCAAATGGTCATGCAACAGCATCCGGTTCGGCAGCTGGGTCAGCGGATCGTGCAGGGCCATCCGGGTGATGCGCTTCTGTTCCAGGTAAGAGGCGGTGACATCGCGCAATATCCCGCGCAGGCAACTCACGTGCCCCTGAGGAGAGCGGTGAGCAAGCAGGCGCGCTTCCACCCACAAATGCTTGTCGTTCTCTCCATGCAGGCGGAAGCGCAACACCGTGCTGCGGTCACGCCCCGCTTCCAGGTCGGCCAAGGTAGCCGCCACACTGGCCCGGTCATCGGAATGGATGAATTGCAGCAGTGACTGATCGGGCTCGGCCCGTCCGGCCTCCCGATCCCCGCGCAGCTTGCCCCAGCCCGCGCTGACCGTGGTCAGGCGCCCCTGCGGCGTCATATCGATAATCGCCTCTTCAAGCAGATCCAGCGTATCGAGCATGGTCTGGCGCCGCGCCTCGGCCTGCATCTGCGCGGTCACATCACGGATCAGCGCCACCAGATGCAGGCCGCGCCCATTTTCTGCCGGGACAGTCTGGAGACGTCCGGTGAAATACTGATCGCCCAGCGCATCTTCCAGCGCAAACTCGACAATATCGCTCTTGCCACTGGACAGCACGCGCGGCGCAGCAACCAGCAAGGCATGCGCCATATCCTCGGGCAACGCGGAAGACAGCAGTTCTCCGGTGCCAGTGGAGGAGGGCAGCAGGCTATGATCGGACCAGACATTATGGATGATGCCGCCCGCGTCGAATTCGATGACGACATCTTCGGTGGCGCCCACCAGCACTCTCAGACGAGACTCGCTGGCACGCAGGCTGTTTTCGATACGCTGACGCGCAAAGGCAGCAGCAAAATTGTTGGCCGCCACGCACAGGATGTCGATTTCCATCGGCAGCCAGTCATTTTTCTCACGCTGGCAGAAGAAGCCCAGGAAGCCGGTCATCTCGCCGCCTTCCAGTAGCGGAATACACATCACGCTGGCGACCTGCATTTCCTTGAACAGCCTGAATTCAGCCGGCGGCAGCTCGGACAGGTTCTTGGTCAGAACCATGCCGATATGCAGGGTGTCATTCAGCAGGGCGTAATCGTGGTAATCCAGGCATTGCAGGCCAGCGATGCCACTGCCGGCTGAACAGGAAGACCACACGGCACGCAGGCGCGCCAGCAGATGGCCATTTTTTTCGTCCCGCTCGTTGAGATACACGGCACAATGGTTGATGCGTGCGGCCTGGGCCAGCAGTTGCAGCACTTCCGCCCAACTTTCTTCCCCGCTGCTTTCCAGCAACAGATTGGTGATGCGCCCCAGGACATCAAGGTAGCGCCGGTAAAGGCTTACTTCATCCGGGGTGGCTTTAAAATCCATGGGATCAACACGGGAAAGGGTGGTGTTCATGCCGTCCCTTCCACATGGTTGGCAATGCGGACAAAATCCGGCAGGCTCAGGTTTTCTGCGCGCAGGCCAGGGTCGATTGCCAGCTGCTCGAAATCCGCCCCGCTCAGGTAAGCGTGAAGGGTATTGCGCAAGGTCTTGCGGCGCATGGCAAAGGCAGCCGTCACCACGGCTGAAAGCGTTTCCACGCTATTGGCTGCAAACGGCCGGTCGCGCCACGGCAGCATGCGCACCACGGCCGACTCCACCTTGGGCGGCGGCGAAAATGCCTGCGGCGGCACATGAAGCAGATTTTCCATGATAAAGAAATATTGCAGCATGACCGACAGCCTACCATAAGCTGGCGTGGAAGGCTCAGCTACCATGCGTTCAACCACTTCCAGCTGGAGCATGAAATGCATGTCCTCGATCCGGTCGACAAAGCTGGCGAGATGAAACAGCAAGGGCGTGGAGATGTTGTAGGGCAGATTGCCCACTACCCGCAATGGACTGCCCAGGCTGCCAAAATCGAACTTGAGGGCATCACACGAGTGGATGTCCAGGCGCTCCGGCGCATAATCCCGGTGCAAACGGGCGACAATGTCGCGGTCCAGCTCCACCACGTGAAGGTGGCGCACCGTCTGCAGCAGGGGTTTGGTGATCGCCCCCAGGCCGGGGCCAATTTCCACCATCAGATCATCCGCTCGCGGCGCAATGACGGAAATAATGTCGGCGATCACCTGGCGGTCGGTCAGGAAATGCTGGCCAAATCTTTTGCGCGGAATGTGCTTCATGGCCGCGCCATCTGGCAGGCCAGTTCGATTGCCGCGAGCAGGCTCCCCAGCTCCGCCTTGCCGCTGCCCGCCAGATCCAGCGCCGTGCCATGATCGACTGAAGTGCGGATGATGGGCAGCCCCAGGGTAACATTGACCCCCGCGCCAAAGCTTGCATGCTTCAGCACCGGCAGCCCCTGGTCGTGGTACATCGCCAGCACGCAGTCACATTCCGCCAGCATGCGTGGCGTGAACAGGGTGTCCGCCGGCAGCGGGCCGCGCAGGTCCATGCCCTGCGCGCGCAAAGTGTCCAGCACGGGAGAAATGACTTCGATTTCCTCTCGCCCGAGATGCCCGCCCTCGCCGGCATGAGGGTTGAGTCCCGCCACCAGGATGCGTGGCTGCGGCAAGCCGAAACGGAGCACCAGATCATGGTGCAGAATGCGAATGACCTCGGCGAGACTTTCCCGCGTAATGGCATCCGCAACATCCCGGAGCGGCAGATGGGTGGTGGCCAGCGCGACACGCATCGCCCCGCCGACCAGCATCATCACCACCCGCGGCGTTCCGGTCAGTCCAGCGAGAAATTCGGTATGCCCGGTAAAAGGGATGCCCGCATCGTTGATCACGCCCTTGTGAACCGGGGCAGTCACCATGGCGCTGAAGGCGCCGTTGCGGCAACCCTCCACGGCCAGGCGCAAGGTTTCCAGAACATAGGCGCTATTGGCCGGATCAAGTTTGCCGGGCTGAACGGGCGCGGCCAGCGGCACGGACATCACCTCAAGCACGCCCGGCGGAGCAGGCTGATCGGCCAGCGGAGCATAATCCATGATAGTCAGGGGCAGTTTGAGCATCCTGGCACGGGATGTCAGCAGCGTTTTATCCGCCAGCACCACGACCCGTGCCGGCACAGGCTGCTGCGCCAGCAGCACGCACAGGTCGGGGCCGATGCCGGCAGGCTCGCCAGCAGTCAGGGCAATCGTTCTGAGTTTAGCGTGCAACACTGCACTAACCTATTTCTCTTCCAGCCGGTACTCGACATAAGCCCGGTCACGCAACTGGCGCAGCCATTCCTGATAGGATTCGTCAGCCTTGCGCAGGCGGATTTCCTGGCGTGCCTGCATACGCTGGCGTTCCTTGCTCACATCCTCGCTGCGTCGTTCCAGCACCTGGATCAGATGCCAGCCGAAGGGAGAGCGTACCGGCGCGGACAATTGTCCCGGCTGCAGGGCATCCATGGCCCTCTCGAATTCCGGCACGGTATCGCCCGGCGACAGCCAGTTGAGGTCTCCACCACGGCTGGCGGAACCATCCTCCGAATGCTGGCGCGCCAGATCCTCGAACCTGGCACCGTTGTCGAGCCGCTCCTTGAGCTGCAGGGCGCGATTCCTGGCATCGCCTTCGGACATCACTTCATTGACCTTGATCAGGATGTGACGGGCATGGGTCTGCTGCACGACGAACGGCGTCCCCTTGCCGCGCTTGTCCAGCAACCGGAGAATATGAAACCCGTTCGGGCTGCGCAGCACCTGGCTGGTTTCGCCCGGCTGGAGGCTGCCGAGCGCTTCGAGAAACAGGGCCGGCAGCTGCCCGGCACTCCGCCAGCCCAGCACGCCGCCGTTCAGCGCGTCAGGCGCATCGGAATAACTCGCTGCCACCTGGCGGAAATCCTTGCCCGCCCGCACTTCTTCCAGCGCCTGGAGCGCGCGTGCCTTGAGTTTTTGCAATTGCTCCGGAGCGGCCTGCTCCGGCACCCGCACCAGGATATGAGCAAGACTGAATTCCCCGCCATCGCCCGCAGCCGCGCCACGGGTGTTGAGATAATTGTCCACTTCGCCATCACTCACGACGACGCGATTCTCCACTTCCCGCTCACGCAGTCGCGCCATGGTGATCTCGCCGCGCATCTGTTCGCGAAACTGGCTGAAATTGATGCCGTCCTTTTCCAGTGCGGCACGGAACTGCTCGGAATCAAGTTTGTTGTCCTGGGCAATGCGCTGCAGGGTCTTGTCGAGCTGGGCATCATCCACCCTGACGCCGGTTTCCTGGGCCAGCTGAAGCTGCACACGGTCCATGATGATGCGTTCCAGCAGCTGTTTCTCCAGCAGTTCGCGCGGCGGCATCGGCGTACCCTGTTTTTGCAGCTGCTGCATCACCGTCCGCAGGCGCTCGTCCAGTTCCAGTCTAGTAATGACTTCGCTGTTCACCACGGCCACGATGCGGTCGAGCACGGCGACACCGGCCTGTTTGTCCTCCGCCATGGAGAAGGATGGCGCCCCCGACAGAGTGGCAGCGAGAAAGAAGGAAAGCAGTCTGAATTTAGAACGGGTCATGAGTCGTAGCCGGAATGGAGGGTTGATGGGTATGCACATAGCCGGAAATATTCCGTTTCAGGATGTCCAGGGGGTTGGAGCCGATTTTCCCCATGCCGAACAGCTCCAACTGAAAAAATATCGAATCGCTGGTTTGTGCGGTTGCAGTAGCGAAGCGATGCATCACTACCCGAGCCGCCCAGCAGCCACCATTATATTCAAGCCCGGCCAAGCCCTCCAAAAGTTTGCCGTCAAGGAAGGAATAATTCCAGCGTCCCACCCCCTGCCAGCGCCCGGAAAACGGCCACTGGGTGGAAATATCCGCCTGCTTGATGGGGTTGAGCGCATCGCGGTTATAACGGTAGCCAAAGTTGAACACCTTGCCCGGCTCCGGCTGGTAGCGCATGCCCAGGCCGGTTTTCTGTATCTGGCGCTGGGCCTGATTGTACTGTACCCCGGCATCGGCATACCAGAATGGCGCTACCCGGCCGCTGAAGGCGGCCAGGACATCCGATGAACGGTCGGTGCGGCCCGCCATCCCGTCCAGCACCACCTGCTGGTCCTGAAAGTAGAAGCGCTGGCCAATCGTCGCGCGCAGCCACTCCTGCCCGCTCTGCTGGTCCAGCATACGCGAGGTCAGTGCCGCCGTGAGCTGGTTGGCATCGTTGATGCGATCGCCGCCGATAAACTGGTTCTCGCTGAACATCATGGTGTAGTTGAAATCGGCCAGCGCCGAGTCAAAATTGGGCAGATGGCTCTGGTCCCGATAGGGCACGTGGAGGTAATACAGGCGAGGTTCCAGGGTCTGGACCGCATCCCTGCCCTGCCACTGGCTTTCGCGCTCGAAGAACAGGCCGCTGTCCACGCTGAATATCGGCAGCGTGCGCGTCACATCGGGCAGTTCTGCCAGATTGTTTGCTCCCAGGGCATAGCGCGTGGAGTGCAGCCCGATTTTGGGCGTGAGATACGCATAACTGCGCAACAGCGGCAAGGCCACGCTGGGGTAGAAAGTCAGGCGCCGGCCATTGACCAGGGTGGGGTGGCTGAAATCCACCCACTCGCTATTAAGGCCCAGATCCAGCGCCGGAAAATTGCGCCAGGAGCCGTTCAGCATCAGCTGGGGAAGGCGGGCGTAGGGCGGCAGCAAAGGCGCCAGCGGATCCTGCAGGGTCTGGAAATTCTGCGCCCGTGCCAGGAAATTCAGGCCATAGCCGCTATAGGCCAGCGCACCCTCGCGCGGCAGGTGGGTCTGCGAGGTGCTCGCCAGAGTGGTCGTGAGATCACGGAAATAATTGTCGTCAGAAACCTTTTGCAGATTCAGTCCGGCTGACCAGCCCGCACCGAGGTACTGGCCGTGGCGCAGGGACAGGGCATAGCGGCTCTCGCCGGTAACCGCATCATTGGACAAGCCCTCGGCACGCGCCTCACCGGCATAGACCGGATCCAGGTAACGGTATTCACTGCTCAGCTGCAGGCCGCGCCGCCCCAGGAAGCGTGGCGTGATGGTGGCATCCCGCTCGGGGGCGATGTTCCAGTAATAGGGCAGGGAAAATTCGACGCCATTCTTGCCGCTGCTGCCAAAAGTGGGGGTAAGGAAGCCCGACTGGCGCTGGTTGTTGAGGGGGAAGGTCATCCACGGCATATACATGAACGGCACCCCCTTGAACACCATGCTGGCATGGTAGGCCGTACCGACCTGACTGACGCGATCGAGCTCCAGCTCGCCCACCCGCAGAAACCAGTCATCGCTGCCCTCGGCGCAAGTGGTATAAGTGCCGCGGGTAATATGATATTTTTCCTCTCCGGCAAATTCCAGGTTTTCCGCCACCCCGCGCGCATTGGGCTGCACCAGGCGGTAAACCGGCTCGCGCATGTAGCCCTGGCGCGAATCCAGCTTCATCGCCAGCTCCGGCCCGGTCGTCACATTGCCGTCCTGCTCGATGCTCACCTGCCCCCTGGCCCGCACTTCGTCTTCCGCCTGGCGGTAAATCAGGCGATCGGCGCGAATCACCTGCCCGCGCCTGCGCAGCTCGCACTCTCCCTCGGCCTCGATTTCGCCGCCCTGCCGCCCGGACATGTCGTCGGCATCAAGAAACGTCGCCGTCTGCTCATCAGCGGGGAAAACTGAAATCAGCGAAGTTTGAGGCCGCAACTCAAGCCCGTCGTCGTCAGCGTGGAGGTCGAAGATCAGGGAAAACAGGACAAGGAAGGCGAGAGTCGGAGGGAGCGAGCGCATTGTTATAGAGACCGATTATAGGTGCTAAAATCGCACAATTCCGTGAATTAAGCAATGAGGCGAAGTCTCCGTGAAACGTATTGAACTCATGCACGACTGGCTGCGCCAGCAGCTTCCCGATGGCGGCTGGAGCGTCGCACCGGCATCGGCCGATGCCAGCTTTCGCCGTTACTTCCGGGTTTCGGGCCACGACGGCACCCATATTGTCATGGACGCCCCGCCCGAGCACGAGGACTGCAAGCCGTTCATCCATGCAGCAAGGCTGTTTGGAGAAGCGGGCGCTCACGTCCCCAGGATATTGGCACAGGATCTGGAACAGGGTTTCCTGTTGCTGTCGGACCTGGGGCACACCACTTACCTGCAGATTCTCGATGAAAGCAACGCCGACACCCTGTATCGCGATGCGATCGACGCGCTGATCCGGATCCAGCTCGCCAGCCGCCCTGACAGCCTGCCACCCTACGACGAGGCGCTGCTGCTGCGCGAAATGCGCCTGCTGCCGGAATGGTATCTGGACAAGCATGTTCAGGCCGGGCTGAATGACTCGCAGCGCGAACTGCTGGAGCGCACCTTCGCCCTGATCGCGCTCAACAACCTGTCCCAGCCCAGGGTCTATGTCCACCGCGATTACCACTCGCGCAACCTGATGGCCTCGGCGCCCAACCCCGGCGTGCTGGACTTCCAGGATGCGGTGTACGGCCCGATCACTTACGACCTCGCTTCCCTGTTCAAGGATGCCTACATCACCTGGGAAGAGGAGCGCGTGCTGGACTGGTGCATCCGCTACTGGGAAAAGGCGAAAAAAGCCGGGCTGCCGGTCAATGCCGACTTTTACGAGTTCTACCGCGATTTCGAATGGATGGGGGTGCAGCGCCATATCAAGGTACTGGGCATTTTCGCCCGGCTTCACCATCGTGACGGCAAGGACGGCTACCTCAAGGACATGCCCACGGTGATGAGCTACCTGCGCAAGGCCTGCGCGCGCTACGGCACCCTGACGCCCCTGCTGAAACTGCTGGATGAAGTGGAAAACCGGCAGGTGGCGGCGGGGTATACGTTTTGAATCTTTTACCGCAAAGACGCAAAGGCGCAAAGGGCCGGGATAAACAATGCCGGCTTTGCTTTGAATTTCTTCGTGTCTTTGCGCCTTTGCGGCTCAATCCAGAATGAAAGCCATGATCCTCGCAGCCGGACGCGGCGAGCGCATGCGCCCACTCACCGACAGCACGCCCAAGCCCCTGCTGCCGGTGGGCGGCAAACCGCTGATCGTGTGGCATATCGAGAACCTGGCCCGCGCCGGGATACGCGAACTGGTGATCAACCACGCCCATCTCGGCGCACAGATCGAAACTTTTCTGGGTGATGGCAGCCGCTATGGAGTGAGCATCCACTATTCACCGGAATCCGAAGCGCTCGAAACGGCAGGAGGAATCGCCAACGCGCTCCCGCTGCTGGGCGAGGACGCCTTCGTGGTCGTCAACGGAGACGTGTTCTGCGACTTCGACTTTTCTGCCCTGCATGGCGTAGCAGAAAAATACGCCACCTGGCTGGTGCTGGTGGACAACCCGCCGCACCACCCCGGCGGGGATTTCGCCCTGGAGAATGGATTGGTCCAGGCACATGGAAACGCACAATTCACATTCAGCGGGATCGGCATTTACCGGCCGGAATTTTTTGCCGCCATCGAGCGCGGCGCGAAAGCAAAGCTTGCGCCCCTGTTGCGCGCGGCGATGGATCACGGCACAGTGGGCGGCATGCATTACGCCGGGCGCTGGGTGGATGTCGGCACGCCCGGGCGTCTTGCCGAACTGGACAAAGCACTGAGGGAAAATTGATGCCAGCCAAAAAGCATGTTCTAATTGCCATCAGCATATTGGCGCTGATGGCGGGGTTAGCGCTCACTTTGACGCAGAAACCTGTAGCACCGAATGTTGCACTAAAAACCCTGAGCGGGAAACAGATGCCGCTCGACAGCCTGCGCGGCAAGGTGGTAATCGTGAATTTCTGGGCCACCAGCTGCCCCGGCTGCATCAAGGAAATGCCGCACCTGGCCGAAACTTACCGGAAATATCAGGCGCGCGGACTGGAAGTGGTGGCGGTGGCAATGAGTTATGACCCGCCCGAATATGTCAGCAATTATGTGCGGCAGCGCGACCTGCCTTTCACCGTGGCGCTGGACTCGACAGGCGAGGCGGCAAAGGCATTCAACCAGGTCAAGCTGACGCCGACCACTTTCGTCATCGACCAGCAGGGGCATATCCTCCAGCAGACCCTGGGCGAACTCGATTTCACCCGCTTGCATGCATTACTGGAAAAACAACTGGGAGGGGCGGCATCATGATGACCACGCTGAAAAAACATTTCATCTACCAGGCGGATTACCAGCACTGGGCCAATGACATGCTGTTCGTCGCGCTCGACGTGCTCGCCGAGGACATGCGCCAGAGCAGCCAGGGCATGCCGTTCGAGAACATCCACAAGAGCATGAACCACATCCTGGTGGTCACCCGCAACTGGATGATGCGCCTGAAGCAGGAAAACCAGCCAGTGGGGCGCGAAGAGCTGTATGTCGCCGACTGGAAGGAGCTCAAGAACGCGCTGCGTCTGGAGTTCCGCGAAGCCCAGCGCTGGCTGGAAGCGCAGCCGGAAACCTTCTTCGACGAACAGATCGGCTACCTCAGCACCGCCAATGAACCGCGCCAGATCTGGGTGCGCGACGCCCTCACCCACATCATGACCCACGCCGCCCACCTGCGCGGCCAGGTCACCGCGGCAGCAGTCAGGATGGGCGCGCCCGCACCGGAGATGGACTACATTTTCTACAAACGGGAAATGGAAAAAAGCCTGGGCAACCTGCGCGCTGGCAAGGAGTAGGCCGCCGCGCCCTACTCCGCCAACAGCGGTTCCACCAGCGCCTTGAGACGGGCATAGTGGACCTGGCCGCTGATCTTGTGGCGCACCTTGCCCTGCCTGTCGATCACGAACGAGGTGGGCAGCCGGCTCACCCCGCCTAAGGCAGTGGCGGCCCCCGCCGGCTCCAGCGCCACGGGGAAATGGTAGCCCTCCTGGCGCAGGAATTCGCCGACCTTGCCGGCATCGTCATCCTGACTCAGGGCAACGATTTCGAAGCCCTTGTCGCGATAATCCCGGTAGAACGCCTCCATCGCCGGCATTTCATGACGGCAGTAGGGACACCAGGTAGCCCAGAAATTCACCAGCACCACCTTGCCGCGCAGTTGCTCCAGATCAAGCGCACGCCCATCCAGCAAGGTGGCGCGCAGCACCGGTGCCGCACGATTCTCCTCGCTCACCCAGGCTGGCGGGCGAAACCAGAAGTACACGACGGCACCGGCCAGCAGGAGTGTCCAGATATCCGGGCGCCAGGTTCTGGCGGCAAACAAGGCGCGCAGGCGCGACGGCAATTTCATTGAACCTGAAACCTCAATAGATAACCGCAAAGACGCGAAGGAAACGGGGACATGGAGATCATCTGGCATTCACCCGTCTGGTGACTGGATAGATTCAGATAACGTATTGTTTTTACTTTGCGCCTTTGCGCCTCTGCGGTTCAACTGCTTTTTCCAGGTTGAAACAGAACGTGGATCAGGCCGCGCTGACTACGGGTGGAGCCAGCATCAGTTCGGCCAGTACTTCCCCGTCCTGCCGGCGCAGCGAAAATCTCGCCCCTGCCGGTGGCAGCAGCGCCTTGACCAGATTCAGGCCCACGCCAAGGCCGGTGCCCGCTTCAAAATCCAGCCCGGCAGGCAGATCCGGGGCATGATTGGCAACCCGCACCGACACCCCTGCGCCGGCTCCGTCCAGTTCGATGCGGCAAGGGCCGCTGCCGTGGCTCACCGCATTGAGAACCAGCACTTTCAGGATCAGGGCGAGCGGCACCACATCCCGGTCGCTCACGCGAACCTTCGTCGCCAGCCTGGTGCTGAACTGCGGCGCAGCGGCGCTGCCCACCGAACGCTGGATCGCCGCCACCATCTCGTCGAGCGCAATGTCCCGTCCCTGGGCCTGGCCTTCCAGCCCGTGGATGATGGCGATAGTGTTGAACTGTCCGATCGCTTCCTCGATCACCTCCCAGGTTTGGGGGCGGTTTGCAAGATGCCTCAGCAGCAGGCCGGCCACATCATCCAGATTATGCTCGATGCGGTGATGGATATTGCGCAGCATGGTATTGCAGCGCTCGGCCAGGCGCAGCTGGCGCAGGGTTTCCAACTCCCTGCGCTGGGTGATGTTTTCCACCATGGCCAGCCAGTAGGCGGGCTGGCCGGCCTGATCGCGGATCAGGGTGGTCACCAGCGCTCCCCACACGATCCCGCCATCCCTGCACACGTAGCGTTTCTCCATGCGATAGCCGGGAATTTCGCCGGCCAGGGCACGGCTCGCCAGCATGCGGTTGGCCATCAGATCATCGGGATGGGTGATCGAGAGAAAATCGCGCTCGCACAAATCTTCCTCGCTGTAGCCCAGCATCTCGCACAGGGCCTGGTTGGCCTTGACGAAATGCCCGTCCGGCTCGGCAAAGACGATACCGATGGGCGACGACTCGAACAGGGTGCGAAAGCGCAGCTAGCTTTCCGCCAGCGCGGTATAGCGATGTTCGAGCTGGGCATAGGCATTTTTCAGCCGCGCTTCCATGCTGTGGCGGTACAGGGCCAGTTCCAGCGTGAGCTGCAACTCCCGCTCCCGGATGGGTTTCTGCAGGTAGGCAAAAGGCGCGGTGCTCATGGCGCGCCGCGCCAGGGAATCATTGTCGTGGCCGGTGAGGAACACCACCGGCACATCGTGCCGCCGCTGGAACTGGCGCGCTGCCTCGATCCCGTCCATGGCACCCTCGAGCATGATATCCATCAGGATCAGGTCGGGCTGAAGCGCGGAAGCCTGCAACAGCACATCCTCCCCGCGTGACAGGGTGCCCGCCACGACATGGCCCATGGCCCCCAGGCGCAGGGCCAGCTCCTGCGCCACAAATTCATCATCCTCAACAATCAGAATGCGTGCTTGTGTCATGAGATAAAAACTACCGCGTATAATCCGCTTCCATTCTACTCCATCTCAGCTGGATACCGCCCATGCTCTGGATCAAGGCGCTGCACATCATTTTCGTCGTCAGCTGGTTCGCTGGCCTGTTCTATCTGCCGCGCCTGTTCGTAAATCATGCCATGGTGGAAGACCGGGCCACGGCAGAGCGGCTCCAACTGATGGAGCACAAACTCTACCGCTTCATGACACCGCTGGGCGTACTGGCGCTGGGGTTCGGCTTCTGGCTATGGCTCGGCTTCGGCTTCAGCGGCGGCTGGCTATATGCCAAACTGGCCCTGGCAACCATCCTGGCCGCCTACCACCTCTATTGCGGCAAAATCGTGGCCGATTTCAGGCATGAACGCAATCGCCGCAGTCATGTGTTCTATCGCTGGATGAACGAGCTGCCGGTGCTGATTCTGGCAGCGGTGGTGATTCTGGTGGTAGTCAAGCCGTTCTGAACATCATTCCGGAACACCCGGCACCCGCCATGCCATCTGAATTGGTTATTTTCCCAAAAAAGCCGATAATAAGCAGACGTTCCAATCTGGAATTCCGGCCATGTGCCCAGTCCCGCTCCGCCTCCGCCAATTCGCCAGCGTACCGTTTATTCATGGCGCAGCATGGGGGCCGTCAACACCCCCCATGACAGACACAAGGCCATGCATGGTGGAGGCGGGATAATGCTGACCCTGCTGCTCAATTCCCTGCGCCGCAGGCTCATTCTGACCTTCATCCTGGTCATTGCCGTGATCATGTCGCTGTTCGTGTGGGACCTGACCACGCGCCAGCGCAACCTGCTGTTCGAGCACCAGATCGAACACGCCGAGCATCTGGCGCAAAGCCTGGCGACCACCTCGGCTGATTGGCTGGCCATTCTTGACCTTGCCGGCCTGCAGGAGCTGGTCAATGCCCAGGACAAACACCCCGGCCTGCGTTATGCCATGATTCTGGACCAGCGCGGCCAGGTGCTGGCACACAGCGATCCGGAACTGCGCGGCAAATTCGTACTCGATCTGCCGACACGGGCAAAACCGACCCTGCTGGTACGCACGCCGGAACTGGTCGATGCTGTCAGCCCAGTACTGCTCGCCGGACGGCAGCTCGGCTGGGCACGGATCGGGCTGAGCCAGCGCGCCACCCAGGCCAGGCTGGCCGCCGCCACCCGCGATGGGCTCATCTACACGCTGGTCGCAATCCTGCTTGGCGCGTTCGCCGCCATCCTCATGGCACGCGGGCTGACCCGGCGGTTCAACGCCATCCAGGAGGTGGCCGATGCTGTGGAACAGGGCAACTATGCCAAGCGCGCCCCGGTCGAGGGCAATGACGAACTGGCCCATCTGACGCGCGCTTTCAACCATATGCTGGACGGCCTGGTCGCTTCGCGCAATGCCCTGGCAGCCAGCGAGCAGGCCCTCACCGAGGCCCAGGCAGTTGCCGGCGTGGGCAGCTGGACACTGGACATGGACAGCGGGCAGCTGCTCTGGTCGGACGAAACCTGTCGTTTGTTCGGCGTCACCCAGGACACGCCGCTGACACTGGATACATTCGTCAACCTGCTACACCCCGAAGACCGCGATTTCGTCCTCCATTCCTGGCAGGCTGCCGTGGCTGGCGCGCCTTATGACATCGAACACCGCATCGTGGTTGCCGATGAAACCCGCTGGGTGCGTGAACGCGCAAAGATCAGTGGCGCCCGTGCCGTCGGCACGGTGCAGGACATTACCGCGCGCCGCCTGGCCGAGGAGCAGTTGCGCAAACTCTCGCTGGCCGTCGAACAGAGCCCGGAAAGCATCGTCATCACCAACCTGGAAGGAAACATCGAGTACGTCAACGATACTTTCGTGCACAACACCGGCTACCCTCGAGCAGAAGTGCTCGGCCAGAATCCGCGCATCCTGCAATCCGGCAAAACGCCACCGGGAACTTATGTGGAGATGTGGGACAGACTCTCCCACCGCCAGCCCTGGAGTGGCGAACTGTTCAACCGGCGCAAGGATGGCAGCGAATATGTGGAACACGCCTTCATCACCCCGATCCGCCAGCCGAACGGACAGATTACCCACTACATGGCGATCAAGGAAGACATTACCGAACGCCGGAAAATGGAACAGGAACTGGCTGAACATCGCGATCACCTGGAAGAACTGGTAGCATTGCGCACCGCCGAACTGGAAGCTGCCGAGGAATGGTCGCGCCTGATCCTGGAATCCAGTGCCGACGGCATGTTCGGCATCAACCCCGAAGGATGCATCACCTTCATCAACCCTGCCGCCTGCCGCATGTTGGGCTATACCCCGGCCGAGCTGGTCGGCCGGCATGCGCACCCCGCCATTCACCACAGTTACCCCGACGGCACGCCCTATGCGGAGGAAGACTGTCCCATGCTGCGTGCCCTGCGCGAGCAGCGCTCCATCCGGGTTGACGAGGAAGTGCTGTGGCGCACCGATGGAAGCCAGCTGCCGGTAACATACGCAGTCCAGCCGATGCGGCACGGTGAAAAATTTGCCGGCATGGTGGTCAGTTTTATCGACATGAGCGCACTGCGCCAGGCGGAAGCCGAACGAGAAGCAGCACGCGCTGCCGCCGAACGCCTGGCACGGGTGAAAAGCGAGTTTCTCGCCAACATGAGTCACGAGATCCGCACCCCCCTCAACGCCGTACTGGGTCTGGCGCATATCGGCGCACGCGACAGCGCCGGACATGCCTGCCATGCAACCTTTACGCGCATCCAGGATGCCGGCAAGCACCTGCTGGCCCTGATCAACGACATTCTCGACATTTCCCGGATCGATGCCGGCAAACTCCGGATCGAAACCCATCCCTTTGCCCTGGCCTCCACCCTGGACGGTGTGATCAGCATGGTGGCGGAGCGTGCCAGGGCCAAGGGTCTGGTGCTGGCGGTGCAACTGGCGCCCGACCTGCCGGCCTGGGTAGCCGGCGACGCCCTGCGTCTGGCGCAGATTCTCGCCAACCTGCTCACCAATGCCATCAAGTTCACGCCCCACGGCGAAGTGCTCCTGCGCGTAGCGCGCGAAGGCGGTGATACCTATTTCCATGTTGTCGACAGCGGCATCGGCATGAGCGAGGAGCAGATGGCACGGCTGTTCACCCCTTTCGAACAGGCCGACACCTCTACCACCCGAAAATATGGCGGCTCCGGCCTGGGGCTGGCGATCAGCCGCAATCTTGCGCGTCTGATGGGGGGCGACATCTGCGTGGTCAGCCGGCCCGGTGCCGGCAGCAGCTTTACCCTGCATCTGCCCCTGCCGGAGACCCGCACCCCGGAACACCCGGCAGGCATCCCGTCCACCACTGGCCCGCGCCTCGACAGATACTCGGTGCTGGCGGCGGAGGACGTGGAAGTCAACCGGCTGATTCTGGAAGACCTGCTGGTGCAGGAAGGCGCGCGCGTGGTGTTTGCCGAAAACGGCCAGCAAGCCATCGAGCGGCTGGAAGAAGCGGGGGCAGACGCTTTCGACGTCGTGCTGATGGATATCCAGATGCCGGTAATGGATGGCTTTTCCGCCACTCGCCGGATCCTCGAAATTGCGCCGGCGTTGCCGGTAATCGGGCTTACCGCCCACGCCATGACGGAGGAACGCGACAAATGTCTGGCTGCCGGCATGGTGGAACACATCACCAAGCCTATCGACACCGATCTGCTGGTAGCGGCAATCCGGCGTCATGTTCCGGAAGCGGCAGGGGGGATATCCCCGCCCCCGGTGGAAATCAGGGTAGCGGCGGATAAATTGCCACAGCCGGTTCATAATGCGGGCAATAGTGAAATCGACTGGCCAGCGCTGCGGGCACGCTATAAGGAGCGCCAGGATTTCATCGCCCGGCTGGCGACCACCGTGCTGGACAATCATGCGGGCACGCCGGCCCGGCTGCGTGCGGCGCTGGAGCAATGCGATCTGGCAGCGATCGCCTTCGATGCCCACAACCTCAAGAGCGTTGGCGGCAACCTCATGGCCAAAAATCTGCAGCAGCTGGCAAGCGCGACCGAAGCAGCCGCCCGCAAGGGTGAAAGCGGCGCCACGGCGCTGGCCAGCGAGCTGCTTGCCGCCTTGCAGGCCATGCTGAAGGAACTGGCCGAGCACTATCAAGCGAAGGATGATGTCTGATGGAAAGCGAAATCCATATCCTGATCATCGATGACCAGCCGGACAATCTGCTGGTGCTGGAGGATCTGCTGGGCCGGCATTACACAGTCCACGCCGCTGCTGGCGGTCAGCCGGCGCTCGACTACCTGCAGGGCGGCGGCGCTGCGGACCTGATCCTGCTTGATGTCGTGATGCCCGCACCGGACGGCTTCGAAGTCTGCCGCAAGATCAAGGCCACGCCAGAGCGGCACAACACCCCGGTGTTATTCCTCACCAGTCTGGAAAGCGCAGCCGACGAGGAGTTCGGCCTGTCGCTCGGCGCCGGCGACTTCATCCACAAGCCGTTTTCTCCTTCCGTGGTGCTGGCACGGGTGCGCAACCATCTCAAACTGGCCCAGACCACTCGCCTGCTCCAGGAACACAACGAGAAACTGGAGCAGATGGTGGCGGAGCGCACGCACGAAGTTCTGCGCCAGTCGGAGCTGCTGATGCAGAACAAACAGGATCTGATCGCCGCCCAGGGAGCCACCATCACCGCTTTCTGCTCGCTCGCCGAAGTGCGCGACAACGAAACCGGCAACCACATCCGCCGTACCCAGCACTATATCCGCGTGCTGGCCGAGCATTTGGCCGGACATCCGCGCTTTAGTGATGCTCTCACCGACGAATACATCCAGTTGCTGTTCAAATCGGCGCCGCTGCACGATGTGGGCAAGGTCGCCATTCCCGATGCCATTCTGCTCAAGCCGGGCAAACTCACGCCGGAAGAATGGGAAATCATGAAACGGCATACCATCCATGGGCGCGATGCCATTGCCCAGGCGGAATCCGAACTGGGCGAGAATCACGGCGCGTTCCTGCGCTGCGCCCGCGAAATCGCTTATGGCCATCACGAACGCTGGGACGGCAGCGGCTACCCGGAGGGCCTGAGCGGCGAAGCCATTCCCCTGTCGGCGCGTCTCATGGCGCTGGCTGATGTCTATGACGCCCTGATCTCACGGCGCGTGTACAAGGAAGCCTTCCCGCACCAGCAGGCAGTCGTTATCATGGGTGAAGGGCGCGGCAGCCATTTCGACCCGGACATGCTCGACACATTCCTCCGGATCGAGGCAGAATTCCACGCCATTGCACGCCAGTTCTCGGATAACAAGCTCTAGCACGGGAAGAAACATCATGCCAAGCGAACATTTCAGGGTTTTTGTGGTGGACGACGATCCGGTTGCCCGCCTGATCGCCGTTGACCAGCTCGGCGACCCGCATTTCGAAGTAAGCGAGTTTGCCGACGGCGAATCCTGCCTGGCCGCGCTGGAGGGCAAGCCGGACCTGATCCTGCTCGACATCCAGATGCCCGGCATGAATGGCATCGAGGTCTGCCGCGCCATCCGCGAAAGCGGCGACGATCACGCCCAGGTGGTATTCGTTTCCGCCATCGATGACCTGGAAACCCGCCTCGCCGCCTATCATGCCGGCGGCAGCGATTTCATCCTCAAGCCCTGTGAGCCGGAGGAGCTGGCAGAGAAAATCCGCCTCGCCGAACAGGCGCTGGAACAGCGCCACAGCTTTGCCGAGCAGGCCAGCTACGCGCAGGCCGCCGCCTTCAGCGCCATGTCGTCGCTCGGGGAAATGGGGGCAGTGATCCAGTTCCTGCGCGCTTCCTTCGCCTGCGCCAATCCAGCTGAGCTGGCTGCGGCGCTGTTCGAGGCCGCCGGGCAATACGGCCTGCACTGCCTGCTCGAGCTGCGCGACGGGGCCGGCGCCACCAGCTATTCCAGCCAGGGCGCCTGCACGCCGCTGGAAATATCCATCCTCGGCCATTCGCGCAACATGGACCGGATTTTCCAGTTCCGCGAGCGGCTGGCGGTCAATTACCCGCGCGCCACCCTGCTGGTCATGAACCTGCCGCTCGCCGACCCCGACCGGGTCGGCCGCCTGCGCGACCATCTCGCGATTATCGTGGAAGGCGCAGAAGCGCGTTGTGCCGCGCTGGAAAGCGAAAGACAGCGCTTGAGCCAGGCCGGCGGCATCCACCAGGCGCTCGAAGCGCTTACCCGTACTCTCGGCAGCATCGAGCAGCGTCAAACCGAAAACCGCCTGCGCGCCGTGGCGGCCAGCTCTACTTATCTGGAAAAACTGGACCAGGCTTTCGTTTATCTGGGACTCAACGAAACCCAGGAAAGCACCCTGATCGAGATGGCGCGTGCCGTCACCAGCCAGATCAGCGAACTGCTCGATGCCAGCAAGGCATCCGGCGAGGAGTTGCGGCGCGTGGCCGAATCGCTGCGCAGCCTCGCACGGAGTTAAAGGCCGGCTGCGCGGCCTGAGCGCGTCACGCACGCCTCCCCCTTCAAGGGGGAGGTTGGGTGGGGGATGGGGCACAAATGCAACGACTGATTCAACCCATCCCCACCCCAGCCCTCCCCTTGAAAGGGAGGGAGTAGGCATACCTGACCGGTTAAAGCCGATGGCTTAGCCCTGGCGATAGAGCTGTTCGATCTGCGCCCGGTAGCGCGCCAGCACGGCATTCCGCCTGACTTTCTGGGTCGGGGTGAGCAGCCCGTTCTCCACTGTCCACGGCTCGTCCAGCGGGATCACCCGGCGTACCCGGACATAGCGCGGAAAGGCCTTGAGCTGCGCATTGGCGCGGCGAACCAGCATTTTTTCGTCTTTTTCCGGCGTGACCGCCAGCAGGGAAAAGAACGCCTTGCCCTCACCCACCAGCATCACCTGCTCGAACAGCGGGTCATCGAGAATCGCGATTTCCACATCCTGCGGCGACGCTTTCTCGCCATTGGACAGAATCACGATATCCTTGCTGCGGCCATTGATGATGATTTTTCCATCGCTGAATACGGCCAGGTCACCGGTATTGAGCCAGCCATCGGCATCCAGCACGGCGGCACTGGCAGCCGGGTTGTTCCAGTAGCCCGGCATCACACAAGGGCCGCGCACCAGCAACTCGCCTGCTTCGTTGATACGGGTTTCGACACCCTTGAGCGGCGCGCCAACGGTAACCGGATCGTTGTCCCATTCGCGGTTCGCCGCCACCACCGGCGCAGCCTCGGTGAGGCCATAGCCCTGAATCAGGTTGAGGCCAAGGCCAATAAAGGTCCGCGCGATGCGCAGCTCCACCTTGGCCCCGCCCACCACCGCCAGGCACAGCCGCCCCCCCAGCCGTGCAAGAATCGGCGCGGCAACCAGACGCTGAAGCAGCCCATACAGCAAGCGCTCCGGCAAGCTTGCCTGGCGCTTGAAGCGGCGCCAGCCCAGATGCACCGTGAGTCGGAACAGGACCAGTTTGAGCGGTGATTCCGCCAGCGCTTTTTCCAGCCGCGCGAGGAAGCGCTCGAAGACGCGTGGTACCGCGATCAGCACCGTCGGCCGGCAAGTGGCGAGATCCTCGCCGATCTGCTGGATACCGCGGGAGTATGCCACCCGGATACCGGCGGCCAGCGGCAGGTAATAGCCGCAGGTGCGTTCGAACATGTGCGACAGGGGCAGCAGCGACAGCAGGCTGTCCTCATGGTGCAGCTGCACCACTTCCATCGCGGCAGCGACATTGGCAAGAATGTTGCGATGGGTCAGCATCACGCCCTTGGGCCGTCCCGAGGTGCCCGAGGTATACACGATGGTGGCCAGCGCATCAGGATCCAGCGCCTGCACCTCGAATGCCGCAGCAGCAGGCGGCAGCCAACCGGCAAGCGTCGCGGCCTTGTCCGCGCCATCCTGCAGGCACACCATTACCGGCAAGTCTGTCGCCACAGCCTGCAGGACCGCGCACTGGCGGGCGTTTTCCAGCACCACCAGGCGGGCGCCGGAATCCCGCAGGCACCAGGCGATGTTTTCCGCGTTGTCATCCAGATACAGCGGCACGACCACCAGCCCCAGGCCCAGCGCGGCAAGATCGACCGCCACCCAGTTGACGCCGTTCCTGAGACAGATTGCCACCCGCTCGCCAGGTTTGAACCCCTCGCGACGGAACGCCTGTTGCCAGCGCGCGGCCAGGGCGGCCACCTCGGTGACGGAGAAATCACGCCATGCGCCATCAAGAAACTGGCTATAGAGCGCCTTCTCCGGCTGGGAAAGGTGCTGTGCGAACAGTTGGGCCAGATTGGTCATGGTGGAATAGTGTATATTTCTGCTTCTCTCCTCACCAGATTTTTGCCTCATGCCTGATCATTTTTTCGCTCCCTGTCCACGCGGGCTGGAAGGCGCCCTTGCCGCCGAACTGGAAACCCTCGGCGCGCATGCCCTGCAAACGGCCGACGGCGGTGCCGGCTTCAGTGGCCCATTCGAACTGTGCTATCGCGCCAACCTGGAAAGCCGCATTGCCAGCCGCATCCTCTGGCGCGTGGGCGGTGGCCGCTACCGGCGCGAGGAAGACATTTACAAGGCGGTGTATGCCCTGCCCTGGCGCGACTGGTTCGACGCCACCCGCACCATCATGGTCAAGGTAAGCGCCAAACGCTGTCCCTTGCAAAGCCTGGATTTCATCACCCTGAAAATCAAGGACGCGGTATGCGACAAATTCCGCAGCCTGGGCGGCGAGCGCCCCAGCGTGGATACCCGTGAGCCGGACATCCGCATCCACGCCTTCCTTGAGCAGGACACTTTCGCCCTGTATCTCGACACCAGCGGCGAGGCACTGTTCAAGCGCGGCCTGCGCCGCTTTACGGTGGAAGCGCCGCTGCGCGAAAACCTGGCCGCCGGAATACTGCATCTGTCCGGCTGGAAGCCGGGAGAAACCCTGCTCGACCCGATGTGCGGCAGTGGCACCTTTCTCATGGAAGCAGCGCAAATGGCGCTCGACATCGCGCCCGGCCTGGGGCGCGAGTTCGCCTTCAGCAAACTGCACAATTACCGGCCCGAGGCCTGGGACAAGCTGCGCGCGGCGGCTTCGGCCCGCTGCAAGCCAGCACATTTCTGCAATATTTACGGCAGCGACAAATATGGCGATGTTTTGAAAGTGGCGCGGGAGAATCTGGAAGCCGCCGGCCTGCTGGCAGCAGTGGAGCTGAAACAGTGCAATGTGCTCGAAGTCCCCGCCCCCGCTGCGGAAGGCGTACTGGTGACCAACCCCCCGTATGGTGTCAGGATCGGCGAACAGGAGGAACTGGCGGCGCTCTACCCCGAACTCGGCCATGCGCTGAAGCAGCGCTTCACCGGCTGGCGCGCCTATTTCTTCACTGGCGACCTGCGCCTGGCAAAGCTGATCCGGCTATCCGCCTCCAAACGCACGCCGCTCTTCAACGGCCCGCTGGAATGCCGCCTGTTCGAATACCAGATGGTGGCAGGGGGAATGCGCAAGCCGAAGCCGGGTTAAACAATACCCAGATGGTCGATGCCGGACATCAGATCCTTGTCCTTGGATTCCTGCCCATGCAGCTTGATCCTGAGGCGCAGATCGTTGACCGAATCGGCGTTGCGCAGCGCATCCTCATAACTGATGGTGCCGGCCTCGTAAAGGTCGAACAGGGACTGGTCAAAAGTCTGCATGCCCAGTTCGCGTGACTTGGAGATGATTTCCTTGATCTCGTGCACATCACCCTTGAAGATCAGGTCGGAAATCAGCGGCGAATTGAGCATGACCTCGATGGCAGCTGCCCGCCCCTTGCCTTCCCGCATCGGAATCAGGCGCTGCGAGACAAAGGCCTTGAGGTTGAGCGAGAGATCCATCAGCAACTGGGCGCGCCGCTCTTCCGGGAAGAAGTTGATGATCCGGTCCAGTGCCTGGTTGGTGCTGTTGGCGTGCAGGGTGGAAAGGCACAGGTGGCCGGTTTCGGCAAAGGCAATGGCATAGTCCATGGTTTCGCGGTCGCGAATCTCGCCGATCAGGATCACGTCGGGTGCCTGACGCAGGGTATTTTTCAGCGCGGCAAACCAGTTGTCGGTATCCACCCCGACCTCGCGCTGGGTGACAATGCAGTTCTTGTGCTCGTGCACATACTCCACCGGATCCTCGATGGTGATGATGTGGCCGAAACTGTTCTCGTTGCGGTAACCCACCATCGCCGCCAGCGAGGTCGACTTGCCCGAGCCGGTGCCGCCGACGAACACCACCAGACCGCGCTTGGTCATGGAGACGTCCTTGAGCACTTCCGGCAGGCCGAGATCCTCGAATTTCGGAATCTTGGCGGTGATGGTGCGCAGCACCAGGCCCACGCGCGACTGCTGCACAAAGGCATTGACGCGGAAACGGCCGATATCGGGCGGGCTGATGGCGAAGTTGCACTCCTTGGTGGATTCGAATTCCGCCGCCTGCTTGCTGTTCATGATCGCCATCGCCAGTTCCTGGGAATGGGCTGGCGTCAGGGTCTGGTTGGAAACCGGGGTAACCTTGCCGTCCACCTTGATGGCAGGCGGGAAACCGGCGGTGATGAACAGATCCGAGCCCTTCTTGCTGATCATCAGACGCAGCAGGTCGTGCATGAATTTTTGCGCTTGTTCGCGTTCCATGGTGTTTCCCTTTGTCCCCTAATTCCCGCCGCAGCTAGCCGCCAAAGCTTTCCTTGTTCATCGCCTTGGTGCGGGCTTCATTGGGCGCAACCACATTGCGCCGCACCAGGTCGGTGAGGCACTGGTCGAGCGTTTGCATGCCCAGGTTCTGGCCGGTCTGGATCGCGGAGTACATCTGCGCAATCTTGTTTTCGCGGATCAGGTTGCGGATGGCGGGAGTGCCGATCATGATTTCGTGCGCCGCCACCCGGCCGCTGCCATCTTTGGTCTTGAGCAGGGTCTGGGCGATGACCGCGCGCAGGGATTCGGACAGCATGGAACGCACCATTTCCTTTTCTGCCGCCGGGAATACGTCGATGATACGGTCAATGGTCTTGGCGGCAGAACTGGTGTGCAGGGTGCCGAATACCAGATGGCCGGTTTCCGCTGCGGTCAGCGCCAGGCGGATGGTTTCCAGGTCGCGCATCTCGCCCACCAGGATGATGTCGGGATCCTCACGCAGCGCAGAACGCAGGGCATTGGCGAATGACAGGGTATGCGGCCCGACTTCGCGCTGGTTGATCAGGCACTTCTTGCTTTCGTGCACGAATTCGATCGGATCTTCCACGGTAAGGATGTGGCCATACTCGTTTTCGTTGATATGGTTGATCATCGCCGCCAGGGTGGTGGATTTGCCCGAACCGGTAGGGCCCGTCACCAGCACGATGCCGCGCGGCTGATCGGCAATGTCCTTGAAAATCGGCGGGCAATTGAGCTGCTCCAGCGTCAGCACCTTGGAAGGAATGGTGCGGAACACCGCCGCCGCGCCCCGGTTCTGGTTGTAGGCGTTGACACGGAAACGGGCCAGGCCGGGAATCTCGAAGGAAAAGTCGACTTCCAGGTTTTCTTCATAAAACTTGCGCTGGCCATCGTTCATGATGTCATACACCATGCCGTGCACGCCCTTGTGATCGAGCGAATCCACGTTGATGCGGCGCACGTCGCCATTGACCCTGATCATCGGCGGCAGCCCCGAGGACAGATGCAGGTCGGACGCCTTGTTCTTGACCGAGAAGGCGAGTAGATCAGAGATTTCCATTTATAATCCCCTTGTTGCGGCCTTGCCGACCGATTTGACGACCGCGGCCTGATGACCAAACTTATAAGCCATTATGACAACAATCACAAGCGCCTTGCAAGCCGTTAAACAACGCATCATTGCGGCGGCGGCCCAAAGCGGCCGCCTTCCCGGGTCCGTTCAGCTGCTGGCGGTGAGCAAAACCTTCCCGGCGGGTGCCGTGCGCGAGGCCTTCGCCGCAGGACAAACGGCGTTTGGTGAAAATTATGTGCAGGAAGCACTGGCAAAAATCGCGGCGCTAGGCGATCTCGACGTGGAATGGCATTTCATCGGGCCGCTGCAAAGCAACAAGACGCGGGCGGTCGCGGAAAACTTTTCCTGGGTGCACAGCATCGATCGCGCCAGAATCGCCGATCGTCTCTCCGCTGCACGCCCTGCCGGGCTGCCGCCGCTGCAGGTCTGCATCGAGGTCAATATCAGCGGCGAAGCCAGCAAGGGGGGCGTCACCCCTGAAGAAGCGGCCGTGCTGGCCAGTCATATCCAGCATTTGCCGCGCCTGAAGCTGCGCGGGCTGATGGCGATCCCGGCGCCGACCGAGGATCCCGCCCGGCAAAGCATGCAGTTCCGCCGCCTGCGCGAACTGCAGGACCAGCTGAACAGCCAGAACTTCCAGCTCGACACGCTGTCCATGGGCATGTCCGGCGATCTGGAATCCGCCATCGCCGAGGGCGCCACCATCGTCAGGGTGGGTTCGGCGATTTTCGGCGCGCGAAACTACACAAAAGAGTCATCCGGCTGAGACACAAACCGGCTAGAATTCGGCCTAGATTCCTCCCAGAAACCCAACCATGCCCGACACCCGCGAAACCGCCCAGCACGAAAGCGTTCAGGAAAGCCTGAGGCGCGTCGTCGAGCTATTGCACAAGCACGAGCTGGTTGAATCGCTGGTGCACAAACAGGATATGCCGCGCCACGACCTGGTGCAGCAACTGGTGCACAAGCAGAATCTGGCGGAATTGCAGAAGACGCTGGATGCGCTGCACCCCGCCGACGTCGCCTACATCCTCGAAGCCCTGCCGCTCGACCAGCGTCTGGTGGTCTGGGATCTGGTCAGGGCAGAGCGCGACGGCGAGATACTGCTGGAGGTATCCGATGCGGTGCGCGAATCGCTCATCGCCAGCATGGACAGCGACGAACTGCGTGCGGCGGCGGAACAGCTCGACACCGACGAAATCGCCGACCTGGCGCCGGACCTGCCGCATGAAGTGATCCAGGATGTGTTCGAGTCGCTGGACAAGGAAGAACAGGCCCAGCTGCAATCGGCGCTGTCCTACCCGGAAGGAACAGTGGGTGCGCTGATGGACTTCGACATGGTCACCATCCGCGAGGATGTCAGCCTGGAAACGGTATTGATGGATCTGCGCAGGCTGGGCGAGCTGCCCAGCCACACCGACAAGCTGTTCGTGGTGGATGCCAAGGAAAAACTGCGCGGCGTGCTGCCCCTGAAACGCCTGCTGCTGCACAACCCGGAAGCGCTGGTGGCGGCAGTGATGTCCGATGATCCGGTCATTTTCAACGGCAACGACAAGGCCAGCGATGCCGCCTCGGCGTTCGAGCGTTATGACCTGGTGACGGCGCCCGTGGTGGATATACATGACAAGCTGATCGGCCGCCTGACGGTGGACGAGGTGATGGATTTCATCCGCGACGAGGCGGAAAGCGATGTGCTTGCCATGGCCGGCTTGCGCGAGGAAGAAGACCTGTTCGCAACGGTATGGAAATCCATGCAGAACCGCTGGACCTGGCTCGCCATCAACCTGGTGACGGCGTTCATCGCCTCGCGCGTGATCGGCGCATTCGAAGGCTCGATCGAAAGAATCGTCGCCCTGGCGGCACTGATGCCCATCGTGGCGGGCATTGGCGGCAATTCCGGCAACCAGACCATTACCATGATCGTGCGCGGCCTGGCGCTGGGACAGATTCACCCCAGCAGCATGCGCAAACTGTTTATCAAGGAAATCGGCGTCAGCCTGGTCAACGGCCTGATCTGGGGTTCCATCCTCGGCCTGCTGGCCTATGCCCTGTATCGCAACGCAGCGCTGGGCATTGTCATGACCGGCGCCATGACGCTCAACCTGCTGCTTGCCGCGATCATGGGCGTACTCATTCCCCTGGCCATGCATAAATTCGGACGCGACCCGGCGGTAGGCTCAAGCGTCATGATCACGGCGGTGACGGACAGCGGCGGGTTCTTTATTTTTCTTGGCCTCGCCACCATATTTCTGCTGTAAACAGCTTTAACCTGATTGCCTTCACCAAGGGGAACACCATGAACAAGAATGTGGGCGGAATTGACAAGATCATGCGTATTGTCGCAGGTGCAGCACTGATCGGCCTGACCCTGAGCGGCATGATTGGCGCATGGGGCTGGATCGGTGTCGTGCCGCTGGCAACCGGTCTGATGGGCTGGTGCCCGGCCTATACGCTGCTGGGCATCAAAACCTGCCCGATGTCTGACAAGCCGCAGTAACAAACGCCCCCGGCAGCGGGGCGCTCATTCCCGACCGGGGTTCAACCCGGTTTTTTTGCCGCACCGACCTCGGTCGTGCGTACGCTCGCCGCCAGCTTGTCGAGCACGCCATTGACGTATTTGTACCCGTCCGTGCCACCGTAGCCCTTGGCCAGCTCGATCGCTTCGTTGATCACCACGCGGTAGGGAATTTCAATGTGGTGGACAAATTCGTAGGCAGCGAGCAGCAGGATGGCGCGTTCCACCGGGCTCAGTTCGTCGAGCGATCGATCGAGACAGGGCTGGATGCGGGTTTCCAGATTGACCGCATCCCCGATCGCGCCGCGCAGCATGGCGAGAAAATGCTCATCGTCGATTTTTGCAAATTCCTCATGCTCGCGCAGTTGCGCCTCGATCACTTCCACCGGGTCACCGGTGAGCTGGCGCTGATAGAGTCCCTGCAACACGAGTTCGCGTGCTTTGCGGCGGTTCTTTTTCATTTAGATTTTCTTCAGCAGATTAACCATTTCAATTACGACGCGCGCCGCATCGGCACCTTTTTCCGCCATGCGGACCAGGGCCTGCTCGTCGTTTTCCACAGTGAGGATGGCATTGGCAACAGGCAGGCCGCTATCGAGCATGACGCGGGTCACACCACTGCCTGACTCGTTGGCCACCAGTTCGAAGTGATAGGTTTCGCCGCGAATGATCGCGCCCAGCGCCACCAGCGCATCGAATTTGCCGCTTTTGGCCATTTTCTGCAGCGCCAGGGGAATCTCCAGCGCGCCCGGCACGGTAGCGAGGTAAATATCCTCCTTGGCCACACCCAGCTTGAGCAATTCGGTCACGCAGGCACCCAGCAAACCCTCGCATACGTCGATATTGAAGCGGCTCATGCCGATACCGATTTTCAGGCCGGCACCATTTAGGTCAGGGTGGAATTCGGGTAGTTTATTAGCGGTTCCCATATTCGGTTTTCCTATTTCGGTTCGTAATAGCCGGTCACTTCCAGGTCGAAGCCGGTCATGCTCGGCATCTTGCGCGGCAGCGCGAGCAGGCGCATCTTGGTAACATTGAGGTCGCGCAGGATTTGCGCGCCGATGCCATAGTTGCGCAAATCCACCTTGGCCGGCGCCTTGGGTTCGCTGCGCTGGACATGTGCCAGCAGGTCAGCGGAGGATTCACCGCCTCGGCGCATCAGCACGACCACGCCCTTGCCGGCATCGGCCACAGCCTGCATCGCCTGATGCACGCTGAAGGAATGCTCGAAGCTGGTGGTGTCGATGAAATCCATCACCGACAGCGGCTCATGCACCCGCACCAGGGTTTCCTCACCCGCCCGGATCTCGCCCTTGACCAGTGCCAGATGCACTTCGTTGGCAGTCTTGTCATGGTAGGTCACCAGCCTGAATTCGCCATAGGCGGTCCGCACGGTTTTTTCCGCCACGCGCTCCACCAGGCTTTCTGTCTGGCTGCGGTAATGGATCAGGTCGGCGATGGTGCCGATCTTGAGGCCGTGCTGCTCGGCATAGACCAGCAGGTCGGGCAGGCGGGCCATCTCGCCGTCTTCCTTGAGGATTTCGCAAATCACCGCCGCCGGCTCCAGCCCCGCCAGCGCGGCCAGGTCGCAACCTGCCTCGGTGTGCCCGGCACGCACCAGCACACCGCCGTTCTGCGCCTTGAGCGGGAAGATGTGGCCGGGCTGGACGATATCATGAGCGCTCGCATCCTTCTTCACTGCCGCCAGCACCGTCTTGGCGCGGTCGGCGGCGGAGATGCCGGTGGTCACGCCTTCCGCCGCCTCGATCGAAACGGTGAAGTTGGTGCCCAGCGGCGCCTTGTTGCTCGACACCATGAGCGGCAGGTCGAGCTGGCGGCAGCGTGCCTCGGTCAGGGTCAGGCAGATCAGGCCGCGGCCATGTTTGGCCATGAAATTGATCGCCTCGGGCGTGACAAATTCGGCGGCCAGCACCAGATCGCCCTCGTTCTCGCGGTCTTCCTCGTCCACCAGGACAACCATTTTGCCGGCCTTGAAGTCGGCGATTATGTCTTGTATCGGGCTGATATTCATTGATTTTCCTTGCCGTAGCTCAGCATTCTTTCGAGATAACGCGCCACCAGATCGACTTCCAGATTGACCGGTTTGCCGGCGCACAGATGTTTGAAATTGGTGGCCTGGATGGTGTGGGGAATCAGGTTGATGCTAAAGTCTTCGCCTTTCACCCAGTTGACCGTCAGGCTCACTCCGTTGACCGTGATCGAGCCCTTGTGCGCAATATAGCGCGCCAAGGCTTTGGGGGCGCGGATCACCAGTTCGTGCGACTCGCCGACCGGCGCGAATTTGATCACTTCGCCCACGCCATCGACATGGCCGCTCACCAGATGCCCGCCGAGCCGGTCGGACAGGCGCAGCGCCTTTTCCAGGTTGATTTCGCCGGGTTCGCCCAGCCCTGCGGTGCAGTTCAGCGTTTCGCGCGAAACATCGACCTGGTAGCCATGGGCGGTTTGGGCGATCACCGTCAGGCATACGCCGTTGGCGGCGATGCTGTCGCCCAGCGCCACATCGCTCATGTCCAGGCCGCCTGCATCGATGGAGAGGCGCACGCCCTGTTGCAAGGGTTCGATGGCGGTGATTTTTCCCACCGCCTGGATGATGCCGGTAAACACTAAGAGTTTCCTTTCAAATTGGCCATTACGCGCATGTCGCGCCCGACCATGCGTACATCCCTGATGCCCAGTTCCAGGCGCTGCGTCATCGCCCCGATTTCCGGCAGGCCGAACATGCCCTGTGCCTTGTCACCAAACAGCAGGGGCGCCAGATACATCACCAGCTCGTCCACTACACCCGCCTGCAACAGCGCGCCGTTGAGCCCCTTGCCCGCTTCCACCGTCACCTCGTTGAGTCCCCGCCTGCCCAGTTCGCGCAACAATTCTGTCAGGTCGATCCGGCCCTGCTGCGCCGGCAGCACCAGCACTTCGGCGCCGGCATCCTGCAAGGGCCGGATGCGCGCTGCATCGTCGCAGCCGGTAACCAGCAGCGTTTTCGCGCCCTGCAGAATCTTCGCATGCGGCGGCGTGTCCAGCCTGGCGTCCACCACTACCTTGAGCGGCTGGCGCGCGGTTTCGATTTCGCGCACGTTGAGCGCGGGGTCGTCCGCCAGCACGGTGCCAATCCCGGTCAGCATGGCGCAGGAACGGGCGCGCAAACGATGGGCATCGCGCCGCGCCTCCGGCCCGGTGATCCACTGGCTGATGCCGTTATTCAGCGCCGTCTTGCCATCCAGCGTGGCGGCCACCTTGAGCCGCAGCCAGGGCCGGCCGCGTTCCATGCGCGAGATAAAGCCGGCATTCAGTTCGCGCGCCTCGTTTTCCAGCAGCCCGCAGGCAGTGGGTATCCCCGCCAGTTCCAGCATGGCAATCCCCTGCCCGGCCACCATGGGGTTGGGGTCGCGCATCGCTACCACCACCCTTCCCGCGCCCGCCTTGATCAGCGCCTCCGCACAGGGCGGGGTGCGGCCGTAATGGCTGCACGGCTCAAGCGTGACATACACCGTCGCGCCCCGCGCAGCTTCTCCGGCCCGGTTCAGGGCATGAACCTCGGCATGAGGCTCGCCGGCGCGCTCGTGCCAGCCCTCTCCAACCACCTTGCCATCACGCACGATGACGCAGCCCACGCGCGGGTTAGGCGTGGTGGTGTAAAGTCCCCGCTGCGCCAGCTGCAGTGCCTGGGCCATATAGGCATGGTCGGCGGCGGAAAACATCAGGGATTATTTATCCAGGTCGCGGATCACGTCGCGGAAATCGTCCACATCCTCGAAACTGCGATAAACCGAGGCAAAGCGGATATACGCCACCTTGTCCAGCTTGCGCAACTCGTTCATCACCAGTTCACCGACCTGGCGCGACGGCACTTCGCGTTCGCCCAGGCTGAGCATTTTCTGCTCGATATGCTGGATGGCGCTATCGACCAGGCCGGTCGAAACCGGGCGCTTGTTGAGCGCGCGCATGAAGCTGGTGCGTATCTTGTCGCGGCTGAATTCCTCGCGACTGCCGTTCTGCTTGACCACCTGGGGCAGGCGCAGTTCGGCAGTTTCGTAGGTGGTAAAACGCTTCTCGCAGGAAATGCAGCGGCGGCGGCGGCGCACGCTGTCGCCTTCCTCGCTGACGCGGGAATCAATCACCTGGGTATCGTCTGCACCGCAGAAGGGACACTTCATTGACCGGGTGAGAAGTGAGGAGTGAGAAGTGAGAGGCAAACCTGCCTCGCACCATACTCACCCCTCACTCCTATCTCCTCACTTGCCGTATACCGGGAATTTCGCGCACATCGCCTTGGCTTCGCTGGCCACGCGCGACAGCACGGCCTCGTCGCTGGGCGCGGCAAGCACGTCAGCAATCAGGTTGGCCAGATGCTCGGCTTCGATTTCCTTGAAGCCGCGCGTGGTCATGGCCGGAGTGCCGATGCGGATGCCGCTGGTGACGAAAGGTTTTTCCGGATCGTTGGGGATGGCGTTCTTGTTCACCGTGATGTGCGCCTTGCCCAGCGCGGCTTCGGCTTCCTTGCCGGTGAGCTTCATGGCGCGCAGGTCGACCAGGAACACGTGCGATTCGGTGCGTCCGGAAATGATGCGCAGACCGCGCTCGGTGAGCACCTTGCACATCACCAGCGCATTGGCGATCACCTGTTCCTGGTAGAGCTTGAATTCCTTGCTCATGGCTTCGCGGAAGGCCACCGCCTTGCCGGCGATGACGTGCATCAGCGGGCCGCCCTGCAGGCCGGGGAAAATGGCCGAGTTGATGGCTTTTTCGTGCTCTGCCTTCATCAGGATGATGCCGCCGCGCGGGCCGCGCAGGGTCTTGTGGGTGGTGGAAGTGACCACGTCGGCATGGGGTACTGGATTGGGGTAGACGCCGGCGGCGATCAGCCCGGCATAGTGCGCCATGTCCACCATGAAAATCGCGCCCACTGCCTTAGCCACCCTGGCGAAGCGCTCGAAGTCGATCTTCAGGGCATAGGCCGAGGCACCGGCGATGATCAGCTTGGGCTTGTGCTCGTGCGCCAGCGCTTCCATCTTGTCGTAGTCGATCTCTTCCTTTTCGGTGAGACCGTAGGCCACGACATTGAACCACTTGCCGCTCATGTTGAGCGCCATGCCGTGGGTGAGGTGGCCGCCCTCGGCCAGGCTCATGCCCATGATGGTGTCGCCGGGTTTGCAGAAGGCCATCAGCACCGCCTGGTTGGCCTGCGAGCCGGAGTTGGGCTGGACGTTGGCGGCTTCGGCGCCGAACAGTTTCTTGACGCGGTCGATGGCCAGCTGCTCCGCGATGTCCACGTATTCGCAACCGCCGTAATAGCGCTTGCCGGGATAGCCCTCGGCGTACTTGTTGGTCAGCACCGAGCCCTGCGCTTCCATCACCGCCGGACTGGTATAGTTTTCGGAGGCAATCAGTTCGATGTGGTCTTCCTGGCGCTGGCGTTCCTGCTCGATCGCCTGCCACAGATCGGGATCATCCTTTGCAAGGGTATTTTTTGCGCTGAACATGGTGGTCTTTCACTCGGCTTGGAAAAACGGGAATTTTAGCATGACCGGCAAGAGATTAGCAGAACGGCTGGCCACGCTCTTTTTTCTCCGCCGCCGGATCGCAGAAGTCATCCCAGCGCAGGCGACCCAGCTTTTCACCCATCCTGCTTGCCATGTTTCGCGCCCTCCCCTCTAGCCCCAATCTGTTCCAGGTCATGAATCTGTTCCAGGTCATGTCGCAGCTCGGCAATTTCGCGCCGCAGCTCCTGCATTTCATGATGCATGTCGTGGCGCAGCTTTTTTTCATCCTCGCCCACGAAAAAAGCCGAAATACTCGCCGTGACCAGAGAAAACACGGTAAATCCGACGATCACCATGACCACGGCAAACATGCGTGAAGCTGGCGTGGTCGGCACATAATCCCCATACCCCACGGTCGCGCCAGTAATGAAGGCTAGCCACAAACCTTCGCCAAAGCTGTGTATCGTCGGCTCCAGCCAGTAGAACCCCGCGCCCGATGCCAGCAGGGTCACGCTGCCCAGCACGAAGGCATAAGGCACCGCCCGGGCGGACAGCAGCAGGCGCAGGGAGGCGATCATGCGTGCCAGCGCCAGCGTGACGTAGGCGATTCGCAACATCCGCACCAGCGGCAGCCACTCGCCGGGCAACCCCATCAACCCCAAGCCCGAGCCAAGAATAATCAGCGCATTCAGCCAGTTGTATTTGAGATAGAGCCATTTCTGGCGGCAGACATGCGACATCCACAGGGTTTCCAGGCTGAAAGCAAGAAAAATGAACAAATCCAGCTCCATGCCAAGCCCTGGCAGGGGATCATCAAGCTGCCGCAATTCCAGGTAAAAGGATGGAATCGCCAGCAAGGCGACCGCGACCATGATCCAGTGCAAGCGCCGCTCCCACACGTAAGCCTCCGGATGATCGTGGGGCGGCACACCCCCCATCCCAAGCCAGCGGCGAAAATCAATTGCCATCCTCATTCCCTCCCTTGTGCCCGATTTTACTATGGATTATGGCCCAGGCGCGTTCCCAAGCCGGCCACGCTATTGCTATCATTCGCCTGGTCTGGTTCCAGGAAAAGTCAGCATGAACAATACCGCCGTGCGCTCGCTGGGATGGCTGCTGGTCGCCATCCTGGGCGCCTTTGCCCTGAGCGGCATCGCCCTTAGCCGCGGCGAATCGATCAATGCCATCTGGCTGATCACCGCTGCCGCCTGTATCTATGCATTGGCTTATCGTTTCTACGCTGCCTGGATTGCCGCCACCGTCCTGACTCTGGACGAAACCCGCGCCACCCCGGCAGAGCGTTTCGACAACGGGCGCGATTTCGTGCCCACCAACAGATGGATCGTGTTCGGCCACCACTTCGCTGCCATCGCCGGCCCCGGCCCGCTGATCGGCCCGACCCTGGCCGCCCAGTTCGGCTACCTGCCGGGCACGCTGTGGATCCTGATCGGCGCAGTGCTGGGCGGCTGCGTGCAGGACATGACCATCATGTTTTTCTCCACCCGGCGCAACGGCCGCAGCCTGGGCCAGATGGCGCGCGACGAGCTCGGCCCGGTCGGCGGCATCGCCGCGCTGGTGGGCACGCTGATGATCATGGTAATCCTCATCGCGGTACTCGGACTGGTAGTGGTCAACGCCATGAAACACAGCCCCTGGGCCACATCCACCGTGGTTGCCACCATCCCCATCGCAGTGCTGGTCGGCCTGTACATGCGCAACATCCGCCCCGGCCGGGTGCTGGAAGGCTCGGCGCTGGGCCTGGCGCTACTGCTGGCGGCAGTGGCAGGCGGCGGCTGGATCGACCACCACACCGCTCTGCGCCCCCTGTTCGACCATGAAGGCCTGACCCTGGCCTGGGCAGTCATCGCCTACGGTTTCGCCGCCGCCATCCTGCCGGTGTGGCTGCTGCTCGCGCCGCGCGACTATCTCTCCACCTTCATGAAGCTGGGCACCATTCTTCTCCTGGCTATCGCCATCGTAGTGATGCAGCCGGAAATCAGGATGCCCGCATTAACCCAGTTCATCGACGGCAGCGGGCCGATTTTCGGCGGCAGTGTATTCCCCTTCGTGTTCATCACCATCGCCTGCGGTGCGGTGTCGGGCTTCCACTCACTGGTCGCCTCCGGCACCACGCCCAAGCTGCTGGCCAACGAGAAGGACATCCGCATGATCGGCTACGGCGGCATGCTGCTCGAATCCCTGGTCGCCATCATGGCCATGATCGCTGCCACCGTGCTCGACCCCGGCGTGTTCTTCGCGATCAACAGCCCGGCCGGCATCGTGGGCAAGGAAGCCGTTGACGCGGTGGCAAAAATCTCCTCCTGGGGTTTCCCGGTAACGGTGGAGCAGATGGAGGCGCTGGCGCGGGAGATGGGCGAGAAGACCCTGTTCGCCCGCACCGGCGGCGCGCCCTCCCTCGCTGTCGGCATGGCCAGCATTTTCGGCAGCGCCTTCGGGCAGGGGCTCCTGGCGATGTGGTATCACTTCGCCATCATGTTCGAGGCGGTGTTCATCCTCACCACGCTGGATGCCGGCACCCGCGTCGGGCGTTTCATGCTGCAGGACTTCCTCGGCAATTTCTTCCCGCGTCTGGGCCAGACCTCCTGGTACCCCTCGGTGATCCTCACCTCCGGCATCATCGTCGCGGCCTGGGGCTATTTCCTCTACATCGGGGTGATCGATCCCAATGGCGGCGTCAACATCCTGTGGCCGCTGTTCGGCATCTCCAACCAGATGCTGGCGGCCATTGCCCTCTCGGTCGCGACCGGCATCCTGGTCAAATCCGGCAAACTGAAATATGCCTGGATCAGCGCCGCACCCCTCGCCTGGCTGTCTATCATCACCACCACCGCAGCATGGGAAAAAATCACCAGCCCGGACATCCGCATTGGCTTTTTCGCCGCCGCCAACGACCTGGCCGCCAAACTCGCGGCAGGCAAACTGCCGCCGGAAAAAGCCGCCGTGGCGCCCCAGCTTATCTTCAACCAGCAGCTCGACGCCTGGCTGACATTGTTCTTCGTCATCCTGCTGTGGGTCATCATCCTCGACATGCTGCGCGTATGCGCCCGGCACCTCCAGGGCAAACCCGTGCCGCCCTCAACGGAATCGGCGCACGAACCAAGCCGACTGGTGGAAAACTGGGTGAGGGACTGACATGTTAAATAAATTATGGCAATTCATCCGTCGCCTCAGCGGCGACGATGCCTACGAACGCTACCTGTCGCACCATGCAAGCGCCCATCCTGATGAGCCCGCCTTAAGCCGCAGGGCTTTTTTCAGGCGGGAACAGGAAAGAAAATGGAGCGGTATCAGGCGTTGCTGCTAAAACGGGATTGACGAGCAGCGTGAAGATCATGGATAATTCGCGACTCGCTGATTTTCATGGCGAAATTTGGGCGGTTAGCTCAGCGGTAGAGCACTGCCTTCACACGGCAGGGGTCACTGGTTCGAACCCAGTATCGCCCACCAGATCACAAAGGGGTCAGGATCATCCTGACCCCTTTTTCATTGCGCCGACCCTTCATGGAAAGGCCGGGACAGATACGGCCACCATAAGGAGCAGGACATGACCGATTCCGCCTGGCATGACCTGGCGCTGCTGCTGTGCTACTGGCTGGCTTATTTCGCACTGCATTCCCTGCTCGCCTCGCTCGGCGTCAAACGCCGTCTGGCCGCCGCTCGCCCCGCACTGATGCCGGCCTACCGCCTGGCTTTCAACACCCTGTCCGTGCTGCTGCTATTGCCTATCCTGTGGCACATGTTCCAGCACCCTGGCCCCTGGCTATGGCGCTGGGAGGGCATAGCCGCATGGCTGGCGAACGGACTCGCCCTACTGGCCTGCCTGGGTTTCGCGCGTTCACTGAAATATTACGACACGAAGGAATTTCTCGGCCTGCGCCAACTGCGCGCGCACACCCGGAGCGTAGAGGACCAGGAGCATTTCCATCTCTCCCCCTTCCACCGTTTCGTGCGCCATCCCTGGTACTTCTTTGGCCTGACCCTGCTCTGGACGCGCGACATGAATGCCTCCATGCTGCTGTCCGCCGCGATGATCACGCTCTACTTCATCATTGGTTCCAGGCTGGAAGAGCAAAAATTGCTGGTCTATCACGGCGAGGTTTACCACCGCTACATGCAAAGGGTGCCCGGCCTGTTTCCCCTGCCCTGGAAATTTCTCAGCGTGGACGAAGCACAAAAATTGACCGCCCCCGGCGAATATCCCGGCAAAAAATCAAGGCACTGATACGCCTTGGGCCAGCTTTACCCTGCTCACCCTCATTTGTATAATCAAAAAGCCGCCAGGCAATGCAAATGGCGTTAAAAAACCAACCAAACAGAGGCCAGCCATGGCAAATCAGCTCGTTGTCCTGGAACAAGCGCAGAGCACGCTCATTGATCTTGGCATCAAGTTCGGGCCGAAGGTTTTTGTTGCAATCCTGATCATGGTCGCCGGCTTCTACGCCGCACGCTGGATCGGCGCGGTTTTTGAACGCTGGCTGGGCAAACTCCAGCTCGACATGCCGGTGCGGCACTTGCTGGCGCGCCTCATGCACCTGCTGGTGCTGGGTCTTTTCCTGATCATGGCGTTGCAGAATCTCGGCATTGACCTGATCCCCCTGATAGCCGGCCTGGGCGTTGCCGGCGCTGGCGTTGCGCTGGCGATGCAAGGGGTGCTGGGCAACCTTGCGGCAGGACTGACCATCATCTTCACCCGGCCTTTTCTGGTCGGAGAATACATATCCATCGTGGGCGTCGAAGGCGAAGTCGAGTCAATCGACCTTTTCTCCACCCGGCTCAGCCACCCCGACCGCTCGATAGTTGTCGTGCCCAACCGCAAGATTGTCGGGGAAATCCTGCACAATTACGGCCAGATCCGGCAACTCGACCTGAGCATAAACATCATCCGGGCCGAAGATCTCGAGCGCACCCTCGCCACCATTCATGAAGTAGTGAAATCCAATCTGCGCGTGCTGGCTGAACCCGCCGCAGCCATCGGGGTAACGACCCTCGCCGACGCCTCGATCGGCATTGCCGTCAAACCCTGGGTCAAGGTCACCGATTACTGGCTTGCCGGCACTGAAATCAACCAGATGATAGTGGACAGACTTCATGCTGCCGGCGTGGATTATCCGCCCGTGGCACGTGACATTCGTATTGTCGGCGCACCTGTGCCTTAATCGACGAAGCAGGAAGCGAAAAAGTCAAATCCAGTATCGCGGTTGACACTTGCTTGACACTTTGGGAACTTAAAAAAACAATCGGCTGGATTATTCATCCAGCCGATTGTTTTTACTGCTTATTTGGTGGGCCCGCACGGACTTGAACCGTGGACCAAAGGATTATGAGTCCGCAAGTAAAACAGTGTGTTACTGAAATTTAAGCGAACTCTACCGAACACCGCAAAACCATAAAGCACTTTAACAACAGCATGTTAGCGCACTTTACAGAACATTCGAGAAACTGAGTGGTGCACCAATTTTGCACCTAAACAAGTACGCTAATAGCGGACTTGTCGCAAGTTTTTCATCTCCGTAACGAATGCACGGGAGGCCGGTAAGCATGGCGTCAGCGCATCCGCTTCCGTGTCGTATATATGTAGATAACTTATTTACTATCTTTGTTTCTAGCTGGCTTGCAGGCCATGATAGCTTGGTAGCCAGATATCTTTTAGCTTCTTAACGAGGTCGTCGTATTTGCTCATGGGGTTTCCGTTATTAGTATGGCGTGAATGTATTGCCTTCACGCGTGAGTAGCTGCATGAGTTTGGGATGGATGAACAGCTTTTCCCGGCCTATCTGGTTTTCCGTCAGGACGTCAATGCTGACCAGTTTTTTCAAATAACTGGATGCGGCCTGGCGTTTGGCTATTCCGGCTTCACTCAGGTTATTGATGCGGCAATAGGGCAATTCAAAAATCAGGTTAACCAGCTCATGGCTGTATATTTTTGGGGCGTTAAGCCGCACATGTTCTCTCGTGTGGTCTGACAGTGCGCGAATTGCACTGATTTTAGCTGTCGTCCAGGCAGCGGTTTCCGCTACCCCTTTGAGAATATAAATGAGCCATTCTTCCCATGACTGCTCCTTGGTGACATTTAACAGCAAACGATAGTAGTCGGCCTTGTTGGCAATGATGTAACGACTTAGATACAGGATAGGCAAGGTCAGCAAGTTTTCCTGAATCAGGAACAAACTGTTAACCACCCGCCCGGTGCGGCCATTGCCATCGGTAAAGGGATGGATTGCCTCGAATTGGTAATGTGCCACTGCCATGCGCACCAGCGGGTCCAGTTCGATCTGCTCATGTAAAAATTTCTCCCAATTGGCGAGAAGCCCCCTCAGCAGCGGTTCTCCAACCGGTGGCGTATAAATGACTTCGCCGGTCAGGTCATTCGTCAGCGTGGTGCCCGACACTTTTCGTACCGTCATTTCCACGCCTTTGATCTGGCTGCACACCACTTCAGCTGTGGTGGTATTTAATGGTCGGTCACGCAGGGCAAGATGCCCTTTAAGCAAGGAATGGCTGTAGCGTAAAGCCTCTTTAGTGGCAGGGTCGGCGTGCTCTTCTCCATTTAGGTGCTGAAACAATTTATCGGTGGTCGTCACGATATTTTCAATTTCAGAACTGGCGCGGGCCTCCAGTAATGGCAGGGTGTTAATCAACATCCCTTGATTGGGTATGAGTTCAGCAGCCTGCTTAAGCTCTGCCAATGCGGCTCTTGCTGCAATACACTGCTTCAATACTGCCTTGGTCTCTAAATCAACTTTGGGCGGCAGCACAGGAATGCTGTTGTAGGGTTGGTCTGGCTTCCAGATTTCATTAACCATGTTTATATTTTCCAGCTTTATCGACACATTCTTAGCTTATGTCGATATCGGCGACACGTCAACATAACATGTCGATATTTATTGTATTTATCGACATGTTATGTTGACGTCGATATCGGCGACACGTTAATCAAACGTGTTCATATTCGTATAAATTATCGACACGTCACACCACTTCCCAAGAAATCGTGACAACAGTCGATTGGATTCGGTTTTTTGGGTAAGGCGGCGTTCTAGCGAGTAAATCAGGGCATTTCGTTTCTCGATGATTTTGTCTTCCACCTGGAAAGTCTCTTAGCGCTGGCAGTGATTGATGGCCTGGAAGGTATTCTATGTTTCTGTCGTTCTGTTTGCATTGGCTATATGTCACTTCACCATCACCAGCCCGAACCCCCGCCCTGACCGTTACATTGAAGACGAGGAATACCGCGCCGTCTGGGAGCGGACCCACTACACTGTGCAGGATGCCATGGACCTGGCATACCTTACCGGCCAGCGACCAGCCGATGTACTCAAGCTGAACCGCTCAGACATCAAGGATGGAGCCTATGGATCACCCAGAACAAGACAGGGAAGAAGCTACGAATAGAAATCATCGGCGAACTCGCCACCATCATAGATCGCATCCAGACCAGGACGCACAAGATCACCGGGGCCGCCCTGATCCAAGATAAAAACGGACAAAGACTCACCTACTACGCCTTCCGCTCCAGGTTTGACAAGGCGCGAGAACAAGCCGGAATAAATTTCCAGTTCCGAGACATCCGAGCCAAAGCCGCCACCGATGCCGAAGACCTAGCCCATGCCCAGAAGCTGTTGGGCCACAATAACCGGAACATGACCGAGCACTACACCAGAAACAAAATTGGTGAGAAGGTCAAACCGCTGAAATGAGAATTGTAGAAAAATGGGAGGGATTTTGTAGAAAACGGGTTCCGGCATAACGCCAAAACCCGCTTAGAATATGGTGGGCCCGCACGGACTTGAACCGTGGACCAAAGGATTATGAGTCCTCTGCTCTAACCAACTGAGCTACAG
>CAZKHJ010000017.1:0-50985 GCA_964552675.1 uncultured Sulfuricella sp. | reverse complement strand
CCGGGAACCACTCGCGTTCGTTGTAGTAGCCGGTGTGGTCGCCGAACGGGCCTTCGAGTGCCATTTCGTAGCCGGTCCGGGCCTGCGGCGGCAGGTCGCCCTTGAAGCGCAGCTGCGCGGCGTTGGCGCGCGTGATGCGCTGTTCGGGGTCCGGACGGATCGCGCCCTCGAGCACGATCTCCGCGCCCGCGGGCACGCGCAGGTCGCTGCCCAGGCACTTGACGATTTCGGTCTTGGCGCCGCGCAGCAGCCCGGCGAACTGGTATTCGGACAGGTTGTCCGGCACCGGCGTCACCGCGCCGAGGATCGTCGCCGGGTCGGCGCCGAGCGCCACCGCCAGCGGGAAAGGCTGGCCCGGATGCCTGAGCGTGTGGTCGCGAAAGTCGAGTGCGCCGCCGCGGTGCGGCAGCCAGCGCATGATCACCTTGTTGGGGGCGATCACCTGCTGGCGGTAGATGCCGAGATTCTGGCGCTTCTTGTACGGGCCGCGCGTCACCACCAGCCCCCAGGTGATGAGCGGCGCCACGTCGCCCGGCCAGCAGGTCTGGATGGGGAGCCTGGCGAGATCGACATCCTGGCCTTCCCACAGCACCTCCTGGCAGGGGGCGCCGGACAGTTCCTTGGGCGCCATGTTGAGCACCTGCTTGAAGATCGGCAGCTTGTCCCAGGCGTCCTTCAGTCCCTTGGGCGGCTCCGGTTCTTTCAGGAAGGCCAGCAGCTTGCCGACTTCACGCAGCGCCGCCACCGAATCCTCGCCCATGCCCATGGCCACCCGCTGCGGCGTGCCGAACAGGTTGGCCAGCACCGGGATGCTGTGGCCTTTGGGATTCTCGAACAGGATGGCCGGGCCGCCGGCGCGCAGCACGCGGTCGCAGATTTCGGTCATTTCCAGGTGCGGGTCCACCTCGGCGCGGATGCGCCTGAGTTCGCCCTGCTGTTCCAGTTGCGCGATGAAGTCGCGCAGGTCGTGGTATTTCATCGGGTGCTACTTTCGAATGGAGGCAGTTGGTGCAAGCGCGCTATAAGCTCCGGAATGTCGCGGCTCGCGGCAAACCAGATTTCATTCACATCCACGGTATCGTAGGCATGAATCAGGATATCGCGCATACCTGCCATCTTTCGCCAGGGAATGCCGGGATGGGTGGTTTTGAATTCCGGGGAAACCCGTTTTGTTGCCTCGCCGACAATTTCAAACTGGCGAATTACGGCAGACTGTGTTTTCAGGTCGCGGTGAAATGTGTCCTGATCAACGCCTTCGAGAAAAGACAGAATAAGTTCGGAGGCTTTCAGGATGTCATCCAGATGGGCGGCATCACGCTGCGGCATGAATGACCTCGGCCGATTCCAGAATGGCGCGCCGGCGAATTTGGTTGCGGCTTTGCTCGACAGAATTGCGGGTCAGCAAATCCACCTCGCGCCCCAGCATGGCGGCCAGTTCGTCACGCATTTCCACATGATCGAACAGGCTCCAACGGGCATCTGGTGAAAAAGTCACCAGCACGTCAACATCACTGTCGGGGCGGAAATCATCACGCAGCACCGAGCCGAACAGGGCAAATTCGGCAATTTTCCACTGGCGGCAGAAACGGGAAAGCTGCTCCTGAGGCAGGGGTATTTTCGGCTGGGACATATGGATTTCCTAGTCTAAGTAAGGGAAATATTTTACGCCGGATTCACTTCCTTGCCTTCGTTGAGCTTGAGCCAGCCCTTGACGATGCGGTAGATCACCCAGATGCCATCGGCGATCAGGATGAACCAGCCTATGACGAAAATGAAAGTGATGGCGCCGATCACGCCCCACAGCAGGCCATACCAGAAGGTGCGCATCTGCCAGCGGAAATGCGATTCCAGCCAGCTGCCCTTGATGTCGTCGATCTTCACATAGTTGATGACGATGGCGACGATGGCGGTGAGGCCCACAAAGAAGGATAGTGCCTGCAGGGCATAGACCACGGTGGTCAGGGTCTTGGCGGAATCGAGGTCGGGCGTGTTGGTAGGTTCGTTCATGGCGATGGCACTTTAGCGGGTTCGGAACGACATATGGCAGGCCACGCAGCTTGAGGTGAGCTGTTGCAGCGCCGCCAGGGATTTGCCCTGATCGCCGCTTTTCGCTACCTTGGCGAAGTCGCTTGCGGCATCATGCATGTTCCACCCCATCTGGCGCATGGTGTCGGGCATGAAACGGCCCGGCCCCTGGCCACGTGCGATGTAGGCGTGTTTGCCCATGGAACTCTGGCCCATGCGTGTTTCGGCGGTTTCGGCTGCGGCAGAGAGTTTGTTTTCCGCCAGGTAGCCGATGATTTCGTTCAGTGCCGCCAGATGGTCCTGCATGTCGGCGCGCATCAGGCTGCGCGGCAGGTCGGGCATATTGACCAGCTGACGGGCATCCTGTGGCAGGGCGGGCGGCTGGGCCAGCGCTGGCAGGGTGGCCAGAAGCAGGGCGGGCATCAGGATATAACGCATGGTTTCTCCTAGTTGGCCTGGGAACGCAGGCTGGTGAGGGATTGGCGCAGCACGTGCATGGCGGATTGGATAAATAAAGAGGCAATGATGCCACCCACCAGGATGTCCGGCCAGCGCGATTGCAGCAGGATTACGGCGATCCCGGCCAGAATCACGCCGCCATTGGCAAACAGGTCATTGCGCGAGCACAGCCAGACCGAACTCATGTTGAGGTTGTCGGCACGGTGGCGGTAGAGCAGCAGGAAGCACCAGGTGTTGGCGGCGAGGGCGGCCAGGCCGATCAGGCCGATGGTTTCGCCGTGCGGCAGGATGGGGTGCAGGGTTTTGTAAACTGCTTCCGCCGCCACGCCCAGGCCGAAGGCCAGCATGAACAGGCCCTTGAGCAAGGCGGCGCGGGCCTGCCAGATTTCATTCCGGGTGAGCACGTAAAGGCTGAAGCCATAGACCAGGGCATCCCCCAGCATATCGGAGGCATCCGCCAGCAGCGAGGTGGAGTGGGCGGCCAGGCCGGCCAGGGTTTCCACCACGAACATGATGGCGTTCACCGCCAGCACGATCTTCAGAACGCGACTATGGTTGCTGCGCATGGCATCGAGTGTGCAGGATTTGTTTTCGCAGCAGTCGGCCATGGCGATGGGCCTCAGAAATAAGCCCGGAGGGAGGCAGATGTCGCCGGCCAGTAGTTGAGCAGAATGCCGCCAAACACTGCCGCGCCGAACCAGTTGTTGTGGATGAAGGCCTTGAAGCACTTGTCGCGCTCCCGCCCCCTGATCAGGGTGTAGTGGTAGGCGGCGATACCCAGCGCCACGGCCAGGCCGAGGTAGTAATACAGCCCGAGTTTGAGCCAGGCGCCGATCCCGGCGAGGATGGCCAGGGTTGCGCCATAGCAGGCCAGCACCACCAGCACGTCGTAGCGCCCGAAGGTGATGGCGGAAGTCTTGATGCCGATCTTGAGGTCGTCCTCGCGGTCCACCATGGCGTATTCGGTATCGTAGGCGACGGCCCAGCAGATATTGGCCAGCAGCATCAGCCAGGCGATGGCAGGCACCGCGCCGCTCTGCGCCGCGAAGGCCATGGGGATGCCGAAGCCGAAGGCGATGCCGAGGTAGGCCTGGGGAATGGCAAGAAAGCGTTTGGTGAAGGGGTAGCTGGCGGCCAGGAACAGGGCCGCGAAGGACAGCAGGATGGTCAGTTTGTTGAGGCGCAGGATCAGCAGGAAAGCGCTGATGGAGAGCGCGGCGAACAGCGTCAGCGCTTCCTTTTTGCTCACCAGTCCGGCGGCCATGGGGCGGTTCCTGGTGCGCTCGACGTGCGGGTCGAAATCGCGGTCGGCATAGTCGTTGATGACGCAGCCCGCCGAACGCATCAGCACCGTGCCGAGCATGAAAATCCACACCACCATCCAGTTGGGCTGCCCGGCAGAGGAAATCCACAGTGCCCACAGCGTCGGCCAGGCCAGCAGCAGGATGCCGATGGGCTTGTCCAGGCGCATCAGGCGTTCATACAGATCAAGACGTTGTGCTAGCCGCATTTGTTGTGCCGAATCCCGGATTTGCCGATTGATGACGAGCCTGCGCCGTGTGCGGGAGAGAAATCATGCCCCGGATTTTAACAGCAGAAGCGTGGTATACGGCAGATATGTGAACAATCCGTATATCTCTCGTTGTTTGATGCATGGCCCCATCCATGAGCTGTCGTAGGAAAAACCTTACACTGCGTGTAGGGTATTTGCCCATATTCAGTCATAACCCCGCTTTGCTAAATTACTTCCCTGATTACAAGGTAAAACGATGCTCCTGCAAAGGTGGCTTGGATGCAAAATCATATATACGAATGATTCTTAATAATGAAATCGTGTAGTATAAACGGACTATAGTAAGGAATTTCTGCCTATGCCCAACAGAACCATGTTACGTTTGAAAGCGGTGGCCTCATCTTTTTACGCCAGCATGATGAGGAAGAAGGCCGAACTGCCGCAGGAGCCGGCCAGGGCGCCTATTACCATAGCGGAGCAGCAATGCTGCGAGCGCGCCCGCAAGGCGGTTAACTTGCGACAGGATCAGCCTGTCGATGTGATGCGCTATCTGTCCGGGGAAGAAAAGGCATTTATCGAGCATATCAGGGAGTCTTTCCAGCTGAATGAGGATGATTTGCACTTGTTTCATCTGGTGGGCTATGCGCGCCATGCCAACGAACATGAAATGTACAGCAATCCGAATCTGCTGCGGATAGAGATGTCACAGCCGGATTTCAGTCCGGAATGCCTGTCCCTGCTGATGGAATGCGTGCGGCCAACCCTCAGCTCATCACGCGGCTATTATGCTGCCATGCTGCACCTGAAACATCATCCGGTGCCAAGCGCCTGGCGGGCGGAAGAGAATCTGTGACGTACTTTGGCCAACCGTTAATTGCTGGGCCCACAGTCAATCATGAATGGAGGAGATGTCATGCAAGTATCCCAAGCACCTGTACCCCTGACAGCCAGCGGGCGTTTGCAAAACCTGGATGACTGGAATGAGGAAATTGCCGCCTTTCTGGCCTCTGCTGATGGATTGGTCCTGACGCCGGAACACTGGGCAATCATTAATCTGATGCGTGAGTATTATCAGGCCTACAACATCACGCCGATTCGTAAACTGCTCAAGGCGGATATTGCCGAGAAACTGGGTGCGGACAAGGCGGCTGACACCTGGCTGGATAAGCTTTTTCCCCAGGGCGTGCTGATCCAGGGGTCAAAAATTGCGGGACTGCCCATTCCCATGCTGGATGCGGAAGTTGAGGAAATGCACGCGACGGCAGTCAAGAAGGAAAACCGGCCAGCCGCCGAGCCTTTGCATTTCGTGAGCGAATTCTACTTTGACGGCAGAACCTATCAGGTTCATGCGAAGGGAAATCTGGTCAACCCCGGCGACTGGAATGAGCGTCTGGCGGAGTTTCTTGCACGTAAGGAAGGTATCGTCCTGACCGAAGAGCACTGGCAGGTGATTGATTTCTTGCGCAAGTTCTTTTTTCAGTACGGCATCACGCCGATGGTGAGGCTGCTGATGAAGCATATGCGTCAGGAACTGGGAGAAGAACGCAGCAGCCACGATTACCTTTACCGGCTCTTTCCGGGCGGGCCGTCGCGCCAGGGTTCGCGTATCGCCGGCCTGCCCGAGCCGCAAGGCTGCATAGACGGTTAGGCTGCGCCCGGATTTTAAAGCTCGAGAATGCCGGGCAGAAAGACTTCTGTGACCAGGATCGGGAAGTTGCTCAGGCTGAACACCGAACGTCGCGCCCACAGGTGCGCCGGGCAGTTCATCAGGGTCTGACTGGCACGGCGGTACAGTTCGTGCCGCCGGTTCAGCTTCTTGAATTGCAGGGGTGCCCGCTGCACCACCGGGTTGCCGAACAGCGCAGCGCCCAGTGGTTTGTTGCCGAGTTTGCCCAGGCCCTGCCACGGTCCGTTCAGACCGTCTCGGGGGATGACGCTGTGAGCGAATACCACCGGGGTTTCGCCGCAATACAAATGCACTTCGCGCAGCAGCGCCAGTTCGTCCGGGTGCAAACCGACCGAGGCCGCTTCATCGCGGCCGGCCTTGCCTAATTCCAGATGCAACGCCCGTACGCTGAAAGCCGGGCAATGCATCTGGATGCGGCGGGTGAGCGATCCCCGGTCGATCAGCCAAGGGCGATAGGGACAGCGGGCCGCCGGGACATGCGGCTGCCACAGCAGGGGAAAGTGGCGCATGAGCGGATTATTTCTTTTCCAGCCAGGCCAGCAGGTCGAGATAATCCTGCGGATTGCCGGGGACAAAACCCTTTACGCCCAGTTTTTCCATCAGTTTCTTGCCTTCGTCGCTGTTTTCCATGTCGATCAGCGCGGTACGGAGCTTTTCCACGTCCTCCTTGCTCATGTCGGGTGAGGCGATGAGCGACCAGAATGGCATCTTGCGGCTCTCGAACAGCACGCTGCCGCCTTTGGCAGTCCAGTTCTTGGCGACGACCGGGGAGACCATGCCGACATCGGCAAAGTCCTTTTCTATCAGGAATTCCACCGCATCCTGGAATTTTGCTTCCTTGAGCTGTTCTTCTCCCGGCGTCAGATTGCGGTCACGCAACTCGGCCATGCCGGCTTTTTCCATGAAGGTGCCCTTGGCCAGGGCAATGCGCTTGCCCTTGATGTCCTCCGGTTTTTTCAGCGGGGAATTGGCGTTCACGATGAATTTGACGGTGAATTCGCCCTTGGCCATGGCTACCAGCTGATATTTCTGGTCGCGCAAGGCTTTGGCCGAGACGTTGGCCGGTTTCGAGAAGAATAGCGCATAACGCCCCTTGGCCAGGTTGCTGGCCGAGCTTTTCAGATTTTGCGAGGACTCCAGCTTGACCGGTTTTTTGATGGTTTTGGACAAGTAGTCGGCCAGCGCCTTGTACTTGGTTTGCAAATCACCAAAATCCTTCTGGCCGGCAGTGCCTTCATTGATGCCGAACAGCAGGCTGTCCTTGGCACTGGCATCCTGTTTTGCGGCATGGGCTGAAAATGGCAGAATCAGAGCGATCGCCAGACAGGATAGAAAACGTTTCATGTGCTGCCCTCCTGATGTCGTTATGGTTGGGTGAAGCAACTTCTGGATTGCGCTTTAAGAAGCCCGAATGACTCCAGGCGAAATTCTATCAGCATTTATACCTTCAATAATGCCAGTTGGTACCCCAGCCAGCGTTCGAGGTGTTGCTGGGCCTGCTCGGGAAATTCACTCAGCATGTGTTCGGCAATGGTGCGTGCCGACGCCAGCAGGTGCTGGTCACGTTCCAGATCGGCGAAGCGGAGCATCGCTACCCCGCTTTGGCGCGCGCCAAGAAATTCACCCGGACCGCGCAGGGCCAGATCCTGGCGTGCCACTTCGAAACCGTCACTGTTTTCATAAATGATTCTGAGACGTGCACGCGCGGTTTCGGAAAGAGGCGACTGGTACAGCAGGATGCAGGCGCTTTGCGCCGAGCCCCGCCCCACGCGGCCGCGCAACTGGTGCAGTTGCGACAGGCCGAAGCGTTCGGCATGTTCGATCACCATCAGCGAGGCGTTGGGCACGTCCACGCCGACCTCGATCACGGTGGTGGCTACCAGCAGTTGAATCTCGCCTGCCTTGAAGCGCGCCATGGTCGCCGCCTTGTCGGCGGCGGGCAGGCGGCCGTGAACCAGGCCGATGTTGAGTTCGGGGAAGGTCTGGCTGAGGTGCTCATAGGTTTCGAGCGCGGTCTTGAGCTGCAGCGCTTCGGATTCTTCAATCAGCGGGCACACCCAGTAGATCTGGCGGCCCTGGTTGCAGGCATCGCGCACTCGCCTCACCACTTCCTCACGGCGGCTGCTGTCCACCAGTTTGGTCACCACCGGCGAGCGTCCGGGCGGCAGCTCGTCGATCACCGACACGTCCAGATCGGCGAAATAGCTCATCGACAAAGTGCGCGGGATGGGCGTGGCGCTCATCATCAGCTGGTGGATTTCTCCACCTTTCTGTCGCAAGGCCAGGCGCTGGTGGACGCCGAAGCGGTGCTGTTCGTCGATGATGGCGAGGCCCAGATTGTCGAATGCAACCTGCTCCTGGAACAGGGCATGGGTGCCGATGGCAAGCTGCGCCGCGCCGCTGGCGACCTGCTCCAGGGCGGCCTGCTTGGCTTTTTTTCCCAGGCTGCCGGTTAGCCACGCCACTTTCACCCCCAGCGGTTCCAGCCAGGCTGCCAGCTTGAGGTAATGCTGCTCGGCCAGGATTTCGGTCGGCGCCATCAGCGCGGCCTGGAAATTGTTTTCGATGGCCTGACAGGCTGCCAGCGCAGCGACGATGGTCTTGCCGCTGCCCACGTCGCCCTGCAGCAGGCGTTGCATGGGGTGATTGCGGGAGAGATCGCTGCTGATTTCGGCCACTACCCGCTGCTGTGCCGCAGTGAGGGGGAAGGGCAGGCCGCGCGCCAGCGCAGCAGTCAGGTGATGGCCCGGTGGCAGCGAAGGGGCATTGCAGGCGTGGCGTCGCCGGTAATGCTGGCGCATGGAAAGTTGCTGCGCCAGCAGTTCGTCAAAAATCATCCTGCGCCAGGCGGGGTGGTTTCTTTCTTCCAGCGCGGCCAGGGACATATCGGGCGGCGGCTGGTGCAACAAGACGAGGCTGTCGCGGAAATCCGGCAGCTTCTGTGCATCGCGGAACTGCTGCGGCAGCGTGTCTTCCAGGTTGCTGCTGGCCAGCGCATTCCCGATCAGCTTGCGCAATGTGGTTTGCGACAGGCCCTGGGTGGTGGGGTAAACCGGCGTGAGCGATTCGGCAAGGGGTTCGCCTTCTTTCACGATGCGGTATTGCGGGTGCACCATTTCGGCGCCGAAAAAACCGTGGCGTACTTCCCCCGTGACCCTGAGTGTCACGCCCGGCGTGACAGTTTTGACCTGGCTCGGGTAGAAATGGAGGAAACGCAGTTGCAGCGTGCCGGTGCCGTCGCGCAATTTGACGGTAAACATCTTGCGCGGCTTGTAACTGACGCTGGCGTGGGTGACAACGCCTTCCACCAGCACGACCTGCCCGACGGGCGCATCGGCGAAAGGGTAAAGGCGGGTTTCATCCTGATAGCGCAGCGGCAGGTGCAGCAGCAGGTCGAAGGCGGTGCGGATGCCGAGTTTCGCGAGTTTGTCCCGGGCCGCACCCGGCATGTTTTTCACACCGCGATCAGCCGAGATGGAGCACTGCGTCCATTTCCACCAGCGCACCGCGCGGCAGCTCTTTCACGCCCACGGCGGCGCGGGCGGGGTAGGGCTGGTCGAAGTATTTGGCCATGATTTCGTTGACCTTGGCGAAGTTGACCAGATCGGTGAGGTAGACGTTGAGTTTGACCGTGGCGTTGAGACCCACGCCAGCGGCGTTGGCGACTGCGCCGAGATTGAGGAACACCTGGTTGATCTGGGCGTCGATCCCGTCTGCCATTTGCATGGTTTCGGGGGCCAGGCCGATCTGGCCGGAGAGGTACACCGTGTCGCCGACGCGGATGCCCTGCGAGTAGGTGCCGATGGCGGCAGGGGCGTTGGGGGTGCTCAGGACTTGTTTGCTCATGAATGTTTTCCTTGTCTGTTGTTTCAGAATTTCTTGTTCGCACAAGGGGAGGCCGGGAGGGGTTAGGGGTTAACCCTTCATACGGTTGATCCTCACCACTTCCGCAATCTGGCGCAGGCCGCGCATGACCCGGGCGAGGTGCATGCGGTTTTCCACCTGCAGGGTGAAGAACATGGTGGTGTAGGCGCTGCCGTCCTCGTCCGCCATGCTGACATTGTCGATGTTGGAGTCGGCGTCCGCGATGGTGGCTGCGACCTTGGCCAGTACCCCGCGCTGGTTGGCCACCACCAGCTTGATGGTGACCTCGAACATCTTGCGGGTATCAGGATCCCATTCCACGTCCACCCATTTGTCCGGGTCGCTGCGGTAATGGGCGATGGTGGGGCAGTCGTGGGTATGGATGATGAGGCCCTTGCCCTTGTTGATGAAGCCGAGGATGGGGTCGCCCGGAATGGGACGGCAGCACTGGGCGAACTGGACGGCCATGCCTTCGGTGCCGCGAATGGTGATGGCGCCCTGGGGGCGGTGTTCGGTGCTGCTCGGTTCGCCCAGCGCGGCCAGCTGACGCGCGATAACGACATTCAGGCGTTTGCCCAGGCCGATGTCGGCGAGAATTTCTCCCTTCGTCTTGCCTGCATGTTCGCGCAGCAGTTTTTCCCATGGGCCCTCGCCGATGCTCGCCGGGTCGATTTGCAGGGCGCGCAGCGCCTGGTCCAGCAGGCGCTTGCCCAGTTCCACCGATTCCTCGTAGTGCAGGGTTTTGAGGAAGTGGCGGATGTGCGAGCGCGCCTTGCCGGTGACGACGTAATTGAGCCAGGCCGGATTGGGGTTGGCGTGGCTGGCGGTGACGATGTCCACATGGTCGCCGTTCTTGAGTTCGGTGCGAAGCGGAGCATGTTCGTGGTTGATCTTGACCGCCACCGCGCGGTTGCCCACGCCGGTATGCACGGCGTAGGCAAAATCCACTGCCGTGGCCCCGCGCGGCAGCGCCATGATTTTGCCCTTGGGCGTGAACACATAAACTTCGTCGGGAAACAGGTCGACCTTGATGTGCTCCAGGAATTCGGCGGCATCGCGGCTTTCGTTCTGGATTTCGAGCAGGCTTTGCAGCCACTGGTGGGTTTTCTGCTGCATGTCGCTGATGCCGGTCTCGCCGCTCTTGTAGAGCCAGTGGGAAGCCACGCCGGCCTCGGCGATCTGGTGCATTTCCTGGCTGCGGATCTGAATCTCGATCGGCGTGCCGAAGGGGCCGAACAACGTGGTGTGCAGCGACTGGTAGCCATTGGCCTTGGGGATGGCGATGTAGTCCTTGAACTTGCCCGGAATCGGCTTGTACAGGCTGTGCAGGGAGCCCAGCGCGAGGTAGCAGGTGGGGGTGTCCTTGACGGTGACGCGGAAGCCGTAGATGTCGAAGACTTCGGAAAAGGCCAGGTTCTTTTCCTGCATCTTGCGGTAAATGCTGTACAGGTGCTTTTCCCGCCCGGTGACCGTGGCCTCAATGGCACAGCTGGCAAGCTTGTTCTTGATCGCTTCCAGTACCTTGTTCACCACTTCGCGCCGGTTGCCGCGCGCGGCCTTGACCGCTTTGGCCAGTACCGTATAGCGGTTGGGGTAGGCGAAATGGAAGGCCAGGTCTTCCAGTTCGCGGTAAACGTTGTTGAGGCCGAGGCGGTTGGCGATGGGCGCGTAGATTTCCAGGGTTTCGTGGGAAATGCGCTGCTGTTTCGCCGCCTGCATCGACTCCAGGGTGCGCATGTTGTGCAGCCGGTCGGCCAGCTTGATCAGGATCACCCGCACATCGCGCGCCATGGCGAGCAGCATCTTGCGGAAGTTCTCCGCCTGGGCGTGGGCTTCCGACTGGAATTCGATCTTGTCGAGCTTGGAAACGCCATCCACCAGATCGGCTACCTGCTTGCCGAATTTGTCGCCCAGCTGCTGGCTGGTGATGTCGGTGTCCTCCACCACGTCATGCAGCAGCGCGGCCATGATGGCCTGCGCGTCAAGACGCCATTCGGCCAGGATGGAGGCGACCGCGAGGGGGTGGGAGATGTAGGCCTCGCCGCTCTTGCGCATTTGCCCGTGATGGGCGGACTGGGCGGTGCGGAAGGCTTCCTCGACCTGAGCAAGATCCTCGGGTTTGAGGTAGGCGGAGAGTGTTTCGGTAAGCTGGGAAGGGTTGGGCATTTTGAGTGAGGAGAGAGGAGTCAGGAGTGAGGAGGAGCGCTCGCTGGCAACGCCTCACACTTCACTCCTTACCCCTCACCGAGCTTCACGCCTGTCCGCGGTTGAGAATTTCCTTGCCTACCTTGCCGAGGGCGATTTCGCGCAGGGCGATGACGGTCGGCTTGTCGCGCTGGCTGTCCACCATGGGGGAGGCGCCGTTTGCAATCTGGCGGGCGCGATAGGTCGCGGCCAGGGCGAGTTCAAAGCGGTTGCCGAAGTGTTTCATGCAATCGTCAACAGTAATGCGTGCCATGTTGTGAAGCTCCGTGTGGGTGTGGTTTTCAGGTCAGGCTGGCGATCAGTCCGCCGTGCCGCTCAAGCTGGGCATCAACCCCGAGGCGTTGTGCCCGGACTACCGCCAGCAGGTCCTGCAGGGCGGTGTCGAAGTCGTCATTAATAATAACATAATCAAACTCGCCGGCATGGCTGATGTCGGCCCGTGCGGCGGCGACACGGCGCTGGATCACTTCCTCGCTGTCCTGGCCGCGCCCGGTGAGGCGCTGGCGCAAGGCTTCCACCGAGGGCGGCAGGATGAAGATGCCAATCGCTTCGGGAATCAGCTTGCGCACCTGTGCCGCGCCCTGCCAGTCGATTTCGAGCAGGATGTCCCTGCCGGTCTTGCGGCTGGCTGCGATCCAGGGCTGTGAGGTGCCGTAGAAGTTGCCGTAAACCTCGGCGCTTTCGAGAAAATCGCCCCGTTCCAGCATTTGCTCGAAGATTTCGCGGCTGACGAAGTGGTAGTGCTGGCCATTCACTTCGCCGGGGCGCGGGGCGCGCGTGGTGTAGGAAATGGAAAGCTGGATGCCGGTATCGGCGGCCAGCAGCTCCTTTACCAGGCTGGTTTTTCCCGCTCCGGATGGCGCGGTGACAATGAACAGGTTTCCGGTGGTCATGATGTGGGCTCTTGAGTGAATTTTGCTAACGATACCAGATTTCATTCCCTTTCAAGATTGCGGATGGCAGCTGGAGGGACGGTGGCTTTATGAATTCTGGTTAACCCTGCACCACAAGGTTAATTTGCGTTTATCATTCGAGCCTTCTTCCTGTTTGTGTTGCATTTGTGGAATCTGGTACTCCAAAACGCTCCCTGGTCAGGCGCCTGCTCCGGTTTCTGGTTTTCAGCCTGTTGGCACTCGTACTGCTGGCGCTGATCACGCTGGGCGCGCTGGCTTATTATGAGGTGCAGACCTCGACCTTCCAGGCCGAATATCTGGCGCGGCTGGGCCAGTCGTTGCGCTTCGAACTCAAAAACGGCGCCAATCCGGCGTTCACCGTCACCCAGGCGGGGCCTTACGACGAGCGTCTGGGTTACAGCCGCATCAAGGGTTGGACGCCGCGCCTGCTCCAGCAGGGCTTCCAGGTCAGCCAGCAGGCGCGGATTTCGCCACAGATGCAGGATCTGGCCGGGCGCAGCCTGTTTCTTCCCTATCACGAAAAAACCCAGGCCGGCCTGAATATTCTCGACCAGGATGGCGCAAGGCTGTATGGCGGCCTGTATCCCACCCGCATTTACCCGAATTTCGATGCCGTCCCGGCGCTGGTGCGCGACACCCTGCTGTTTATCGAGAACCGCGAACTGCTCGATCAGGCGCATCCAAAAAAGAATCCGGCGGTGGAATGGGAGCGCCTCGGCCGTGCCGTGCTGGACAAGGGCATCCAGGTCATCAGGCCGGAGCATGACGTGCCGGGCGGCAGCACGCTGGCCACCCAGATCGAGAAATACCGCCACTCGCCCGATGGCCTGACGCTGACCGCCGAGGACAAGCTGCAGCAGATGGCGTCGGCTTCGGTACGCGCCTATCTGGACGGTGAAAATACCCTGCCGTGGCGCAAGTCCATCGTGGTGAGCTATCTCAATACCGTGCCGCTGGCGGCCGTGAGCGGCTTCGGTGAGGTCAACGGCATGGGAGACGGTCTGTGGGCCTGGTATGGACTGGATTTCGAGCGCGTCAACCAGACCTTGCGCGCCTGGTCCGGCGCCCCGGCCGAGGTCGAAGCCGTGGCCCAGGTCTACAAACATGTGCTGAGCCTGATGATCGCGCAGCGGCGGCCTTCCAGCTATCTCGGCGGCGGGCATGAGGCGCTGGATGCGCTGACCAACAGCCATCTGCGGGTGCTGGCGGCCGAGGGGGTGATCCCGGCCAGCCTGCGTGATGCCGCGCTGCGGGTGAAGCTGCAGTTCCGCAAGGGGGCGCTGGCCGAGGACAATGGCGCCTATTCCTCGCGCAAGGCGGCGAATGCGGTGCGCGTGCGCCTTGCTTCCCTGCTCGGGATGGGACGCCTGTACGAGCTCGACCGCCTCGATCTGACGGTCAAGACCACGCTCGACAAGGATCTCCAGCAGCAGGTGACCGCCATCCTGCGCCGCCTTGGCGAGCCGGCATACGCCCGTGCGGCCGGCCTGTATGGTGAACGCCTGCTGGGCGATGCTGACCCGGGGCGCATCATCTACAGCCTGAATCTGCATGAGCTGACGCCGGAAGGCGCCAAGCTGCGCATCCAGGCTGACAATTATGACCAGCCCTTCGACATCAACCAGGGCTCCAAGCTGGATCTGGGTTCCACTGCCAAGCTGCGTACCCTGGTGAGCTATCTCGAAATCATCGAAAAATTGCACCAGCGCTACGCGGATGCCCCGGCTGACGAGTTGCGCAAGGTCGAGAGCGATCCCGTGGATGCGCTGACGCGCTGGGCGGTCGATTATCTCCTCGGCCATGAAGACAAGAGCCTGGCGGAAATGCTCGATGCCGCCCTGGAGCGGCATTATTCCGCCAGCCCCGGCGAAGCGTTCTTCACCGGCGGCGGGCTGCTGTATTTCCACAACTTCAAGCATGAAGACGACGGGCAGGTGATGAGCGTGCGCGAAGCCACGCGCAATTCGGTGAATCTGGTGTTCATCCGCATCATGCGCGACATCGAGCGCTATTACATGTTCAACATGCCGGGCTCGTCGGCCAATATCCTGCGCGACGCCAGGGATCCCAACCGCAAGGTTTTCCTGCAGCGTTTCGCCGACAAGGAAGGCAAGGAATTCATCAGCCGCTTCTACCAGAAATACCGCAACAAGCAGCCGCAGGAAATCAGCGAGATTTTCTTCTCCAGCGTCAAGGCTACCCGGCGGCGGCTGGCGGCGGCCCATCGCTATGTCTATCCCAAGGCCACGCTGGCCGAGTTCAGCGCTTTCATGGAGGCGCGCATCCCGGGCTTCAGGAATGACGGGGAACGCGCCAATGCCGCCCTGTATCAGGAGCTTGCACCCGGCCGGCTGTCGCTGGCGGACCAGGGCTACACCGTGCGCGTGCATCCGCTGGAACTGTGGCTGGCGGCCTACCTCGTGCAGCACCCCGGCGCGCAGTACAAGGATGCCATCGCGGCCAGCGGTGCGGAGCGTATCGAGGTGTACAGCTGGCTCATCAACACCAGCCACAAGAACGCCCAGGACAGCCGCATCCGCAACCTGCTGGAGGTGGAGGCATTCCTGGAAATCCACCGCGACTGGAAGCGGCTGGGCTATCCCTTCGATTACCTGGTGCCCTCTCTGGCCACCGCCATCGGCAGTTCGGCGGACCGGCCCGCAGCGCTGGCGGACCTGATGGGCATCATCCTCAACAACGGCGTGCGCCCGCCTGGCGAGCTGATCGAGGAAATGCACTTTGCCGCCGGCACGCCCTACGAAACCATCTACCGGCGCGCGCCTGACCAGGGGGAACGCCTGTTCTCGCCGGAGCTCGCCTCCGCCGTGCGCGGGGCGCTGATCAACGTGGTGGAGCATGGCACCGCCTCGCGCCTGGCGCACGCCATCGTCAAGGATAACGGCGAGCACATCGCCATTGGCGGCAAGACCGGTACCGGCGATCATCGCTATGTCACCTTCTCGTCTGCTGGCGTGATCAAGGAGTCGCGCGCCGTGAACCGTTCCGCCACCTTCGTGTTCTTCATCGGCGACCGTTTTTACGGCACCCTGACCGCCTTCGTGCCAGGTGCGGCGGCGGCCGATTACAAGTTCACTTCCTCGCTCACCGCGCAGATACTGAAACACTTGCTGCCTACCCTGAAACCGCTCATCGCTACTGCCCAGCCCTTGCCGGAGCAGCACGTGGCCGGGAAACCGGAGAAAGCCCGCAACGTGCCCCCGAAATCTGCGCCAGGCCGGGATGAGGCAGTAGATACAACGGAAAGGGGAGAAACAGGGGAGGAGGAATAGGCCATGCTGTCTGAATGGCAGTGCCTGCTGCGGAAACGGGTTTATTATTGGTCTAAAGTTGACCACGGTCATGAAAATTAAGTTACATTCTATGTCCCGAATGAAGTTATAAGTTTTTCGAATGACCGCCATTGCCGTTGACCGGCTTGAGAAGAATTTCAGCTATTCCAGTGTGCTGCGCGATGTCAGCCTGAGCGTTGAAGCGGGGCAGTGCTATGTCCTGTTCGGCGCCAACGGCGCGGGCAAGACCACCTTGCTGCGCATTCTGGCGACCATCCAGCGTCCGTCCGGTGGCCTGTTTTCCATAAACGGGTTTAATGGAGTTCAGGAACGCGACGAGGTGCGGCGCAACCTGTTCCTGGTGACGCATGGCTCCCATCTCTATGACGAGCTTTCCGGGCGGGAGAACCTGCGTTTTGCCATCGGCCTGCGCGGACTGGTGTGGGACGAGGCGGCAGGGGAGAAAGTGCTGGAGCAGGTTGGCCTGGCTGCCTTCGCCGGGATGAAAACCCGCCACTATTCGAGCGGGATGAAGAAGCGCCTGGCTTTTGCCAAGGCCATGCTGGTCCGCCCCCCGGTGCTGTTGCTGGACGAGCCCTATGCGGCGCTGGACGAGAAAGCGATGGAAATGATCAATGGTTTTGTCGCCGATCTCACCGGCGCGGGCGGGACGGTGCTGATGGTGTCCCACAACCGCCACCGCTCGGCCCAGGTGGCGCATCGCGCCGGCATCCTGCGGCGTGGCGGGATCGATGAGGTTTCACTGGACCACCTGGCGGGGGCGGATGAGCTTCTTTAACACCGTGTTCCTGATCGCCTGGAAGGATATCCTGAGCGAACTGCGCAACCGCGAGAACATCCTTTCCATGCTGTTCTTCGCCCTGCTGATGATCTTCATCTTCAATTTTGCCCTGCCGCTGGATGCCAGGACCGTCGATCTCCTGATGCCGGGGCTGATCTGGATTGCCTTCAGCTTTACCGCGATCATCGGGCTGGGGCGCTCGTTCCAGTCGGAAAAGGAAAACGACTGCCTGGAAGCGCTGCTGATCGCACCGGTGAGCAAGGGCGCGGTGTATCTGGGCAAATTCCTGGGCAATTTCGTTTTTGTGCTGGCCGCCGAGATTGCGCTGGTGCCGATGTTCATCCTGTTCTTCAATCTCGAACTGGGCGGCGGCCTGCCCCTGCTGCTGGGGGTCTTTGCGCTCGGGACCTTCGGCCTGTCGGCGCTGGGCACCCTGTTTTCGGCGATGACGGTGCAGGTGCGCGCACGCGAGGTGATGTTCCCCATCCTGGTGCTGCCGCTCGCCGTGCCGGTGCTGATCGGCGCCATCCAGGCCACCGCCGGGGTGCTGCACCACGATGCCTGGGAGCATTTTCGCAACTGGGTGCAACTCTTGCTGGTTTTCGACGTCATCTTTATCATCGTCGCGTTCTGGACCTTTGAATTTATCTTGGAAGCCTAGTGAATAAATTTCTTCTATCTTCCCGCTGGCGCGACGGTATCGGCCTGATCGCGCTGCTGGCGCTGTGCGTCGGGCTATACCTTGCGCTGGTGCGCACCCCCGCCGACTACTATCAGGGCGAGGTGGCGCGCATCATGAACCTGCACGTGCCGCTGGTAAAAACCTCGCTCCTGGCCTATTTCGTCGCCTTCGTGGCGAGCATCCTGTTCCTGTGGAAGCGCCGCGCCGAATTCGATTTTCTCGCCCATGCCTCGATCGCGGTGGGCGCAGTGTTTACCGTGTGTGCCCTGCTCTCCGGCGCGATCTGGGGCAAGCCGACGTGGAATGCCTGGTGGACCTGGGACGCGCGGCTGGTGTCGTTCGCCATTCTGCTGCTGCTGATGGCGGGCTACCTGATGTTGCGCTCCTTTATCGAGGACCCCGACAAGCAGGCGCGTTCTGCGGCGGTATTCGCCATCGTCGGTTTCATCGATCTGCCCATCATCCATCTTTCAGTGCAGTGGTGGCGCACCCTGCACCAGCCTGCGTCCTTTTCCGCCAAGGGCCTGTCGATTTCGCCGGACATGATGGCGGCGCTGCTGACCATGACCGTGGCCATGGTGCTGCTTTATACCTACCTCACCCTGCTCTATGCCCAGCGCATCCATTACCGCGCCCTGCTGGAAGCGGAGCAGGAACGCAAGCTGCGGGAGGCGCGTTTATGAAAATGACGTTGCGCTGGTTGCTGGTGCTGGTGGCACTGGGGGCGGTGGTCGCGCTGGCCTGGCAGCGCTATCAGCAGGAGGTGGCCTATCTTGGGCCGGACGAATTCGTCACGGCGGCTCCGGCGGGGGACGTGCGCGTGCTGGGGCGGGTGCGCGCCGGCAGTTTCAGCAAGATCAACGCGACCGAGGCGCGTTTCGTGCTGGAGGATCAGGGTGCAATGGTGAACGTGACATATCGCGGCCCGGACATGGACACCCTGCGCGAGCTTAAAACCATCCTCGCCAGGGGCGTGAAACAGGCGGACGGCAGCCTGCTGGCAAGCCAGGTCTCGATCGCACCCAATTATGACTATATTGCCGGCGCCTACGGGGTGGCCGGGCTGATCCTGTTGCTGTTCGCCTTCTTGGTTGAGCGCCAGGTACGGCGCATGGAAAGGGAATTGAAAGCCGCATGAAATCCAATCGCAAATGGGGCATCGCCGGCAGCGTGGCGGTAGTGCTGGGTCTGGCCGGCTGGCTTGGCTACAGCAGTTTTCAGGATGCTCTGGTGTATTTCTACACCCCCTCTGAAGTGATCAAGCTGGATGGAAAATTCGATGGCAAGCGCATCCGTGTTGGCGGCATGGTTGAAAAAGGCAGCATGGTGATGACGCCGGGGACGATGAAGGTCGATTTCCGCCTTTCCGATGGCGAAACGGTGATCCCCGTGGCCTTCGAAGGGGTGCCGCCCGACTTGTTCAAGGAGGGGCAAGGGGCGGTGGCAGAGGGTTTCTGGGACAAGGACAAGAAATTCCACGCCGACCTGATCATGGCGAAACATTCCGAGGACTACATGCCGATCGAGATGAAGCGCGCCGGCAAGGAAATGCCCAAGGAAGACATTCTGAAAACCCTCAAGAAATAGCGATGCTCAAATGATCAATGCTCTCGGACAATTTTCCATCATATTGGCGCTGGCGCTGTCCGCCGCTACCATGGCCGCTTCAGGGGTGGCCATGGCCACTTCCCAGCCGGCCTGGGTCAGGGCGGCGCGCAATGCCACGCTGATGACCTTCGTGCTGCTCACGCTGAGCATGGGTGTGCTGGAATATGCCTTTCTCAGCCACGATTACAGCCTGAAATATGTCGCGGCGCACGCCAACAACACCCTGCCGGTGTTTTATCTTTCCACCGCGCTGTGGGGTGGGCACGAGGGCTCCTTCCTGCTGTGGGCCTGGTTTCTTTCTGCCTACGCGGCGATTGCCGCGCTGCTGCACTGGCGCACCCATCCCCAGGCCATGCCCTACCTGCTGCTGATCAGCGCTGGGGTGCTGTTCGGCTTTCTCGCCCTGCTGGTGATACTCTCCAATCCTTTCGAGACGGCGCAATTCCTCGCCCCCGATGGCGCAGGGCTCAACCCCCTGCTGCAGGATCCCGGCATGGTATTCCATCCGCCCTTTCTCTACCTTGGCTATGTCGGCTTCACTATCCCTTTTGCCTTCGCCATGGCGGCGCTGCTGCGCGGCAAGGTAAACGAGGAATGGATCAAGGCGACGCGGCGCTGGACCCTGTTTGCCTGGCTGATGCTGACCTTCGGCATCGTGCTGGGCGGCTACTGGGCCTATTACGAACTGGGCTGGGGCGGATACTGGGCATGGGATCCCGTCGAGAACGCCTCCTTCATGCCGTGGCTGGTTGGCACGGCCTTCCTGCATTCGGTGATGGTGCAGGAAACGCGCAGGATGTTCAAAATCTGGAACCTGTTCCTGATCATCGTGACCTTCTCACTGACATTGCTGGGTGCCTTCCTGGTGCGCTCCGGCGTGGTCTCCTCGGTCCACTCCTTCGCTAGCGATCCGGGGCGCGGCATCTTCATCCTGGCCTTCATGAGCGTGGTTCTGGTGTTTTCCTTCGGCGCCTTGGTGCTGCGTGGCGACAAGCTCAAGAGCGAAGTGAGCATGGACTCCATGGCGTCGCGTGAATCCGCCTTCCTGTTCAACAATCTGTTCTTCCTGGTGGCGATGGCCACGGTGTTCGTCGGCACGCTCTATCCGCTGATGCTGGAAGCTTTCACAGGGGACAAGGTGACGGTGGGCGCGCCCTACTACAATACCGTGTTCCTGCCCATCATGCTGGCTATGGTCGCGCTGATGGGGGTTGGTCCGCTGCTGCCGTGGCGCAAGGCGTCGCCGGATGCGCTCAAACGCAATTTCATCCTGCCCGGCGTCGTGGCGGCGGCGGGCACGGCAGCCACGGCGCTGACCGGGTTGCATGACGCTTACCCGCTGCTGGGACTGGCCATCGTGTACTTCGTGTTTGGCACCATCGTGCGCGATTTCCACAGCGGCGCGCGTGCCACCCAGCGGCGCGAGGGACTGGGCTACGCGACGGCCCTGGGGAGGGCGATCCTGCGCAACAAGCGGCGCTTCGGTGGCCTGATTGTACATTTTGGCGTGCTGATGGTGATCGTTGGCCTGATTGGCTCATCGGTGTTCCGCATCGAGAAGGACGTGGTACTCAAGCCCGGTGACAGCTTTGTTCTGGGCAGCTATGAAGTGCTGTTCAAGGGTACGGAGCCCGTGACCGGCCCCAACTACAGCGGCGTTGCCGGGATACTGGAAGTGTCGCGCGACGGCCGCAAGGTCGCGGACATGCGGCCGGAGAAACGCTCTTACCCTTCCTCCAGCATGCCCACCACGGAAGCGGCGATCAACGACAACATGTGGCGTGATATCTACCTCGTGCTCGACAAGCCGACCGGTGACGCTTTCATCATCAAGGGCTTCCTCAATCCACTGGTGAAATGGATCTGGACTGGCACGATGGTCATGGGTGCCGGCGTGGCGTTGTCGTTGTGGCAGCGGCGACGGATTGCAGGAGAAAGCAAATGAAAGCATGGAAAATCGCCATCATCATCGGTGTCCTCGCGGTCATCGCGCTGTTCTGGCGCGGGCTGTATCTCAATCCCCGCTTCATTCCCGCCGTGCTGGAGGGCAAGCCGGCCATGGCGTTTACGGCGCAGGAGATCAACAGCGGCAAGACCTACAGCCTGGAGCAGTTGCGCGGCAAGGTGGTGTTGCTCAATTTTTGGGCCTCCTGGTGCCGCGAATGCCGCGCGGAGCACGAAAACTTGCAGCGCCTGCAGCAAAGGTTCGGGAACCATCCGGATTTCGTCATGCTCGGGGTGGTGTATCAGGACCAGCCCGAGGACGCACGCGCCTTCCTGCGCCAGTTCGGCAGCAGCTATCCGCACCTGCTCGACCCCAAGGGCGAAATCGGCATCGGCTATGGCGTGTATGGCGTACCGGAGAGCTTTCTCATCGACCGCAACGGCGTCATCCGCTGCAAGCAGTTCGGGCCTGTCGTCGGCCCCCAGATGGACAAGGTGGCCAGCCGCTGGCTGGAACCCCTGCTGGCGGGCAAGGAGTTGCATTCATGCGAGTGAAAATGGCCGTGATGGCCTGTGTGCTGCTGAGCGCCCTTTCTGTCCATGCCGCCCAGGTGGATGAGGAAAAGCTTGAATCCGAGACGCGCGAGCTGTCGCGCGAGCTGCGCTGTCTGGTGTGCCAGGGCGAGAGCGTGTGGGATTCGAACTCTCCGCTGGCCGGGCAGATGCGCGACATGGTGCGCGAACGCCTGCGCAGCGGCGAGAGCCCGCAGCAGATCAAGACCTATCTGCAAAGCCGCTATGGCGACTTCGTGTTGATGGCACCACCCCGGCATGGCCTCAACTGGCTTTTGTGGCTGGGGCCGTTTGTGCTTCTGGCGCTGGGCGGTTTTTTATTGCGCCGTGCCGTCATGCGCTGGCGCAAGCGAGGAGAAGTTGTGCCGGCACCGGCAAACCATGATCTCAGTTCGGCGCAGAAAGAAAAAATCGAGGCCGAGCTGGCAAAACTGGGAGATGATTAATGATCTGGCTGATCGTGGGCGCCATTTTTCTGCTTGCCGTGACTTGGTTTGTGCTGCCTCTCTGGCGTCATGCCGAGCATCCCCTGCCGGCCGGTCTGGATGGCGATTTGGATGAACCAGGCCAAGAGCGGCTGGATGAAAAAAAACGCCTGCTTGCCAACCTGCGTGCCCTGCGCCTCGATTTTGCCGAGGGCAAGCTGGCGGAAAAGGATTTTTATTCGCTGGAGGCAGAATATGAGCAGCAACTCGTGGCTCTGCTAGAACCGGTCAGGCAAACGGGAACTGTAATGAAGCAGGTTGAGCCACGGCAAGATTTGCATCGCATGGGTTCGGTTGTACTGACGCTACTACTGGCGGCTGTGACCTTTCCGCTTTTTATCCATTACTGGAGGCCAGCGCCTGTAGCCATGCCACAAACTGCGCAGGGTACGCCTGATGTCTCCGCTATGGTGGCACGCTTGGAGCAGAAAATTGCCACCAATCCCAAGGATATCGCCGGCCTTCTGATGCTGGCACGCTCCTACGCTACGCTTAATCGCCACGAAGAAGCAGCCGGTTTGTGGCGGCGTGTGCTGGAACTGGACGATGGCAGCCGCGAGGCTCGCGGTGGCCTGGCCATCTCTCTGTTGCAGTCCGGTGGAGAACAGGTGGCGCGCGAAGCTTTGCACCACCTTGCCTGGCTGCGCGAGGCTGAGCCCGATGAACCTGCCTGGCTGTGGTATCAAGGCGTGGGTCTGTCAAAATTGGGTCGCCAGGAAGAAGCCAGGGAGGCGCTGAGAAAGATCCTTGCCCTGATTCCGCCGGGAAGCGAAAACGCCCGCATTGTTCAGGACGCCCTGCGCCAGCTGGGCGGGTAATGGCGGGCGGCCGAACCAAAACGTCCATCCTCTCATATTCCAAAGGGTGTGTCTCTCTCTGAGAAGGGCTCAGGGTTGACATGCTTCCTGTCATTTTATGAAAAATGGCATAGGCCATTTTTTCAAATGGCCTAGTTCCTCCGTATAGTGGATTCCCCTACCAGGATTGTGGTATAAATCCTTAAAAGTGATCAAGGGAGCATATTTGACTCCCCTGAAAAATAACAGATATTTGTTGCAAGGGTATTGCGGATAAATTGATCTGATAATATGCTATCAATAAATTTGATTAATACATAAAAATAAACTATGCAATGGCCATGATGCGGTTGCGATGGATGGAGAGAGAGTGAAGGCTGGTCAATCTGACTGGATGCGGATGTTGATTCTGGTCTGTCTGGGGATTTGCTTGGCGAGCCTGTTCGGCTGCGCGGTGGAGCCGTCGAAGAAAAAGAAAGAGCCGGTTGACTTGGTGTGGCCTCTTCCGCCAGACCAGCCACGTATCCGCTTTGTCAACGAATTTCACGGCCAGGCTGACTTGGGCGTGAAGGATGAACTGAAAGCAGCCTTGCTGGGAGAGGAACAGTCCGGGCTATCCTTGCAGAAACCCTATGGCGTGACCGCCGCTCCCGATGGCAACCAGATTTACGTGACCGACACAAAGCTGCGTGCGGTGATGGTGTTCGATCTGCCCAAGAAAGAGGTCTATCCCCTCAAGACCGATGCTCATGGCGCCATGTACAACCCCCTCGAGATTCGTCTGGATAACCAGGGCCGTCTGTTCGTGAGTGACTCCGAACGCAAGGAAATCCTGGTTCTGAATCGTGAGGGCAAGACGCTGATGACGCTGGGCAAGAAGGAGGGGCTCGGGCGGCCAACCGGCATGGCGCTGGATGAGGCACGTAACCGCCTGTATGTGGCCGATACCGCCAAGCATCGCATCGTGGTGTATGACTTATCCGGCAATTATCTGCACAGTTTTGGCGAACGGGGTTCGGAGCCGGGGCAAATGAATTACCCCGTCAATCTGGCGGTGGACCGTGAAGGCCGTGTGCTGGTGGCGGACACAGGAAATTTCCGTATCCAGTTATTCGATGGGGCGGGCAAGTTTCTCCATGCTTTCGGTCAGATCGGCGATTCCTACGGCAGTTTCAGCCGTCCCAAGGGGATCGGGGTGGATTCCGACAACAATATCTATGTGGTCGATGCAGCGTTCAACAATTTCCAGATTTTCAATCCGGAAGGCCGGATTTTGCTGTTTGTCGGCACGATGGGGCGCGAGCCGGGGATGTTCTGGATCCCGACTGGGATTTATGTGGATGGCTCGGACAGGATTTATGTGGTGGATTCGATTAATGCCCGTGTACAGATTTTTCAGTACTTCAAGGGGCCGGTGGCGCCAGACAAATGATCAGAGTTTGCTGTAGTAAAGGATAAAAACCTGGAGTCGGTACGGCGGGGTGTGAAGCGCTGGCGGATGCAAGGGAATGTGGATTTTAATTTGAACCAAAATGGAGAAGTGAGGAGAAGTAATATGAATATGAAAAACCAACTGAGAACATGGTTTGCGGGGATCTTCCTCGGAGTGGTTGGGGCGCTGGCTGGCAGCGTGCTGGCGGCAGGTGTGGCGGATACCAAGCACAATCTCTCAACATCCCATACTGCGGCGGGGCAGACAATTTATTCGTCTGACCAGCCTGAAATCTGTATTTTCTGCCATACGCCCCACGATGCCATCAAGAACAACAACATTCCATTGTGGAACCATGAGCTGTCAACCACTGCATCGTATGGCGTGTACACCAGCCCGACTATCAATGCTACCGATATCACGAACGTTGGCGGCGTCACGGCAGCCACTGCAACCGTGACCAGCCTGTGCCTGTCCTGCCATGACGGTACGGTGGCGCTCAATTCCTTCAATAATCCGTCCAATATCAATCCGACAACCACCATGGTGGGAACTACGGGAGGCAAGTTGCCAGCAGGAAACAGCAATCTGGGCTCGGATCTGACCAATGACCATCCGGTCAACTTTACCTATGACTCCACATTGGCAACCAATGATGGTTTTCTTCGCAATCCGGTGGATGCTGTCGGCAGTGGCCTCACCAATGGCACCAAGCTGTTCGGCGGCAAGGTTCAGTGCGCGTCCTGCCATGATCCGCACCAGTCTCAGGATCCTTCCGGCAAGGCATTTGTGCGCCATACCATGAATGGTAGTGGTCTGTGCTATGGCTGCCACACCAAATAGCTGATTAAAGAGTCTTTGTGGGAAAGGAAGAGGAGGGGGAGCTCGGCAGGGCCGCGCGCAGGTGGGCGTGCGCCATGTTTGTGGTGCTGTATGTCACACCGGCCTCCGCTCTGAATCTGCAAATGTCCGAGATGCTGGGTAGTGCGGGCAGGTTGACTTTTTACGGTACGGTGGGGGTGGAAGCCGAGGATTATCGCTATGACTCGGTGTCTGGTTCACAGAACCGGCAGCGTCTGCGCCCTTGGTTCGAGTTGAACGGGCGTGGCTATATCTGGGATCCGCGTCTGGCAACATTTGATGCGGGCGTGACCGTGCAGCGCGAAAACCTGACAACTGATCAGGGGGACGCAAGCTACAATCTGCTGGGTTACCGCCTCAATACCACCTGGTTCGCCAACCGGCCTTATCCCCTGACGCTGTACGCCAGTCGTTCCACCAATAGTGTGTCGGACTACTGGAACCCGTCCTATGACCTCACTACGAGTACGCTGGGTGCGCGCTGGGGGTTGGAGAACCGCTGGCTGGGCCGGACGAGTCTTTACCTGGACCGGACGAGTTCAGAGTCGAGCAGTTCACTGGTGCCGCGCTCCGAGCAGAACCTTTCCTTCGGAGCAGACATAAACCAGAAACTGCGCGCCAAGCAATGGGGTGAGAGCGATCTGGTTTATGGCTACCGCCATACTGCATGGGATGAAAAGGTTTATGACAGCCAGCAGCGCCAGGATTATTTTTATTTCAATGATCATTCCAAATTTGGTGAAAAAGCGAACCTGATGGCCAACCTGACCTATTACAACCGCACTGACCGATGGGATTTTAGCGGGATCGGCCGTGAGGTGGACTCCAGCTTTCTTGGTTTCAACAGTACGTTGAATATTCAGCAGACAGAGGAATTTCGTCACTATTACAGTCTGGGCCTGGGCATGAATGACACGCCGGGCAGTCAGAGTGCATCCAGTACGGTTTCGGGAGGCGTAAGCTACCGTTTCAATCCGCGCTGGCAAACCAATGCTATGTTGGGCATGAGCGCGTCCTCCACCGAAACGGACATGCTGGGCAGGCTGCAGGTTCAGGACGGGCGTTCGACTTACGGCAGCGCTGCCCTGTTGTACTCCGATCGCATGGGTAATTATCTGGTGAACGGTGATTACACGCTGTCGTTCATGCAGACCGATCTGACGGGAGACGTGGTTTTCAGGTTGCCGTCACAGCAAAGTGCAACCCACACCGCAACGCTTGGCTATACACGCATGAATTCTCCGCTGTATGCGGATTCGTTGCAGTTGCGCCTGAGCCAGACGATGGGTGAGCCGAGCGGGAGCGAGGTCAATGTGCGTTACAGTGTGACCAGCCTGATCAGCCGGAGCGACATGCTGCAGGGCGTGGCCGAATACCGGCGTTTTCAGCAGGATTATGCGGTTTGGAATGATGCAGGCGGCACACCGGACGACTACTACTATTACCTCCTGAATTCGCAGAATGCCCGCCTGGACTTCGGCTGGCTGCATCGTTTTTCAGAGGCCAGCAGCGCCATGCTGTCAGTGGGCGCAACCAGTGGTGAGAGCCAGGGTGTGGCGGTCGATACGCGCTATGTTCAAGCCCGCGCCAGCATGAGATTGAGATCCTCCCTGCACTGGAATGCCTTGGCGCGAGTGGAACAAACGGAGGGACTGTCCTACATATCGGGCCGGTTGACTACCGTGGAATCGGATTTGAATTACCAGATCGGCAAATGGCAGGCGTTGGCGCGCCTCCGCTATCGCGATAGCCAGCGGGATTTTGCACCCTTCAAGGAGCGCTCTGTCCTGTTTCAGGTCAAGCGCAGCTATGGCTTCCGCCGCTGATGGCCGTGGTGCAGCTTGGTTGCGCGTGTTGGCCTTGTGGCCCATGGCCGTTGCAGCAGCAGACTGGCCGATGCTTGGTGGTGGCGCGGAGCGGCTGCATCACAGCGTGGATGCGCTGCCCGCCAAGGGGATAGCGCGAACTTGGGAGAACGCGGTGGGCGGCAAGATGCTGGCCGGACCGGTGGCGGGAGGAGCGACAGTATTTGTCGTGGGCCATGACCGGCGCCTGAGCGCGCTGGACGCGAAAAAGGGGGACTTGCTGTGGCGCTTCGAGGCCAGAGGCGCGATTTCCGCTGAGCCGGTGGTGGTGGACGACATGGTGGTGGTCGCCAGCAAGGAAGGCGAAGTGACCGCGCTGGCCGTGCACGATGGCAAGCGCCGCTGGCAGGCCAAGCCGGCGGGTAGCGTGGTGGCATCGCTGGCCGCGCGTGACGGCAGGGTGTATGCCGGAAGCACGGACCAGTTCCTGTATGCCCTGGACGCACGCACCGGCAAGGAAATCTGGCGCTACCGGGCAAAGGATTACAAGTACGGTGGAATTTATGCGGCGCCTGCAGCCGATGCGGAACGGGTGTATGCGGGCGGGAAGAACGGCATCCTGCATGCCGTGCAGGCCGGCAGCGGCAAGCCGCTGTGGCAGGCAGAACTGGGATCAGCCCTGTATGGGGCACCCGCGCTGGCGGGAGGCCGGGTGTATCAGGGTGCCTATGACCGCCGGGTCTATGCGCTGGAAGGGGAGAGCGGAAAAATCCTGTGGCAGACCGAACTGGATGACTGGCCGCAAGGCACGCCGGTTCCCTTCAATGGTCTGGTGTATGTATGCAGCCGGAGCGGAACGCTGTATGGCTTGAATGCCGGTGACGGGAATATCGTCTGGCGCATGCCTCTGGGCGGCGAAGTGCGGCACTCGCCCAGCATCGCGCGTAACCGCCTTGGCGTGATTGCCACTCTGGATGGCCGGTTGGTGGCGGTGGATCTGGAGAGGCAACGGATTGCATGGGAACAGCCGCTGGGCGGAAGCGGGTTCGGGGGCCCTGCGATCCGCGATGGCGGCGTGCTGGCGGCGACCCAGGAGGGTGTGGTGAGAGCATGGCGGTAGCGGGATGGCTTCTGGCAATCAGCATGATGGCGCTTTCCGGTCTCCTGAATGCCGCGCAGCAGGGTGAAGCAAAAATGAAGGATTCATGGGATGAGCGGAGGCTGTTCGAACAAGTGGAGCAGATACCACAACTGTTGAAGCAGGGCAGGCTGGACGCAGAGCACATACCAGACCCGCACTGGCGCGAGGAGGGTTGCACCGCCTGCCACCGTGGCGTGTCTCAGGGCAAGGAGGCGAAGCTGCGCGGAAACGGGATTAATGCCCTGTGCAACAACTGTCACGACACGGTGTCGGTGCATAACTATATTCATGCGGTGGGAATGGCGCCTTCTGCAGAGAAACAGGATCGCATGCCCGAGGATTTCCGGGCTGCGATCAAGCGTGGAGGAGGGGTGGTGACCTGTATCGCTTGCCACGATTTGCCGATGCAGTGCAAGAAGGAGCGATGGGGGGAAAAGGGGCTCAATCCCCGTTTTTTTCGGGGAGGACCATATCGGGCGCGCACCGATTTGTGTTTCAACTGCCACAACCCGGCACATTACGAACGCCTCAATCCGCATGACCAGATCAGCGACGAGGGGGAATTGAATACCCAGCGCTGCCTGGTGTGCCACAGCGTGACGCCTAACCGGCGTGAGGCGAAGAGCATAGACGACGTGAGCTTCAACGTGGCCGACGATCTTACCAAGCTGTGTACCGGCTGCCATCCGTGGAGGCCGCACCCCGGTGGGGGGTGGGCGCACTACGCGAAGAATTCGGGCAGTGACGGCCCGAATCACCTGGTCAAGCCGCCCGAGGAAATTCTCGCGCGGCTCAAGGAGTCGGAGGCAAGGAACAATGTCGTGCTGCCGCTGGAGCCGTCGAGCGGGAAGATTTTTTGCGCTACCTGCCATAATCCGCACGAGCGCGGCGTGCAGCATTACGCACGGGCGGACCGGGGGGCAGACGGGTACAAGCGCCTGCGCAAAACGGGGGGAGAGCCGATTTGCATGAATTGCCATAGCAAATAGGCTGAATGGGTAACAGGGCATTGACGGAAACAACTTAAGGAAAAGAGGATGGAGAAACTGATCAGATGGTGTGTGGCGGGTCTGCTGTCCCTGCTGCTGGGGTATGCCGGCCCGGCGCTGGCCTTCGAGGACGACGAGGCTTGCCTGATGTGCCACAAGTACCCGAAGATGGGGCGCATCACCGAGGAGGGGTTGCAGAAATCCTATTACGTGATGCCGCACGTTTTTTCCAAGACCGTGCACCGCAACGTGCCGTGCCGCGACTGCCACAGCTACATCAAGGAATTGCCGCACAAGCCGGTGACCGAGGGGGTTACTTGCAACGCGGAGTGCCATTCGATCCAGAATCCTTCCACCGGCAGGCCATTCAGCCACCAGCCGATCTACGACGTGTTCAAGAAGAGCGTGCACGGGCGTGAAAAAATCGCTTCAGGCAACAATGCGGACAAGCCCTACTGCATTACTTGCCACACCAACCCGCTCTACAACGCCAAGGAGGAGAAACCGCCCAAGGAAATCGTCGATCGCTGCGTGGTGTGTCACGAGGACGTCAAATTTGCGGAGAAGTGGTACAACCACACCAGCCGCCGCATCCGCGAGGTCAAGCGTTCTACCCAGGAAATCGTCGAGATGTGCTCAAACTGCCATGCCGACAAGGATATGCTGGACCGCCACCAGCAGGCGGCAAAGGAAGAAGGACGTGAAATGGGCCGGAAATACCCCTTTGCGGCGGAATCCTACAAGGAGAGCTTCCATGGAAAGATGGCCAAATACGGCAGCGGCAACGTGGCCAACTGCCTGGATTGCCACGCCAACACCGTCAACTATTATCTAAGCGTGCACGAGCTGCTGCCTTCTCGCGACCCCCGTTCGCCGGTGAGCGCCGAAAACCGGGTGCAGACCTGCAAGAAGTGTCACCTGACGGCGGACCAGAATTATGCCGCGCTTGATCCGCATCCCACCAGCAAGATCGAGGACAACCCCTTCAAGCATTATGCCGAGCTGATCTATTCCATCGTGGGTGACAGCGTGCTGCTGGCGCTGGTGGGGATGGCCGGGTTCGAGACTTGGGGGCGGTTGCGTGATGGCGCCAGCTGGCGTTTCCGCGATGGTACGTCGTGGTGGCGACGGACCCGGCGCAAGAGCAACCGGATTGCCGGATGAGGCCGGTAACCCAGCCCAAAAATCAGGATAAAAATACAATTTTTCAAAGAGTTGACGCATAAGGATACGCTGAATATGAAATTATCCCAGGAAGCACGCGAGGTAGTGGACACCGCGAAGCGCCACAACAGGGTGACGCCGGAGCAGGAACGCGATATCGAAGAAGTGATCGCCCTGTTGCCGGACGATCGCTCCATGCTGTACAAGAATGTGGACTCCAACCCGATCGGCGATTTTTACCGCTACAACATCCACATCCGCATCCAGCACCTGCTGATTTTCAGCACATTCCTGCTGCTTGCCTTCACCGGGCTGCCCATTCACTACAACACCGCGTTCTGGGCGCAGCCCTTCAACGCGGTACTGGGCGGACTGGACGTGACGCGGGTGGTTCACCGTACCTTGGCGGTGACCATGATCTTTGCCATGGTCTATCACTTTTTTACCATCGGTCTGGGCTCGATGGCGAAAATCCGTAGACGCACCTTTGAGCTGGGCCGCACCATTCTGCCGGTATGGAAGGACATCCGCGACTTCAAGGAGGATATGCTGTTCTTCGGCGGCCAGCGCAATGTGCGCCCGGAAATGGACAAGTTCATGTACAAGCAGAAGATTCATTACTTCGCCGCCGGTTTCGGCAACACGGTGATGGTGGTATCTGGCTCGACCTTCCTGTTTCCCGAGGTGTGGGCCAGCATCCTGCCGGTCAGCATTGCTTCCCACTTCCAGGAAATGATGCGCATCTCCCATCCTCATGAGGCGCTGCTGGCGTTGCTGGTGATCGCTTTCTGGCACTGGTACAACGTCCATCTGGCGCCGGGACGTTTCCCCATGCAATGGACCTTCCTGACGGGCAAGATCACGCGCGAGCATCAGATTGAAGAGCATTTTTTCGAATACCTGCGCTGCATCGTGGACATGCCGGAAGAGCGAGCCTATCTCCGGCAATTAATTGAAGCCAAGAAGATCTGGGGGACATCGGCTCATGGCTGAAGCAGCGTGCAGAAAGCTTGACACCGGGCGGCTCAAACCATGAGAGCTGCGCTGAAACCCTGGCAAAAAGCGCTGGCCTATGGCTCTCTGGTGTTCGTGCTGGCGTGGACTGCTTTCGGGCTGTACGCGATCTGGCTGATGTTGACCCAAGGCTGACGATAACCTTTTTAAGGACCGACCATGCATCAAACCGTTCAACTCGATAGCATTTTCATTGCGCTGGCCGTGGTGATGGCCCTCCTGTTCGCCATTGCAGTGCTGATCATCATTGATCACAAGGCGCGCATTCCGGGCGAAATCCGGTACGACTTTTTCAGCATCTCCGGTTTGCGGCGCAACCATCCGGTCTGGGCATGGATGGTGTCGGTGCTGCTGTGGCTGATCATCGCCGTGCTGCTGGCTTCCTCGGTGTACTCCATGATCGGCCACAACACCAAGAAGCCGGAGGCGCCCAAACTGCTCGCCAAGCTCGACATCGAGCGCCAGAAGGAGCGTGTCAAGCACTTCCACAACATGCCCAAGGAAGACCCGCTCACCCTGGGCAAACGGCCGATCTGCTACACCTGCCACAGTGAATACCCGCACGCCAAAAAACCGATGCTGCGTACCTTGCTCAACATGCATACCCAGTTTGTTGGCTGCATGACCTGTCACGCGGATGACCGCAAGGTGCCGGAAAGCACAGTGACGTTGCGCTGGCTGAACTACTCCGGCATCGATGTCAAGGGGAAACCATTCGGTATTGATTTTGACCCGGTCACTGGCGGACTGCTCGAAACCGATGACTACTATTCCAAGATAGTGCCTTACACCAACCTAAACGGGCGCGAAGCGCTGCTGGAAATCACCGAGGATGCGCCGGAAGCGCAGGAGTTCCTCAAGCTGCGCAGCCAGCTCTCCGACCAGGACATGGGCTCGATCAAGAAAGCCTTCCACAACCAGGTCAACCCTATTGGCCGTTTCTGCACCCGCTGCCATGCGCCTGAAAAGGAAAGCTACATCCCCTTCCGCGCCCTGGGATTCTCGGATAAACGCATTAGCGCGCTGACCAACGTGAACATCGTCGGTATCGTGCAAAAATACAAGGAGTTCTACATCCCCACCATCTTCCTCGACGATTCCAACAAATCCCGCCAGGGCGTCCTGTTCGGCCAGGGGGAGAAGGTGCCCGAGCCCTCGGCCGAGGAAATGCGGCGCGATCCGCGCACATGGTGGCGCAAATCCTTCGATGCTCGCCCTGAACCGGCCTCCCCTTCCGCTGCGCCGTGACATGGCAGGCGGTCGCAGTGCATTTCCTCGCCGCCCCCCGCCCAGGCGGGGAAAAGGGGAAGTGCACACCCGGCCAGACGGTGAGACAGCAAGCGTGTTCCCTTTCCGGCTGTGGATGTTGTGGCTGGCTGTGGCCTTGTGCACCTGTGAAGTGGCGGGGGCAGCAGTCCCGGTGGCCGAGGTCCGTCACCTGTTTGATCTGTCCGCCGGAGGCGGTGCGCCGCTGTCCCTGCCCAGCGATGTGGCGATTGGCGCGGGCGGCAGGATATATGTGGTGGATGGGGGCAATCATCGCATCGCGGTGTTCTCCCCCTCCGGCCAGTTTCTCTCTGCCTTTGGCCGCAAGGGCGAGGGCCATGGCGAATTTCGCGACCCGGTTGGCATCGGGGCCGACACCCAAGGACGTATCTACGTTGCCGACAGCGGCAATCACCGCATCCAGATTTTCGATGCCGGTGGTCGTTTCAGCGCTGCTTTTTCCACCGGGCGTATCCGCCCCATCGACGTGGCGCCCGATGCTGGCGGGGAATCCCTGTATGTGAGTGGCAGTCATCGTGTCACTGCCTACAGCCCTGCGGGCCAGGTGTTGCGCCAGTGGGGCAGCGAAGGCCAGAGCCAGGGCGAATTCCGTTATCCCGCCTCGCTGCTGGTTGCGCCGGACAACCGTGTTTACGTGGTGGACGCGATCAACACGCGCGTACAGATTTTCGATTCCCAAGGCCGCTTCTCCTATCAAGTGGGTGAATGGGGGATTCTGCCGGGCCAGTTCTTCCGCCCCAAGGGCGTGGCGCTGGACAGTAAGGGGCGCATCTACGTGACTGACAGCTACATGGATGTGATCGAGGTATTTGGCGATGACTACCGTTTCCAGCATGTGCTGGGCGTGAAGGGGAAGATACGCCGCGTCACCGCCCCTGGCGGCATCGCCATCGACGCGACAGACCGCCTCTTTGTGGCCGAAATGCTGGCCAACAAGGTTTCCGTGTTCAGCCTGCGGTGATGCCATGCCCAGCTACCCGCTCAGAACCGTCTACTGCCTGCTGGCCGCCTTGCTCTTTTTCCTGCCGCGCTTTGCCGAGGCCGCGCGGGACATTTCACCGCAGCGCGAATGCGCCACCTGCCATGTGATGTGGATGGTCGATTTCAACCGCAATGACGTGACGCCCCTAATTGCCTACAACCCCAAGCCGGCGGAGCCCACCGGCAGGCAGGACGTGGTGAGTGCCGACCGCATGTGCTTTTCCTGCCATGACGGGTTCGTGCTGGACTCCCGCTTTGTATGGAAGAACCGGCAGAATTTTCACCCCATCGGCGTCAAGCCTTCGGACAAGGTGAACATTCCTACTGCCGAGGGCAAGCTGATGTTCCCGCTCAACTACGACGGCAAGATGTATTGCGGCACCTGTCACAGCGCCCATGGCGTGGAATGGGGTGAGCAGCTTTCCCCCGTGTTCCTGCGCATGAAGAACGTCGAATCCAGCATGTGCATGGGCTGCCACCTGGAACGTGGCACCGGCCCGGGCGAGGGTAATCACCCCGTATTCCGTCCGCTCAAGGAGGTTCCCTCTGCACTCAGGGAGGCCGGCGCCCTGTTCGGCCCGGGCAACAACGTAATCTGCCAGTCCTGCCATCGCGTGCATGGCGCACCCGAGAAAAAGCTGCTGATGGTGAAAAACCCCAACTCCGAACTATGCGGCACCTGCCACACCGACCGCTATGCGCGCACTCCCGCCGAAGCCGGGCGCATGGGCACCCACCCGGTCAACATCCACCCCGACAAGGTGAAGATTCCGCCTGCTTTGTTTGAACGGGGGGCGAAGCTCGGCGAAGGTGGCACCGTGATCTGCCAGACCTGCCACAAGCCACATTTCGCCGAGGAAGGCGCCCGCATTCTCGTCGCCCCCAATCCCCAATCCCAGCTGTGCCAGACCTGCCATGTCGAGCAGCGCCGGGTGGCGAACAGCAAGCATAATATGAATCTGGTCAACGCGGCTGACAGAAACGTGCGAGGCCAGGAAGTGGGCCAGGCCGGCGTGTGCAGCGCCTGCCATCTGCCTCACGGCGGGCAGGGGCCGAAGATGTGGGCACGGCCGGTGAAACACGGGGATGATCCGGTGGCGGATCTGTGCCTGACCTGCCATAGCGAGGGCGGGCTGGCCCAGGACCGGCAGGTTGGCCGCCATACCCATCCGGTAGGGCGCGAGCTGTCCCGTCTGGGCGTCAAGGTGGACCTGCCCGGCTACAGCCGCGAGGGCGTGAAAACGACGGGCGATGGCCAGGGGCGCGTCAGTTGCCCGAGCTGCCACGATCCCCATCAGTGGGATGCGCGTGACCCGGAAAAAACCTCGAAGCCGGGGGATCTGGGTAGCAGCAACGACAAGTTCCTGCGCCGCCCCAATGGGCCCGATGCCGCCTTGTGCCTGATTTGCCACCAGAACAAGGCCGGCGTGGTCAACACCAAGCACGACCTCGCCGTGATGGCACCGGGCGAGCGCAATATTCGCGGCCAGAGCCCGGCCGAAACCGGCCTGTGCGCCAGCTGCCACCTCCCGCACAACGGCCGCAGCGCACGCATGTGGGCGCGCGAGCCGATGGCCGGCATCGATCCGGTTTCTTCCACCTGCCTGAGCTGCCACAACCCCCAGGGCGTGGCGAAAAATAAAACCGTGGGTGACAACAGCCATCCGCTCGGCGTGCCCATCGCCAACATCGGCATTACCGCCAAGGGCGGGCAGTGGACGGCTCCGCCGGGCAGTTTCGCCGCGCCCGGCAAACCACTCCCGCTCTATGACCACGAGGGTGTGCCGGTGCTGGAAGGCGGGAATGTGGCCTGTGGTACCTGCCATGACCCCCACAACTGGTCGCCGCTGGCCACGGGCAGCCCTGCCGGAGACCCGCGCCAGGCCAAGGCGGGCAGCGAGAGCAGTTTCCTGCGTCTGCCCAATGACAACAAGGGAACCTTGTGCGCCAACTGCCATGTGGACAAGGGGCCGATCGCCCTTTCCAAACACAACCTTGCCATCTCCGCTCCCGGGGCTAAAAACGCCAAGGGGCGTACCGTGGCGGAAACCGGCGTATGCGGCTCCTGCCATCTGCCGCACAACGGCAACGGCGCCAAGATGTGGGCACGCGGCACCGGACCGGGCCAGGACGGTGTCGAGGTCCTGTGCGCGGAATGCCACCGCGATGGAGGCATCGCGGCGAAGAAGCAGACCGGCGCCAACAGTCATCCCCTGCGCGTGGACCTGAAGAATGTGGGTGGCAAGACCACCCTGCCGCTTTACACCGCCGAGGGCAAAAAGGATCACATAAACGGCAAGGTCGTTTGCGCCACCTGCCACAACCTGCATCAGTGGGATGCGGCTGACCCCACCAGCAAGGCGGGCGCGAAGGCCGACGTGGAAGGCGGCGCGGCCGACAGCTTCCTGCGCCAGCCGGCGTGGCCGGAACCGACCCTGTGCGCCAATTGCCACCAGAACAAGCAGCAGGTGAAAAAAACCGACCACGACCTGAACGTGACCGCCCCCCAGGCAACCAATATCCGTGGCCAGAACCCGCGCGAATCGGGGGTCTGCGGCCAATGTCATGCGGTGCACAACGCTGCTGGCAAGGCCCGTCTGTGGGCACGTGAGCACGGCGAAGGGCAGGACGAAATGGAACGCCTGTGCCGTTCCTGCCATGCCGCCAGCAAGGTTGCCGCAGCCAAAATTCCGTTCAAGGGCAGCCATCCGGCCAAAGTCAACGTAATTTCCAACCCCGGAAGCCAACGCGAGAATGGCGGGAATTTTCCGGTATTCACCCCGGAGGGCGCGCGCAGTGGCTCAGGTATAATTACCTGCCCCACCTGCCACAATGTTCACCAGTGGAGCCCGCTTAAGGCCGAGGAGGGAGAAGGGCGCAATGTGGAAGGCGATGCGCGCAGCAGTTTCCTGCGCAACACCAGCGACTTCATGTTGTGTTCAGACTGTCATGGACTGGATGCGTTGTTCCGTTACAAGTATTTTCACGGGGAAACCTCGCGCAGGAAGCATATGTTGTACCGGTGAAATACCGGGCTTCAGCCTGATAAATCCGCTTGGATGTGGAGAACCATGTTGCAACACAGTGTAAAAATCATTCTGGCCATGAGCGCCGCCCTGCTGCTGTCAGCTGGCCCTGTTCGGGCGGAGGAAACCACGCCTGCCGTACCTGCGCCTGGGGTGATGAAGGCTGCTCCGGCACCAGACCTGGTGTGGCCGTCCCCCCCTCAGCCGCCGCGCATCCGCTACCTCGGTTCCGTGTCCAACCCGGAGGACGTCGGCCGTCAGAAAGGCTTCTGGCGCAAGGTATGGGATTTCATCATTGGCGAGGAAGAGGACGAGCGGGTGGCACGCCCCATGGCGGTGGCCGTGGATGGCCGGGACCGCCTGCTGGTGGCGGACACGCGGCGCGGGCGGGTGCATATTTACGACCGGCGTGAGGGAGATTATGCCTACCTGCGCGGCAGCGAGTGGGAAACTTTGCGCCTGCCCATCGGCCTGGCGGTGGACGGGGCGGACTACATCTATGTTGCCGACGGTGAATTGAACCGGATTTTCGTGTTCAGTCCTGAGGGTAAATTCGACCGCATGCTCGACACTGAAGCCTGGCTCAAACGGCCCTCCGCCCTGGCCATCGACCGCGTGCGGCAGCGCCTCTATGTAGTGGATACGCCGGCGCATGACGTCAAGGTGGTCGATCTGCCAACCGGGAAAGTGCAGCGTGTGATCGGCCAGCGCGGCGAGGAGGCGGGGAGATTCAATTTTCCCACCTTCGCCAGCCTGGACCGTCAGGGGCGGCTGGCCGTCACGGACAGCATGAACATGCGCATCCAGATATTCGATGTGGAGGGCAAGCTGGTTTCCGCTTTCGGCAAGCACGGCGACGGATCGGGGGATTTTTCCGCGCCCAAGGGCGTGGCACTGGACAGCGAGGGGCATGTTTATGTCGCCGATGCGGGTTTTGACAACATGCAGATATTCGATCAGGACGGCAAACTGCTGCTGTTCTGGGGCACCTCGGGTCAGGATGCAGGCAAATTCTGGCTGCCGGCCGGGGTGCTGATTGACGGGCACGACCGTATTTATGTCGCGGATTCATACAATAGCAGGGTGCAGATCTTCCAGTACCTGGGAGAACTGCAGGAATAGGGGTGCGGCGAGGTCGCTGCTCCTGCGGATCAGGAATGGTTCTGGCCGGCCAGATGGACAATCCGGGTTTGATCGGCGGGCTTGTAACACCAAAGAATTGGATATACATAATATGGAGTGGAGCATTTCCGCCATGAAAACACACAACTATGCATGGATTGCAGCTATCCTTCTGGTTGGCGGCCTGTTCGGCTGGACTACTTCCGGCATGGCGGGCATTGCCAACACCAAGCACAATCTCTCCGTTAGCGGACCGGCCGCCAACACCTACAAGGCGACCAGCGAGACACAAATCTGCGTGTTTTGCCACACGCCACACAACACCAATCCCGCTGCGCCGTTGTGGAACCATAAGCTGTCGGCCGCCACCTACACGCCCTACAGTAGCCTGACGCTAAAAGCGGCCGCACCGGGGCAGCCGACCGGCACCTCCAAACTGTGCCTTTCCTGCCACGACGGTACCGTGGCCTTGGGTGGGGTGCAGAACCTGCCGCTGGGTCATCAGGTGCCGGGGGTGGTCAGTGGTCTGGAAGCCTTCCTCACCGGCACGGCGAACCTGGGCACCGACCTGCGCAATGATCACCCGGTTTCCTTTACCTACGATGCCGCGCTGGCCGCTGTCAACACCGAGCTGGTGTCGCCTGCCTCGCTCACCGGCAAGATCAAGCCGGACAGCACGGGCCAGCTGCAATGCTCCAGCTGTCATGATCCGCACAGCGAGTCTTATCCCAAATTCCTGCACACGGACTACACCGATGGCTCAGGTTATGGCTCGCCGCTGTGCCGCACCTGCCACAACAAGCTGTACTGGAGCACGGTGAGCAACATGTCGCACCGCGAACAGACCCGTCAATGGAATGGGGCGGGGGATAACCCCTGGCATGTGCCGGGCCACAATCTCGCCAATGACCCCAATTCCACCAACAAGGCCAACGGCTGCGAAAGCTGTCACCAGCCGCACAATGCCGCCACCAGCGGCAGCCGCATCCTCAAGCAGGACGGCGAGGCGAAGGTGTGCCTGGTGTGCCACAACGGCAACGTGTCCTACTGGAACATTGATGCCGCGATGAACAAGCTGTATGTCCACCCCACCAAGAATCCGGCCTACGACGGCCGCCACGATCCCAAGCGCATGCCCGATGGCAAGGTGCGCGAGGAACCGTCCAACCTGGGCACAAACCGCCATGCCGAGTGCGAGGATTGCCACAACCCCCACGCGGTGTCGCCCGGCGTGTCACCCAGCGTGCCTAATCCTACCAATAATCTGGCCGCGCCGGTGAACAAGGGCGTGTGGGGGGTGCAGCCGACCTGGCCGGGGGCCTGGACGCCTGTGACGACTTATACCGTGGTGGATGACGTGCAATATCAGTACCAGCTGTGCCTCAAGTGCCATTCCTACTATGCTTTTGGCGCTTCCCCGCCGCTGGATCCCTATGGTCATATTGCTGGGGGCGTCAATTCCGATCAGGCGCTGGAGTTCAATTCCAACAATGCTTCCTACCATCCTGTGGTTGCTCAGGGCAAGAATCCGTTTAGCAATGCCAGCAGCGGGAATTATGCATCTTCCCTGATCAATGGCATGACGCCTACTTCCACTATGACTTGCTCGGAATGCCATTCCGACAGCCAGCCTGACTTGCCTGGCCTGAAGGGGCCTCATGGCGCGGATGTGTGGCCCATCCTGTGGGGGCCATACGACCGTACCACCGGCCAGGACAACACCAGCAATCACCTGTGCTTCAAGTGCCACGACTACAATGTCTATGTGGCCACGACGGATTATGCGGGCACGATCAACAAGACCGGCTTCCGGGGGACGGTGGGCGGAGCGGCCAAGAACCTGCACGCCCGTCACGTAAATCTGCGCAACATGCCCTGCCTCACATGCCATGCAGCCGTTCCGCACGGCATGCCGCAGCGCGCGCTGCTGGTTTATGGCCGTGGCGCCGCCAAGACGCCACAGCCCTATAATGCGCACACGCAGGTGCCGATCTGCAACAATGCTTCCTATGCCGACTGCACCGACTACGGCATCAATTCGAACGTCACCAACGTCAATGCCATCGCCAGCGGCACATGGAAAAAAACGGACTGCCATAACGGCTCCGGAACAGGCAGTTGCGCCACGGCCTCCACCTATCCGTGATGCGGGCGGGGTGGCGGCTTCTGTCCTCGCTCCGGTTGGGGTTGCTGCTGCTGGCGTTGATGACGCTGGCGGCCGTGGCGGGAGGCACCCTGCCGCAGCTGGGGCGGCTGACGCCGGCGGAACTGAATGCCTGGCAGGCCAACTGGCCGCGACTTGCAGCGCTGTTCGACTGGTTGGGCCTGTCGGGCGTCTACGCCTCGGCCTGGTTCGCCGTCCTGTGCCTGTTACTGGTGCTGAATGTGGTGGCCGCGATGGCCGCGCATGGTTTCCGTATTCTCGCCTGGTTGCGGAGCGAGGCTTCCCCTTCTTGCCGCATGGCAGGCGAGGGGCCGGTTCCGCCCTCGCTTGCCCGCCAGATTGACGCGCAGCGGGGAAGCCGGTTTCATCATGCCGGCCTGCTCGGTGTGCCGTTGTTGCACCTCGGGGTGGTTGCCCTCGTCGCCGGTGCGGCGCTGAACGCTTCCGGCCGCTTCGCCGCCCACCTGGAGTTGAGCGAGGGCGAAATATTCGCCGGCCAGCCAGACAAGCTGGTCGTTGAATCCGGAGGAGATCGCAATCACAGCGCGCCGGCATTCCGCCTGCGCCTCGACCGCCTGCACGTGGCTACCGGGGAAGACAGGCATTTGTCCGAGTTGCAGGCGATGCTTACGGTGCGCGATAACCATGGAGCCATCTACCACACAGCCGTGGAGGTTAATCACCCCCATGCGATTGGCCCCTATTCGGTGTATCTGGACAAGACTCTGGGCCAGACCGCAGTTTTCGACCGGCTGCTGCCAGATGGGCGCAAGTACCGGCTGCTGGTCAACTTTCCCGTTCCCATTGCCTCCTGGGGAAGCGACACCTCTTTGCAGCGTGGCGAAATGATGGACCTGGATGGCGTGCCCATTTTCTACCGCATGACGCTCATGCCGGGGCAGTCCCCGGCATTCCAGCTGGAAGCCCAGCAGCGTGGCAGGATTACGTTCAATGGGCGCCTTGCGCCAGGTCAGATGGCTGACCTGGGGGCTTATCGCCTGGTTTTTCTTGGTACCGTGCCTTGGGCCGGGCTTTATCTCTCTGCTGATCCTTATCTCGGCCTGGTGTTTGCCGGCATGGTCATGGCACTGGGCGGGATATTGCTGCACCTGATGTTGCGCCCCCGCCGCTTGCGTCTGGAGCAGGGGGAAGATGGCTGGGTGTTGCAGGCCTGGGTGAGGCACGATGACTGGCGCTTCGAACGGCAATGGCGCGAGTGGGAGAAAGCGCGATGAGCGCCGTCACGCTTTTTCAGGGCGGCATCGCGGCCTGTTATTTGGCGGCGGTAGTCCTGCTCTGGCCCCGGCAGGCCCGCCTGGAGCGTCTGGCCATCGCGCTGGCGGCGCTGGGTTTTACCTTGCACCTTGGTCTCCTGGCCTGGCGCTGGCATGATGTCGGGCAGATTCCCATCGTTACGCGTTACGAGGATTTGACGGTGGATGCCCTTATGGTTGTCGGACTGTATCTCGCCGTGCAGTGGCGCCTGCCTGAATTGCGCCCGGCAGGATTGCTGCCGCTGGGTGTGGCGGTTGCAGGGGTGATCTGGGCGCTGTTTTACAGTCGCGGCGTCTTTCCCATGGATCCTTCGCTGCGCACCAACTGGCTGATCATCCATGCCCAGCTCAATTCCCTCGCCATCGGCGCGGGCACGCTGGCGGCGGGTATGCACCTGGCCTGGCTGGCGGGGCGCATCAGTAGTCATGATGCGCCTGCGCTGGCGGGCAGGCTGGCAGACTGGGCATTCTTCCTGTGGGCGGCGATGGTGGCGGCCGGTTCCTACTGGGCCAGCTTGGCCTGGGGGCGCTATTGGGGCTGGGACCCAATCGAGAGCTGGTCGTTTGCAACCATCATGGCCTATGTTTTTGTGCTGCATCTGCGTCACCGGCCGGCTTGGCGTGGCAAGCGATGGGCGATCGTGGCGCTGCTGCCCTATGCCATGATGCTGTTCACCACCTATGGATTGCTGCTGGTGAGGCGCAGCATCCATGGGCAGTATCTGTTTCAGTAGGATGGATTGACGAGCGCCAGGACCAGCCTCCCCCGGTATATCAAGCCTACTTCAGGCTCTTGGCAGTACGGTCCCAGCGGATGCTGCCTTCATCGAAGTTCCATGACCAGAACACCTTGGTCACTACGCCGCCGATTTGTTCTTCTTTGATTAAACCGAGGATACGGCTGTCAATGCTCTCGTTGCGATTGTCGCCCATAACGAAATAGGATGCCGGCGGGATGGTTTTGGGCCCGTAGTTGGAACCTTGGGCGCTGCTGAAGCGCAGCACGCCATTGAAGTGTGCATAGGGTTCCTCGATTTTCTGGCCGTTTACCCACACCACGTCGTTGCGGATTTCCAGGGTGTCGCCGGGGATGGCGATGACGCGCTTGACGAACTGGTCGTCGATGAGTTTGGTCAGCTTGGTGCTGGGTTTGCTGTCACCGAATTTGATCAGCGCGATTTCTCCCCGTTTCGGAAATGCCAGCTTGTTGACTAGCACGATATCGCGATCGAGGATGGTCGGTTGCATGCTGGAGGAGGTCATGAAAAAGGCTCTCACGATCTGGCGACCCACCAGGAAATCCATCAGCGGGTTGACTGTGAACAGCAGGGTGAGGAACACTGCGGCATAAATCCAGGTTCGGTTGAACCATTGCAGGCGGTAGTCGCGCGGCTGGCGGCGCGCACAATTCCAGGCGTCGAGCGCGATCAATCCCACGCCGGCGAAGGGCACGCAGAGAAAGATGATACTGAGCTTGCTCCTGATCGACATGAAGGCGATTGCCGCCAGCCAGGAGGCGATAATCAGGGCGATGTAAAGCAGGATCCCGCGCTTCATGTGACCGGCGTAGTGCTGCCCGAGGCCGGGGCACACGGACAGAAGCAGGGCGGTGACGGGGTTGCGCAGGCGGGAGCCGTACATGCCGTTGGTGTTTGGGGAGGTTTCGCTCGACATTATTGTGGTCTTTCCTAACGGGATTGAAATCGAAATGGCTCAGGGGTTTTCCCGGCGGATGGAGCGGACGAAGGCGAGGAAGCCTTCCTTGTTTGCGTGGACGCTTTCCGCCTTGCCGTAAAGCTGGATAATGAGGTTGCCCTGTGGTGTTTCCACTATGGCGGCGAGCAGTGCCTGGCCGGGCTTGGGCACGCCTGCCGGGCCGAGGCCGATGCCGCGCGCGTAGTCGCCTTGGAACTCTGCGGTGGTGATGGCCATGTTGTTCGACTGGAAACGGTCGATGGCCGGCGTGACGGGATGGTTGTCCGGCCCGATGAACTGGCCCTGCCAGCGCTCGATGTTGGCTTCTGCCGATCCACCATCGCCCTTTCCGAAGTAATAGACGATGACCTCCGCCGTTATCCCCTCACCGGGAGCGGTGATCTTGAATTGTGCCAGGCGTTTGTCGCTTCCTGGTGGAACCACGGTCCAGGCAGAAGGGGCTTGTGCCTCGTGGCCGATGAAGGCAAGCTTGATCGTGGCTGGGGTGGCCAGCGTCACCAAGCTGCTGGCGAGTGTGACCGGGGGGAAGGCGAGAAACAGGACGAGAAGCAGGGTGGCAGCGGTGAAGCGTGGCATGTTAGCGGCCAAAATCAAGGCGGGGCGTGCCGAAGGTGTTGCGCAGATAGGACAGCACATCGTACATGTCGCGGTCGCTCATGGGTTGGGGTGGGCACTGGCCGGCAGTGTAAATCTTGCCGGGGGTACGTTGGCCGCCGGTTCGCAGGTTGTGAATCAGTTCCTGATCTGATTTGGTGAGGCGGTGCCATTCGCCCACCAGGTCGGCTGCCATGCCGTCGCGTCCACGCCCGTCTTCGCCGTGGCACATGGTGCAGCGCTGGGTGAAAATCATTCTTCCACGGTCCGGGTTGCCCATGCCGCTGAAAGCCTGGGCGGTGGAGGCGCTGCACAACAGCAGCAGTGCGATTACTAGTCTGGGTTTCATGGTGAGCTCCTGGGCTGGCTGGCGGAAGGGGGCGGTGGATCGAACGGGGTCTTGACGCTGGTCTGGGTGACGATCACCGGCGCGGCGCCAAATTTCCCGCCCGCGAAACGGCAGCCTGGGATGCCGTCGCCATCCTGGTCGCTTAGGAGATTGATGGCGGCAGTGATTTTTTCCTGTTGTTCAGCCCGTTTCAGCGGAGCGACAGCGGCCACAAGTTGCGGCAGTTCGTCGTGGAGAAAAGTTTCCGGCTGTTTGGGCTCGCCCGTGGCCGGGCCCTCGGCCTGTTGCAACCCGCCTTGGCGCAGCACCACTTCAATCAGTTTGTCGCCGTGCTGGCGGGCCTCACCGGCGGGGAGCCGGTTTTCCAGGCGCCGCCAGGCGGCCAGGCTGAGGCCGAACAGGCGGCCGTCGTAGGCGGTGACGGTCTGGCCGGCAGCGGAGCGGAAAACGCCCGCAGGGGCGGACCACAGGGTTTGGCGCGCGCCCTCGAACACGGCCAGGGCAACCTTGTCCAGGCTGTCACCTCCTCCCGCCTGAGCGGCGGCGAGCAGGCCATTGACGATGGCCAGCTGATCCTCCAGCCGTAGCAGCGGTCCGGAGAAAGTCTGGTTGCTGGCAAGAAGGAAGGCGCGCGGAGCGCTGTTTTTCCCTTCCAGGCGGGCGGCGAGATAGCCTGCCTGCGATTTGATGCGGGCGACGGCTTCCGTGCGCAGGGGGTCGTTCCCGGGCAGGGCCGCGACCATGTCCGCCAGCGCTTCCAGCGCATGGCCGGCGTCTTCCGCGCCAAGCCGGCCAGAGATGCCTTTGGCGCGGTCATGGCCGGAGGCGAAACTGCCGGCTTTGCTGTCGAAATGGAGCTTGACGGCGGTCTGATATACCTTTTCCAGTGCACGGCGGATTTCCTTGCGCCAGTCGCTCGCACTTTTGCCCGCGATGGCCCGGGTTTCCGGCGCCAGCACGGCATAGAGACGGGCCAAACCCTGGAGGAGGGACATTTGCCCATAGAGTTGGCTGGCAGGGTTGATCGTCACCCACTGGCCGTTTTCTAGCTTGAGTAGTGCCGGCATGTGGCTGGCGCCCTTATCGCCGCCCTGTTCCAGCATGGGCTGTATTGTCTGGAATTCGTGCAGGGCGGATGCAAGCAGGATCTCCGCCAGTTTTTTGCTGTTTCCGGAAGTGTCGGTCTGCATGTAAAGCGATTTGGCTGCGAGGGACTGGCCGACCGATTCCGGCGCGATCACGCGCTCGAATGAGGCGGGATCCCACTTGAGCGTTTCCGGCCGGGAAAAATCCGGCAGCGCGACGTAACGTGGCAAGCCGCGCCCGAACAGTAGTCCGGCTGCCTGTCCCTCCCCGAGTGGAAGGCCCATGCCGGAATCACGAACAACCGCTTCCAGACCGGCGTGCGCGAGAGCGAGGAGCTCGTCGCGCAACGGTGCAGGCGCGCCCTGTGCCCATAGTAGCAGTTCGTGGTAGGCGTACATGCCGTGGAAAGTGGAAAAGTGATAGTCGATCAGGAATTTCTCATTCTGGTTGACATTGAGGGAGAGCACTTGGCGCTGGATGGCCTGGCTCAGCTCCTGTTGCAGTTTCGACGTGTCCTCGGCCGCATGCGCTTCGCCCGGGATGATGGCCGGAAGCAGCAGCATAGTGAGAAAGGGAAGGAAACGGGGTCGGTTCATGTGGGCTTTCGTTGAAGAAGCTATTTCTTGCCGGCACGCTCTGCAGAAATCAGCCGCACCTGTACCTGCTCGCTGCGGAATGAGTTGAATTCGGGCAGGTTCTGGAATACCCAGCCTTCCGCTACCACCTCATCCTTGACGATGGCCTGAACCTGGACGGCGGGATTGACCTGTTCGTTGGAAGAGCTGGTCACGGTCTGGAAATCGCTGGTATAGGCGGGAAGGTAGTGAACCAAGCGTAGCTGCAGGTCTTTGCTTAGGGAAATTCTGTTGCCGATGGCCAGTTTTGTTTCCTTTTCGGCACCTTCGGCGGTGATGGCCAGAGTGACCGACGTCCACTTGCCTTTGACGCTGTCTGGCACCACTACGTTGAGTTTTTTCTTGCCTGCTGACTTGGGGTGCTGGGCGGCAAGCTGCTGGTCGAGGTTGAGCGGGGCGCCGCCTGCGTCTGAGGGATGTGGTGAAGAGGCCGCAGGTAGAGGCGGGTGGCTGGGGGGCAGCGCTTCGTCGCCCTTGACTGGGGTATTGGATGTCATGGCGCCGGAGGGGGCAGGCGGTGTGCTGGCCTGGGTTGAAGCAGGGGCGGCTTTTTCAGGTGGCGGTGGAGGGGTCTGGTTGCAGCCGCTGATCGTGATGAAGCAGGTCAGGATCAAGCCGGTTGAAGCGAGGCGGGAAGCGGGTGGGTCAAAGCGCATGGGGGTTTCTCTCTTGCTCAGGAAGTTTGTGATCATAAGAAATGTTTTTATGTCAGTATAAGTAAAAATTGTGGGCAATTCTATCAGAATTCTGGTGATAATTACGACTGGGTTGTCCATTTAGCGAGGTGCGACATGGCTTTCGGTGGTTGCGTGAAATGAACAAAACAACTTCTGGCTTGCTTGCAAAAGGGAACCCTTACCGCGTGGTGTGGGGTGCGCAGCGGTTCCGTCTTTCGATTGGCTGGAAAACGCTGATTGCTTTCTTCATCGTTGCCTTTATCCCGCTGATTGGCGTCACCATGCTGGTGGAAAGTATTCTGGTCAAGGTGGCCCGGCAGCACATTTCCAGCGCACTGACTACCAGTCTGCATGGCGCACAGTCTGCGCATGCCGGCCGGCTGGGTACGGTCAGCGCCATTCTGAGTCACTCGGCCTCTTCTCAGGCCGTCAAGGATGCCTTGGTGGAAAAGAGGAAGGCTCCGCTGGTGGACCTGCTGCAGGAATATGCCTTCAATCTGCCCTATGTGGATTCGTGGCTGGCAATGGACATCAAGGGTAACGTGATCGCCAGGCGGAACGGCACTGCTGGCGACCAGGTGGCATTGAATACCATCCTTCCGCAAGTCGTGAGCAACGGCTATGCCGTTGTATCGGCCGAGACGCTGTCGCGTGACATTTTTCTGCGCGAGAACCCCGAGCGCTATCTTCGCCTGGAGAGGGTGGTGATGGCCAGTGTGGTGGCTGTTCCAGTAATAAAGGACGGCGGCGTGATCGGGGTGCTGATCGGCATGGTGCTGCTCGATGGTTATGACTGGCTGCCCAATTTGATCCATGACGGGTCGGGGGACGATGCGCGCCTGTTCGGGGCGCTGGTACAGGAATCCAGAGTGGTGGCGGCGTCCCAGCGCCCTGGCAATTTCTGGGCTGAGGGCCAGTTGCTGCCGGTGGAGGTGAGCGATCTTGTTCTCAAGGGCAGACCATTCAACGGGCAGGCAACGATCAACAACGAGCCGTGTTACATCAGCGCCGAACCGATCCTCAATTCCCAGAAGAACGTTATCGGCTCAATTGTGGTGGGCAGCAAGGGTGGTGCGGTCAATACTTTCATCCGCAGCAATATGCTGACGGTTTATGGGTTCATGGTGCTGGGTGGTTTCCTTTCCCTGGTGATCGCTTTTTTTGCTCATCGCGATACTGTTCGCCCGATCCGGGCGCTGGTCAGGGCGATGGACGATTTTGCCACGGGCAAGGTGGACGTCCGCACCGAGATTGTGACCAAGGATGAATTTGACGATCTTGGCAAAGGCTTCAATCGTATGGCGGAGGCTATCTGTGTGCAGCAGACGCGGGTAGAGAAATATAATTCCTTGGCCAAGCTGCTGATTACCACTTTGAATCCAAAGGAGTTGCTGAAAAATGCGCTTGACAAGGTGCTGGAACTGACCGATTCGAAACTGGGGGTCATCTACTTGATGAATGAACAGACCGAAGTGCTGGCCCCATTTGTTACGCACGAACTCGATCTCGCGGCTTTGCCGCCACTGAAGCTGGGTGAAGGGATTGCCGGGTTTGTTGCCCAGGATCGGCATTCAGTGGTGCTGGAGCATATTCCTGAAACATGCTACATCAAGGTGGACATTGGATTTGCCGATATTCTGCCCAAAGAGGTGGCTGCCTTTCCGCTGATGTACAAGGAAAGGGTGCTTGGCGTGATGCTGCTTGGCACCTTTGGGCATTACCAAGCCGAGGAGTTGCCTCTGATTGAATACTTGGCCAACCAGATTGCGATAACGCTCGACAATGCCCTGACCCACGAGAAGGTGGAGCGTCTTTCCATTGCGGATGGCCTGACCGGACTTTACAACCGCAGGTTCCTGAGCGAACGGCTGGAGGAAGAATACTCGAAGGCGGTGCGGTATCAAACGCCACTTTCTGTTCTGATCATGGACGTGGATTTCTTCAAGCGCGTAAACGATACTTTTGGCCATCAGGTTGGCGACAATGCTTTGGTCGCCGTGGCGAAGGTATTGCAGAAATCAGTGAGGGAATCTGATCTGGTAGGCCGCTACGGAGGGGAGGAGTTCGTGGTGCTCCTGCCCCATACCGATTTTGAAAAGGCGCTCACCGTGGCTGAAAAAATTCGCCAGAGCGTGAGTGAAACGCCAGTCGAGGGCATGGGCGAGCGTCGTCTGACTATTAGTATTGGCGCAGCTGGTTTCCCTGATGTCAAGGTGACAAATATCGAAGAACTCGTGCACAAGGCCGATGAGGCACTTTATCGCGCTAAAGAGGGCGGTCGCAACCAGGTAGTGCGGGCTGAGTGAAACTCGATAAATACGATCGGATAAAACCCCACCAAAAATAACGGGGTTTGTCAGCAGCAGGGGAAAAGCCGGCATTTGCCGGCTTTTCCCCTGCTGCTCCCCTTTTAAATTTTATCTACGGCTTTTTCTTTGCCGCAGCCCTGGGCTGCACTGCAGCCTGGAAAGTGTTGTCCACCAGCGGCGGCGCATCCACCTGCGGCACATGGCACTGCACGCAGTTATGGCGCGCGCTGGACACCTGTTTCATGATTTCACCCGTCTGCTGGTTGCGGAAATGGCTGTCGCCAATTTTGGGCGCTTTCTTTGCCTTGTATTTTTCCGGGCCGTGGCAGGTCAGGCACTGATTCTCTTCCAGCGTGATTTCGTCGAAATTTTCCATGGCATGGGGAATCACCGGCGGTTGCTGCTCGAAGGTGCGCGGCACCGTTTTTTGTGATCCGGGGCGTTTGCCCAGCTGGGTTTTTTCATCCGGCGCCAGGTCTGCCGCCTGGGCGTCTGCGCCCCGCATCGATTTGACTCCAGCCTCGGCGGACAGGGCCGGCGCGGCAGAGAGGAAGGGAATGGCGGATGTGGTCAGCAACACCAGGGCAATACGCAGTGATTTTTTCATGATGCAATCTCCTCTTCAGACCTGATTTATATCCATTACCGGTAAGCAGGCGTTTCCCCCTGCGGGGTACCGCTGTCGGCCTTATTGTTGAAACGCAATCCGTACACAAACACATCTTTCGAGCACACATCGATGCAGCGGCCGCAGTTGGTGCATTGCGAGGACAGGATCAGCGGGCCGGTCTGCTTTGCCTCGCCCTTGAGGGCGGGCTTGATAATCTGGGGTTCGGGGCAGACCGCGAAACAGTCCATGCAGTCGTTGCATTGCGCCCGCTTTACCGCCTTGACCCGCAGCAGCGCGGCTTTGCCGATCAGGCTGTAGAACGCACCCACCGGGCAGAGGTGGCCACACCAGCCGTCCGGGCTGACGAACAGGTCGAACAGGAATATGGCGAGAACGACAGCCCATGCCAGCCCCATGCCAAAAATCAGGCCACGGTGCAGCATCGAAACCGGGTTGATCATTTCCCAGGCGATGGTGCCGCTGGCTGCGGCCAGCAGCAGGGTCATGCCCAGCATCCAGAAGCGCACCCGGCGGGAAAGACGGGCGCCGCCCTTGATGTCGAGGCGCCGGCGCAGCCAGGCAGCAAGATCGGCCACCATGTTGACGGGGCAGACCCAGCCGCAGTAGGCGCGGCCACCGGCCAGGACATAAAAAATGGCTACGATGGCTACGCCGATGAGCGCGGTTTTTTCCGGTACATGTCCGGCCAGCAGGGATTGCAGCAGGACATAGGGGTCGGCCAGCGGCAGGGTGTCGAGCGTGAGGCTGTAGGCGAGATTGCCCTTGACGATCCAGATGCCCGCCCACGGGCCGGCCAGGAACAGGGCCAGGATGCCAAGCTGGGAAAAGCGCCGCAGCAGCAGCCACTTGTGGGCACCCAGCCAGCCTTTTGCCATGACTGCTGCGGCGCCGGTCTGCTGGAGCCCGTTCATAGCTTGTCTCCATGCAGTGCCTGGGGCGTGCCGGTTTGTGTTCCAGGTGCGGCCTCGCCGTGCCCGCCCGGCACCAGGCCCTGTCCCTGTTCATACCGGAGACCTTCGGGCAGGTTGTACTGATGCTCGATTTCCGGCGCTACCAGGCTTTCACCCGCTTTCTTTTTCTCTTCCCATCCCAGGCGATAGTGCTTGCCCAGCTCGCCTTTGGCGAGCTGGATCGGGAACACCTTGATGGCAGCGATTTCCAGCACGCAGGATTTCTCGCATTTGCCGCAGCCGGTGCAGTACTCGGAATGCACCGTGGGCAGGAACATGGTGTGCTTGGCGGTGCGCAGATTGTGTGAGCGCTCCAGGGTGATGGCCTTGTCGATCGCCGGGCAGACGCGATAGCACACATCGCAGCGCAGGCCGAGGAAGTTGAGGCAGGTTTCCTGATCGGCCAGTGCCGCCAGCCCCATTTTTGCCTGGTTGATGTCAGTGAGCTGGTGATTCAGCGCACCGGTCGGGCAGGCCTTGACGCAGGGGATGTCCTCGCACATTTCGCAGGGAATCTTGCGCGCCACAAAATAGGGCGTGCCGGTGGCGAGGTCGTCCTCCGGTCTGGCCAGTTCCAGGATATGGTAAGGGCAGTCGCGCACGCACATCCCGCAGCGGATGCAGGCGCCCTGAAAATCGGGCTCCGGCAAGGCGCCGGGCGGGCGAATGGCCGTCGGCGGCAGGGCGCGCGCCTGCCGGGCATACAAGCCCAGCCCCAGGCCGAACATGCCGACACCGCAGGCGGTCTTGGCCATGTCGAGCAGGAATTGGCGGCGAGAACTGGTATGGGTTGCCATGGTATCGGTTGGGGGGCGGGGAGTTCTCCTCACCCCTCACTCCTTGCCCCTCACGCTTTCACAATTTTGGCCGCGCATTTCTTGAAGTCGGTCTCTTTCGAGATCGGGCAGGTGGCGTCCAGGGTCAGCTTGT
>CAZKHJ010000016.1:0-52460 GCA_964552675.1 uncultured Sulfuricella sp. | reverse complement strand
GAAAGTTTGGAATGGGGGTCAGCATGGCCATGAGCGAGGTGTTGCGCTACCGCTATCCGCTTGAACAACTGAACGATGGTTTATGCCATTTGTTTTCTCATATATTCCGGCCCGCAGCATGATGATGGATCCCCTTTCGTTTGCAAATTGGATATTTGAATGACAACGGATTATATTCATCCCGGATAATATAGACAATCTTGTCTTGAATTTGGCCTCTTTATCCCTTTTGCGCCCATGCACGCCTACAGCCGTCCGTGAAGGCATCCACGCCACTGCGTTCCGCTTCGGCGCCGCATTGCCCACACTCGCGATGCGCATGTCGCCGGGCGCGGTTTTTGGAGTTTCGTCATCTTTTCTGTATTTTTTCGGCGTGCATTTAATCAAGTCCGAGCAGACTGGTTATTAATAAAAATGCTTTTTATCGCCACTTAAATTCGGGATAACCATGTCGTTTATATTACCCATTAAAACCAGCGCACAATATGGCAAATGCACTACACGATTGTAGGAAAAACCTCACATCAAGGGTCGTGAGGCTTAATTCCTGGCTGATCTGTCACAAGATTAATGCGTCTATCATGACTTGCCGCCTTAGCCCGACACCCCATCCCTATAAATGGCATGCCTTCCATCTTGCTGCCAAACTTTGACCAAAACCAATTTGATCCATAGGCTCCCCCTGTTGCCGACCGGCCCGGTTCTGGATAAAATCGAGAACTTTTCACTTGCGTTTTTGGGGTAGGTTTGGCAATGGACAGACAAGCTTGGTTGGACGGGACGCTCTACCGTCCGCATTTCGAGCAGGATAGCTGCGGTTTCGGCCTGATGGCCAACATGGACGACAAGCCTTCGCACTGGCTGGTTCAGACCGCGATCAATTCCCTTGCCTGTCTGACCCACCGTGGCGCGGTTGCTGCTGATGGCAAGTCGGGCGATGGCTGCGGACTGCTGTTCAAGAAGCCGGACAGTTTTTTGCGCGCGGTTGCCGCCGAAAACGGTTTTTCCCTCGGCAAGCTGTACGCGGCCGCGCTGGTGTTCCTCAACCGTGACGCCAAGCTGGCGGAAACTGCCCGCGCCACGCTGAAAGCCGAATTTGCCGCCCAAGGCCTCGCCGTGGCGGGCTTCCGCCAGGTTCCCACGGATAACGGCGCGCTGGGTGTATATGCCCTGGACACCCTGCCCACGATCGAACAGATTTTCGTCAGCGCGCCCGAGGGCATGGATGAAACCGCTTTCGAGCGCAAGCTGTACATTGCCCGCCGCCGTGCCGAAAAAGCCCTGAGCGCGGACAAGACCTTCTATCTGCCGACCCTGTCTTCCAAGGTGATGTCCTACAAGGGCCTGGTGACGCCCGCCAACCTGCCGGTGTTCTACCTCGATCTCAAGGACGAGCGTTTCGCTTCTTCATTGGCGGTCTATCACCAGCGTTTTTCCACCAATACCTGGCCGGAATGGCGTCTGGCGCAGCCGTTCCGCTACCTTGCCCACAACGGCGAGATCAATACCCTGCAGGGCAACCGCAGCTGGTCGCGCGCGCGCGAGCATACTTTCGCCACCCCGCACATCCCTGACATGGACGATGTGCGCCCGATCGTCTCGATGAGCGGCTCCGATTCCTTCAGCATGGACAACATGCTGGAAGGGCTGATCATGGGCGGCGTCAGCCTGTTCCGCGCGCTGCGCCTGATGGTGCCGCCGGCCTGGCAGAACGTGCAGACCATGGATCCGGATCTGCGCGCCTTTTACGAATACAACTCGATGCACATGGAGCCGTGGGACGGCCCCGCCGGCATGGTGCTGACCGATGGCCGCTACGGCGTCTGCGCGCTCGACCGCAACGGCCTGCGCCCGGCGCGCTTCGTGGTCACGAAAGACCGCCACTTCACCATCGCCTCGGAAATCGGCGTGTGGCCGTACCAGCCGCAGGACGTGGTGCAGAAGGGCCGCGTCAAGCCCGGCCAGATGATCGCGGTGGACCTGCAGGAAGGCAAGCTGCTGCTGTCCGACGATATCGATAGCCAGCTCAAGGGCGCCCACCCCTACCGTCAGTGGCTCAAGGACCATGCCACCCACCTGGAAACCGGCATCGACGAGGACAAGGGTATCGCCCTGTTCGACCCCAAGGCCGCGCTGGTTGCGCAGAAGCTGTTCAACGTCTCGTTCGAGGAACGCGACCAGGTGTTGCGCGTGCTGGCCGAGGAAGGCCAGGAAGCCATCGGCTCGATGGGTGACGACACCCCCATGGCGGTGCTGAGCCAGATGGTGCGCAGCCCCTTCGACTACCTGCGCCAGCAGTTCGCCCAGGTGACCAATCCGCCGATCGACCCGATCCGCGAGGCGGTGGTGATGTCACTCAACACCTGCTTTGGCCCGGAGCGCAACCTGTTCGAGCAGACCGCCGACCACGCCAAGCGCCTGGAAGTCAGCTCGCCGGTGCTGTCCCATGAAAAATTCGCCACGCTGACCTCGCTCACCGAGCCGGAATATCGCAGCGTCACCCTGAACCTCAATTACGACCCGGCCAAAACCAGCCTGAAAGCCGCCATCGCAGCGCTGGCGCAACAGGCCGTGGCAGAGGTCAAGGCCGGCAAGGTGATCGTGGTGCTGTCGGACCGCGAGTTCAGCCAATCCACCCTGGCGATCCACGCCCTGTTCGCCACCGGCGCGGTGCACCATGCGCTGATCAATGCCGGATTGCGCTGCGGCGCCAATATCATCGTTGACACCGGCAGCGCGCGCGACCCGCACCATATCGCCTGCCTGATCGGCTACGGCGCCACGGCGGTGTTCCCGTATGTGGCCTACCAGGCGATCAACGAGATGATCCGCGACGGCGAGATCAAGAATCACACCCTCAACGAAGCGCTCTACAAATACCGCAAGGGCATCAACAAGGGCCTGCTCAAGATTCTGTCCAAGATGGGCATTTCCACTGTGGCCAGCTACCGCGGCTCGCAGCTGTTCGAGGCCGTGGGCCTGGGCGAGGAAGTCATCGATCTGTGCCTGCCCGGCACGGTGAGCCGCATCAAGGGCGCGGGCTTCGAGGACTTTGAAGCCGACCAGAAGCAGCTGGTGAAATACGCCTTCAACAGCATGGAACCCCTGTCCCAGGGCGGCCTGCTCAAGTTCGTGTTCGGCGGCGAGTACCACGCCTATAACCCGGACGTGGTGCAGGAACTGCAACGCGCGGTGCAGAAAAGCGACCGCGCCGCCTACGACCGCTATGCCGCGCTGGTGAACGAGCGCCCGGTGGCGATGCTGCGCGACCTGATGAAGCTGAAGCTGGATGCCAAGCCCATCTCCATTGACGAAGTCGAACCCATCGAAGCCATTCTCAAGCGCTTCGACTCTGCCGCCATCTCGCTCGGCGCGCTCTCTCCCGAAGCCCACGAGGCCCTGGCCGAAGGCATGAACCGCCTCGGCGGACGCTCCAACTCCGGCGAAGGCGGCGAGGACCCGGCGCGCTACGGCACGGTCAGGATGTCCAAGATCAAGCAGGTGGCGTCTGGCCGTTTCGGCGTCACGCCGCATTACCTGGTCAATGCCGAGGTGCTGCAGATCAAGGTGGCGCAGGGCGCCAAACCGGGCGAAGGCGGCCAGTTGCCGGGCGACAAGGTGTCGCCGATGATCGCCAAGCTGCGCTGCTCCAAGCCGGGCATCTCGCTGATTTCCCCGCCACCGCACCACGATATCTATTCCATCGAGGATCTGGCCCAGCTGATTTTCGACCTCAAGCAGGTCAATCCCAAGGCGCTGGTTTCGGTCAAATTGGTCGCCGAGCCGGGCGTGGGCACCATCGCCGCCGGCGTGGCCAAGGCCTATGCCGACCTGATCACCATTTCCGGCTATGACGGCGGTACCGGCGCCAGCCCGATCGCTTCGGTCAAATACGCCGGCACGCCGTGGGAACTGGGCGTCACCGAAGCCCAGACCGTGCTGCGCGCCAACGGCCTGCGTTCGCGCGTGCGCCTGCAGACCGACGGCGGCCTGAAAACCGGCATGGACGTGATCAAGGCCGCGATCATGGGCGCCGAGAGCTTCGGCTTCGGCACCGCGCCGATGATCGCGCTGGGCTGCAAATACCTGCGCATCTGCCACCTCAACAACTGCGCCACCGGCGTGGCCACCCAGAACGAGCGCCTGCGCAAGGAGCATTTCATCGGTATGCCGGAAATGGTGATGAACTACTTCACCTTCGTCGCCCAGGAAACCCGCGAGTTGATGGCCCGCCTCGGCGTGCGCGCCATGAACGAGCTGATCGGCCGCATGGACCTGCTCGAAGTGCTGTCCGGCAACACCGCCAAGCAGCAGAAACTGGATATCGGCGTCTTGCTGGATCAGGGCTCCATTCCCGACTCCGAGCCGCGCTACTGTCTTGAGGCCACCAACCCGTCCTTCGACAAGGGCGAACTGGCCGAGAAAATGGTCGCCGATGCCAGCGCCGGCATTCATGCCAAACAGCCACAGACGCTGAGCTACGAAGTACACAACACCTGCCGCTCCATCGGCGCGCGCCTGTCCGGCGAAATCGCCCGGGCCCACGGCGCGGACGGCCTGCCCGACAATTGCCTGACCATCAATCTCTCCGGCAGCGCCGGCCAGAGTTTCGGCGTATGGAACCACAAGGGCCTTACCCTCAAGCTGGAAGGCGATGCCAACGACTACGTCGGCAAGGGCATGGCCGGTGGCCGCATCATCATTCATCCGCCCGGGGGTTCGGCCTTCGCGGCGCACCAGACCACCATCATCGGCAATACCTGCCTGTATGGCGCCACCGGCGGCCGTCTCAACGCCTCCGGCACCGCCGGCGAGCGCTTCGCGGTGCGCAACTCCGGCGCCATCGCCGTGGTGGAAGGCGCCGGCGACCACTGCTGCGAATACATGACCGGCGGCATTGTCGTGGTGCTGGGCGACACCGGCCTGAATTTCGGCGCCGGCATGACCGGCGGCTTCGCCATGGTGTACGACGAGCATGGCCGTTTCGCCAACCAGTACAACAACGAACTGGTGGACATCAATCACATCAACACCGAATCCACCGAACAATACCGCCACTTCCTGCGCGAACGCCTGGAAGAACATGCCGCGCTCACCGGCAGCCCGCGAGCCAAGGAATTGCTTGAGCAATTCTCCGACATCGTCGGCAAATTCTGGCTGGTAAAACCGAAGGCGCTGCATTTAGACAGCCTGTTGAAGAGCTGAGGAATAAAAAATGGCTGACGACGTTTTTCAATTTATGAATGTGGCCCGCCGCGACGGTGACAAGAAGGCCGCCGATGCGCGCAAGCAGGAATTCCGCGAAATCTACGCCCCCTTCGACGCGGCGCACGCCAAAGAGCAGGCGGCGCGTTGCCTGGCCTGCGGCAATCCCTATTGCGAATGGAAGTGCCCGGTGCACAACTACATCCCCAACTGGCTCAAGCTGGTGAAGGAAGGCAATCTGTTCGAAGCGGCCGAGCTGTCGCACAAGACCAACTCCCTGCCCGAAATCTGCGGCCGCGTATGCCCGCAGGATCGCCTGTGCGAGGGCGCCTGCACGCTCAATAGCGACTTTGGCGCGGTCACCATCGGCCAGGTGGAAAAATACATCAGCGATGAAGCCTTCAAGGCCGGCTGGCGCCCCGATATGAGCCAGGTGGTCAAAACCGGCAAGAAGATCGCCGTGATCGGCGCCGGACCGGCGGGCCTGGCCTGCGCTGACGTGCTGGTGCGCCACGGCGTGACCCCGGTGGTATTCGACCGCAACGAGGAAATCGGCGGATTGCTCACGTTCGGCATTCCTGAATTCAAGCTGGAAAAAGAAGTCGTCAAACGCCGCCGCGAAATTCTGGCTGGCATGGGCGTGGAATTCCGTCTCAGCACCGAGATCGGCAAGGATGTGCCATTCCAGCAACTGCTCGACCAGTTTGATGCCGTATTCATGGGCATGGGCACCTATTCCTACATGAAGGGCGGTTTCCCCGGCGAGGACCTGCCCGGCGTGCTGGAAGCCCTGCCCTTCCTGATTTCCAACGTGCGCAACTGTCTCAGCCTGCCCGGCGACTTCATCTCCATGCAGGGCAAGCGCGTGGTGGTGCTGGGCGGCGGCGATACCGCCATGGATTGCAACCGCACCTCGATCCGCCAGGGCGCGGCTTCCGTCACCTGCGCCTACCGCCGCGACGAAGCCAACATGCCCGGCTCCAAGAAGGAAGTGGCCAACGCCAAGGAAGAGGGCGTGCAGTTCCTGTGGAACCGCCAGCCGGTAGAGGTGGTCGGCAACGGCAAGGTCGAGGGCGTGAAGCTGGTCACCACCCAGCTCGGCGCCCCTGATGCACGCGGCCGCCGCACGCCGGAAGTCATTCCCGGCAGCGAGGAAACCATTCCCTGCGACCACGTCATCGTCGCCTTCGGCTTCCGCCCCAATCCGCAGCCCTGGTTCGCCGACTTCGGCATCGCCACCGACCCGTCCGGCCGCGTGATCGCAAGCGGCAGCCAGCACGCCTTCCAGACCGGCAACCCGAAAGTCTTCGCCGGCGGCGACATGGTGCGCGGCTCCGACCTGGTAGTGACGGCGGTCAACGAAGGACGGCTGGCAGCAAAAGGCATTCTCGGCTATCTGGGTGTTTGAATTCGTGAGGGGCGAGGCAAACCGCTTCTCCCCTCACTCCTTGCCCCTCACGGAATCAAAATGACCAAACTGAAAAACGACACCTTCCTGCGCGCCCTGCTGCGTCAGCCCACCGAATACACCCCGATCTGGATGATGCGCCAGGCCGGGCGCTATCTGCCGGAATACAATAAGACGCGCGAACGGGCAGGCGATTTCATGTCACTGTGCAAAAGCCCGGATCTGGCTACCGAGGTGACACTGCAGCCGCTGGCGCGCTTCCCGCTCGATGCCGCAATTCTGTTTTCCGACATTCTCACCATCCCCGACGCCATGGGTCTGGGCCTGTATTTCTCCCAGGGAGAGGGCCCGAAATTCGAGCGTCCGCTGCGCAACGAATGGGAAATCCGCGATCTCACCGTTCCTGATCCCGGCACGCATCTGCGCTACGTGCTGGACGCCGTTTCCCAGATCCGCAAGGCGCTGGATGGCTCGGTGCCCCTGATCGGCTTCTCCGGCAGCCCCTGGACACTGGCCTGTTACATGGTGGAAGGCGGCAGCAGCAGCGACTTTACCCTGATCAAGACCATGCTCTACAGCCGTCCCGATCTGCTGCACCACATTCTCGACGTCAATGCCCGTGCCGTCACCACCTATCTCAATGCCCAGATCGAAGCCGGCGCCCAGGCGGTCATGATTTTCGACAGCTGGGGCGGCGCGCTGTCCCATGCCGCTTACCACGAGTTTTCCCTCGCCTACATGGAAAAAATCGTGAGCGGACTGACCCGTGAAAAAGATGGCAGCAAAATTCCGGCCATCGTTTTCACCAAGGGCGGCGGACTGTGGCTGGAAAGCATCGCCAACATCGGCTGCGACGCCGTGGGCCTGGACTGGACCGTGGATATCGGCGAAGCACGGCACCGGGTGGGCGCAAAAGTGGCGTTGCAGGGCAACCTCGACCCCACCGTACTGTTTGCCAACCCGGACGCGATCAGGACCGAAGCAGGCAAGATACTGGCCGCCTACGGCCAGGGTCCGGGCCACGTCTTCAACCTTGGCCACGGCATTTCCCAGTTTACCCCGCCGGAAAACGCCGCCGCGCTGGTGGAAGCAGTGCATGAACTGAGTCGCGCCTACCATAAATAAGCGCGTTTGGTGCATTCCAGAACCCGGTTTATGCACAGATCAAGCAATTATTCCGACGTCAATAGGTAAAAACCCTGATTCTGACGCATATTTACCAACCAACTGTTTTATATGAGAATTTTATTCTGCCCAGTGGATGGGCAGAATAAAAAACCCTTTGCCGGGCAAGCAATTACCCCACTTGGCCGATGACTACCCACAGACTTATCCACAGATTCTGTGGGCAACTTAAAAAGCGTCATGGCTACAGTGAGTTGCGACGGATAAGTCGAGCCAATCTGAACTCTTCGCGCTAAACTGGGTTACAAATCATTAATTAGGCCCAATTCCGGCATCCATGACCCCGATTCTCAAAATCGCCCTCGACGTCCCGCTCGATTCCCTGTTCGATTACCGGGCGGACAAAGCCAGCGACGAGGATATCGGGCGACGGGTGCTGGTGATTTTTGGCCGCAGAAAAATGGTCGGCATGATTGTCGCCACTGCCAGCCATTCCGATCTCCCCCTGGCGCAGATCAAGCCGGTCATAAAGATTTTTCGCGATACCCCGGCGTTGCCACGGGATATTCGCATGCTGCTGCAATTTTGCGCCGACTATTATCACCACCCCCTGGGAGAGGTGATCTTTACCGCCCTGCCGCAACGCCTGCGCACCGCGTCGGCCACGGCGCTGGCGCAGCATATCGGCTATGTCCTGTCGGCCACGGCACCAGCGCTGGAAGCCCTGCCACCACGGGCCGTGGTACGCCGCAAGCTGTTGCAGCATCTGCACCAGGCCGGCCCCACGCCGCGCGAACATCTGCTGGCCCTGTCGCCCAGCGCAGGCAAACACCTGAAGGAAATGGCCGCACTAGGCTGGATCGAGCAGCGCCAGGAAGCCCGCCCCACGCTGCCCGCAAGCTCATCCGCGCCCACCCCGCCCATTCTGCCGCCACTCAATCCGGAGCAGACCGCCGTAGTGAGCGAATTCCTGGCGGCAACGCCCGGCTTCACGCCCTGGCTGCTGCTCGGCATTACCGGCAGCGGCAAAACCGAGATCTATCTGCGCCTCACCGCCAGCCAGCTCGAACAGGGCCGGCAGGCGCTGATACTGGTGCCGGAAATCAATCTCACCCCCCAGCTTGAGGCTCGCTTTCAGCAGCGCTTTCCGGAAGCTGCCATCGTTTCCCTGCACAGCAACCTCAACGATGGCGAACGCCTGCACCACTGGATGCTGGCCCAGTCCGGCGCGGCACGCATCGTGCTCGGCACGCGCCTGGCGGTGTTCACGCCCATGCCGGAACTGGGGCTGATTATCGTGGACGAGGAGCATGACAGCTCTTTCAAGCAGCAGGACGGCTTGCGCTACAGCGCGCGCGACATGGCCGTGGCGCGTGCCAAGCAGCGCGGCATCCCCATCCTGCTCGGCTCCGCCACACCCGCGCTGGAGAGCTACCACAACGCCCTGTCCGGGCGCTACCGCCTGCTCAGACTGACTCGGCGCGCGGTGGAGGAAGCGCAACTGCCGCTGGTCCGCTGCATCGACCTGCGCAACGAAAAGCCGCTTGATGGCCTGTCTGCCGCCCTGTTGCGCGCGCTTCAGGAAAATCTCGACCATGGCCGGCAAAGCCTGGTGTTCATCAACCGTCGCGGCTATGCCCCGGTGCTGGCGTGCAACCAGTGCGGCTGGCTCGCCCCGTGCCCGCGCTGCACCAGCCGGCTGGTGGTGCATCTGCGCGAACGGCGCCTGCGCTGCCACCATTGCGGTCATGAAGAGCGGATTCCGCGTGCCTGCCCGGATTGCGGCAACCCCGATCTGGCGCCGCTGGGACAGGGCACGCAGCGCCTGGAGGGCACACTGGCGCAACACTTCCCCTCCGCCCGCATCCTGCGCATCGACCGCGACAGCACCCGGCGCAAGCACGCGCTCAGGGAAATGCTGCAGGAAGTGCACGAGGAACGGGTAGATATCCTGGTCGGCACCCAGATCCTGGCCAAGGGCCATGATTTCAAGCGCCTCACCCTGGTGGGCGCGCTGAATGTCGATGGTGCGCTCTACAGCGCGGATTTCCGTGCCGCCGAACGCCTCTTCGCCCAGCTGATGCAGGTGGCAGGCCGGGCCGGGCGGGCTGCCGAGCCGGGAACCGTGCTGATCCAGACCCAGTTTCCGGATCATCCCCTGTTCGAGGCGCTGCGCCGCCAGGATTATGAAGCCTTCGCCGCAGCACAACTGGAAGAACGCAAACAGGCCGGCTTTCCGCCCTTCTGCCACCAGGCCCTGCTGCGCGCCGAGGCAACCCAGCTGGAAACGGCGCTGGATTTTCTGCGCCAGGCGCGCAAGCTGGCGCTCGCACTCGACGCCCCGGTCACGATTTATGACGCCGTGCCCGCCCCCATGGCGCGCCTTGCCGGGCGCGAGCGGGCACAACTGCTGGTGCAGGCAGAGTCGCGCGGCATGCTGCAGCAATTCCTGCAAGCCTGGAATACGGCCATGACAGCGCTCAAAGCACGGCAAATCCGCTGGTCGCTCGATGTGGACCCGCTCGATTTCTAGCAGCGCTCCCGAGAAACATTTAGAATATGGGGCTTTAGCAACCCCGAGTACCCGTTTTGAAACAGCACCTCACCGAACTGTTTACCCAGGCGCTGCGCGCCGTGCTTCCCGCGGCGGCGGATACCGCCATTGTGCTGGAACGCCCCAAGCAGGCGCAGCATGGCGATTACGCCTGCAATCTGGCCATGCAACTGGCCCGACCGCTGAAGCGCAACCCGCGCGAGATCGCCACGGCCCTGCTGGAGGCGCTGCCCGCCTCGCCCTGGGTCGAGAAGGCCGAAATCGCCGGCGCCGGTTTCATCAACATTTTCCTCAGCGCGGCATCGAAACAGCGCATCGTCACGACCATTCTGGAACAGGGTGAAGCCTTTGGCCGCAGCAGGCTGGGTGCGAAGCGGAAAGTCCAGGTGGAATTCGTTTCCGCCAATCCCACCGGACCGCTGCATGTCGGCCACGGACGCGGTGCTGCATTCGGCATGAGCCTGGCCAATGTGCTGGATGCAGCGGGCTTCGATGTCCGGCGCGAATACTATATCAATGACGCGGGCCGGCAGATGGACATCCTGGCGCTGTCCACCTGGCTGCGTTATCTGGAACTCAACGGCATCACCGTGCCTTTCCCGCCCAACGGCTACCAGGGCCAGTATGTGCGCGAGATGGCACACGAAGTTCACCGCCTGCATGGCGACCGCTATGTGCATCAGCCCTGGACCTTGCTCGAAGCCGTGCCGCCGCGCTCCACCGAGGAAGAGCTGGAACAGGACGAAAAATGGGCCAAGCAGCAAAACGAGCTGCATCTCGACGGCCTGATCGCCAACGCCAAGAAACTGCTAGGCGACGATTACGCCTATATCCACGACTTCGCCCTCACCGAACAGCTCGGCGACGGCCGCAACGATCTGATGGAATTCGGCGTCAGCTTCGATACCTGGTTCTCGGAAAAATCCCTGTTCGACAGCGGCCTGGTGGAGCGCGCGGTGGAGACCCTGCGCAAAAACGGCCATCTCTACCAGCAGGACGGCGCGGTCTGGTTCCGCTCCACCACCTTCGGCGATGAGAAGGATCGCGTGGTACAACGCGAGAACGGCCAGTACACCTATTTCGCCTCCGACATCGCCTACCATCTCAACAAGTACGAGCGCGGTTTCGACCAGATCATCAATATCTGGGGCGCCGACCACCACGGCTACATTGCGCGCGTCAAGGGCGCGCTGAAGGCGCTGGGGCTGGACGAGAGCAAACTGGACATCGCCCTGGTGCAGTTTGCCGTGCTCTACCGTGGCGAGGAGAAGGTCTCGATGTCCACCCGCAGCGGCGATTTTGTCACCCTGCGCGAGTTACGCCACGAAGTCGGCAACGATGCCTGCCGCTTCTTCTATGTGCTGCGCAAGAGCGACCAGCACCTCGACTTCGACCTGGAACTGGCAAAATCGCAAAGCAATGACAATCCGGTGTATTACATCCAGTATGCCCACGCCCGCATTTGCAGCGTGCTGGCGCAGTGGGGCGGCGACCCCGACGATCTGCTGCGAGGCATTGATCTGACCAGGCTGAGCCAGCCGCACGAACTGGCCCTGCTGCAACGCCTGGAAAACTATGGCGAAACCGTAGAGAACGCCGCGCAGGAGTTTGCCCCCCATCACATCGCCTATTACCTCAAGGATCTGGCCGGGGAATTGCACAGCTACTACAATGCGCAGCAATTCCTGGTTGAGGACGAAGCCCTCAAATTCGCCCGCCTTGGCCTGATTACCGCCACCCGCCAGGTATTGAAGAATGGTCTCAGCCTGCTCGGCGTGAGCAGCCCGGAGAAAATGTAACAGCCCTTTTTATGAGCCGCGACTACAAACCCGCACCCAAAGCCAGTTCCTCAAAAAAATCCGGCAGCCCGATGCTGGTCGGCATCGTCATCGGCCTGTTCCTGGGGCTCGCGATCGCCCTGGCAGTAGCGATTTTCATCAAGGGCAGCCCCAGCCCCTTCGTGGAACGCAAGTCTCAGCAAGCCACTGGCGATGCCATCCCTCAGGCTGTGACCCCCGTGGAGGAAAAACGGCCGGAAGTAAAATCCAAAGAGGAAAAGCCGCGCTTCGATTTTTACACCATTCTGCCTGGCACCGAGGAACCCGTCAGCGAAAAGGACATCAAACAGCAGGATTCGGAGAGCGCCGCCAAGAGCCAGTATTACCTGCAGGCGGGGGCGTTCCAGAAAGAAGCTGATGCCGACAACCTCAAGGCCAAGCTGGCACTGATGGGGGTCGAGGCCAATATCCAGACCGCTACCGTGCCTGACAAGGGCGTATGGCACAGGGTACGGGTCGGCCCCTATAACAATGTGGACGATCTGAACCGGGTGCGCAGCGTCCTGTCGCAAAACGGAATCAGCGCCAGCCTGGTCAAGGTGCACGACCAGACCGCGCCGCGCTAGAGCGCCCTGTCTGCCAGGCTATCCTGCAGCGTGCGCAGGGTAGCGGGATGGAAATACCATGAACAATCACGGAGAAACCGAAAGATGAAAGTAAATTTTGCCTTCCTGCACTGGCTGTCGGCCGCACTGCTTCTTGCCCTGGCCTGGAACGTACCTGCTCATGCCGGACTGGAACAGGGCAAGGAGTACACCCTGGTTTCTCCTGCCCAGCCGACAGAAACCGGCAAAAACATCGAAGTGCTGGAATTTTTTTCTTACGCCTGCCCACACTGCCACGACCTGGAGCCGGCGCTCAATCCCTGGACCAAAAAACTGCCTGGTGATGTGACCTTCCGCCGCCTGCCTGCGGTATTCAGCGACAAGTGGATGATTTTCACCCGGATTTTCTACGCTGCCGAAGCGATGGGCGTACTGGACAAACTGCACCCGGCCATTTTCAATGCCACCCATGTACAGCACATTGATCTCACCAATGAAAAAACCCTGCAGGAATGGGTTGGCAAACAGGGCGTGGATGGCAAGAAGTTTGCCGATATCTATGCCTCCTTCGCCGTCATGAGCAAGGCTCAGCGCGCCAAGCAACTGACCCGTGCCTATGGCATTACAGGCGTACCCTCCTTCGTGGTGGAAGGCAAATATATGACTTCTGCCTCCCAGACCGGCGGCAACGACCAACTGCTCGCAACCCTGGACGAGCTGACGCGCAAAGTGCGCCAGGATCGCGGCGGCAAGAACTAGAACCATGGCCCTGAGCGTCATCCTGGTGGACGATCACCCCCTGTTTCGCAAGGGTCTGCTGCACCTGCTGGAGAACCGCGCCGACATCGCGGTTGCCGCCCAGTTCGCCAATGCCGCCAGCGTGCGCGAATGGCTGCAGCAGGGCGGCCACGCCGATGTGGCCCTGCTCGACCGCACCCTGGGCGAGGAAGACGGCCTCGACCTGCTGCCCGATCTGCGGCGGCATCGCATCAAGACCATCATGCTGACCATGGCGGAGGAAGACCATGAAATCAGCTACGCGATGGAAAAAGGCGTGGACGGCTACCTGCTCAAATCCAGCGAACCGGACCAGATCATCCAGTCCATCATCGCCGTCAACCAGGGCAGCAGCATTTTCCCCGCACACGTGCTGCAGAAAATCGCGCGCGGCGAACTGGGGCAAAGCGCCGTAGGCAAACTTTCCCAGCGCGAACGGGAAATCGTCGGCTATGTCGCGCGCGGCTTGAGCAACCGCGGAATTGGCGATGCCCTGGGCCTGTCCGAGAACACTGTGCGCAACCATCTGCGCAGCATCCTGGAAAAGCTGGGTTTCGACAACCGGGTACAGGTGGCAACCTTCGCGCTGGAACAGGGCCTCGCCAGGCCCGGCGACACGGTAGCTAAAGACCAGGGCACGTAGTTACAAAAGACTAGCGCCCGCAGGGTTCTGTGCTATACTGGTTTTGCAAGTGTGATGCTTGTTTCTGTTCAATATATTTGGGCCCCGTTCGCGGGGCCTTTCTTTTTTCCGGCCGGCGCGTTGCGCTATTTTTTCTGCAATATCTCGAAGCTGGCGCGCAGCCAGTCATCACCCTTCTCAATCACCCGGCCTAATGTGATCGAATAACTCCTGCTGCGTGCACTTAATTCGAAATGGCGTCCGGGCGCATATTCGACGCTATCGAGAATCAGGCTCACGCCGCTCTTGTCCTCGCCACCAGGCGGCAGATACAGGGCGCTCACCGGCAGCACGATGTCAACGGCATCCACACCGTCGACGGTATAACCACTATGACGAGGCTTCGACGCCTTGAGCGTTACCGTCACCGGCGCCTTGGCCAGGACTTCAATGCCGACATTGCGCTGCCCCGATTCCAGCAGCGCGAGGCGGCGCACCACCCCGATCACCCAGTTGTGGCTGCGCTCCGGCTTCAGCCCGACCAGCTTGCCGAGCCTGACCCAGTCGTTATGCACAGAATCCACGGTTGCGCCAAAACCGCTCGAACTCTCGTTCTCCATCAGCCAGCGCTCGTGATGGGCGGCCTCCTGCACCGGCCTGGCCATCTGGGATTGGGCGGTCTGGTTCAGCTTGGTCTGCGTGCGCTGGGTCACAAAACCATAAAGACGCACATCCAGCATTTCCTCATAACTGATTTTGACATCCTGCTCCTGTTCCTGCTGTTTGGGGGTAAGCGCTTCATTGTCCCGTTTCACCAGCGCGCAGATTTCGAGAAAATCCTTCACCACGTCGATCAGTTTGACCTTGGCGACACGCTCCTGCTTGCGGCGCACTCGCCCCTCACCTGCCGGAGACCACTGCTGGGAAATCCGTTCAATGAATTCGAGGCAGGCGGGCAGGCGGCAATCCTCGCCCAGCCCCAGTTTGGCCGGCGCCTCGCCATGTTGCAGCGCCACTTTGGTCTGTGCGACCAGCGCCATCAATTTGTCGCTTCCCCAGCAACGCAACATGCCGTCCGCCGCCGGCTTGCGCGCCCGGCGAGGCCCCTTGTCCTCACCCAGATTAACGCAGAACACGTGGCGCTCGGGATCGTAATCCCGTTCCAGCCTCAGCGGCGCAGCCCAGCTGTCGAGCCACAGATCCACCATCTCGATCTGTTTCGGGAACAGGCTGTTGGTATTGAGCACATCCAGGCAGAGCAGCTGGAGATACTCCTCGCTGCAGGTCGTATGGCGCAGGCATTTGGGATAGAGCAGCAGGGATTTGTGCTCGAACTCTTCATATTCGGCCAGGCGGTAGAGGTTGTGGACGTGTTTCCACAACTTGGCACCGATCGCCTCATAGCGGAAATAGCGCCATTTGGCCTGCATCGCGAAATGCCGGATGGCGCGCGCGGTAATCAGGGGGATCTCGTGGCGAATCTCGCTGCCATTGGGATCGCCCACATAAGCCATGATGAACATATGGTAGCCGCGCGCCATCTGCCAGTGGAAGGAGAATACCGCATTCCACAATCGGCTCTCGATCTGGCGCGACATGCGGGGATTGAGAAGATATTGCTGGGTCAGGGCATGCTGCAATTCCAGCGCAACCTCATCAAGATGCATCAGCACCTGCAAGCGCTGCTTGCCGGGCGGCTCGGTTTTTTCATTGAATTCACTGAGCGCCGTTACGATTTTCTCATGGGCGGCAAACGTATCCCCCATGGGCAATTCGTGCATCCACGCCGTAGCAGCCTTAAGGCTGCCCAGCGGATCGGAGGGGGGCGGCGATTTTTTTCGGCCAAACGGCAGAAAATCTAGCATTCCAGTTTTCACCCAAGCGGTAGGATTCCAAATTCCGGCAGCAAGCATCATGCCAGTCCGGTCCAAATAATACAAACAAGGCCTGTCCACCGCAAGGAAGGCTGCCTGACGGGCACATCCTACCCTTCCTTTATCGCACCTGCAAAGGCGGGTATACTCGCCTTCGGACAAAATTGATGCGATCGAGGATTTGATTTCATGGCCCACCCCGGCTTCGACCCGTTTTCCCTGGACGGGGACACAGACTACCAGCAATGGCGTGCACGCAAGCTGGAAAATTACCCGACACGCATCGAGGATCTGATCGTCAGCGTCAATGACCCGCGTCAACTGAGCCAGGACGAGCACGGCGCCATCCTGGCGCGCTGCCGTAAAGCCAATATGGCGATTTACACCAGCCCGCTGGGCAATATCGAGGACAAGGACATCACGCGCCAGCTCGGCTACCAGTTCGGCCTCAAGCGCCTGGACCGCAACATGCTGGCAGACGATGACGGCATCACCTCCCTCGCCGTTCACTCCGGCGGCGAGCACCAGCACTACATCCCCTATACCGACCGCCCCATCAAATGGCACACCGACGGCTACTACAACCCGAGCGAGCGCCAGATCTGGGGGGTGCAGCTGCACTGCGTGTGCAGCGCGGCGACGGGGGGTGAAAACGGCCTGATGGACCACGAAATTGCCTATATTCTGCTGCGCGACGCCAATCCCGATTACATTCGGGCCCTGATGGAGGCCGACGCCATGACCATCCCCGCACGCATGGACGAGGATGGCGTCGCGCGGCCCGATGAAACCGGGCCGGTGTTTTCCCTCCACCCCACGAGCGGCGACCTGCACATGCGCTACACCGCGCGCACCCGCAGCATCCGCTGGAAAAAGACGCCCTTGGTGGAAGCCGCTGTCACCTTTCTGGAAAAACTGCTCAACAGCGATTCGCCCTACATCTTCCGTGGACGCCTGGAGCCGGGCATGGGCCTGATCTGCAACAACGTGCTGCACGACCGCGCCAGCTTCAGCGACGATGGGCACTGCCATCGCCTGCTGTACCGCGCCCGATATTACGACCGCATCGCGGGCACCGAACTGGCAAGCATTTACCGCTAGCAGTTCAAGCCGTGCAAGGCGCACAAATAGCGTTTGACGAAAGCCAGCGCAACCCACAGCCACACCAGCACAAAAAAGCTCACCAGCGGCATGTGTTGGTCGAGAATGAAACGAGGGGTGACGAAACGCACCACCCGGACCACCGGGCGGGTCACCACCTGGAACAGCTGATACACAAAATTCTGCTGGCGCGCCTTGCCGGCCAGCACAGCCAGAAGCCCCTGGCCCAGCAGCACGAAGCCGGCAACTTCGACGATCGCCCGCAACGCACTCACCAAAAACAGATCCCATTGCGCCATGCCTGATTTTCCCTCACACCAACCGTTCCGGATTGTATCGGATAGAGGAAGCACCCTGCATGAAATTTGAACCCTGGCGTCATTATCTGCGCGGCTTACTGTTCGAAGCCATCAAACGCCCGCAGGCCGCCATCGCGGCGTACCGCGAGGTCTTGCGCCACGATCCCGATTTTGCCCAGGCGGCCAAATGTCTGGGCTATCTGCACGCCATGCAGCACGAATACCCGCAGGCCGCGGACTATTATCTGCACGCGTTACGGCTCAAACCCGGCGATGCCGATACCTGGTTCAACCTGGGATTTATCCGCGATCAGGCACATGACCGGCCCGGCGCCATCGAGGCATTTCATGAGGCGGTACGCCTGAAGCCGACGCTCGATCGGGCCTGGTATGGCATGGGAATAGCTCATGCCGTGCAGGGCCAGCACGAAGAAGCTGTCGCGGCCCTTGCCCGCGCCGCCGAGCTTCAGCCCATGAACGGCCACGCCTGGTACGCCCTCGGTATGGCCTACCACCATAGCCATCAGCCAGACAAGGTCAGCGAAGTCGTGCACCATCTGTTGCGCTTCGACCCCGTCATGACCCGGCGACTGATCCAGGAGACGGAGCGCGGTGACCTCGCCCATCTGGTAAAGGATCTGGCGGTTTAATAATTCAGGGATCGCCGCAAGGAAATCAGCCATGTTTTCACGTGCCGCGTTGTTTTTTTTGCCCATAATGGTTTTTTCGACCACCAGCCCGGCCGAACCAACAAAAATTCCACCGCAGATCATCGAAAACTCGCTGGGGATGAAATTCGTTCCGGTTCCAGCGGGCGAATTCATGATGGGCAGCGATGAGTCGCCCGAGGCACTTGCCCAGGCTTACCCGCAATATGGCCGCGAGCGCTTCCTGTTGCTGGGCGACGAAGCACCCGTGCACAAAGTACGCATCACCCGGCCTTTTTACTTGGGACAGTACGAAGTAACAGTCGGACAATTCCGCAAATTTCTGGCAGCCTCCGGCTACAGGCCGGAATCGGAAGCCGACGGTGGCGGCTACGGCTACAACCCCCTTTACGACCCCAAACAGTCCGAACATGGGGATGCCTTCGACGGACGGAATCCAAAATATTCGTGGCAAAATCCCGGCTTCCGGCAAGACGATGATCATCCGGTGGTAAATGTCACCTGGAACGATGCCGTGGCGCTGAGCAATTGGCTCAGCAAGACGGAAGGAAAGAAATACCGCCTGCCGACCGAAGCCGAATGGGAATATGCCTGCCGTGCCGGCACCCGGACGCGCTACCACAGCGGTGACGACCCTCAATCATTGCTGAAAGTCGCCAACACCTTTGACGCCGACGCGCAGAAGAACTGGCCGCAGTGGCAGGCATATGCGCTGGCGGGGCATGACGGCTTTGCCTTTACCTCCCCGGTCGGCAGTTTCGCGCCCAACGCGCTGGGCCTTTACGACATGCACGGCAACGTGTGGGAATGGGTCTCGGATTGGCATGACGAGCACTATTATGCAAATTCACCCTCCGACGACCCCCAGGGTCCCGCAACAGGCAGCGTGCGCGTGCGGCGCGGCGGTTCGTGGCATACCTGGCCATTTTACGCCCGCGCCTCATACCGCAACTGGAACTCGCCGGGAACACGCTACACACTGGTCGGTATGCGACTGTTGCGCGAAGCGGATGAAGCAGGGCAGTAAACCGATCACATAAAAAACAAGGCCCGCGCAAGCGGGCCTTGTTCATTTCACGGAAGAAACCGGCTTATACCGCTTTGGCAGCCTGCCCTTCCAGATTGGGATAGCGCACGTGATCCACCAGCTCCTGTACTTCCTTGCTTGGAGCCGGGCTGATCAGGCTGCCCACGATCACGCCGATGATGCCGGCCGGGATGCCGAAAATGCCGGCCGAGATCGGGTCAATGTCCCACCACTTCGGTGCATTTACCCCAAAGAACGGATAGGTCATGTACATGTAGTACATGCAGATACCCAGCCCGCCCAGCATGCCGATGATTGCTCCCAGCTTGTTGGCACGCTTCCAGAACACCCCCAGCACCAGCGCCGGGAAGAAGCCGGATGCCGCCAGCGAGAACGCCGCACCGACCAGGAACAGGATGTCGCCCGGCTTGAGCGAGGTGACCCAGGCCGCGCAAATCGCCACTACCAGCAACAGGCCCTTGGATACCGCCAGACGGCGGGTAGTCGGGGCATGCGGGTCGATCATCTTGTAGTAGACATCGTGCGACAGGGCATTGGCGATGGTCAGGAGCAGACCGTCGGCGGTGGAAAGCGCCGCCGCCAGGCCGCCCGCTGCCACCAGGCCCGAGATCACATAAGGCAGGCCGGCGATTTCCGGCGTGGCCAGCACGATCAGGTCGTTGCCGATGGTGATTTCCGCCAGCTGCACGATGCCGTCCTTGTTGAGATCGGTAATGCTCATCAGGGTCTTGTCCACCGCAGCCCAGGCATTCACCCAGTTAGGCAGCTCGGAAAACTTCGAACCGACCAGGAGGTGGTAAACGTCGAACTTCGCCAGCACCGCCAGAGCCGGCGCGGTGAAATACAGCAGGAAGATGAAGAACAGCGACCAGAACACCGACTGGCGCGCTTCCTTCACACTCGGCGTGGTGTAGTAGCGCATCAGGATGTGCGGCAATGCGGCGGTACCCACCATCAGGCACAGTACCAGGGCAAGGAAGTTCTTGCGCTTCTTGTTGGCTTCCTTGTCATCCTCGGCCCTGGCCTTGGCGATTTCTTCCGGCGCTGCGTCAGGATTGCTCTTGCGCAGCTTCGCCTCGGCGCCCTTGCCCGCAAACGGCTCGGCATGGGCCTTGACCGGCGCAGCCTTGGCCTTGGCACCATCGGCCGCTTTCTTCCATGCTTCCTTGGCCTTGGCTTCGTCAGCAGGGAAGTCCTTGACGGCTTTTTCAGCAGCCTCGATCGCCTTGGCATCGGGTGCAGGGGCAGCCTTGAGATCAGCCAGTTTCATCTCGACCTTGGCTTTCTCTTCCGCCAGATAGGCTGCACCACCGGTTTCCAGCGCCTTCAGCTTGGCTTCCATGTCCTCCTGCTTTTTCTTGTGGATCGCGCGGACTTCGGCTTCAGCTTTGCCCAGCACGGTATTCGGGTCGTTCAGTTCCTTTTCCTTCTCCGTCACCTTCTGCAGCGCCTGGCCATAGGCAATCTGCGGAATCGGGTTGCCGGTATGCTGCACCGACAGCCATACCACCGGAATCATGTAGGCGACAATAAGGATGATGTACTGCGCCACCTGGGTCCAGGTCACCGCGCGCATGCCACCGAGGAAGGAGCACACCAGGATGCCGGCAAGACCGACAAACACCCCGACCTGAAACTCCAGCCCGGTGAAACGGCTGGTGATCAGGCCCACACCGTAGATCTGCGCGATCACATAAGTGAAGGAGCAGATGATCGCCGCGATCACACCGATGGTGCGCGGGATATTGCCACCGTAACGGGCGCCGAGAAAGTCGGGAATAGTGAACTGGCCGAACTTGCGCAGGTAGGGCGCAAGAAACAGGGCCACCAGGCAGTAGCCGCCGGTCCAGCCCATGACGAAGGCCAGGCCATCGTAGCCGGAAGCATACAGGGTGCCGGCCATGCCGATGAAGCTGGCAGCCGACATCCAGTCCGCGCCGGTGGCCATGCCGTTGAAGAAAGCCGGGACACGGCGGCCAGCAACATAATACTCGGACACGTCAGCGGTGCGGGACATGATGCCGATACCGGCATACAGGCCGATGGTGGCGAGCAGGAAAATATAGCCGAGAACCTTGTTGGGTACCCCCATCTGCTCGAGGATGGCCAGGATGATGACAAAACCGATGAAGCCGCCGGTATAGAAACCGTAGAACTTCTTCAGCTGCGCGTTGAATGCGGATTGGCTCTGGGTCGCCATGATCACTCCTCCCCTTCATGGACGCCGTATTCGGTGTCGAGCTTGTTCATGTAGCGGGCGTAGAACCAGATGATCAGGACATAAACGATCAATGACCCCTGAGCCCCGAAATAAAACCCCAGCGGAAAGCCGAGAAATGAGATTTCATTCATCTCCCTGGCGTAGTAGCTGAAAACGAAAGTGACGATGAACCAGATAGCCAGCAGCACTGCGGTCACGCGCAAATTTCTTTGCCAGTACTCCCTGTGCTTGTCAGTCAACTCCATGAAAAGCCTCCTTTTATTTTGGTTTAGGTATGGGGCGCTATTGGTTTTATTGAATCCCCCGGTGGAACATTGCAGACAGCCCAAGCTTACATCAAGCTTACGCCTGCCCGAGTATAGAACTTTCGTGTCATGCGGGTAAATAATTTTGGATAATTTCCCTGATTGTCACGGCCGGAGAACGGCATGTCATTCAGGCTGGCATCTTGTCGCACCTCTCAACGAGTGATAGCCTCGCTGGCAGGCAACCCGGATTTCGACCATGAGCGGCCCCATTACTGTCGGATTTTCCTTTGGCCCGCTGGGGGCCGTGATACTGGCCGCACAGGCGTTGCGCGAAGCTGCCGCCATGGGCGAGGAATACGCCACTGCGCTCGAACAGGTAAAAGAACGCGAAGCCGGGCTGGCGGCAGCAAAAAATCAGCAACGGGAAAGCCGCCTGACGCAACAAGCCGCGCTGTTTCGCGAAATCGAACACGACGAGCGACGCCTTGAACGCCTGAAAAACATCTGTGCCGCGCTCGGCGCCAGCGCGCCGGAACTGTCACCCGCCCTGGCAACGGCCTCCTTTGAGCGCCCGGCCGCAACGGATCAGGCCACACTGATGGCTCATGCCCATGCCGTACGGCAGGAAATCGGGCGGATCGAGTCCCTGCTGGCACAAACCGGCACAAAGCTGGACGAGAAACTGCGCGCCAGCCTGGATCTGGCAGTGGGCAAATCCCCGCGCTCAGGACTCGACGAACTGCTCAACACCTACGCCTTGCAGCGCAGCCTGCAGCCGGGGCTAGATCCGACCCAAGCCGATGAACTGCGCCAGACCGTGGCGCGTGTACTCGGCCGTCTGGAACTGCCGGCAGGCACGACAATGCCGCAGGAACTGGAGGCGCTGGCCAGCGCTATCCTGCTTGCGCCCTCCCTCGCCCGTGCGGAAGAGCTGGCGAGCGAATTGCGCCTCAGGGTTCAGCACAGCCGGGAAGAGCAGGCTGCCGGGCAACAGCACGCCGAGGAAGCCAAATCCCTGCTGGCCGCCCTGCCTGACGACATACCCGCGCTCCTGCGCACCCGCCTTGAACTTGTCGCCAGCGGCAGCGAACGCTTCGACCCGGAACTGCGTCAGGCGCTCCACGACCTGCTGGCGGCGGCCCGCAAGGCCCAGGAGCGTCTGGAACAGGAAGCCGCCGCCAGCGTGCTGGAGCAGTCCCTGCGCGATCTCGGCTTCGAAGTCGAAAGCGTGGAGAGCACCCTGTTCGTCGAGGGCGGCATGGTTCATTTCCAGCGCCCCGGCTGGGAAAACTATTTCGTGCGCCTGCGCCTCGACCCCCGGGAGCACACCCTCAACTTCAATGTCGTGCGCCCGCGCGGCGGCGAGGACAACGCCGAACGGCGGCGCCTGGACACCCTGGCCGAGGACCGCTGGTGCAGCGAATTCCCGCGCCTGATGAAAACGCTCGAAGCGCGTGGCCTGCTGCTCAAGGTCACGCGCCAGCTCGGCGCGGGTGAGCTGCCGGTGCAGGCGGTCGACCCGGCCACCCTGCCGCAGGTGCGCGGCGAGGAAGAACGCGGCCGGACAGGCTCAGCGCCATTACATATGAAACATCCTTGAGAAGAAGCCCGTAAACATGGAACTGACGCCTCGCTGGATCCGCGACCTGGAACGCCTGCTGCCGATCCGCTCGCAATTCGTGGTAGCCGGCAACATCCGCGACCACTTCCTCACCCCCCTCCCCGCCGGCCTGACTGTTGCCCCCCTGCTACGCTGCCTGTGGACCACGCTTGCGCGCCAGGATTTCCGCCTGCTGCTGGTGTACGACCCGGTGGAAGGGCTGCGCCCCTACCCCAACGAACCCGCCAGCGTGGAGCTGGCAACCCGCCTGTTCGACCTGAAACTGCAGGACGGCGCCATGCCGATGAGCCTGGAGAGCCTGATCGGCATCATGGAAAAGGTGGTCACCATGAGGGAAGCGCGTTGCGGCCTGGTGATCGACTTCGCCTCGCGTCTGGTGCGCCAGGCCGATCATCTCGACGCCACCGAGCACCGTTTTTACGTTGCCGCCGAGCGCCTGTCCCTTACCGCCAACCCGATTGTTCCACGTGGAGCAGACATTTCCACCCCGCTCGGCAAGGCCCGCTTCAACCCCATCCTGTGGCTGGTCAATCGCCCGCAGGACATGCCCTCGTGGCTGACGCTGGACAGTGCCCGCATCCACGCCCTCACCATCGCCTTTCCGGATTACGAAACCCGGCGCGAAACCGCGCGCATCCTGGGGCGCCTGTTTCCCGGCTACAGCGAGGGCAGCGCGGAGGAGCAGGAAAAATACCTCCAGCTCTTCGCCAACAGCACCGACGGCCTGCCGCTCACCGCCCTGAGCGACATCGCCCAGCTTGCCGACCGCCAGGGCATCGCCTTCCGCGACGTGGATGACGCAGTGCAGTGCTTCAAGGTGGGCGTGAGCGACAACCCGTGGAAAAAGGATTACCTGCGCGAGAAAATCGCCGACGCCCATCCCTTCATAGAGGAGCGCGTGCGCGGCCAGCAGCAGGCGGTGACCAAAACCATCGATATCCTGATGCGCTCGGTGATGGGGCTGACCGGCGCGCAGTCGCGCTCGGGCGGCAACCGGCCACGCGGTGTACTGTTTTTTGCCGGACCCACCGGGGTAGGCAAGACCGAGCTGGCCAAGACCCTGACCCAGCTCATTTTCGGCGACGAGCGTGCCTATATCCGCTTCGACATGAGCGAATTCGCCGAGGAACACGCCGGCGCCCGCCTGCTCGGCGCCCCGCCCGGCTATATCGGCTACGACGCCGGCGGCGAGCTGACCAACGCGGTACGCGACAAGCCGTTCAGCGTGATCCTGTTCGACGAAATCGAAAAGGCGCACCCGCGCATCCTCGACAAATTCCTGCAAATCCTGGAAGACGGCCGCCTTACCGACGGGCGCGGCGACACCGCCTATTTTTCCGAGGCCATCATCATCTTCACCTCCAACCTCGGCATCTATGTCGAGGACGAGCATGGCCGCCGCGTGCAGAACGTCCAGCCAACCGATACTTACGACCAGGTGGAAAGCCGGGTGCGCGGCGCCATCCAGGATTATTTCAAGTTCCACCTGTCGCGCCCGGAAATCCTCAACCGCATCGGCGACAACATCGTGGTGTTCAATTTCATCGGCGCAGAGATTGCTGCCCAGATTTTCGACGGCATGTTCAGGAACGTGGCCAACCGGGTACGCGAGGAGCACGGCATCGAACTGCTCATGCCCGAGTCCGTGCGCGCGCAACTGCTCGCCCTGTGCACCCGCGATTTGTCCAACGGCGGGCGCGGCATCGGCAACCAGCTCGAATCCTCGTTCATCAACCCGCTTGGCCGCGCGCTGTTCCGTTTCCCGCTGGAAGGCCGCACCGCCGTCACCATCAGCACCATCCGCGAGGACGAAAACCGCATCATCAGCCTGACGCTGGAATAAACCACATGGCCGCACGCACCAAAATCCAGGTCAACAAGGCGCATTACCCGGTCACCGTGCTCGGGCCGGGCAGGCGCATCGGCATCTGGCTGCAAGGCTGCAGCATCCGCTGCAAGGGCTGCGTCTCGACCGACACCTGGGTGCCCGACCCGCGCCGCGCGATGGCGGTTGCCGACCTGCTGGCATGGTGCCGCCGCACCGCCGGGGCCGAGTTTGACGGCATCACCATCAGCGGCGGCGAGCCTTTCGACCAGCCCGGCCCCCTCCTCGCCCTGCTGCAGGGCCTGCAGGGCTGGCGCAAGCAGGACGGGCTGGATTTCGACATCCTGTGCTACAGCGGCTACCCCCTGAAAACCCTGCAACAGCGCCACCCCAGGCTGCTGGAGCTGCTCGACGCCATCATCCCCGAGCCCTATGCCGACGGCCTGCCGCTGGGCAATCTGTGGCGCGGTTCCAGCAACCAGTCGCTGGTGCCGCTTTCGCCGCGCGGCAGTGAGCGTTTCTCCCCCTTTGTCGAAGAGAGCGTCGCCGCGCACGGCAAGCGCATGCAGATAGCAGTCGAGGGCGGACGTATCTGGATGATCGGCATTCCTGACCGTGGCGACATGACCCGGCTGGAGGAACTGTGCCGCAGCCGGGGGCTGTCGCTCGACCAGGTGTCATGGCGGCGCTGATGGAATCCCCGGTGACACAGGAATACCAGCGCATCTGCCCGGTCTGCGAGGCCAGCAATCCGCCCGACCAGCCGCTGTGCGCCTGCGGCGCCTCGCTCGCGAGCGTCGATTTCACGCTCAAAACCAGCCCGGCCGCCATGCCCGAGCTTATACCGGAAGCAGCACCGCCCGCCGCCATGCGGGTCTGCCCTTACGGCGACTGCGCACAACCCAATCCACCTGGCACGGAACGCTGTCTGTACTGCAACCGCCCGCTCCAGGAAAGCGCGCCGGAAGGCGATGCGCCCCACCGCATCACCCTGCCGCAAGCCTTGCGCGACGACTACCGCATCGTCGAGGATTTTCCCGCCAGCGGCAGCGAGGCCGATCTGCTGCTGGTCGAGTCGCGGCACAGCAGCGAACGCCTGGTGGCCAAGCTCTACCGCAAGGGCGTCCAGCCCGACAGCACCCTGCTGGCACGCCTGAGCCAGAACCCCGCCGGCCACGTGGTGCGTCTGCTTGCCCACGGCCTGTCGGATGGCTACGCCTACGAACTGATGGAATACTGCCCCCACGGCACCCTGCGCCAGGTGCTCGACAGCGGCCCGCAGCCGCGCGAGCGGCTGCGCCGGATGGTGGCGGAAATGGCGGCAGGCGTATCCGAGCTCCACGCCCAGCGCATCCTGCACCGCGACCTCAAGCCGGAAAATTTCCTGGTGCGCGCGGATGATCCCTTGCAGCTGGCGCTCACCGACTTCGGCATCGCCTCGCTGCAGCAGGCCACGCAACACTTCACCACCCTCGCCCGCAGCGTGAAATATGCCGCGCCGGAAGCCCTCACTGGCGTGCTCGACGACAAGGCCGACTGGTGGTCCCTGGGCATGATCGTGCTGGAAGCGGCCGCCGGCCGCCACCCCTTTGACGGCCTGTCGGACCAGGTCATCAACCACCATCTCGCCACCCGCCCGCTCGATGTCAGCAACGTGTTCGACGACGATATGCGCAAGCTCTGTCGCGGCCTGCTGCTGCGCGACCCGAAACGGCGCTGGGGCGGCGCGGAAGTAGCGCGCTGGCTGGCCGGGGACACCACGCTGCAGGCACCGGAAGAAAGCGAAAACACGGCCTCGGTGCGCCCCTACCGGATCGGCACAGCGGAATGCACGACCGCTGCCGGGCTGGCCCTGGCCCTGGCCAGGAACTGGGAGGACGGCAGCAAGGACCTGAAGCGCGGCGACATCGGCGCCTGGCTGACCGAGCAATTGAACGACCGCAATCTGGCCCGCAAACTGCAGGACATCCTCGACCAGCGCGGCGTCAGCGACAATTATCGCCTGCTGCGTTTCCTTCTCATCGCCGCGCCCGACATGCCCGCCGTCTGGCGCGGAAAATCAGCCAGCCAGGCAGCCATCCTCGAAGCCGCGCGCCAGGCCGCCGCTGGCGACAAGGGCGCGCAGGAATGGCTCGAAAGTCTGTTCAGCGAATCCGTTCTGGAAGCCTTCAGCGCGGCGGGCAGAAGCGATCCGGGCTCTCTGGGGCAGGCCTGGAGCCAGGGCTGGGCGCGCTTCGGCGCGCTCTGGGAAAGCGCCCACCATGCCGAGGCAGCCTGGCGCGCCACGCCCAAGTCGATGGACGGCGATGTTTCCAGCGCCTATGTGGACATCGACGATGTCATGTATTCCCGGCCATTGCGGCTGGCCCAGCCTTCGCGCCGCAGCCTGAATGCCCATTTGCTGCTGGTGCTGCACGACCCCGCCAGGGCCGAGCTGATGCGCGCCGAAGTGCTGGCGGCACAGGGGGAAATCGCCGGGTATTGCCCGTGGTTCGAGGCCCTGGGCGACATTGCGCAGCTCGATCCGGTGGGCGTGCTGGTTGCCCGTCATCTGCTGCCTCTGGCGCGCGATGACGCCGCCGAGGAAAAGCAGCGCCTGGGCGGATACGGCAGCAACCGGGAGCAGAACATCCCCGCCATGCGCAGCCGGATCGAAGCCGACCTGCGCGCTCTGGCCGAAATTGTCAGACGGCCGTCCCTCGGCCAGGACGCGCGCCAGGACCTGGCCAGGGCGCTGGAAAAACTGCATGAAACCTGTCAGTGGGTACAGGGTTTTGGCTATCCCGAGGAAAACTTCCAGAAGCTGATGACGATCGTCAGACAACTGGTCGAACGCGCCTTCGTCGCGGAAAGTGCACTGCACCAGCTGGAGCACATCGAAGCGGTCAATGCCATTTTTCTCCAGTCCAACCGGCTGGCCCTGGCTGCGGCCATCCTGGCTTTCAGCTACGCCCTCAGCCCCTGGCTGACGGGGCTCGGGGCACTCGCCCTGATCGTTTTTGCCATGCTGCGCCTGCAGGCAACAAGCAAATCCAGAGAGGATTTGACAGAGAGTGTACGCTCACTGGTACGCCTCGGATCGGCAATGCCAAATAACCGCCCTTAAGCAAGATTTAACAGGGTGTTGAAAAACGTAGTGAGAGGGCGTCAGGCAAGGAGAAAACAGGCGAAAAAGCGGAGTTTACAGGTAGTAAATGAGCATTTTGAGCCTGTTTTCGACGCCGCATCACGCCCTCGCAGTCGTTTTTCAACACCCTGTTAACCTTCCCAGCTCACCCAGCGTTGGGCCTTCTCCAGGTCCATCATGCTGCGGTAATGGGTGATGCGCTGGCGGTGCGCCTGTTCCATGGCAATCTGCAACAGCTGTGCGGTGCACAGCGCGTCGGCCATGGCATTGTGACGCGCATAATTCTGTATCTGGAAATGCTTCAGCCAGTGATCGAGTGCGCGATATTTCTTTGCCAAAGGCGGGTTGAGTCCCGGCATGACATAGGCGAGATCGAGCCAGGGATGCCTGAAATCGAGGCCGAGAAACTGCTTCATGGCGCGTCGGATCATGGTTTCGTCGAAAGTCACGTGAAAGGCCACCAGCGGATCCCTGCCGAGAAATTCGAGAAAGGCCAGCAGGGCCTCCCGCGGCGGCATGCCGCCGGTCTGGGCGCTGCCGCCGATGCCGTGAATCAGGATATTGTCCTTGTGGCTGGCCGTCTCCTGCTGCAGCACCACTTCGAAGCTGTCGCCGACGGCAATCCTGCCGCCCCGCACCGCCACGGCACCGATGGCGATCAGCCAGTCCCGGCCCAAGTTGAGCCCACTGGTTTCCACGTCCACCACCACCAGGCGCGCCGACTCCAGCTCGGCCGCTGCCAGCTTGTCCGGCAAAGCCTGCCAGGCCACCAGGCGGGAGGCCTGCTCGGGACTTAGCTGGGGCTTGCCGCCAAAGAATCCGCTCAGCCAGTTCATCTTAAAACCCTGGTTCAGAAACCACGGATGGCACGGAGAACACAGAGCAAAAACCATTGCTTGTGCAATGTTTGGCATACCGCCTTTCTCCGTGCCCTCCGTGTTCTCCGTGGTTAAAAATGCTTCCCCGTTTCATAGATGATAGTCCATCGCCAGCCGCGCCTGTAGCTTGCGCGCCTGGCGGAAGGCCTCCTTGAGGATACGCCGGTCAAGGTCGTTGAGCTGGTCCGGGTTGATACGGTTGGCCGCGCCCTCCTCTTCCATGCCAGAAAATTCGTGCTGGTGGCGCAGGCGCAAAAGCTGGATGAAATGCAGCGCCACGATCCAGCCTTCCACCTCGGCAGGCGGAATTTTCAGTGTGGGCGCGGCCAGGCGCAGGCGCTGCGCCGTATTGGTCGCGATCACACCCGCAGCCAGACTGAAGATGCGCGCGGCATCGACGAAGGGCGAGACGCCGTTGAGCTTGAGGTCCAGCGTGCCGCCGTCCACCACGAAATCCCGCACCATCCCCAGCGGCGGACGATTACGCAGGGCATTGGCGGCCATCTGGTGCAGAAAGCGGGGATTGGCGGCCGCCTTTTCGCTTAACCAGGCGCGCAGGGTTTCGGCCAGCGCGGCGTTACCCCACAGCGGGCGGAAATCAAAGAAGATCGTACTGTTCAACAGCGCATCCGGATCACCATGCTCGATCCACTCGGCAAAAGTTCCCTTCCACTCCTCCAGAGACAGACACCACTTCGGGTTGGAGGCCATGATGTTGCCCTTGCACAGCGGGAAGCCGCAGGCGTCCAGCGCGGCGTTGATGCGCTGCGCCAGCGGCAGCAGGGTGGTTCGGATCTCGTCCGCGCTCTGGCCCTCCGGTACCGTGAAGATGATCCCGTTGTCCTGGTCGGTGTTGAGCGTCTGTTCGAAGCGGCCTTCGCTCCCCAGGGCCAGCCAGCACACCCCCAGTTCGCACAGTTCGCTGTGGCTGATGCCTTGCGCCTGGCATTCGAGTTCGATCAGCCGCTGGGTGAGGAGGTCGTTCAAGGTGGAGATGAATTGGGTCAGCTGTTCCGCCGCGACCCCCTGCGCCAGCATGTTGTGCGCCAGCTGGCGGATGTCCTGGGCGCTTTGTTTGAGCTGCTCCAGGCTTTGGCTGGTGCGGATGGCGCTGCTGATTTGGCGCAAGCCTACCCGTTGCAGGGTGAAGAGGTCTTTTTCCGAGATGATGCCTATGAGTCGCTGCTGGTCGGTGACCAGTACATGTCTTATGCCGTGTTTTGCCATGGCCAGCGCGGCTTCGTAGGCGAGGGCCTGGGGCGGGAGGGTGGTGAGCTGGGTGCTCATGATGCCGAGGATGGGTTGGTCGAGGTCGATGCCGGGCAGGGCGACTCGGTTGAGGACGTCGTGCAGGGTGAAGATGCCGACCGGGGTGTCGTTGTCCACGGCGATCATGGCGCCGATGCCCTGGTCGTGCAGGGTTTGCAATACTTCCCGGATGGGGGTGGCGGGTGCGCAGGTCACCGGTGCGCGCCGCAGGATGGCAGACAGGGGGCTGTTCATGGATTGCTGGCTGCTGCTGGTCTGGGCGTATTGGGCCTGGATGATGTGTTTGGATTGTTCCAGCAGGTTGGCGATGCGGCGGGTGCAGAAGTCGTGGAAGGCTTCGCTCTGGTGGGTGAGCTGGTGGAAGTCAGCGCGCTTGAGCTGGTAGCAGAAGAGGTCGTCGCGCGCGCGGTAGGTGCTGGTGACGGGACGTTTCGATAGCAAGGCCCCCAGCGGGAAGCATTCACCTTCGTGCAGTTCCAGCCAGGCCGCGTCGTCCTGCGCCTGGACTACGCCCTGTTCGCCCTGCACCACGCCCTGTTTGATGATGTAGAAGGTGGGTGCTTCGCCCTGCTCCGGCGAGAGCACCACTTCGCCTTTGCCGTAGTAGCCGATCTCCAGCCGATCTGACAGCCACTCCACGTCCGAACGATCCATCCGGTCAAACGGCGCAAAACGCCGTAAATGTTCGGCCGTGGCTTGAATCAGCGAATTGGGTGCAGCCATGATGCCAGCTCCTTTATTTGGTGGTGGCGTCCTGCTCCAGCAGCAATCCCAGCTTGCCGGCCAGCCACTTGGTGGTGGTGGCCTGGATCAGGATAGTCATGAGAATGGCGATGAAAGTGACCGAGGCAATAATCTCCGCGCCAGGCGCCTTCATGCCCAGCAGCAGGCCAGCCAGGGCGCCGGGAATCACACCGGTTTCGCGCGTCCAGCACATGAACAGCAACTCGTTGCGGCTCCATTTGGCGCGCCGGTCCGGGCCGGCGCACAGGAACACCGTCACCGGCCGCCCCACCAGCATGAAGATCGCCACTACCGCCGCGCCCGCCAGCAAATACTGGTTCATCAGGGCGAAATCCACCTGCGCGCCGAGCAGGATGAAGATGAACATGCGCATGATCAGCGCGGTGGTCATGATGTAGTCCTCGAGGATCTTTTCGTCGTGGTGCGCACGCTGCAAGCCGAATGCTTCCTGGTTACCGATCATGATGCCGAACACGAACACCGCCATGAAACCGCTTGAATGCAGGCCGTCCGCGCTCATGTAGGCGCCGATCACCGCCATCAGGGTGACCACTGGGGCGTATTCGGCGAGGAAGCCATATTTCTCGTGAGCGATCAGCAGGACAGCGAGATAGCCCAGAATACCGCCGACCAGGATGCCCAGCACCGATTGCTTGAGCAGGTCGAGCAGGGCATCGCCGGCGGAAAACTCGCCCGCACCCATGGCCACGCCCAGAATGGTGAAAGTCACGATGGCGCCCATCGCATCGTTAAAGGCGGATTCGGTCATGACGGTTTGCGCCACCCGCTCCTTGATGCGGATCTGCTTGAACACCGGCACCAGGGTAGCGGGATCGGTGGACGCGATCACGGCTCCCAGCAGCAGCGCCACGATTGCCGGGACACCAAGGATATAGTAAGCGGCTACGCCGGTGATGGCGGCGGAAATCAGGATGCCGATGGTGGCAATCACGGTCACGGTGATCCAGACTTCCTTCAGCACCTTGAGCCGGATCGAGGCGCCGCCATCAAACAGGATATAGCTGGAGCCGAAGATCAGGATCAGCTGGTTGATGGCCGAATCCGCCTTGATGTCGATCAGTCCGAACACGCCCGGCCCCAGCAGCATCCCCACCAGCAGGAATACCACCACGTCCGGCACCCGCGCCAGCCGCGCCAGCAGGCCGGAAAAAGTCCCAATGGCCAGAATGATGCCGAACACCAGCAGGATATGTTTGGCGAGTTCGATCGAAGCGGAGGATTCCACGGTTGAGCCTTCTGCAATGAATTTGGAAGGCAAGATTTACATGATTGAAATCAAACAGGCAAGCTTTTCATGGCGCGCCATCCCCATCAAACGCCATGGGCATACAGGGCAAGGCTGTTGAGCAGGTAAATCACCACCAGCACCAGCCCCGGCCAGCCCATGACACCGCCGATTCGGGCGCGTGGGCGCGTGAGCAGGGCAACCGCCACCACCGCGCTCATGGTAATGGCCGACAGGGCGGTAACGACATGGACCGGGGAAACGTCAGCCAGCACCGGTCCGGGCAGGTAAAAAACATCGTCCACAGCAAGAATGGCGATATTGAACAGGTTGCTGCCCAGCAAATTGGCAATGGCCATGTCGAGGGCCCCCAGCCTCAACGCCGCGAAGGTCACCGTGATCTCGGGCAAGGAGGTGACGGCGGCAACGAACTGGGTGCCGACGAAGCTGCGGCTCCATCCCATCTGGTCGGCAAGCGCGGCGGCGATGAACGGCAGCATTGACCCCGCCAGCACCACGGCAATAGCGGCAACGGCATAGCGTACCGCAGCCTGGCGCAGGGTGATGCCGGGATAGCGCGCGGCCTCGGCTGCCTCGAACTCAGCCACGTCCTCGCGCTCATAACGAAAAGCCGCGTGCATGGCGGCAAGATAAACCAGCACCAGGGCCGGCGCGTACAGGCCGACGTGGCCCAGCACCGGCATCTGCCCCGCCTGGGAAATAAGCAGGCTCGCCGCACTCATGCCGAGGAGAAGTATGCCGTAAGCCGCGATCAGAAGGTGGCCCTTCCTTCCCGCCGAGAAGATCGAGCCCTTGCGGAAAATGGCGTCAAGCAGGGCAAGGATCAGCAGGTTGAATACGCAGCTGCCAAGCACGTCGCCAATGGCAATATCAATCTCATGGGCGGCCGCCACCGAGCTGATCCCGGTAACCAGTTCGGGCAGGGAAGTCACGGTGGCGAGCAGGGCCAAGCCCACCCACGACCCCGACAGTCCGGTTTTTTCGGCAATCACATCACCGTAACGGGAGAGGTAATACCCGGCCACCACGATCACGGCGGAAACAATGGCGAACTGCAGCCAGGTTTGCAGGATTTCGGGCATTCAGGCCTCCTTGTTTTATTTGGCTTGGCGCAGGAAACCCCTCGCGGCTGCCTCTCTTGAAGAAAAGCGGTTTTTCAATTCATCTCCAGGGTATGCGCCACCGGCATACGGTGGAATTTTCCCACAAAACTTTACTGGTTATCCGCATCCACGGCCTTTTTCAGCATTTCAAAAATACCGGGAATCGCCGAGGTTACCCGGTTCCAGTTCGGAATGAGCGGCGTGGTCATGGGATTTTCCATGAACGCCTGGGTTGCCATGGCGATCGCTCTGGTAAAGGCTTCCACCGCCATTGCCTCCTCGTGGCGGTCGAACTTGAGGCCATTGATGGCCGCATCCGCTTCATATTTCATGATCGTATCCTCGGCCTGCCGCAGGTAGGATACGAGCAAGGACTTGAAAAGCCCATCGGAGAACACCACGCCTTCCGACGCCAGGGTTCTGAAAATGGATTTGCAGATATCCACCGTCATTTTCATCAATCCCTTGCCGGCATCATCGGCGGAAAGCACTTGGTGCTTGTGGTCGTAGTTCGCCGCGATATCCACCTGACACACCCGGCGCGGCGAATAGTTGCGGTGTACCTCGGCCAGCGAGCCGACCTCCAGCCCCCAATCCCATGGAATCCGGTTAACCCGGGCCAGATCGGTAATCATGCAAAACTCCCCGGCAAGGGGGTAGCGGAAGCTGTCAAGGAAAGCAAGAAATTCATGCGGCCCGACAAGTTGCTCAAGGGCCCGGATTAGCGGCGTCACCAGCAGGCGGGTGACACGCCCGTTCAGCTTGCTGGATACCCGGCTGTAATACCCCTTGCAAAACACATAATCCAGACTGGGGTGAACCACGGGGTAACACAATCTGGCCAGCAGTTCACGGCTGTAGGTGACGATGTCGCAATCATGCAGAGCTATGACACCGGATTGGGCGCGCGCCAGCACATAGCCGTAGGCAAGCCAGGCAGACCGTCCCTTGCCGCGTTCACCCACGTTAAAGCCGTTGCGGGCGAATGTTTCATAGATTTCGCTGATCCTTTTGCCGTCATTGTGGATGATCTTCACTTCCGTCGGGATCGGCGCCATGAGCTCGCGCACGCGCTGGAAATCCTTCTCCGAAGCCTTGTCCAGCACCAGCACAATCTCATTCAGATATCTGACCTTGGCCAGCTCCTGAACAATGCCGGGCATGGCCGGACCTTCAAATTCCGAATACAGTGCCGGCAGCACAAGGGCCACTGGGCGGGCTCTGGCGTATGTCTGGAGTTCGGCTTCGATCCGCTCAAGGGACGAGTTGCCGAGCTGGTGCAGCGTGGTGATAATGCCGGACTGGTAAAAATCGGACATGGCAAATCCTCCTTTTTTAACGTGAAACTAGCGAAGCGAGACCTCGTCCCCCTCGCCCGCTTGCGGGAGAGGGCCGGGGAGAGGGAAACGGGCATGGCGAGTTTCATAATTCAGGCTGGCACCTTTGCCATGCCCGTTAGATGTGTTCGATCTCGTTCCGGTTTTCAGTGGACGGTTTTCCCATGGATTCGCGTTCGATCATGCGCCGGGCTGCGTCGATGCCGCCCACGCCAAAGGCGATTGCCAGGGCAATCACGATTCCGCCGAAGATGATCGAAAAAGCTGCCAGCACGATGCCGGGAGCAATCTGAAGCTGTTCCATCGCCATGGCCAGAATCAGTACCACCAGCAACATGCGGATAGCCTCCGCCAGCAGCCTAGCGTAAGGGTAACCGCCGTTCACCGCCGCGATCAGCACGCCCTGGCTGATGAAGCCGGCCAGCACGTAGCCGATAATCAGGATCAGGGCAGAGGAAAAGATGCGCGGCACATAGCTGAAGAATTGCTCGACCAGACTGTCGATCGCCGGAATGTTGAGCGCGCTCAAGCCAATCATCAGGGTGACGAGAATTAGCAACCAAAACACGGCCCCCCCCAGCATGGCGGATGGTTTGACCCAGATGTCTCCCTTGCGCATCAGGGCGGTGAAACCCATCCGGTCGGACCAGCTGTCGAAGTTGACCGCCAGCAGGAATTTCACCAGGACAAAGCGAAACAGTCTGGCCACGACAAAGCCCAGCGCCATGATGATCAGCATGGCAACAAGATTGGGCAGGAAAGCCTTGAACTTCATGAATACCTCTTCCAGAGGATTGAGTATCAGGTTCAAAAATTCCATCATGATGCACCTCCTTGTTTAAGAATTTTTCCAGCAGGTGACCAGGTAATCCTTGTTGTTCTCGAATTCCTGGCACAATTTTTCGATTTCGGCCTCCGCCTGTGCACCATCCATTTCCTGTGCGGCCATAATGAAAGCTGCGGTTTTGCCCAGATAGAGTGGTGTCAGCGATTTGATCAGGTGCTCCGGCGGCAGTTTTCTCTGGTGATAGGCGATAGCGTAATCGTAGATGACCCGCGTCCACAGGCCGGGCGGGAAAACAAAAGCCTCGTCGCTCAGTGCGCCAAGCCGCTCGACTTCGCTGAAGTCACCGAAGCCCAGAATGTCGGTCCATATTTCACGCAGATTGCCCAGCCCTTCCCGGAACAGCCTGAGCATGCGCGCGGTATTGACTCTGACATGTTCCAGCCCCACCGTGTATTCGAAACCGAACGTGGGCACGCGCTCCGAGCCGCGGACAGGCATCCAGACAGCGGGGTAGGTTTCCATCAGGTCGAAGGTGGCGCTTGCCACCTGATAGAGCATGCTGCTCAAATCCGCGCCGGGATCCTTGGCATCGTGAATCTTGGCGCCGAGAAAGGACTGGGCAACCTTGAAATCATTGGCCAGCGCCGTGGTAGTCATCCAGATGTCGATGCCAAAACGTGCCACATCGGTATGCCACACATCCTTGTCCAGGTAGAACTGCGCCAGCTCACCGGAAAAACCGAAATCCCCGCCAATCGGTTGTCGCACCTGTTTGCCGTACAACGTGCGGGTAAGCGGATAAACGATGCTGTTGGTAATGGTGCCGTCAAACTTGTGGCGGTGATAGAGCGGCGCCACATAGTCGAACCCGCCCTCCAGCACCGGTTTCACCAGCAGCTCGACCCACTCCGGCGTGATGCTGCGCAGGTCCGAATCGACCACCGCACAGGCCTTTGCGCCCAGTGCGCAGGCAATCGCGAAAATACTGCGGAAGGCGCTACCCTTGCCGGGGATGCCGGAATAGGGGAAGGCGATCCGTGCTGCCGGAGAAACGCGGTGATGAAGAAGAATGGCGCTGAAATCGTCGATGGAGGTGTTACGAACCACATCCATGGTGCCATCGAGCGACCCCCCGTCGGAATTCACGATCACCGCGCGGGAATCGGGAAAATATTTGGCCAGGCCGGCCTGAACCGCGCGCACCACATGCCCGATGGTGCGCGCGCTGTTGTAACTCGGGATGCCGACGACGATGTCAGCCGCGCCAATCTGGCTGATCTGTTCATGGATTTCTGCTCTCAGGGTGATGTCATTCATCTTCTCTTTCTTCCTCGTGCGGTTTTCTCGCGCAACGTGACCTCCCCGCCCGGAAGGCCTTTCCTGCTCACCAGCAGAATTTGCAGATCCATGACATTGGTACCGGTCGGGCCAGTCCTGACATGGCTGTGTCCCCCGCTACGGCTATCGAGGCATTGAAAAAAACCGTAAGCATCATTGTTGGCAAGATAGCTTGCCGGGTCGATGCCAAAACGGCGGGCAAGATTTGCCGTGTCGCCGTCAACCTGTGCCCCGGCGGCATCGGTCGGGCCATCGCTGCCATCGGTACCGACCGAGAGCAGGGTGATGCCGTCACAACCGGTGATTTCCAGTGAAAAGGCCAGGGCCAGCTCCTGATTCCGCCCCCCTGAGCCTTGGCCCCTGACAGTGACCGTGGTCTCGCCTCCCGCCAGCAGACAGCGTTCTTCCCCCGCGTGCATGCCGAGCTGCGCCGCGCGCGCGGCCTGGGCCAGGAATACAGCGGCCAGACGCGCCTCCCCTTCCAGTTTGTCCGTCAGGATTTCGCTCGGCAGGCCGAGCTGGCGCGCCTTTTCCTGCGCCGCGGCCAGCGCCTGCGCCAAGCTGGCGACAATATGATTGTGGGTCACACTGAAGCAGGGATCATCCGCCCCGACCGTTTCCTTTTCCTCCCTGGCCAGGCCACGCTGGAGAAATGTCATGACGCTCCCGGGCAAATTTTGCGCGAGCCCGTATTTTTCGATCACCGCCCAGGCATCGGCAAAGGAGGAGTGGTCCGGCGCGGTCGGACCGGAGGCGATGACATCGAGGCGGTCGCCAATCACGTCGGACAGGATCAGAGTCAATACCGTTGCCGGAAAGGCAGCCTGGGCGAGGCGGCCGCCCTTGATGGCGGACAGATGCTTGCGCACCGCATTCAGCTCGCCAATGTCCGCGCCCGCCCTGAGCAGCAAGTCCGTCACCTGCTGCTTGTCGGCCAGCGTAACACCCTCGGCGGGTGCGACAAGAAGCGCCGACGCCCCACCCGAGAGCAGGCAGATCACCAGCGTGCGCACATCGGCACGGCCAGCCATGGCCAGCATGCGCCGCGCCCCCGTTTCCCCCGCCTCATCCGGCACCGGGTGGGACGCCTCGATCTGCTCGATCCTGTCCAGCCGGGCGGCATGGCCATGCTTGACGACGATCAGTCCGGTCGATATCCGTTCGCCGAGCAATTCTTCCATGGCCTGTGCCATGCGTGCCGTGGCCTTGCCGCCTCCCAGCACCATGATGCGTTGATAATCCTGCAATGGAAAAACAGTTCCGGCGACATGCAGGCAGTCATTTTCCAGCCTGACGGCGCGACACACCGCCTGATAGGGATCGACCGCTTCCAGCGCGGCGTTGAAGATGGATGCCAGTATCTCCGGCGGGCGTTTTGCCCCATCGCTGAATCCGGACAGCAGTTGCTGCACCGCCTCGTTCCAGCCGCTCGGTCCGGTCTGTCGCGTGATGATCAGCCAGGGCAGTTTGCTGCGCAGATCGGGCTCCCCGTCGATATGGCGCACCAGCACCGGGTAATCCACGCTGCGCAGCATGGGCACGTCGTTCAGCCCGTCCCCCAGCCCGATCGTGCTGATTGTGCCATGTTCCCGGGCATAAAGCGCCTTGAGCATCTGCACGGCGCGGCCTTTGTCATGTGGCCCGAGAATGTGAAAAATCCGCCCTTGAGTCCAGTGCAGGCCGGCGTCCTCGATGGCGCGCAGAAAGGCCTTGTCCGGCTCGCCGTTGAATATAAAGGGTTCGTCGAAGTCGCGCTGTTTGGCCAGCGCAGCTTCCTTGAACGAAAGGCCGGTGAGGGTGGCGATTTCCTCCACCGTCATATCACCGAAGCCTGTCACTTTCGCCCCGCATTGCTGGCGCAGCGCGACGAAATGACGCCGAATTTCCGCATAGGGCATGCCCAGCATGATGAGCCGATGGCCTTCACAGGAAACGGCCGAAACAGGCGTGGAGAAATAGCCAGGCGGGATGAAGATGCCGCCACCATTCTCGGAGATGAAGGGGTGAACATTACCCATGGCCTGGCGGATGGCTTCAATTTCCGCCCGTGTCTTGCTGGAACACAGCACCAGCGGAATGGCCCGCTCGTGTACCAGATTCAGGGCCGGTTGTGCGGCGCGAAAGGAGTAGCTGATTTCATCGAGCAAGGTTCCATCCAGATCGCTGAACAGGATGGTTTTCTGCATTTCTCTCCTTATGTGTGCCAGTCGTTCAGGCCGACTTGCTAATGACAAACACGTGCTCCATTTTGAAGTGCACCTTGAGCCAGTTGCGGATGCGGTTTTCGGTTGCGCGAGGAATGGCCTTGCGGCTTTCCAGATAGACGATCAGGGTATCTTCGGCGGCGCTGGCGGCCTCCTGTCTCACGGAAGAGCGTTGTTTGCCATGGGTGATGATGACATTGTTCAGCTCCGGATACTGGGCGCGCAACTCCTCGCACACCTGGTCAAATTCGGCCAGCCGCTCGGCCTGACCGGTCTTTTCCTCCCTTTCGCTGCGCAGCTGGTTTTCCAGCTCATGGATGCGAGCATTCTTGGTTTCCAGCAAATGCAGGCTGTTGCGATAGAGATCCTGCTGCATTTCACTCTTGATCAGGCTCAAATCCACGCTGCGCTCCTGCTGCAGGGGACGCGCGACCAGTTTCGCCCCCTCCAGCCCAAAGACGCCAAGCTGGGCATTTATGCGTTCCAGAGTACTTTTGTCCAGTGTCCTGCCGGCAACGGTCAGAGTAATTTCCCGCGCCACCGGGTTGATGTGCCTTTCCAGAATGAACAGGTCTTTTTCGGCACGCTGCATGGCTTCCAGGTAACGATTTGCCCCGGTTTTGAACACTTCCTGCTGCACCAGCTGGAATGCCAGAAAAACGCTGGGAACGATGGTAATGATGATGGCCGCGCTGATGATCAGCCCGGCCTGCCGCTGGCCGGCGGGTGAAGGGAAGCTGTGCTGGGGCAGATGCAACAGCTTGGTGAACAGCAGCGCGGAAAGTGCAATATAAACAGCATTGATGGTGAACAGGTAAAACGCGCCGAAAAAGAAACCGGGCTGGCCCGTGGCAAGGCCGTAACCAGCAGTGCACAGCGGCGGCATCAGGGCGGTCGCGATAGCCACGCCGGGAATGACGTTCCCCTTTTCCCTGCGCGTTACGGCGATGATGCCGGCCATGCCGCCAAACAGCGCGATCAGCACGTCCCACAGGTTGGGAGCGGTGCGGGCAAGCAATTCTGATTGCGCCTGGGTGAGGGGTGTCAGCAGGAAATAAAGCGTGGATGTCAGCAGGCTGAGAAAAATGAAGATGCCGAGGCTGCGGGCCGATTGCCTGATCAACTGGAAATCATGCACGCCCGCCCCATATCCGATACCCATGATGGGGCCCATCAACGGCGAAATGAGCATGGCGCCAATGATGACGGCCGTGGAATTGACGTTCAGGCCGATGGATGCCACCAGGATGGCGAACATCAGAATCCACAGGTTGGTTCCTCGGGTTTTCACCCCCAGTCGGATGCTGGCGTCGATTTCGGCCGGTTCCTCCATATCGCAGCGGAGGTCGAAGAGCTTGCGCAACTCGCGCAAAAAAAGATGTTCGCGTGTCATATTACGTCAAGGAATTGTCTCGATCGGGTACGGCGCGTGAAATTGTTCTTCTCCTTCCTTCTGGCAGGCGGCGGATGATGATCTCCAGTCTTACTAGAGCATGGCATGTCGGGAAAAGTTTCAGCAACGCCACACAATCCCGGGATGATTGCGGGCCGGTGAATTCCGCCTGTCAGGCGGGGCGATACGTGCAAGCTAGTATAGTATTCACTTGCACTGGCTGATGGATCCGGCCTTGCAGATTCGCCCATCAGACCAGATAGCACCTTTCAGCAGCGAACCGCGCAAATAGGCATCGTTCAGGTTGGCGGCGGAAAAATCGGCGTGCTTCAGGTTGGCAAACACGGCATGGGCCGAAACCAGTGAGGCCGACCGAAAAACTGCGCCCTCAAGGTCGGCGCCGCTCAGGTCGGCATGGTCCAGCCTGGCCCCTTCCAGGTTGGCTTTTTCCAGGTCGGCCAGCTTGAGATCCACCCTGGTCATGCTGGCATTGCGCAGATCGGCTTCTTCCATGAGGGCATCGCGCAAGTCGGCATAATCCATAACTGCGCCATCCAGATTGGCGCCGGAGAGATTGGTACCACGCAGGCGGGCATGTTTCAGGTTAGCTCCTTTCAGATTGGCGCCGCTTAGATTGGCCCCCGCGAGTGCGGCGAAGCTCAGGTTGGCGCCCGCAAAATTCGCCTTCTCCAGGTTTTTGCCCTGGAGCTTGGCCCCTGCCAGCCTGGCGCCCGCGCACTGGGCGCCGGGCGCGATTTCGCATGCCCAGGCAGGGGCGGTGAAATGAACCAGGCCGAGGCCGAAAAAAACGGCAAGGAAAAGCGGTTTACTCATAAATGACAATCCTGTTCAGAGATAGCGCAGGTAAAGGTACAGGCTGGCTACGGCGATGCTCGCCAGCATCAGCGGAAAGGCCATCAGCATGAAGGGCAGAAAGCGGATAGGCTGACCGGCGCGCTCGGCGAAGCCGGCCACCACCAGGTTGGCGCTGGCACCGACCAAGCTGCCGTTGCCGCCCAGGCAGGCGCCCAGTGCCAGAGACCACCACAGCGGGGTGAGGTTTTCGGCCCCGAACACCGGAGCCAGGTTCTGGATCACCGGGATCATGGTGGCGACAAAGGGAATGTTGTCCACCAGCGCCGAAGCCACCGCCGAAACCCACAGGATGGTGAAGGCAGTGGCGGTGAAATCGCCACCGGTCAGTTCGACCAGCTTGTGCGCCAGCAGGTCCATCACACCGGCCTTTTCTATCCCCGCCACGACCACGAACAGGCCGATGAAGAAGAAAATGGTGATCCACTCCACCTCGCTGAAAACCTTGTGCGTTTCATGGGCCTGCTCTTCGGGATGCTTGCCGACAGCATTGAGCAGCAGCAACAGGGCGCCGCCGAACATGGCAATCGTGCCAGGCTCCTGATGGATGGAATGGGCGAACACGAATCCCACAATGACCAGGAACAACACGAAGAGGGATTTCTTCAGCAGGCGCACATCAGTAATGGCCTCGCGTTCGTCAAAGGCCATCACCTGTTCGCGGTCCTCGGGCGCCGCATGCAGCTTCCTTCCCCAGATGAAATAGATGGGAATCATGGTGAGCGCGAAAACCACCGCCGCGATGGGCGCCAGATTGAAAAGGAAATCGTTGAACGTCAGCTTGACCGCCGATCCGATCATGATGTTGGGCGGGTCGCCGATCAGCGTGGCGGTGCCGCCGATATTGGATGCGAAAATGATGGAAAAGAGGAAGGGATAGGGGTTGATACGCAGCGCGTCGGTGATCAGCAAGGCCACCGGTGCGATCAGCAGCACCGTAGTGACATTGTCCAGCAGGGCCGAGAACACCGCGGTAACGATGGACAACATCACCAGCAAACCCCAAGGCTCCGCCTTGACCTTTTTGGCTGCAATGATCGCGACGTACTGGAATATGCCGCTTTTCTGCGTGATCGCCACCAGCATCATCATGCCGGTGAGCAGGCCAAGGGTGTTGAAATCGATACCGGCAAAGGCTTCGCTTTGCTGCAGCACACCGGTGAAGATCATCAGGCCCGCGCCCAGCAGGGCCACGATGGAGCGGTTGATCTTCTCGGTGATGATGATGGCGTAGGTAAAGAGGAATACCGCCAGAGAAATCAGCAGCGGACTCAGGCCGAATATCACCTGGCTGGCAGAAGGCGTCATACCGTGCATGCTATTTCCCGGCCTCCCCGAGCAGGTATTCCAGCAGACCGCGGCGGCTCAGCATGCCCAGCAGCTTTCCGCCGCCATCTACCACCGGCAGGGGGGTCGGGCTCTTGCTCAGCAGCAGCGCGGCCTCCAGCAGGGGGCAGTTTTCATCCAGCGGCTGCGTGTGATCGAGGATTTCCGCCACGCTCTGCTCGCTCAGGCGGTGAAAATGCGAGCCCAGCAGGCGCGAGGCATCACCCGCAAACTTGAGATCGGGCACCCCATGCGGCATCTGCACGCCGGCGGGCAGCAGTTTTCGCAGAATATCGTTGACGCTGATCAGGCCCAGATAGAGCTCGCCCTCGCACACCGGGACATGATTGACCCGGTTGGCGAGCATGATTTGCAGCGCATCGGCAACATTGGCTTGCGGCGTGAGGGTGGTTGCCGCCCGCACGATGGGCAGGGATTTGATCGACATTGCTGGTATTCCTTCGGAAGGCGCCAGGCCCTACTGGTAATAGATTTTTTCCGCGCTCCGCATACCGGTTGCGGGGGTATGCTTGCTGGAATAAATGCCTCTCAAGTGCTGGTCCCGGCCCGGCACGTTGAGATGGCTGCGCAGACAGGCTTCGCTGTAGTAGGCGATTGCGCGTTTGATTTTGATCAGCAGAGTCATCTCCAGGCGATGCCCCCTGGCAATCAGCAGGTTTTCCAACTCCTCGAGGGAATGTTCGTGAATGTTGTAGGAGACCGTGACGCAACGCCCCGAGGGGTGCCGTTCCACTGTCAATTCTGGCAACGATCCCATGACCGCCAGCGCGCTATCCATCTGTCCAGGCGGCAGGCGGGCGAGCCAGATTTCCCTGGTTTTTTTGGCTTGAATGGTCCCGGTTTTGTCCATTTCTTCGCGCAACCTGGCGTCATACCATAAAAAGTGCCTGGAGCTATGTTAGCGGGTGCAAAGAAAGGGGGAAATTCGTCATTTCACGTACGTATAAATACGTACAAATTGTGGAGGGTTTACATCGCAACGATGCGCCCTGGCAGGTTATGTCTCGCTGTTCGGTGCAACCGCCAGAACAATTCGAATGAGCTCGGGAACATTGCGCACCTGCAGTTTTTCCATCATGCGCGCCTTGTAAACTTCGACGGTACGCGGGCTGATGTCCAGCTCAGCGGCAATTTCCCTGGCATGTTTGCCGGCGGCAACACCTTGCATGACCTCGCGTTCACGCACCGTCAGTCGCGCCATTTTTTGCTCGCGCTCGGCACTGCGGCTTGCAGCATCCCGCTCCCGGGCATTGCGATCCAGGGCAGCGGAAACATTAACGATCAGCAATTGATCGTTGATCGGCTTTTCCAGAAAATCCACCGCGCCGGCCTTGAGCGCCTCCCTTGCCATGGCTACGTCGCCGTGCGCGGTGACGACGATAATGGGCAACAGGGCATTTGCGGCATTCAGCCTTCTCTGCAATTCGAGCCCATCCATGCCCTGCATGCGAATATCCAGCACCAGGCAACCCGTCCATTCCGGCCGATAAGTGGCGAGAAACTGCTCGGCGGAATCGAATACCCGCGTGGCAAAGCCATTCAAGCTCAGCAGCAGGGCGAGGGAATCCCGCACGGCCTCGTCGTCGTCAACGATAAAAACGGTCGAATCAAGGGTGTTCATACTGCTCCCGAAGCATGGTTTCCGCCGGCAGGGCGAAGCAGAACCGCGCGCCCCCGGCTGCCGGCGTCTCCGTCCAGAGCCTGCCGCCGTGCGCCTCCACCAGCGCCCGGCTGATGGAAAGCCCCAGCCCCATGCCCTTGGCCTTGCTGGTGGAGAAGGGGGTAAAAATGTTGTCACGCATTACGCCGGTGATGCCCGGTCCATTGTCCTCGACGCAGATATTCACCCACTCCGGACCGCCCGATATCGCCGTCACCTGGATAAAGCACGATCTTTCCGGGGCCGAAGCAAATGCCTCCATTGCGTTGGAAACCAGATTGCGCAGCACCGTTGCGATTTGTACCCGATCCACCTGCACGGTGGGCAGATTTTCCTGCAATTGGATGCGAAGCGCCATTCCCTTGCCCTCGGCCTTCCTGATCATTGGCTCCAGCCCTTCGCCGACCAGTTGCTTCACCGTCACGCTTTCCAGCCGCAGCGTGCCGTCGCGAAAGAAATCCCTTAACCGGTGCACCACCTCGCCGGCCCGGCCGACTTCCCGTCCCATTTTATCCATTGCCGCGTTGATCCGCTCCAGATCCAGAGGGTTCATGGACAGCATCAACTGGCAGGCACGGGCGTAGCTACCTAGCGCCGAGAGGGGCTGATTCAGCTCATGGGCAAGCGCGGCCGCCATCTCACCTGCTGCCGCCAGGCGCAGGGCGTGATTCAACTCCTCCGCCTGGACCCGCAGCCTTTCCTCAACCGTGCGGCGGCTGGTAACGGCCATCCCGAGAAACAGCCCGGTAATCGCCAAGGCGAGCATCAGCAGTTGCAGCTCCACCACCGCCGTGGTGTGGTGGCTGCCCAGAAGCACCGCGCCAATCAAGCCCAACTGGCTCACCAGCAAGGCCAGGGTTGCGCCCTGGATGCCGTGCCGCATGGCAATCCAGATCAGGGGCAGGAAAAGCAGATAGAAAAACTTGAATTCGTCGGTAAACTCCAGGCCGAAAATAAGCCATAGCACAAGCAGCAGGCTCGCGCCCTGGGCAAGGGTTTCCTTGCCGGGTTTCGAGAGGGGAAATTCCTTTCCCGCATGGGCAAGAATCAGGGGCGTGACCACCATGATGCCGATCAGGTCGCCCACCCAGAAACGCAGCAGATTGGGCAGGTAGGCATGTTCCGGCGCAATACCCGCATAGGTGTAAATCGACACGTAACCGATGGCGGCGAGAAACGCACCGCATGACACCACCAGCAGAAAAACCAGGAGATCGCGCAGCGTTCGGAAATTTGCCTCAAAATGCAGCGGCCCTCTCAGCAGGGCTGCGGCACCGGCATAGCAGGCTGCCAGGAAAAATGACGAAAGCACAGTATAGGGCCAAGGCGCCGGCAAACCCCGCACCAGCAATTCTGCCAGGAGCGCCGCAAAGAACAGGGCCGGCCAGTAGCGCAACCCCAGCAGCAACAGCAGGGCGAGGCTCAAGCCGGGTGGCGGATTCCAGGGCGTGATCGCAAGCGGCAGCACCGGGTGGATATAACTCACCCAGTCAAGAAATACATAAAGCGCAAAATACCCCGCGAGGTATACCAAATTTGTCATGTTCCAATTGTAAGGGAAGCAATCCTGTTCATCTGTACCCCATCACCCTGCAGCCCTAACAAAAATCAGGGCATCACTGGAGTTTAGGGTCCCGTTTGAGGTACCCTTCAACAAAATAATACGCAGCACCTGCCAATGTCGAGAGTGGTACTGGGAAGATGGGCACGCAACATTATTTTTTCCAATCGAGGCAATCATGAAATTACACCAGCGACTCTGCCCTCTGATGCTGGCACTGCTTTTTTTTGCCACTGCGTCAGTCAGTGCCGACGAAGTGGCCCTTTCCAAAGGACAAACGCTGTATCTGCCTATCTATTCCCATGTATGGCACGGCGACCTGAAAGAGGGCGGCTATCCCCTGAAAAGCCTGGTTTCGGCGCTGGTCAGCATTCGCAACACGGATCTTAAAAATCCGATCCGCATCCTGTCCGCCCGATATTTCGATACCAACGGCAAGCCCTTGAAAGAGTACCTCTCTGCCGCAAAAACCATTCCGCCGATGGGCACCCATGAGTTGTATGTGGAACGAAAGGAATCGGCGGGCGGATCGGGCGCTAATTTCGTGATTTTGTGGGAGGCGGGCACACCAGTGAATCCGCCCGTGGTCGAGGCGCTTCATGCCGACATCCAGGGGCACCGGACGCTCTCCTTCATCACCACGGCACGCCTGATCCGAACGGATAATTAGTGCTAACACACCCTGAATAGGCCCATGGAGCAAAAAGTACGCTACGGCGATTATCTGCGCTTTGCGCGCCGCAAGATGCGCAAACTCAGTTACAACGAAGTCACCGCCCATGACGCGGGCCATCGCCACCGCGTACGCCTGCGCGCAGTGGACGTGCATCGCCTGATCACCCCCTATGTGAGCGCTCGCTTCCTTGACCAGATGCGTGCAGTCATTCCATTGGCGCTTTTTCTGGCAGCCTTTCAGTGGCTCGTGCTGGCCACCCCCGTTGCCAGGGCATGGGGTGTCGCGGGAGGGCTATTGCTGGTGATGACGGGGTTGATGCTCTTCATGGAAGGTGTCAAACACGGACTGATGCCGTTCAGCGAAAACATCGGCTATAACATGCCGCAACGTTCACCTGCTATTGCCGTGCTTTCCGTAGCCTTTGTACTCGGAGCAATGGCAACTTTCGCCGAGCCGGCCATCGGTGCGCTAAAAGCAGCCGGTTCTTTCCTGGAGCGGGCAGATTCCCCGCTCCTTTACGTCCTGCTGCATGAAAAATCCTTCTACCTGGTGCTGGCAGTCGCCCTGGGGGTGGGACTCGCGGTACTGCTGGGTATCTTGCGCTTCATCAAGGGATGGCGCCTGAAAACCCTGATCATCCTCACCCTCGCACCGGTCCTGTCCCTGACCGCCTGGCTGGCTTTCCAGCCCGAATTCGTCCCGATCCTGGGGCTGGCGTGGGATTGCGGCGCCATCACCACCGGGCCGGTGACCGTACCGCTAGTGCTGGCCATCGGCATCGGCGTCTCCGCCGCCACCAGCCAGGAAGACAATCCGCTGTCCGGTTTCGGTATTGTCACGCTGGCCTCCCTGTTCCCCGCCTTGGCGGTCATGCTGCTGGCGATAGGGGTAGCCTGGAATGGTGCGGAAGCCGCTGCCTCGCCCCTGCCACAGCACGCCCCGTCCTGGCAGGAAGGCGCGTTCTTTGCCGATGCCATCGCAGCCCTACGCGCCATTCTGCCGCTCACCCTGTTCCTGTGGCTGGTGCAACTCGGCATCCTCAAGGAAAAGCTCGCCCAGCCCAGAATCATCGCTTACGGCATTGTCGTCGCCATTCTGGGGATGGCCCTGTTCGATACCGGTCTGGATTTCGGCCTGGTGGAACTGGGCACGCAAGCTGGCAGTCGGCTGCCAGCCGCCTTCACCGGGGCTTCCGGCTCCCCGCTTTATCCCTATGAAGCGGGAATCGGGCTGGTATTGCTGTTCGCCGCCCTGATGGGCTTTGGTGCCACCATTGCCGAGCCTGCCCTGAACGCCATGGGTATTACAGTCGAAAATCTCACCGACGGTGCATTCCGCCGCCAGACCCTGATCCATGCCGTGGCCATCGGCGTTGGACTGGGCACGACGCTGGGCGTGGCAAAAATCCTGTTTGACATCCCCCTGGCCGCACTGCTGTTGCCGGGATACCTGCTGGCGCTGATCATGACCATTTTCTCCAGCGAGGAATATGTGAATCTGGCGTGGGATAGCGCCGGCGTGACCACCGGGCCGGTCACCGTACCGCTGGTACTGGCCATGGGCCTGGGGCTGGGGCAAGCCGTCCATGCCCGTGAAGGATTCGGCATCCTGGCGATGGCTTCGGTGGGGCCGATCGTCAGTGTGCTGGCGGTAGGATTGTGGATCAACTTCAAACTTAATCTGCAACGCCGGAACAAAAGGAAATATCTATGAGCGAGGACATCATCGTCCTGACCGATGCAGTACTCATCACCTGCATCGTCCAGCGCGGCATGGCGGACGTCGTGGTGAAAGCCGCGCAAAGAGCCGGAGCACAAGGAGCCACGGTATTTTACGCCCATGGCACGGGGGTGCGACAGCGCCGCCTCGGCGTACTGGGCGTCACCGTCAGCGCGGAAAAGGAGGTCATCTATATCGTGGCCTCCACCGACCAGGCAGACCGGATTTTCGAGAAAATGTTCATTGCCGGCAAGCTCGACACGCCCGGCATGGGCATGATCTACACCACCCCCATCGACAAGATGGCAACCTACGTTCCCCACGAAATCGCCGAACGCTTCATCGGGAAAGCGGAATGAGTTCCGGTCACCACCCCGCACAGTACAAAACCATCACCTGCTTCCTGCCTGCCGGGCGGGCACAGGGGGTTCTCGATCGCCTGCGCAAGGAAAAGGGCATCCCCAGCGCCTTCGCCTACCATGCGCGAGGCGCGGGTCTGGCAACCCGCCGCGACCGGAGCCGCCCGGAATATGTGGAACGGGAAATGATTACCGCGCTGGTGGCCACTGAACGGGCTGACGAGATCTTCCATTTCATCTTTTTTGCAGCGGGCATCGACGAGCCGCATGCGGGCATGGTACTGATGACGACAGCACCTTTCGCGGAAATGCTGTGCCTGTCCGACGAAATTCCCGATGAGGCCTGAGCGCCTGTAATCCCCTGGCTGCCACAGGCGAAAAAAAAGCCCCGGTCAAGGCCGGGGCTAAGGGGAGGTGAGACAGAAACCGTATTAGTGCGCGGTTGCCGCTTCCGCATTGATACCGGTGTTCTGGCGCACGTAGAGCTCGTCCCACATGTCTTCGGCGCGCTTGTCACGCGTCATCAGGGAGAACAGGATCACGCATAGGAAACCGAGCGGGATGGAAATCAGGCCGGGGTTCTTGAGCAGGAAGAAGGGTTTCTCCAGGCCCATCATGCTGGCGGTCTGGCCTTCCATCTTTTTCAGGTCTTCCTGGGCCTTCTTGATGGATTTCTCCAGACCGGCGATGTCCTTCTTCGCCTTCTCGACATCCTTGGCATCCGTCAGGGCCGACAGTTTTTCCTGCAGCTTGGCCAGCTTCTCCGGCGCGCCAGGCTTGGCGGCCTGTTCCGGCTTGGCTGGTTCGGCCTTCTTGCAGCCGGACACCGCAAACAGTTCGCAGATGAAGCCACCCTCGCCTGCCTGAGCCGGCTTGGCCGGCTGGGCGGTTTCGCCTTCCAGCACCTTCTTGGCAGCACCGATCACGGCCTTGGGATAGGTCATGTTGGGGGAGATCATCACCAGCGCGATGGCGGTGATGGAACCGACCAGCATGCCCATGATGATGCCGTTGGTGTTGCACTTCTTCCAGTACAGGGTGAGGAACACCGCCGGCAGGTTGGAGGATGCTGCCACGGCAAAGGCCAGCGCCACCAGGTGGGCGACGTTCTGGCCCTTGGCCAGGATACCGACGGTAATCGCCATGATGCCGACGATCACGGAGGACACGCGCGCTGCGGTCACCTGCTCCTGCGGTGTGGCATGGTCACCCTTGATCACGCCGACATAGATGTCGTGCGCCATGGCGGAAGCCGCTGCCAGCACCAGGCCCGCGACCACGGCGACGATGGTGGCGAAAGCCACGGCGGCGACGAAGGCGAGGAAGAAGTTGCCCAGCATGGAGTTTTCACCACCACCCAGGAATTGCGCCAGCAGCGGGCCGGCCATGTTGCCGCCGGCGTCGATCGAGGCGATCTTGGCCGGGCCGACCAGCATGGCGGCACCGGTGCCGAGGAACAGGGTCAGCACGTAGAAGCCGCCGATGATGCCCATGGCCCAGATTACCGAGGTGCGCGCGGCTTGTGCCGTCGGCACGGTGAAGAAGCGCATCAGGATGTGCGGCATGCCGGCGGTGCCCAGCACCAGCGCCATGCCCAGGGAGATCTGGTCAATCGGGTTCTTGAGGAACAGGCCGGGTTCGAGGAAACGCTGGCCGAGTTCTTCCGGAGACATGGTGGCCGCCTTATCGCCCAGCAGCTTGGCAACCTGTTGCTGCACGTCGGCATCACCCACCACGGCCTGCAGGTAGCCCGGCAGGCTGAAACCGTAAGGCGCCCACACGAACATCACCAGCAGGATCGAGGCGGTCACCAGCAGCACGGCCTTGATGATCTGCACCCAGGTGGTGGCCTTCATGCCGCCGAACACCACGTAGGCCAGCATCAGCACGCCCACGCCGATCACCGAGATTTCGTAGTCGATGCCGATCAGCGTCTTGATCAGCACGCCGCCGCCGACCATCTGCGCAGTCAGGTAGAAGGTGGACACGGTGATGGTGGACAGCGCCGCGACGGTCTTGGTTTTCTTCGGATCGTTGCGGAACGCCAGGATGTCGCCCATGGTGTACTTGCCGATGTTGCGGCAGGGCTCGGCGATGACCAATAGAACTGTAATGTAGGCGACCAGCCAGCCCACCGAGTACATGAAGCCGTCGTAGCCGTAGAGCGAGATCAGGCCGGCGATGCCGAGGAAGGATGCCGCGGAGAGATAGTCGCCGGCGATCGCCCAGCCGTTCTGGATGCCGGACACCGAGCGGCCGGCAGCGTAGAACTCGGAAGTGGTGTGGGTGGTGCGCGCCGCCCAGAAGGTGATCGCCATGGTGATGGCGATGATCACGCCAAACACTGCGAAGGTCATCCACTTGAACTCGTCGGCCACCGCGCCGCCGCCCGCCGCAAAGGCAGAGCCGCTGGCCAGCAGGGCAGCGGCGGAAAGGGCAAGCTTGTTATAGGTCTGGTTCATGTCAGGCTCCCATCTTGTGTGCGTCATTGATGATTTCCTGCGCCATGGCATCGAACTCGGCGTTAGCCTTCTTCGAATAGACATAGGCGATGGTCCAGGCCACCACGAACTCCGATAGCGCAAACAGGATGCCGACGTTGACCACGCCCCATACCTTGATCTTGAACAGATCCTGGTAATAGGCCGCGCCGATCGGCAGCAGGAAGTAATAGATCACCGAAAAAATCATCAGGCCCCACAGGAAAGTGGTTTTCTTGCGGTGTAAAGCCTGGAAGCGCGGATCGGCATCGATCGCCGCCCAGTTCATCTCGCGTTTTGACATTTCTTGCTCTCCATTTAATATGGTTCTCCGACAGGCGATGGCATGTTACAGGCCATCCCCCACCTTGCCCAAACCTTACTCTCCCGGCCTTACACAAACCTTACAATGCGCATCCTGATTGCCGAAGACGACGAAGTGCTGGCTGATGGCCTGTGCCGCTCCATGCGCCAGGCGGGCTATGCAGTGGATCATGTCGCAGACGGGCTGGACGCAGACCTGATGCTCCGGGGTGAACAGCCCTTCGACCTGGCCATCCTCGATCTCGGCCTGCCGCGCCTGGATGGCCTTCAGGTACTGCGCAACCTGCGTGAGCGCAACCGCCAGGTACCGGTGATCATCCTGACAGCGCGTGATGGCGTAGAGGACCGGGTCAGGGGCCTCGATCTCGGCGCGGATGATTATCTGGTCAAGCCCTTCAATCTGCCGGAACTGGAAGCCCGGGTGCGGGCGCTGCTGCGGCGTGGGCAATGCGGCGTGAATCCGGCATTCACTTGCGGCACGCTGGTTTTCGACAGTATCGGGCGGCGTGCCGCCATCAACGGAGAAGCGCTGGAACTCACCCCGCGCGAACTGGGAGTACTGGAAACGCTGATGTCGCGCATCGGCTGGGTGGTCAGCAAGGAACAGTTGCTGGAGCGCCTCTACAGTTATTCCGAGGAAGCCAGCGGCAACGCCATCGAGGTCTATATTCACCGCCTGCGCCGGAAAATCGAACCTGCTGGCGTTACCATCCGCACCATCCGCGGCCTGGGCTACATCATCGACAAGGCGACGGTTTGATCTGTTAACCGCAAAGGCGCAAAGATCGAAAAACCAAAGCAATCAGTTTAATTATCAGATCGGTAAATGGCGGATGGGTTCCAAGTCCATGTTTTCTTTGCGTCTTCGCGCCTTTGCGGTTTGAGCGCTTTATTTAAGCTGATTTAACCAAACACGGAACTCCCTATGGAAGAAGACGTCCTCTCCCTGCGCGACCATCTCATGAACTGGCTGCTGACGCTGTATTAGGCCACCACATATTGCACTGATGGTTATTTGAAATGAGGAATTGTATC
>CAZKHJ010000015.1:0-53741 GCA_964552675.1 uncultured Sulfuricella sp. | reverse complement strand
ATTCGCACTGCACTCCGCTCCTCTTAGAGTGCAATATGTTTCTGACCTTATGCAGACGCCGTTGTTCGTGTTGTGGCTGTTCAGCACCGTAGCGGGCTATGTTGCCACGCTGAACTATGCCAACCAGCCCTATGACCTGGCGCTGCTGGAACGGGCGCAATCGGTGGCGGCCCAGCTCCGGCTGGGAAGCGGCAAGGAACGGCTGGATATCCGGCCTGCGCTGCCGAATGGCAACGACCCCGGTATGCCAGACCGGGTATATTACGCCGTCAGCGACGCAGACGGAAAAATGCTGGCGGGCAATGCCGACCTTGGGCGCCCCCTTTCCCTCCGCGGCGGGAAAAATGGGCCACTGTTCAGCAATACCGAACGCGAAGGGGAAAAAACCCGCATGGTAAGCCTGGTTTACCCCGGCTCCTCCGCCAGCCGGCCCTTGCAACTCCACATGTCGGAAACCATACACCAACGCCAGGCGCTGATCCGCGGCATTTTCGCCAATATCGTGATCCCCCAGCTACTGTTGATCGTGATTGCCGTAGGGGCGGTCTGGTATGCGCTGAAGCAGGGGTTGTTGCCACTTGAGCGCCTGCGCCGGGAAGTAGCACGTCGTCATCGCGATGATCTGAGCGAACTGGATGAAGCCCGGGCACCGGAGGAAGTCAGACCCTTGATCCGCGCCGTGAATGATCTGCTGGCCCGCCTTAAGCAGGTCATGCTGGCACAACAGCGCTTCATTGCTGATGCTGCCCACCAGCTGCGCACTCCCTTTGCCGGCCTGACCACCCAGGCTGAACTGGCACTGCGCGAGACTGAAGTGGCGCGCCAACAGCATGCCCTGGCACAAATCCTCACCAGCGCGGAACGCGGCAGCCATCTGGTCAACCAGTTGCTGACCCTGGCACGCAACGAGCCGGGCGGCCAGGGGGCAGAAACCTTCTCGCCGCTCGATCTCAATCGGCTAGCGCAGGAATGCACCCTGCGCTGGGTGCCCCAGGCACTGGAAAAGGAGATCGATCTGGGTTTCGAAGATATCCCGCGCCACGCGCCCCTGCGCGGCGACGCGTCCAGCCTCGCCGAGATGCTCAACAACCTGCTCGACAACGCCATTCGTTATACCCAGGCCGGCGGACATATCACCGTCAGCGTGGATTACCAGCATGGCGGGGCGGTGCTGCGCGTGGAGGACAACGGGCCCGGTATCGCGCCGGCTCACCGCGAACGGGTGTTTGAGCGCTTTTATCGCGTGCTCGGCAGTGGCCAGAGCGGCAGCGGGCTCGGCCTCGCCATCGTGGCGGAAGTAGTGAAGCGCCATGGCGCCACCATCAGGCTGGACGAAGGGCACGACGGAAAAGGCACGCTGATCACCATCCGCTTTCCTCACCATGGGGCTTGAGTAGCGGGGTGAATGGCGCGCAGCTGATCTCATGAACCTCCTCGCCATGACGGCTCCCATCACACGAGTTTCACGTGAAACCTGCGAACCCCGTCCCGCTCAAAAACTGAAATATTTTTCCATCACCGCCTGCAGCTTGCGCGCCTGGCGGAAGGCCTCTTTCAGAATGCGCCGGTCGAGGCTGTTCAAGCTATCCGGATCGACCCGGTTGGACAATGCCGCTCCCGCCTCGCACTGCTCGTGCTGCATCCGCAGACGCAACAGCTGGAGATAGAGAAACGCCTCGATCCAGCCTTCCACATCCCCCTTGTTCATGTTCCAGGCCGCACAGGCGGCACGCAGGCGGCGGATGGTTGAGGTTTCTCCACTGCCCGCCGCCAGGCTGAAGATACGCGCGGCATCGACGAAAGGCGAGACGCCGTTGAGCTTGAGGTCCAGCGTGCCGCCGTCCACCACGAAATCCCGCACCATCCCCAGCGGCGGACGATTACGCAGGGCATTGGCGGCCATCTGGTGCAGAAAGCGGGGATTGGCGGCCGCCTTTTCGCTTAACCAGGCGCGCAGGGTTTCGGCCAGCGCGGCGTTACCCCACAGCGGGCGGAAATCAAAGAAGATCGTACTGTTCAACAGCGCATCCGGATCACCATGCTCGATCCACTCGGCAAAAGTTCCCTTCCACTCCTCCAGAGACAGACACCACTTCGGGTTGGAGGCCATGATGTTGCCCTTGCACAGCGGGAAGCCGCAGGCGTCCAGCGCCGCATTGATCCGCGTCGCCAGCGGCAGCAGCGTGGCGCGGATTTCGTCCGCTGTCTTGCCTTCCGCTACCGTGAAGATGAGGCCGTTATCCTGGTCGGTGTTGAGGGTCTGTTCAAAGCGCCCTTCGCTCCCCAGCGCCAGCCAGCACACCCCCAGTTCGCACAGTTCGCTGTGGCTGATGCCCTGGGCCTGGCATTCGAGTTCGATCAGCCGCTGGGTGAGCAGGTCGTTGAGGGTGGAGATGAATTGGGTGAGCTGTTCCGCCGCTACGCCCTGCGCCAGCATGTTGTGGGCGAGCTGGCGGATGTCCTGGGCGCTTTGTTTGAGTTGATCCAGGCTCTGGCTGCTGCGGATGGCGCTGCTGATTTGCCGCAAGCCTACCCGTTGTAGTGTGAAGAGGTCTTTTTCCGAGATGATGCCGAGGAGTTGGTGCTGGTCGGTGACCAGGACGTGCCGGATGCCGTGGCGGGCCATGGCGAGGGCGGCTTCGTAGGCGAGGGCTTGCGGCGGGAGGGTGGTGAGCTGGGTGCTCATGATGCCGATTACGGGCTGGTCGAGGTCGAGGTCGATGCCGGGCAGGGCGATTCGGTTGAGGACGTCGTGCAGGGTGAGGATGCCGGCCGGGCGGCCGTTTTCCACGGCAATCATGGCGCCGATGCTTTGGTCGTGCAGGGTTTGCAATACTGCCCGGATGGGGGTATCGGGGGCGCAGGTCACCGGTTCGCGCCGCAGGATGGCGCTGAGCGGGCTGTTCATCGATTGCTGGCTGCTGCTGGTCTGGGCGTATTGCGCCTGGATGATGTGTTTGGATTGTTCCAGCAGGTTGGCGATGCGGCGGGTGCAGAAGTCGTGGAAGGCGGCGCTCTGGCGGGTGAGCTGGTGGAAGTCGGCGCGCTTGAGTTGGTAGCAGAAGAGGTCGTCGCGCGCGCGATAGGTGCTGGTGACGGGCCGTTTCGATAACAGGGCCCCCAGCGGGAAGCATTCGCCTTCGTGCAGTTCCAGCCAGGCTGCGTCGTCCTGCGCCTGGGCAACGCCTTGTTCGCCCTGCACTACGCCCTGTTTGATGATGTAGAAGGTGGGCGCTTCGCCCTGTTCCGGTGAGAGCACCACTTCTCCCTTGCCGTAGTAACCCATCTCCAACCGCGAACTCAGCCACTCCACGTCACTCCGCTCCATCCGGTCAAACGGGGCAAAACGTCGTAAATGATCGGCCGTGGCGGTCAGGGGCAAGGGGGTGCTGTCTTGAGTCATGGCAGATACCGATCTGCCGAATTCAATGTCTGTTCCATCCTGCTTCGCCCTTCATAGCCAGAAGCCTCATGATAGCTTGATCTTGAGCGCCAGATCGGTTTTCGAATCGGCATGATGCAGAGCGACTTCCTGTGAAATTTTGCGCTGCTTGTAAAGCCTGAACAAACAGTCATCAAATAACTGCATGCCAACTTCCGTGCCTTTTTTAATGGCATCTTTCAGCGTATCAATCTGCCCTTTCTGGATCAGGTCCGAGGAATAGGCGGATTGCAGCAGCACTTCCGTCGCCAGGACCAAACCGCCTTCCAGTGAAGGAAGCAGTCGCTGGGACAGCACGCCTTTGAGGTTAAGCGATAAATCCAGCAAAACCTGCTTGCGCGCTTCTTCGGGAAAGAAATTGATCAACCGGTCGATGGCCTGATTCGCATTATTGGAATGCAGGGTGGAAATACACAGCGCGCCTGTCTCTGCATACATGATGGCATGCTGGGCGGTTTCCCGGTCCCGAATTTCGCCGATGACGATCACATCCGGGGCTTCACGCATCGCATTCCTTAACGCATCGCCGAATGTCATGGTATCCAGCCCGACTTCCCTTTGCTCTACAATCGACTTTCCATGGGCAAACAGGAATTCGATTGGATCCTCGATGGTCAGAATGTGCCCATCCATCATTTTCGCCCTGTGCCCGACCATAGCCGCCAAGGTGGTGCTTTTCCCACTACCTGCGGCGCCTACCGTCAATACCAGACCGCGTTTAAGCAGTGCGAGTTGCGCAGCCTGTGGTGGCAAGCCAAGTTCTTCAAAGGTAGGAATGTCTGACTTGATCAGGCGCACCGCCAGCGACACTTCTCCACGCTGGTAATAGACATTAACGCGATAGCGGCCAGTCTGATTTGAAACCAGGGCAAAGTTGCATTCCTTGGTTTTTTCAAACTCCTTGCGCTGCGAATTGTTCATCAACTCATAGGCAATTTTCTTGGATTCCCCCGGCTTAAGGGCTGGCCAGGGAATCTGTGAAAGAGGCGTGTCTTTTTTATCATCCTGGCGGCGGTGGGGGGGAAGATAAACGGGTTGCGTTATCCCGTCGATCTTCATGTGAGGTGGAATTTCCGCAGAGACAAAAAGATCCGAAGCCTGCCGCTCCACCATTAATTGCAGGAGTTCCTTGATATCCGTCATTTTCTCCCCCGGTATTGATAGCCCCGGCCCATGATACCTGCTCAAGGGAATCGGGCTGTTGAGTAAAGCCGGGAAGCCACGTAGAATTCAGCCTCAGCTGCGGGTGTAGCTCAATGGTAGAGCAGAAGCTTCCCAAGCTTACGACGAGGGTTCGATTCCCTTCACCCGCTCCAGCTTCAATTATCTTATTCCACCGTCACTGATTTTGCCAGATTGCGCGGCTTGTCCACATCCGTTCCCTTGCACAGGGCTGCGTGATAAGCCAGGATTTGCAGCGGCACGGTATGCACGATGGGGCTGAGCGGTCCTGCATGGGTAGGCAGGCGCAGCAGATGCACACCCTCCTGCTCGCTGAAATGACTGTCCTGGTCTGCAAAGACATAAAGTTCGCCGCCGCGCGCGCGGACTTCCTGCAGATTGGATTTGAGCTTCTCCAGCAGGCTGTCGTTGGGCGCCACCGCGACTACCGGCATGTCCTTGTCCACCAGCGCCAGCGGACCATGCTTCAGTTCTCCGGCGGGATAGGCCTCGGCATGGATGTAGGAAATTTCCTTGAGCTTGAGTGCGCCTTCCAGGGCTATCGGGTAATGCACGCCACGGCCCAGGAAAAGGGCGTGGTGTTTGTCGGCAAAACGTTCCGCCCAGGCTGAAATTTCGGGTTCCAGCGCCAGGGCCTGCTGCACCAGGCCGGGCAACTCGCGTAGCTGGTCCAGCCAGGTTTTTTCCTGCGCTGCGCTGATCTTGCTGTGCAGACGCCCCAGCACCAGCGTCAGCAGAAACAGGGCAACCAGCTGGGTGGTAAATGCCTTGGTCGAGGCCACGCCGATTTCCGGCCCGGCACGGGTCAGGAATTTCAGTTCGGAGGTCCGCACCAAGGCGCTTTCCGGCACATTGCAGATTGCCAGGCTATGTTTGTGGCCCAGTGCTTTGGCCTGAAGCAGGGCATCGATGGTGTCGCGCGTTTCACCGGACTGGGAGATGGTGACAATCAGCGCCTCGGGGTCGGCCACGCTGTCACGGTAGCGGTATTCGCTGGCAATTTCCGCCCGGCACGGCAAACCCGTCAGGGATTCGATCCAGTACTCCGCCACCTTGGCGGCATGATAGCTGGTGCCACAGGCGATGATGCGCACACCGTTCACCCGGCTTAGCACAGCTTCCGCCTGCGGCCCGAAAATCCCGGGCGAGACGGTACTGGTGCTGACTCCCGCCAGCAGGGTATCGGCAATCGCACGCGGCTGCTCGTGGATTTCCTTCTGCATGAAATGGCGGTAGTTGCCCAGCTCCGCCATGTCGGCAGACAGCTCGGACACATGCACGGCACGCTCGACGGGATTGCCGCCAGCATCGAGGACACGCACCTGGAGCAGGCCGATATCAGCAATATCGCCCTCTTCCAGGTAAATCACTTTTTGCGTCACCGGCAGCAGGGCGGAAACATCGGAGGCAATGAAATTTTCCTCAATGCCAACACCAATCAGCAGCGGGCTGCCGCGCCGCGCCGCCACAAGCTGATGGGGCGCATCCGCGCTGACCACGCCGATGGCATAGGCGCCATGCAATTCACTCACCGCATCGCGCACCGCAGCAAGCAGATCCCGGCAGGCGTGGTAGTAATGGTGAATGAGGTGAACGATGACTTCGGTGTCTGTCTCGGAGGTAAAGACGTAGCCCAGGGACTTCAGTTTTTCGCGCAAAGCCTCGTGGTTTTCAATAATGCCGTTGTGCACGACGGCAATACCATCCAGGCTGACATGGGGGTGGGCATTATCCTCAGACGGCCCGCCATGGGTTGCCCAGCGGGTATGGGCGATGCCGAGATGGCCGTGGGTTTCCTGGCGCCCGGTCTGGGCCGTCAGCTCGGCTACGCGGCCGGTGCTGCGCACCCGCTGCAGGCCCTGGTTGATCACCACCAGACCGGCCGAATCGTAGCCACGGTATTCCAGCCGGCGCAGTCCTTCCAGCAGGATTGGCACGACATTGCGTTGCGCGACGGCACCGACGATTCCGCACATTTGCTTATTCCCCGACTTTCTTGACCGGCCGTTTCCAGCCATTAATGGTTACCTGCCTGGCACGCGACAGGGTCAGCTCGCCTTCTGGCGTATTCTTGGTAATGGTCGATCCGGCGCCGATAGTAGCACCCTTGCCCACCGTTACCGGTGCCACCAGCTGGGTATCGGAGCCGATAAAGGCGCCGTCTTCAATCACCGTTCTATGCTTGTTGGCGCCATCGTAGTTGCAGGTAATGGTGCCCGCGCCGATATTCACCTTCGCCCCCACCGTGGCATCGCCAACGTAGCTCAGATGATTGATCTTGCTGTTGAAGCCTACCTGGCTGTTTTTCAGTTCGACGAAGTTGCCGATGTGGACCTGCTCCGCCAATTCTGTCCCCGGGCGGATTCTCGCATACGGGCCGATACGGCAGCCGGCGCCAATAGTGGCCTGCTCGATCAGGCTGAATGGTTCGATATGGGTTCCTGCTGCAATCACCACATTGCGCAGGATGCAGTTGGCGCCCACTTTCACGCCATCTTCCAGTGTGACATGCCCTTCGAACACGCAATTGACGTCGATCTGAACATCGCTGCCGCAAATCACTTCACCGCGAATATCGATCCGCCGTGGGTCAATCAGGGTTACGCCGCGTTCCAGCAGGCTGTTTGCCTGCTCGTGCTGATATAGCCGTTCCAGATGTGCAAGCTGCTGTTTGCTGTTGACGCCCAGCACCTCCCAGTGATGCGCGGGAGAACCGGTCAGAACCTCGATGCCCTGCTCTGCCGCCAGGGCGATGATGTCAGTAAGATAGTATTCGCCCTGGGCATTCTGATTTTTCAGTGATGCCAGCCACGCCGGCAGGAACTGGTTAGGCACCGCCATGATGCCGGTATTGACCTCCCTGATGGCGCGTTCATCAGCGCTTGCATCCTTTTCTTCCACGATGCGCAACACCTTGCCTTCGTGGCGCACGATGCGTCCATAGCCATGAGGGTCGGCCATTTCCATGGTCAGCAGCGCCACCTTGCCCGGCAGCGCCATCTGCACCAGGGGCAGCAGGGTCCCGGCGCGGATCAGCGGCACATCACCGTACAGCACCAGGGTCACATGGTTGGCATCGAGGTACGCCAAGGCCTGCTGCAGCGCGTGTCCCGTACCCAGTTGGGGTTCCTGCAACGCCATGCGTATCGCAGGATCGGATACCGCCTGGGGAACCATTTCTCCACCGTAGCCATAAACCACACAAATATTTGCCGGATCCAGTGCTTTTGCCGTGCCCAGCGCATGGAGGAGCAGGGGCTTGCCTGCCAGCTCATGCAACACCTTGGGGCGCGCGGATACCATGCGGGTGCCTTTTCCGGCGGCGAGAATAACGATGTCGAGAGGTAGTGGCATGACAAGTCGGATACAAAAATCGGATTATAAAAGAGAAAAGGCAGCCGAAGCTGCCTTTTCAATTGCCCACACCAATAGCCTAGTGACCGGCCTGCCTGCGAATATGCTGTATGGCGCGAATCTGCGCCACGGCTTCCGCCAGTTCGGCTTCTGCCTTGGCGTAATCCATCGCAGCGGAACGATCCTTCAGCGCTTCTTCCGCACGCCGCTTGGCATCCTGCGCCTTGGCCTCATCCAGATCCTTGCCGCGCAAGGCGGTATCAGCCAGGATGGTCACCACTTGCGGCTGCACTTCAAGAATACCGCCAGAGACAAAGAACAGCTCTTCCTCGGCCTGGTCGGGGATCTTTACCCGTACCGTACCCGGCTTCATGCGCGAAATTAACGGCGCATGGCGCGGGTGAATCCCAACTTCGCCCCCCGCTGCCGGTGCGGCGAGAAACTCCGCCTGGCCGGAAAAAATGGACTGCTCGGCGCTTACCACGTCCACATGTATGGTCATTGCCATGATTGGCGTCCTTTACTGGATGGTCTTGGCTTTTTCGACGGCTTCCTCGATGCCACCCACCATGTAGAACGCTTGTTCCGGGAGGTGATCGTATTCGCCGTTGACGATGCCCTTGAAGCCGGAGATGGTATCCTTGAGGGACACATACTTGCCCGGGCTGCCGGTGAACACTTCAGCCACGAAGAAGGGCTGCGACAGGAAGCGCTGGATTTTACGCGCACGGGCCACGGCCAGCTTGTCTTCAGGAGAGAGCTCGTCCATACCCAGAATCGCGATAATGTCACGCAGTTCCTTGTAGCGCTGCAGCGTGGACTGCACAGCGCGGGCCACGGTGTAATGCTCCTCGCCCACCACCAGCGGGTCGAGCTGGCGGGAGGTCGAATCCAGCGGATCCACGGCAGGGTAAATACCCAGTTCGGCCACCTGACGGGACAGCACCACGGTCGCATCCAGGTGGGCGAAGGTGGTCGCAGGCGACGGGTCGGTCAAGTCGTCCGCAGGCACGTAAACGGCCTGAATTGAAGTAATGGAGCCCTTCTTGGTGGAAGTAATGCGCTCCTGCAGGCGGCCCATTTCCTCGGCCAGCGTCGGCTGGTAACCCACGGCGGAAGGCATACGGCCCAGCAGCGCGGACACTTCGGTTCCGGCCAGGGTGTAACGGTAGATGTTGTCGATGAACAGCAGCACGTCGCGGCCTTCGTCGCGGAAATACTCGGCCATGGTCAGGCCGGTCAGTGCCACGCGCAAACGGTTGCCCGGCGGCTCGTTCATCTGGCCATAGACCAGGGAAACCTTGTCCAGCACGCCGCCTTCCTTCATTTCGTGGTAGAAGTCGTTACCTTCACGGGTACGCTCACCCACGCCGGCGAACACGGAGTAACCGCTGTGTTCCACCGCGATGTTACGGATCAGTTCCATCATGTTCACAGTCTTGCCCACACCGGCGCCACCGAACAGGCCCACCTTGCCGCCCTTGGCAAACGGACAGATCAGGTCGATCACCTTGATGCCCGTTTCCAGCAGCTCGTTGGAGGCAGCCAGTTCGTCGAAAGCCGGCGCCTTGCGGTGAATACCCCAACTGGTGTCGTTGCCGATCGGGCCCATTTCGTCGATGGGGTTGCCCAGCACGTCCATGATGCGGCCCAGGGTCTTGGTGCCCACCGGCACGGAAATCGCCGCGCCCGTGCCACTCACCGCCATACCGCGGCGCAAGCCGTCGGTGGAGCCCATCGCAATCGAACGCACCACACCATCACCCAGTTGCTGCTGCACTTCCAGGGTCAGGCCAACCTCTTCCATTTTTAAGGCGTCATATACCTTGGGCATGGCGTCGCGGGGGAATTCCACGTCCACCACCGGCCCAATGATTTGCACCACTTTACCTTGGCTCATTTTCTATCCTCGATACTGTTGATTCTTTGAGATCCGCTATCAAACCGCAGCCGCACCGGCAACGATTTCGGACAACTCTTTGGTAATCGCTGCCTGACGGGTCTTGTTGTAGATCAGCTTGAGCTCGTCAATGACGTTGCCGGCGTTGTCAGACGCCGCTTTCATCGCCACCATGCGAGCACTCTGTTCCGATGCCATGTTCTCTGCCACCGCCTGGTAAACCAATGCCTCGATATAGCGGGTCATCAGTTCATCAATCACCGATTTTGCATCAGGTTCGTAGATGTAGTCCCAGTGGCCCTGTGCCGCGCCCAATTCCGCACCGGACAGCGGCAGGATTTTTTCCAGAACCGGCTCCTGCTTCATGGTATTGACGAAGCGGGTATAACACAGATGCAATTCATCAATGGCGCCATTCATGTAGGCGTCAAGCATGACTTTTACCGGTCCGATCAGTTTTTCCAGATGCGGCGCATCACCCAAGCCTGTCACATGAGACAGCACATTGCCGCCCATACGCTGCAGGAATCCGAAGCCCTTGCCGCCCAGAGCACAGGCGCTCACTTCGACACCGGAGGCTTCCCAGCTTTTCATCTGGTTCAGCACCATGCGAATCACGTTGGTATTGAGACCGCCGCACAAGCCCTTGTCCGAAGTCACCATGATCACGCCAACCCGCTTCACGCTCTCGCGCTGGATCAGGAAGGCATGCTTGTATTCGGGGTGAGCATGGCTCAAATGGGCCGCGACATTGCGAATCTTTTCGCCATAGGGGCGGGCCGCACGCATCCGGTCCTGCGCCTTGCGCATTTTGGATGCCGCCACCATTTCCATGGCGCGAGTGATCTTCTGGGTATTCTGGACGCTTTTGATCTTGGTCCGAATCTCTTTTCCGCTCGCCATTATTCAGTCCTAAGTCTATATTCCATTACGGTTTAGTAAACCGAGCTGGCCTTGAACTCGTCAATGGCGGCAGTCAGGGTCTTCTCGCTGTCCGCGCTCACATCACGCTCGCTCTCGATGGTGTTCATCAGGGCGCCGTGCTTGCTCTTCATGAATGCCTGCAGAGCGGCTTCAAAGGCCAGGGCCTTCTTCACATCCACATCGTCCATGTAGCCCTTGTTGACGGCGTACAGCGTTACGGCCATTTCGGAAATCGACATCGGCGAATACTGGTTCTGCTTCATCAGTTCGGTCACCAGTTTGCCGCGCTCCAGCTGCTTGCGGGTGGCTTCGTCCAGATCGGAAGCAAACTGCGCAAAGGCAGCCAGTTCACGATATTGCGCCAGAGCCAGACGAATACCGCCGCCCAGCTTCTTGATCGCCTTGGTCTGGGCTGCGCCACCGACGCGGGACACGGACAGGCCGGCGTTGATCGCGGGGCGGATGCCGGCATTGAACAGATCGCTTTCCAGGAAGATCTGGCCGTCGGTAATCGAAATCACGTTGGTCGGAACGAAAGCAGATACGTCACCAGCCTGGGTTTCAATCACCGGCAGCGCGGTAAGCGAACCGGTCTTGCCCTTGACGGCACCATTGGTGATTTTTTCGATATGGTCGGCGTTCACGCGAGCAGCACGCTCCAGCAGGCGGGAGTGCAGGTAGAACACGTCGCCCGGATAAGCTTCGCGGCCCGGCGGGCGGCGCAGCAGCAGGGAAATCTGACGGTATGCCCAAGCCTGCTTGGTCAGGTCGTCATAAACGATCAGGGCGTCTTCACCGCGATCGCGGAAGAATTCACCCATGGTGCAGCCTGCGTACGGCGCTATGTACTGCATGGCAGCGGGATCGGAGGAAGTGGCGGCAACCACGATGGTGTGGCCCATGGCGCCATGCTCTTCGAGCTTGCGCACCACGTTGGCGATGGAAGATGCCTTCTGGCCCACGGCGACGTAAATACAGATCACGCCGGTACCTTTCTGGTTGATGATGGCATCAACGGCAACGGCGGTCTTGCCGGTCTGGCGGTCGCCGATGATCAGTTCACGCTGCCCGCGGCCAATCGGCACCATGGCGTCAACTGATTTCAGGCCGGTTTGCAGCGGCTGCGAAACGGACTGACGCGAAATCACGCCCGGTGCCACTTTTTCGATCGGTGAGGTGGCGGCCGCATTGACCGGACCCTTGCCGTCAATCGGCTGACCCAGGGAGTTCACCACACGGCCGATCAGGGCCTCGCCCACCGGCACTTCGAGAATCTTGCCGGTGCACTTGACGGTGTCACCCTCGGTAATGTGCTCGTACTCGCCCAACACCACGGCGCCAACGGAGTCGCGCTCGAGGTTGAGCGCCAGGCCGAAGGTATTGCCGGGAAATTCCAGCATTTCGCCCTGCATCACGTCGCTCAAACCATGGATACGCACGATACCGTCGGTTACCGACACTACCGTACCCTGGTTGCGCGCCTCGGCGGCAGTGGCAAAGTTTTCGATCTTGCTCTTGATCAGGTCACTGATCTCTGAGGGATTTAACTGCATTCTTTATATCTCCTAGCGTTTCAGCGCAAAGGCCATGTTATGCAACTGGCCGCGCACAGAGGCGTCGATCACCACGTCGCCGGCATTAATTTTTACGCCGCCTATCAATTCCGGGTCCACGCTGACATGCGCCGACACTTTTCGTGCAAAGCGCTTTTCGAGCAGACCAACCATTTCCTTCACTTGCTCATCGGACAGCGGGTAAGCGCTGGCAATATCGGCTTCGATCTGACCGCTCTGTTCCGCCTTCAGCTTTTCGAACTGTTCCGTAATGACCGGCAACAGCGCAAGCCGGCCATTTTCGAGCAACAGGCGAACCAGGTTCTTGCCTTCCTCGTTCAGCTCCTTGTCCATTACCGCGAGGAAAACCTGTTCCACATTGGCGCGTGTGAACTTGGGATTGGCAATCGCATCGCTCATCGTGGCATCGCCCACCACCGCCGAAGCGGTCTCAAGCATACGCGACCACTCGGCCAACGCAGCCTTCTGGCTTGCCAGGCGATACAAAGCTTCGGCGTAGGGCCTTGCTATCGTAACGATTTCCATAAAGTCGCCGCCTAGATTTCGTTCTTGAGCAAGGTCAACAACTCGGCATGAGCCTTGGCATCAACTTCGCGACGCAGGATTTTTTCGGCACCCGCAACGGCCAGTTCGGCCACCTGCTGACGCAGGATTTCACGCGCCCGATTGACTTCCTGATCGATTTCCGCCTTTGCACCGGCAACGAGTCGATCACCTTCTTCCTTGGCAGTATTTTTTGCTTCCTCGATAATCTGGGATGCGCGTTTTTCTGCCTGAGCAATCACTTCCGCCGCCTTTTGCTTGGCGTCATGCATGGACTCGGTGGCACGACGTGAAGCCAGCTCCAGCTCATGCTTGCCGCGTTCCCCGGCGGCCAGGCCGTCGGCGATCAATTTTTTGCGCTCGGTCAGCGCCTGCATGATGGGCGGCCACACAAATTTCATGCAGAACCAGACGAACATGATGAACATGATCGTTTGCCCGAGAAGGGTTGCATTGATATTCATGCACGAACCTTTCTTGAGTTATTGATTACAGGCAAGCTTAGCCGGCCACAGCGAAAAGGACATACATGGCGATACCAACAGCAATCATCGGCACCGCATCGACCAGACCCATCACCACGAAGAACTGGGTACGCAGCATCGGGATCAGTTCCGGCTGACGAGCCGCACCTTCAAGGAAGCGGCCGCCCAGGATACCAATACCCACGGCTGCACCAAGTGCACCCAAACCCATCATGATCGCGCCAGCGATAAAAAGCAGTGCGTGTTCCATTTATTTCTCCTGTTAAATTACAAAGTTAAGTTACTGAATTAAAAATATTAATGGTGTTCCTGATGCGCCATATCCATGTAAACAATGGTAAGCGTCATGAAAATGAAGGCCTGCAGCGTAACAATCAGAATATGAAAAATCGCCCAGCCCAGCGAGAGGAGGATCTGGGAGCCGAACAGCACGGTGGTGCCGAGGGTAATGCTGGCCGACGCGCCCATGATGGCGATCAGGATGAAGATCATTTCACCCGCATACATGTTGCCGAACAGACGCAGGGCGAGAGAAACCGGCTTGGCGATCAGGTTGACGCCCTCAAGGAACAGGTTGGCAGGCAAGCCGAACTTGCCAAAGGGCTGCAGTGTCAGTTCACCGATAAAACCGCCCAAGCCTTTCATCTTGATACTGTAATACACCACCAGCACAAATACTGCGATGGACATGCCAAAGGTGGCGTTGGGATCAGTAGTCGGCACAACCTTGAGAAAAGGCACGCCAGCGGCGTGAGCGACAAACGGCAGATAATCGATCGGCAGCAGATCCATCAGATTCATCAGCAGAATCCAGGCAAAAATGGTTAGCGCCAGCGGGGCCACCAGATCATTTTTGGCAGTAAACGAGCCACGCACACTGCCATCAATGAAATCAACGATCCATTCGACAAAATTCTGCAGGCCGGTCGGTACACCAGCGGAAGCTTTTTGTGCCGCCCTGGCAAAAAAGAACAGGAAAACCGCACCCAGCACAAAAGAGATGATCGTTGTATCCAGATTGATCGCCCAGAATCCCATTGCCTTGGCCTGCTCCGCGCTGTGGGCAACGCCCCAGCTACCATCGGGCAGCTGGCCATAAGTCAGGTTTTGCAGGTGATGCTTGATATATTCCGCGGAGGTTTGCGTTTCGCCAGACATTTATTGTTTCTCTATTCCACTGATTATTGTTGAAACCACCAGGGCCAACTGCCCCAGAGCGAAACCGGCCAGCAAAGGCAACGGCATCAGTTTCATCCACCCCAATCCCGCTGCCATCAGCAGCGCGACCACAAAAAAGCGCTCCATGCTGGAACGGACCAGCTTGGCCAGCTCCAATCGTGGATCCTGCGAAGATTTCCGCGCCCCTGCTCGCATGCGCCAGGCCAGCAGCACGGTATTTGACAATGCAACCATGCCGCCAAACCACGCCGCGCCAGCGGCAGGTTCACCCATGACAACATAAGCCAGAAAAGCGCAAATCGCGGCGGCTACGGCCTGATACATCATGATACGGTTTGCGTACACGACCGTTTTCGGAACTGCGAAAAATCAGTAAATCATAATATACTCTCGCCGGAACGTCAAACCATTCTTATGATTGAATAAGTTAAGGTTATACGTTGGCGTTGTCGGGCAAGCCGACTTCAGAACCTGGCGATAATGCCGTCGAGCTGCTCCAGATTGTCATAATCAATGACCAGACGGCCTTTGCCGCCCTTGCGCGGCGTCAGGGTCACGCGTGCGCCGAGTTTCTCTGCCAGTTCTTCCTGCCGGTGCAACACGTCACGATCCGGTTCCGGCCTACGCAGATCAGCCGGCTTGTGCAGGCGCTGCGCCAGCTTTTCCGCTTCGCGCACCGACAGACCCTTGTTGATGATTTCGTGCGCAGCATCGATCTGCTTGACCTGCGTCAGACCAAGCAGTGCGCGAGCATGTCCCATGTCGAGCAGATTCTGCATCATCATTTCCTGTACCCGTGGCGCCAGATTCAGCAGGCGCAGCAAATTGGTCACGGCGCTGCGCGAGCGGCCCACCGCTTCGGCAGCGCTCTGGTGAGTGAGCGCAAACTCGTTCACCAGACGCTGAATACCATGCGCTTCTTCCAGCGGGTTAAGATTTTCGCGCTGGATATTTTCAATCAGGGCCATGGCAAGCGCTGCTTCATCGGCAATCTCCCGCACCAGCGCCGGGATCTCGCTTAGGCCAGCCAGTTGGGCGGCACGCCAGCGGCGCTCACCGGCGATGATTTCATAGCGCTCCGCAGATACCGGCCGTACCAGCACCGGCTGCATGACCCCCTGCGCCTTGATCGAATCCGCCAGTTGCTGCAACGATTCCTGATCCATGTGCGTGCGGGGCTGGTACTTGCCTGGCTGCAGCATCGTCACGGCCAGTTGCTGCAGCGTTTCCCCCGCCACGCCGGCATCATCGCTCGCCAGCAACGCATCAAGTCCGCGCCCCAATCCTTTGAGTTTAACCATTCCTAATTCATCCCTTAAATCTGTCAGATGCCCGCTCGTTCAGCCGCATCGTGCTTGCCAATCATTTCACCGGCCAGGGCCAGATAGGCCTGGGCACCCTTTGAACCCTTATCGTGATACAGCACCGGCACGCCATAGCTGGGGGCCTCCGCCAGACGGATGTTGCGCGGAATGACTGTACGATACACCTTGTCACCAAAGTGCTGCTGCAGTTGGGCGGAAACCTGCTGCGCCAAGGCATTGCGCGGATCAAACATGGTACGCAGCAGCCCCTCGATCTCCAGTTGCGGGTTCAGGTGCGCGCGCACCCGCTTGATGGTTTTAACCAGATCGCTCAAGCCCTCCAGGGCATAGTATTCGCACTGCATCGGGATCATCACGGCCTGAGCGGCGCACAGGCCGTTTACGGTCAGCAGATTGAGCGCAGGAGGGCAATCGAGCAGGACATAATCATATTCCGCTGCGATGCTTTCCAGCGCCCGCTTGAGCCGCCACTCACGCGCCATTTCCTGCACCAGTTCAACTTCTGCGCCGGCCAGTTCGCGGTTGGCGGGAATCAGGTCATATTTGCCGCTGGCGGATGAAACACGCACCTCGCTCAGCGCATTCTGCTCCAGCAGGACATGGTAAACAGTGCGTTCCAGCCGGTCTTTTTCCACCCCGCTGCCCATGGTGGCGTTGCCCTGGGGGTCAAGATCCACCATCAACACCCTGCGTCTGGTGGCGGCAAGGCTGGCAGCGAGATTGACGGTGGTGGTGGTCTTCCCTACGCCGCCTTTCTGATTGGTTACCGCAATGATTCTGGCCATGGTCAAACCCTGATTATCACTAGGTGGCGCTGCGCTTCAAGTCCCGGGACATTGAGCGCAACGACTTCGTTCCGGCTGAATTCGGATGGCAGCCGGGTCAGTTCGTCGTGGGGGTAGATGCCCTTCATTGCCAGCAGCTCTCCGCCGGGGCGGCACAGGCGCGCGGTCAGCTGCACAAACTCGGACAAATCGGAAAACGCACGTGAAATAACCATGTCGAATGGCTGTGGCGGCACATACGTGTCGACCCGCAGACACTCCACCGCCACATTGCTCAATCCCAGTTCGATACAGGCCTGGCGCAGAAAGGTGGTTTTCTTGTGATTGCTGTCCAGCAAGGTGATTTGCAACTCGGGCCTGGCAATGGCCAGCGGGATTCCCGGCAGCCCGCCACCCGTCCCCACATCAATCAGGCGGCCGGCACTTACCCAGGGCAACACCGCCAGGCTGTCGAGCAGATGATGATAAAGCATGCCTTCCGGATCACGTATCGCAGTAAGGTTGTATACACGGTTCCACTTCTGCAGCAGTGCAATGTAATCCAGCAACTTTTGCTGCTGCGCCGCGCTCAGGGAAAGACGGAGATGTCCGAGTCCTTTTGCCAGCTTTTCGCCCAGGTTCATGCGCTTTTCCGTTCCGCGCGGCCCTGTATGCGCTTCAGGTAGACCAGCAGCAGGGAAATCGCCGCCGGCGTGATACCGGATACCCGCGCCGCCTGTCCCAGCGTTTCTGGCCGGTGCTGCGCCAGCTTCTGCTTCACTTCGATGGACAGGCCATGCACCTTGCCGTAATCCATATCAGGCGGCAGACGCAGGGCTTCGTAATGATGATGACGCTCGATTTCTTCCTGCTGGCGATCGATATAGCCCTGATATTTGGCCTGGATCTCGACCTGTTCGGCCATTTGCGCGTTACTCAGGCCCTCACCCGCACCCGGCAGGGTCATCAGGGACTGATAAGTGACCTGGGGGCGCCGCAACAAATCGAGCAGCGAATATTCTCGTTCGATAGCCTGGCCCAGCACTCGTTCTGCCGCAGCCACATCGACGATTTTTGGATTGACCCAAGTGCTTCTCAGGCGCTCCTTTTCCTGCGCGACAGCATCGCGTTTACGCGAAAACGCGGCCCAACGCGCATCGTCCACCACGCCCAGTTCGCGCCCCATCTCGGTCAGGCGCAAATCAGCATTGTCTTCCCTGAGCAACAGACGGTACTCGGCGCGGCTGGTAAACATGCGGTAAGGTTCCGAAACCCCGCGCGTAATCAGGTCATCCACCATTACACCAAGATAGGCCTGATCGCGGCTCGGACTCCAGGACTCGCGGTCGGAAGCCAATAAACCGGCATTGATCCCCGCCAGCAAACCCTGGGCGGCGGCTTCTTCATAACCAGTGGTGCCATTGATCTGGCCAGCGAAAAATAGGCCGCGGATGGCTTTGGTTTCAAGCGAAGCCCTCAAGCCGCGAGGATCAAAATAATCATATTCGATGGCATAACCCGGGCGGGTGATATGGGCATTTTCGAAGCCGCGAATCGAACGCACCAGCTCGTACTGCACATCGAACGGCAAGCTGGTGGAAATCCCGTTGGGATAGATCTCATGAGTATGCAGCCCCTCCGGCTCGACAAAAATCTGATGCATATCCTTGTCGGCAAAACGCATGATCTTGTCCTCGATGGAGGGACAATAGCGCGGGCCCACGCCCTCTATCACGCCGGTATACAGCGGCGAGCGGTCAAGCCCGCCACGGATGATGTCATGCGTGCGCTCATTGGTATATGTGATCCAGCACGAAACCTGGCGTGGGTGCTGGTCTGGCGAACCCAGATAGGAAAACACCGGAACCGGGTCGTCCCCTGCCTGCTCAGTCATGACCGAGTAGTCCAGGCTGCGGCCATCTATACGCGGGGGCGTGCCGGTCTTGAGACGTCCGACAGGAAGATTCAGCTCACGCAAGCGGTGGGCCAGGCTGATCGCCGGCGGATCGCCGGCGCGACCCGCCTGATAGCTGGCCTGCCCGACATGCACCAGCCCGGCCAGGAATGTTCCCGCCGTCAATACAACCGCACGCGCCTCGAAACGCAAACCAAGCTGGGTAACCACGCCGGTAATCTGATCCCCGGAAATCGTGAAATCATCCACCGCCTGTTGAAACAGCCACAGATTGGCCTGGTTTTCAAGGCGCCGGCGGATTGCCTGCCGGTACAACAGGCGATCTGCCTGCGCGCGTGTTGCGCGTACCGCAGGGCCCTTGCTCGAATTAAGAATGCGGAACTGGATCCCGCCCTCATCCGTGGCGGCCGCCATGGCTCCGCCCAGCGCGTCAATTTCCCGGACCAGATGGCCTTTGCCAATGCCCCCTATGGCCGGGTTGCACGACATTTGTCCCAACGTTTCGATATTATGGGTCAGCAGCAAGGTCTTGCGCCCCATACGCGCCGCAGCCAGCGCCGCTTCTGTGCCTGCATGGCCGCCGCCAACCACGATCACATCGAATTTTGAGGGAAACAGCATGGAAAACTGGTTAGGAGTTTGGGGACGGGAATAATACGACAAAAGTTCGTGTCACGTCAGCATCTTGAGTAATACCCAAGCCTGCCTGTTTCACGTGAAACCATGAGATAGTATTTAAAATCAGTTATTTGCCAATACAGAAGCGGCTAAAAATCTCGCCCAGCAAGTCGTCAGCACTGAACTCGCCGGTAATGCTGCCCAGTGCATTCTGGGCCAGCTTCAACTCCTCGGCAAAAAACTCCAGCTGACGCCAGTTTTTTCCGGCAAGATCGATATGCTCCCGGGCCATTGCCAATGCTCGCAGATGTCGGGCACGCGCCATGAAGACGCCCTCGCCGGTTTGTTCCCACCCAACCAGAGTCAGCAGCTTTTGGCATAGCATATTAAGCCCCGCGCCAGTTTTTGCGGAAACATAAACCGACGAACCATCCTGCTCCAGTTCTGCAGGATCAGTCAGGAGATCCATTTTGTTAAATACCTTGACGACCGGCAACTGGGCAGGCAAACGAGCCAGAATCGCCCGGTCCTGCTCGCCTTCGCCCGCTCTGGCATCAAGCAGGAGCAACACCAGGGAGGCCTTCTCCACCGCAGCCCAAGTACGTGTAATGCCGATCTGCTCAACTTCGCAACTCGTATCCCGCAGTCCCGCAGTATCAATAATGTGAAATGGCACCCCCTGGATATCGATTTCCTCGCGTACCGTGTCTCGCGTAGTGCCGGCTATCGGCGTAACAATGGCGATTTCATCACCGGCCAGTTGGTTGAGAAGGCTGGATTTGCCTACATTGGGCTGGCCAACCAGAACAACATGAACACCTTCGCGCAAAAGGCTGCCCTGCTTTGCGCTGGCAAAGAGCCGCTCCAGCCGTTCCCTTACATGGGCAAGTTTGCCAATCGCATCTGCCGCCTCAAGAAAATCGATATCCTCATCGGGGAAGTCGATGCAGGCTTCCACCAGCATGCGCAGGTCAATCAGGCGGGCGACGATTTCATGGATGGCATGCGAAAACTCGCCCTGTAGCGAACGCATGGCACTTTTCGCGGCCTCCTCGCTGGCGGCGTCAATCAAATCGGCGACACTTTCCGCCTGGGCCAGATCAAGCTTGTCATTGAGGAACGCACGCCGGGTGAATTCTCCCGGCTCAGCCAGGCGCGCACCCAGCGCCAGGCAACGTTTGAGCAAGCGCTGCATCACAGCATTGCCACCATGCCCCTGCAATTCGAGTACGTCTTCGCCGGTAAAGGAATGCGGCGCGGGGAAAAACAGTGCAATGCCCTGATCAATGACCGAAGCATCGTCATCAAGGAAATTACTTAGCGTGGCATGGCGGAAGCCAGGGACGCGGCCCAGAAGCGCCTGGGCAAAGCTTGCCAGCCCCGTTCCCGACACCCGCACCACGCCGATACCGCCACGCCCCGGGGCGGTGGCAACCGCGGCGATAGTGTCAGCGCTTACCATGTCCTTTGGCTGTCTGTGCCTGTTCGGCGGTGCGCGTAATTTGCCACTGCTGGGCAATGGAGAGAACATTGTTCACCACCCAGTAAAGCACCAGACCTGCGGGGAAGAAGAAGAAGAAAATGCTGAAGGCAAACGGCATTATCATCATCACCTTGGCCTGGATCGGATCTGGTGGCGTGGGGTTGAGCTTGGTCTGGATGATCATGGTCAAGCCCATGACGATGGGTAGCACATAATAGGGATCAGCAGCCGAGAGATCCTGGATCCACAGCATGAACGGCGCATGGCGCATTTCCACGCTGGCCAGCAATACCCAGTAGAGTGCAATGAATACCGGAATCTGCACCAACACCGGCAAACAGCCACCAAGCGGATTGATTTTCTCGGTTTTGTACAAGTCCATCATGGCCTGGTGCAGGCGCTGGCGATCATCGCCATAATGTTCCTTGAGTTTCTGCAGCTTCGGCCCCAGTACGCGCATATGCGCCATGGAGCGGTAGCTTTTCGCGGAAAGGGGGTAAAAGGCCAGCTTGATCAGCACCGTCAGCAGGATAATGGCTACACCCCAGTTGCCGACGGCTTTGTGAATCATGGCCAGAATCCAGAACAAAGGCGCAGCAATTACTGTCAGCCAGCCATAATCCACCGTCAGATCCAGGCCTGGCGCAAGTTTGCTCAGCTTGTCCTGCTCCTCCGGACCCGCATAAAGAGGCACGGAAATCGTACCGTTCGACCCGGCGGCGATGGTGCCAACCGGGACGATCACACCTGCAGCATAAAGATTTTCTCCCTGTTGCCTGGTGTAAAATTCGCGCGCCACCCCTTCCTTTGGCAGCCAGGCACTAACAAAGTAATGCTGCAACATGGCCACCCAGCCATCATTACTGTGTTTTTCGAATTCCGTCTTGCCTTTTGCAATATCAGTGAACGCAACTTTCTGGAATTTGTGTTTATCGGTATAAATCGCCGCCCCGGTATAGGTGTTAATAAACATGGAGTTGCCGCCCGCCGCGGAGTTGTCCCGCACCAATTGAAAATAGGCGTTTGGCGTCAGGCTGGCCGTACTCCCATTCTGGATTTTGTATTCCACGTCAACCACATAACTATCGCGATGGAAGGTGAAAATCTTTTCTACCTTGATACCCGCGGCTTCCGAGGCAGTCAGCGTAACCTTTAGTTCCCCGGCACCATCTGCCAAGCGATACTCTTTTTCCTGGGCAGAAAATAGTGTTTTGTGCGTTGGCAGTCCCTGACCAATCAGGCCAGATTGGGCAATGTAGAGATGCGGTTTTTCATCTGCCATCAGAACAAAATTTTTGTTCTTGTCCGCAGCATCATGGTGCTTAAGCAGTTCGAGACGGCGAATATCGCCACCAGCGGTGTTGATTTCCACATACAGGGTATCGGTGAATACCTGTAATTTCTCCCCTTTTTCAAGCTTGGCTACCGTTTCCGTCGCGATACCCGGAGCATTGGCAGTCAGTGCAGCACTGGGTGTTGGCGTGCTTGCAACAATAGCGGGAGAAGTCTGAACAGGGACGGGATGCTGTTCCTTCTGCCAGGCATCCCACAGCATCAGGATCGAGAAAGAAAATACAACGAACAATATGAGTCTTTGGGTATCCATGGTTTACCTAAGGTAAGGGATCATATCCGCCGTCATGCCAGGGATGACAGCGGCCAACACGTTTGATACTCAGCCATGCACCCTTCAGGGCGCCATATTTTTTCAGTGCCTGGGCAGCATACTCGGAGCAGGTTGGCGTAAAGCGGCAAGAGGGCCCCAGCATGGGGCTGATCAAAAGCTGATAGGCTCTGATCAGTAGCAGCAACACTCGAGTCATGACATGTCCTGCAACCTGGGTAGAACAAAGTTTTTCCTTGCCAGGTTCAATTGCTCCCGCAACTCACTGGAAATTACAGGGTACTTGGCCTGTGTGAAACTTTTTCGCACTCTTACCACAATGTCCAGGCCCGCAAGATCGTGTTGCTGCAGACGGAAAACTTCGCGCGCAACGCGTTTGATATAATTCCGTGCTGTCGCCAGACGTGCCGTCTTTTTGCTGACGATTACCGCCATGCGTGCAAACTCACATGCACCCGGTTTGACCAGTACCTGAAAATGCTCGCTGGAAAAACGACGGTTGAAACTAAAAACGGATGAAATATCATCCGTTTTTACTAAATGCTTCGGCCTGGAAAATCCAAAGCCGTTCATTGCGTTAAGCTGGTTTAAACAGGGAACCTGATCAAACAGCCAGACGTGCCCTTCCACTGGCGCGGCGACTATTGATAATGGCGCGACCCGCAGGAGTTTTCATTCTGGCACGAAAGCCATGGGTACGCTTGCGTTTAACCACTGAAGGCTGAAATGTGCGTTTCATAATAAATTCCTCTTGTTGCTTTACAGATACTGAGAACCCGTAATTTAACTACTTATACCCATACCCTGTCAACCACTATTAATCTTGCAGGCTGTGGATAAGTCCTCCTAATCGGGCTACAATGCGCGAGTCGTCTATCCGGTTATTATCTCTTCCCCGGCTTTTTCTGTTTCAACGCTAGGCAATCAATGGAAACTTTCTGGCAAGCCTGTCTGAGCCGTTTCGAGCAAGAACTTACTCCACAGCAGTTCAACAACTGGATCAAACCCTTGCGCTTTGAATCGGGCCCGGATTGCATGCGCATTGTAGCGCCCAACCGTTTCATTCTGCAGTGGGTCAAGGACAAGTTTCTAAATCGTTTTGAACAAATGGGAGAAGATCATTTTTCGCACCCAATCCAGCTATCCCTGACCGTTGCAGAGAACAGCGAAACCAGAGAAACCAAGACCCCTATCAAAAAATCTCTTCCCACCCCTGCCGTGCTTTCTGGAAGAAACGAGAAATCGGGGCTTAATCCCTCTTTTACTTTTGCCAGTTTTGTCACGGGCAAAGCCAACCAGCTTGCGCGTGCTGCTGCATTGCAGGTGGCTGAAAATCCAGGAACTGCATATAACCCCCTATTCGTCTATGGTGGTGTAGGTCTGGGTAAAACCCACCTGATCCAAGCCATTGGCAACTATATCCAGGAACAGAATGGCAACGCAAAAATCAGCTATCTCCATGCTGAACGTTATGTTTCTGACGTAGTAAGGGCTTACCAGCACAAAGCCTTTGATGATTTCAAACGCTATTACCACTCTCTTGATCTGTTACTGATTGACGATATCCAGTTCTTCAGTGGCAAGGCACGTACCCAGGAAGAATTCTTTTATGCTTTCAACGCCCTGATCGAAAGCAAGAAGCAAGTCATTATTACCTGCGATACATATCCCAAACAGATATCCGGCATGGAAGACCGCCTTATTTCACGTTTTGGATGGGGCCTTACTGTAGCCATAGAACCTCCCGAGCTGGAAATGCGGGTTGCCATTCTGCTCAAGAAAGCTGAAGTGGAGGGCTTTCATCTCGACGACGATGTTGCCTTTTTTATTGCCAAACAAATTCGTTCCAATGTGCGTGAACTGGAAGGCGCCCTGAAAAAAGTAATCGCGTATTCACGTTTTACTGGCCATACCATAGGTCTGGAACTGGCTAAAGAAGCGCTTAAAGATCTATTGCAGGTTCAAAATCGCCAGATTTCGATTGAGAATATCCAGAAAACGGTGGCTGATTATTACAAAATCAAGGTTGCCGAAATGTATTCAAAAAAGCGTACTCGCAATGTTGCCAGACCACGTCAGGTTGCTATGGCACTTGCCAAGGAATTAACCCATTTAAGCTTCCCCGAAATTGGCGATGCATTCGGCGGCCGTGATCATACAACCGTAATGCATGCATGCCGAAAAATTGAAGAGCTGAAAATCAGTGAACCCGGAATAACCCGTGATATCAGCGTGCTATTGCAGGTTCTAAGAAGTTGAACAAACTGTGGATGCTTTGTGAACAAGAGACCTTCTGCTCATGAACACAAAAATAATCCCCAAATTACGCACGCTCATACACAGTTTTATACAGCCCTTTATAAGTTACTTATCATATTGAAAATAAACAATATTATTGAGTTGTTCCATAAAAATATTCGCGCTTATCTATTAGTATCAGGATATAAACTATGTTATTAATGAAAACCAGTAAGGAAGAATTCCTCAAACCATTACAGTCCGTTGCAGGCATAGTAGAACGGCGTCATACCCTGCCTATCTTGTCCAATGTACTAATCCAGATCACTGAGAACAACCTGTCTTTCATTGCTACCGATCTGGAGATTCAGATTACTGCAACTTCGCCAAGCGGTAGTAACAAGGAAACAGCAGCAATAACAGTCGCAGCCAAGAAACTTCAGGATATTATTCGTGCTCTTCCGGATAATGCAGAAATTGCTTTTGACAGCAAAGATAGTCGCTTGCAACTGAAAGCGGGCAAAAGCCAGTTCAACCTGCAAACCCTCCCAGCTGAAGATTTCCCCCAACTGTCGTTGTCAGATGATGAAGTTGCGGAAATTTCCTTGCCCCAATCTACGCTGAAGCATCTGTTCAATCAGGTGCAATACGCCATGGCACAACAGGATATCCGCTACTACCTGAATGGCCTGTTGATGGTTCTGGAACCTGGCATGGTCAAGGTTATTGCCACGGATGGGCATCGACTGAGTCTTGCCAGTATGGAAGCGCCGTCTGTCCAGACAATGGCAGAGGCCATTCTGCCGCGCAAGACGGTGATAGAACTAATAAAGCTGCTTGCAGATGCGGATGACGAAGTAAAAATACGCCTGGGAAAAAATCTGGTTACCTTTACCTTCGACAATATCAATCTGGTTTCAAAAGTGATCGAAGGAAAATTCCCGGATTACAACAAGGTTGTCCCGGCGCATTATCAGAATCATGTGATTATTGATCGATTGACTCTGCTTCGTGCCATGCAGCGTGCATCAATCCTTTCCAATGAAAAATTCAGGGGTGTGCGCCTGGTTCTGACACAGAACAGCATGCGGGTTATCTGTAACAATACGGAGCAGGAAGAAGCCGAGGAAGAAATTGAAATCAGCTATTCAAATGATCCGCTGGATATCGGTTTTAATGTAACCTACTTGCTGGATGTCCTGAATAATATTGAAACCAGCGAAGTTGATTGCTCTTTTGGTGATCCTAACAGCAGCTGCCTGATCACCGTTCCTGGTGACGATCGTTTCAAGTATGTCGTCATGCCAATGCGGATATGACAGAAACAGGGGAAAAGGCTGGAAAATATTTCGGTTTCACGTGAAACCATGGAAAGAAAATGAGCGATTATAATTCCGACAGCATCAAGATACTGAAAGGCCTGGATGCGGTGCGCAAGCGCCCAGGCATGTACATTGGCGATACCGGGGATGGAACCGGGCTTCATCACATGGTATTTGAGGTGGTGGACAATGCTATTGATGAAGCCTTGGCCGGACATTGTGATGATATTCAGATCATTATTCATGCCGACAATTCGATCAGTGTGGTGGACAATGGCCGGGGTATTCCCACCGACATCAAGGAAGATGACGAATTCAAGCGTTCTGCCGCAGAAATCGTGATGACCGAGCTGCATGCCGGAGGGAAATTCGATGCCAATTCCTATAAGGTTTCCGGAGGTCTGCATGGCGTTGGTGTGTCGGTTGTCAATGCGCTTTCGGAATGGCTCAAACTCAGGGTTTGGCGCAATGGCAAAGTGCACCAGATGGAGTTTCGTCATGGTGTGGCGGTCGAGCCACTCAAGACGACCGGTGAAAGTGAGCGTAAAGGGACGGAAGTTCATTTCATGCCCAGCGCCGAAACGTTCGGCAATATCGAATATCACTATGACATTCTGGCCAAGCGTTTACGCGAGCTGTCCTTTCTCAACAATGGCGTCAAGATCGAATTGATCGACCAGCGTGATGGCAGGAGTGAAAATTTTGCTTTCAGCGGCGGGGTAAAAGGCTTTGTCGAGTATGTGAATCGCACCAAGACGGTTTTACATCCAAAAGTTTTTCACGCCACGGGTGAAAAGGATGGCATTACAGTAGAAGTAGCCATGCAATGGAATGATTCCTACGCAGAAACAGTTCAGTGTTTTACCAACAATATTCCGCAACGCGATGGTGGGACGCATCTGACAGGTTTACGTACTGCATTGACTCGAACACTCAACAACTATATCGAACAGAATGAAATCGCCAAGAAAGCCAAGGTGGAAACCAGCGGCGATGACATGCGTGAGGGGTTGACCTGTATCCTGTCTGTGAAAGTATTTGAGCCCAAATTCTCTTCCCAGACCAAGGATAAACTGGTATCGGGCGAGGTTCAGCCAGTGGTTCAGGAAATAGTATCTGGAAAGCTGGCGGAATTCCTGCTGGAAAACCCCAGTGACGCCAAAATCATCACAGGCAAGATAGTCGAAGCCGCGCGGGCAAGAGAAGCGGCCCGCAAGGCGCGTGACATGACACGCCGCAAGGGCGTGCTTGATGGCATGGGCTTGCCGGGAAAACTGGCAGATTGCCAGGAAAAGGATCCGGCTCTGTCCGAACTGTACCTGGTCGAGGGCGACTCCGCAGGCGGATCAGCAAAACAGGGGCGAGACCGAAAATTCCAGGCAATTTTACCCCTTAAGGGAAAAATCCTTAACGTGGAACGAGCGCGCTTTGATCGCCTGATTTCATCCCAGGAAATCGCCACCTTGATTACTGCCCTGGGAACCAGCATCGGCAAGGATGAATACAACCCTGAAAAGTTGCGCTATCACCGCATCATCATCATGACCGATGCGGATGTGGATGGCTCGCATATTCGTACCCTGCTGCTGACATTTTTTTACCGTCAGATGCCGGAACTGGTGGAGCGTGGGCATATTTATATTGCCCAGCCGCCACTCTACAAGATCAAGCATGGCAAGCAGGAGCGTTATCTCAAAGATGAGCATGATTTGAAACAATACCTGTTGCAGCAGGCCATGGCCGACGCAAAACTGGTAACGGAATCAGGCCGTGAACCGCTAAGCAGGGAGGCTTTTGAGGAAATCGCCAAGGAATATCTTCTGTCCGAAGCGGTTATCGAGCGCTTGGGGCGGGTCATAGACCGGGAGGTGCTCCAGGCATTGTTGAAAAATATGCGGCTGGATATATCCAGTGCGGCCTCTGCCGAGGCGAGTGCCAAGGAATTGGCCCGTTTGCTGCCGGAGGAATACCAGGTCAGCAGCCAGTATGACGAGCATACCGAGGCGTATCGCCTGCTTATCCGTAAACAGGTTCATGGCAACATGCAGATCAGTCAACTGGACCAGGATTTCATTGAAGGTGGCAATTACGCACAATTATGCAAAACTGGCCAGGTCTTGCAGGGTTTGCTGGGAAAGGGTGCTCACGTCAGACGGGGTGAACAGCAACAGGCGGTGACGGAGTTCAAGCAAGCCTTGGACTGGCTTCTTGACCAGGTCAAGAACGGGATTTCCATTCAACGTTACAAGGGCTTGGGCGAAATGAATCCGGAACAGTTATGGGAAACAACCATGGATCCGAATGTGCGCCGTTTGCTCAAGGTGCAGATTGATGATGCAATCGGGGCTGATGAAATCTTCACTACCCTGATGGGCGATCAGGTCGAACCACGCCGGGCGTTTATCGAAACAAATGCGCTGATCGCAAAAAATATCGATGTATAAATACAGGCCTGGATCAGCGTAAAAAACGAAGGCCCCGTTAAGGGGCCTTCTTTAATTTCAGGAAAAGAGAAAGCTATTCCGGGGCCGCCACCTGTTCCACGAAACCACATTCTTTCTGCGGACAAACTTTTTCCGTACCGCGACGCTTGGTAATTTTGATAGTCAGAATCGGCCAACCGCATTTAGGGCAAGGCTCATTGATGGGAGGATTCCAGGTAGCATATTTGCACTTGGGGTAGCTGTTACAGGAGTAAAACAACTTGCCATAACGGCTCTTGCGCTCGATCAGGGTTCCTTCCTTGCATTCCGGGCAGGAGACACCGGTATCCTTGGGTTTTTCCAGAGGCTCGATGAATTTGCACTTGGGATAGCCGGTACAGCCAATGAATTTTCCGTATGGTCCGACCTTGATTACCAGAGGGCTGCTGCATTGTGGGCAGATACGATCCTCAACGATCACTGGCTGGGTTGTTTCACCCGGTTCACCATCCACATTACGCGTGTAGTCGCATTCCGGATAGCCGGAACAGCCGATGAACTTTCCGCGTTTGCCAAGGCGGCTGGTGAGCGGTTTACCGCATTTCGGGCAGGCTTCATCCAGTTGTTCCACGCCTGGGCGATCAACATCTTTCTTCTGCGATATCTGCTGGCTGAATCCTTTCCAGAACTGGTCAAGAACCGGGATCCATTCACGTTTGCCAGTCGAAATCAGATCCAGCTCATCTTCCAGCTTGGCGGTAAAATCGTAATCCACATAGCGGGTAAAGTGTTCGGTGAGAAATTTGTTCACTACCCTGCCCACATCCGTTGGCACAAAGCGTTTCTTGTCCAGCAGTGCGTATTCGCGCGCAATGAGCGTGCTGATGATGCTGGCGTAGGTTGAGGGGCGACCGATACCGAATTCTTCCAGGGCTTTTACCAGGCTGGCTTCGGAATAACGCGGGGGCGGCTGGGTGAAATGTTGCTCACCGGCAATCTGGTCGATGGCGACCTGTTCGCCTTTTTCCAGCGGCGGCAGCTTGCTTTCCCCCTCTTCCTCGCTATCATCCTCGCCTTCCTGATATACGGCGATGTAGCCAGGGAAAACCATGGTCTGCCCGGTAGCGCGGAACAGATTTTCCTCTCCCCCAACGGCAAGGTCGAGGCTGACGGTATCGAACTTGGCTGGACTCATCTGACATGCCAGCGTGCGCTTCCAGATCATTTCGTAGAGTTTGGCCTGATCTGCGGTGAGGAAAGGTTTTATTTCCTGCGGCGCGCGCTGGATTGAGGTTGGGCGGACCGCTTCGTGTGCTTCCTGGGCATTTTTGGATTTGTTTTTGTAGCTGACAGGGGATTTGGGCAAATAGTCGGCCGTGAAATTACTGCCAATATAGGAGCGGATTTCCTCTACTGCTTCATTGGCCAGGCTGACCGAGTCAGTACGCATATAGGTGATAAGGCCTACGGTAGCGCCACCGATATCGATCCCTTCATACAACTGCTGGGCGACTTTCATGGCACGGTCGGTAGAAAATCCAAGCTTGCGCACGGCTTCCTGCTGCAGGGTCGAGGTAGTGAAAGGCGCTGCGGCCTGGCGCTGCTTGCGCTTCTTCTCAACCTGGGTAACCGTGGCCTTGTCATTGCCTGTCGTGAGAGACAAGACGATCGCAGCTTGCTGCTCGGTGTTGGTAATGCTGAACTGGGTAAGCTTCTCGCCCTTGTACTGGAACAGCTTGGCATTAAATTTCTGCCGGCCTTTGTGGCTGTCGAGATGAATGCTCCAGTATTCCTGGGTCTGGAATTTCTCGATCTCGATTTCACGTTCAACGATCAATCGCAAGGCTGGACTTTGCACCCGGCCAGCAGATAATCCACGGCGAATCTTGCGCCATAGCAAGGGTGAAAGGTTGAAACCCACGAGGTAATCAAGCGCACGCCTTGCTTGCTGGGCATTGACCATATCCATGGCGATATCACGTGGTTCCGCTACCGCAGCCTGAACAGCGGTTTGTGTGATTTCGTGAAAGACCACGCGTTTGAGCGTCTTGTTCTTGAGCAGCTTCTTGTTTTTGAGAATCTCTGCCAGATGCCAGGCAATGGCTTCACCTTCGCGGTCCGGGTCTGTTGCGAGGTAAATGGCATCGGCTTCTTTTACCGCCTTGGCGATTGCATCCACATGCTTGGTGTTGCGTGCAATCAATTCGTACTTCATGGCGAAGCTGTGATCGGTATCGACGGCCCCCTGTTTGGGTATGAGGTCACGAACATGGCCATAGGAGGCGAGAATTTCGAAGTCCTTGCCCAGATATTTTTTCAGGGTTTTGGCCTTGGAGGGCGATTCGACGATCAGGAGGGTAGAGGACATAGGGAGGCAATGTGCTGATTATGAAACCAGCCGGTTTGGTGTCAGGGGTTGGGGGGTCAGTGCATTTGTGGCGTGTTATCGCCAAACAACAGGTCTTCCATGAACAGGTAATCTTCGGCAGCGCCTTGGCTCCACAGCACGATAAGCACAATCCATTTGACTTGCTCCAGGCCGACATCCCGGTCGTTCAGGGCAAGAATACGATCAATGACCCATTCGCGCTGGACCGGGTTGAGGATGTTAGAGACCTCAAGGAAAGCAAGAAAGCCGCGGCTTTCCGCATCAATTTTTTTCAGTTCGATATCGGCATAGATTCGGGCGGATTTGCTTTCAACCAGACTGTCTGGGTAGGAAGAGAGGGAGAGTGTTTCCAGCCCGTTGAGCCAGTCGAAGGCGAGATTGATCTGGGTGCTGTCAAATCCTGCGGCAGAAAGCTCTTGCTCCAGCGTTCCCTGATCTGGGTGAAGGTCTGCCTCGAAGTAATTTTCAAACAGGTAGACAAGAATGTCGAACATCATTATGGCTTTTGCCCTTTAATCATTTCCGCTGCGCTGATACAGGCCGCCCGGCAGGCTGGTCACACGACCAGCCAATTCCATTAATAACAGAATGGCGCAAACGCTATCGCTCGTCAAGCCGCTGCAGTTCACCAGCGCGTCTATCCCGACCGGGTCGAAACCAAGGCAATGCAATAGCCGGGCGTCCTCACTGCTGTTCCCGGCGGCCGGATGTGCTCGTGGCTGGCTTGTCATGGCTGGGTAGCCCAACTCATCGAGAATGTCCTGGGCGCTTTCCACCAGCTTGGCGCCCTGCTTGATCAGGTAATGGCAGCCCTTGGCAAGGGGGGAGTGAATTGAACCGGGAATGGCAAATACATCCCGGCCCTGTTCTGCCGCCAGTCTGGCGGTAATGAGGGAGCCGCTTTGCAGGGCCGCTTCGACAACCAGACATCCCTGGGCCAAGCCGCTGATGATGCGGTTGCGACGGGGGAAATTTTGTGCCCGGGATGGCGTGCCAATGGGAAATTCGGAGACCAGCGCGCCTTCTTGCGCCAGTTCATGGGCCAATGTGCGGTGGCGGGCTGGGTAAACGATGTCGAGGCCTGTTCCCACGACGGCGATGCTGCCTGCCGCACCGAGCAGGCCGCCGCGGTGTGCTGCGCCATCAATTCCCAGGGCCATGCCGCTGATGATGCACAGGCTGCTGTCGCTGAGAGTGTGGGCAAAACTTTCCGCATTCATCAAACCCTGGGATGTTGCGTTACGGCTGCCAACGATGGCCAGGGAGGGATGATTGAGCAGTTCACGCCGTCCTTTGACATACAAGAGGGGCGGAGGGTCTGGTATTTCCAGCAAGCTGCGGGGATAGTCCGCATCGGCCAGGGTCAGGATATGATTGAGCGGTTCGGATAGCCACTTCAGGGTTGGCGCCAGCGCATCAGGATTGGGACCACAGGCGATAGCGCTGGCAATGGGTGCACGCACCGTTTTTTCCAGTGCGGCACGCCCGACGGCATAGATTTGCTCTGGCTCGCCGAAGGTTTTTAGCAGGCGCCGGTAAGTCTCTCCTCCCAGCCCGGGTATCAGGCTGAGAGCAACCCACAGGGAAGGGTCAGTTGCGCCGCTCAAGGATTCTTGACGACATCCAGCAGGTAGACCGGTTTGCTCGCGCTCATCACCAGCGCATAGGATGCACGGTCAAATACACGGTAAACGAAAACCAGGCCGGTACGAGTATCGGGCAAGGTTACGGTATCGCGTTTTTCGGCCCGGCAGTGCAGCTTGTAAACATCCTTGGGGTTGAAGAACTGGTCAAAGCTGACTTTTGCGCCCGGCTTCAGGCAGCCGATATCGGAATAGCGGATTTCATCGCCAGGCGCTGCGGTGCCATTCTCCTTCTGGCATGGTTCGAGCACTTCCTTGGGATCATAGAACTGGTCGAAGGTGACGGTCTTGCCTGGTTTGATGCACTCCCGATCCAGGTAACGCCAGGCATTCTTGCGCGGCTCGCCCGGGGGTGGCTCGACGGTGCGGCCCTTGCGATAGACAGCCAGGACATGGCCTTCTTCCAGGCCATCCTTGCTGCCCTTGTTGATTACCACGGTCTGGTATCTGCCGGCATCGGAAACGGCGCCATAGGCGGAAATGATGCGGCCATTGATGGCCTTTTCGGGTGCGCGCGGGACATACTGGAAAGTCCGCCTGTCGCTGCTTGGCACCAGGCGGTCTTCGCGGCGGATTTCCATGACGGAATTGGTGATTTCCAGCGTCATTACCTCGTCGGACTGAACCAGCCGGGCATCGCCAATATGCTCGGTTTCATGACCCAGCGATTCCTTGGTGTCCGGGTCGGACAAGGCCTTGCCCTTGCGGTAGATGCTCCAGTCACGGATGTTTTCATCCCTGGCGCCAGCGGCATAAATCCTGTCGCCACGGCCCATGATAACCCGATCGTCCTCGGTGCCGACTACATAGGGGGAATGGTCCAGCTCGCTATCCTCGACAATCAGCGCCTGGGTCAGGAATGGCCCGATGGCGGAAGGCGGGATGGCCGGGATGGCCTGTGCAACGAGCGCTTCGCTGCGCACGCTGGGGTTGAGCTTGATGGTCTTGCCGCCCTTGATCAGGCGCAAATGTGGCGAGGCGCCGGAGGTATCAAGAATGACCATGTCGCCGGGGTAAATCAGGTGCGGGTTCTTGATCTGTGCCCGGTTCATGTTCCACAGATCGGGCCAGCGCCATGGGTCCTGGAGAAAGCGTGAGGAAATCCCCCACAGGGTATCCCCTTTTACCACCACGTATTCCTGTGGGGGGTTCTCCTGTAGTTTGATTTCATCGGCCCATGCCAGGGAGGAAATGAAACCGGAAAGGGAAAGCACAGCTATAATGATGGGCTTACGCATGGGGCGCCTCGCTCTTGTGAAGAACTTTTCTGCTGGGTTCATGATCAGAAGTTCTAGTATGGCCAGCCCGGCTGGCCGGTTTAAGGTTTAGGTTAAATTCTGCATGTAATTAATTAAATAGGCAAGCATTTATGGCCCTTTTATCGATCCTGCATTACCCCGATCAGCGACTTCATACCGTGGCTTCCCCGGTACAGGAGGTGAGCGCTGAAATTCGCCGCCTGGTGGATGACATGGCCCAGACCATGTATGCCGCACCGGGGATCGGCTTGGCTGCGACCCAGGTGAATGTTCACAAACAGGTGATCGTGATCGATATTTCGGAAAGCAGGGATCAGCTGATGGCGTTGATCAACCCCAGGATTACGGCCCGTGACGGCATAGCGGAACGGGAAGAAGGCTGTCTGTCGGTGCCGGGAATCTATGAAAAGGTGACGCGCGCCGAACGGGTGACGGTAGAAGCGCTGGATCGGGAAGGCAAGCCTTTTACCTTTGAGGCGGATGGGCTGCTCGCAGTATGTGTTCAACATGAAATGGATCATCTCCAGGGAAAAGTGTTTGTTGAGTATTTGTCCCGCCTCAAGCAGACGCGGATCAAGATCAAACTGCAAAAACTGCAGCGCGAGACCATGTAATGCGGCTGATTTTTGCCGGCACGCCGGAGTTTGCCGCTCAGGCGCTGGATGCCCTGATTCGTGCCGGCCATGAAGTGGCACTGGTGCTGACCCAGCCGGACCGGCCGGCCGGCCGTGGTATGCAACTGGCCATGAGCCCGGTGAAGCAGCTGGCGCTGGCGCACCATTTGACCGTGCTGCAGCCCACCAGTCTGCGGCAGCCTGAAATTCAGAATCAGCTTGATGCCATTGGCGCCGATATCATGGTCGTGGCGGCTTATGGCCTGATTTTGCCCAAAGAGGTATTGACCATTCCCAAGCATGGCTGCTGCAACATCCATGCTTCCCTGCTGCCCCGCTGGCGTGGCGCGGCCCCCATCCAGCGCGCGATTCTGGCGGGAGATGGGGAAACCGGCATTACCATCATGCAAATGGACGAGGGGCTGGATACGGGGCCGATGCTGCTCAGATTTCCCCTCCCCATCACGACAGCAGATACGGCGCAGAGCCTGCATGACAAACTGGCGGTGTTGGGGGCAGAAGCGATCGTGGCGGCTTTGGCGCAGCTGCAACAGGGCGGGTTGCCGGCCCAAAACCAGGACGAAAGCCTCGCCACCTATGCTGCCAAGCTGAGCAAGACCGAGGCCCGGCTGGACTGGAATCGTCCTGCCCCTGAACTGGAACATGCAGTGCGTGCCTACAATCCCTTCCCGGTTGCCCAAACGGTATTCCGGGGCGAGGTGTGGCGTATCTGGCAGGCGGCGGTGGTGAATGAGCATGGCCAGCCCGGAACCGTGTTGCGTGCAGACAAGTCGGGAGTGCTGGTCGCCTGCGGGGAAGGCGCCCTGCTGCTGCAGGAAGTGCAAAAAGCCGGCGGGCGGCGTTTGACCATGGCGCAGTTTTTACCCGGCAATCCGGTTGCAGCGGGAGACCGTTTCGATGCTTGAGGCCCAAGGCCTCGCCAGCCAGGCTGTTGCCCAGGTCCTCGCCGGGCGGAATCTCAACCAGGTGCTGCAGGCAATCCTGATGCGCCATCCCGGGCTGTCGCCGCAACAGCGAGCCATGCTGCAGGACCTGAGCTATGGCACGCTGCGCCATTATGGGGCTTTGCGGGCGATCCTCGGGTCTTTGCTGCAAAAACCGCTGCAGGACGAGAGCATCCGCTGCCTCTTGCTGGTGGCGCTGTACCAACTGGCGCATACCCATGCCAGACCCCATGCCGTGGTGGATCATGCCGTGCGGGTGACCGTGCAGTCACTGCGAAAAACCTCTGCCAAAGGTTTGGTCAACGCCATCCTGCGCAATTTCCTGCGCTGCCGCGAAGCGTTGCTGGTCGAGACGGCAAGCATCAGCGCGGAAGCACGCTATGGGCATCCGCAATGGTGGATCGACAAGCTGCATGCCCAGCACCCCGAGTGTTGGGAAGATATTCTTGCCTGTGGTAACCAGCACCCGCCCATGATGCTGCGGGTGAACCGTCGCTCCGGCAATGTCGAAACCTGTCTGGCGCAATTGTCTCAAGCGGGCATCGCGGCTCGCGCCTTGGGCCGGGGCGCCATCCTGCTGGATCAGCCGGTTGCCGTGGACAGGCTGCCGGGCTTTGCGGATGGCCGGATCTCGGTACAGGATGGCGGGGCCCAGCTTGCCGCAGGGCTGCTCGATGTTGCCGATGGAATGCGGGTTCTCGATGCTTGCGCCGCGCCGGGCGGCAAGACCATGCACTTGCTGGAGCTGGCGGATCTCGACCTGGTCGCCCTGGATCACGATGCCAAACGCCTGCACAAGGTGGAGCAGAATCTCGGGCGGCTTGGCCTGAGCGCGCAATGCATCACCGGCGATGCCGCCGAGCCACAGACATGGTGGGATGGCAGGCCGTTCCAGCGGATTCTGGCCGATGTGCCATGCAGCGCTTCCGGCGTGGTACGCCGCCACCCTGATATCAAGTGGTTGAGGCGCGAAAGCGACATTGCCCAGTTTGCCGCCCAGCAGGCGCATATTCTGGATGCCTTGTGGCGTTGCCTGGAGCAAGGTGGTAAATTGCTCTACGTGACCTGTTCCGTGTTTGATGAGGAAAATCACCAGCAAATCACGGCTTTTCTGGCGCGCCATGCCGATGCCCGCTTGCTGCCCCTGCCGGGTCTGGCGGAACAGGACCTGCAACTGATACCCAACCAAGAACACGATGGCTTTTATTACGCCCTTCTTGCCAAGCTTTAGATTCCTTGTCGCTGTTCTGCTGCTGTGCGCGGCTGCGGGCGCGCGCGCGGAAGCAGCGATTCAGGTCCGGGATGTCGAGTTGAACCTGGTGGAAGAGACCTATCATCTCAAGGCCGAATTCGAGCTGAATTTCAGCCAGGCGCTGGAAGATGCGCTCAGCAAGGGGGTCCCGCTCAATTTTACGGTGGAGTTCGAGCTCAGCCGCCCGCGTTGGTACTGGCTCGATGAAATCATCTCCAGTCACCAGCAACAGGCGCGCATCAGCTATCACGCGTTGACCAAGCAATACCGCTTGCAGGTGCACGAGCAACAGAAAACCTTTGCCACGCTCTCCGAACTCAAGAGCGAACTGGGCCGTATCCAGGAGTGGCGTGTGGTGGAGCGTTCCCAGCTGAAGAAGCGATACAGCTATGAAGCGCGCCTGCGCATGAAGCTGGATTTGTCCCAGTTGCCCAAGCCGTTGCAGGTGAATGCCCTGACATCCAAGGATTGGAGCATGGAGTCAGAGTGGTATCAATGGACTTTGAATCCCTGATTCAGCAATGAGATATGTGGTCTTTCTGGCGGTTGCGCTTGGCACCGTCCTGCTTTTTCTGCTGTCACGCGCCAGCAGCAACACGGCCGCCTTTTCCCAGAATTACACGCTGCTGCTGGTGCTCAACCTTGGGGTGGCGGTATCCCTGATGGGGCTGGTCGGCTATCAGCTGTGGGTGCTATGGAAGAAGCTCCGGGCGCGGGTATTCGGCACCAAGCTGACCGTGCGCATGTTGTGGATGTTTGCCCTCATGGCCTTGCTGCCAGGCACCCTGGTGTATGGCGTGTCGGTGCAATTTCTCAGCAAGAGCATCGAATCCTGGTTTGACGTGCGCGTGGATAATGCCCTTGAGGGCGGCCTGAGCCTGGGGCAAAGCGTACTCGACAATCTGTTGCAGGAGCTGGTTAAAAAAGGCGAGGTCATGGCGCTGGAACTGGCGGACAATCCATCCAGCGAGCATATGACCCAGCTCAACCGCTTGCGCGAGCAGGCCGGGGTGCAGGAAGCAACCCTGTTCAGCGGGCGCGGCAGAATGCTGGCGGTGGCTGGCAGTGAACACAGCGGCTTTCTGCCGGAACTGCCATCGGCAGCGATTCTGCGCCAGGTTCGTCAGCAGCAGCCATTTACCGCGGTTGAGACTGTTGCCGGCAAGGGCCTGTATTTGCGTGTCGTGGTGCCGGTGAATGTGCTGACCCTGAGCGAGGACATGCGCATCCTGCAGCTGTTGCAGCCGGTGCCTGCGCGCCTGGCGCAGGACGCCGAAACGGTGCAGGCGGTGTATCGCGATTACCAGGAGCTGACTTTTTCGCGCCAGGGGCTCAGGCGCATTTATGGCATGACGCTGACTTTGACCCTGCTGCTGGCGTTGTTGTCGGCAATCGCCCTGGCTTTCGTGTTATCGGAGAAGCTTTCTGCGCCGCTGGGCTTGCTGGCGGAAAGCACGCGAGCCATTGCCAAGGGGGATTTCACCCAGATCAACCCGGTACAAAGCCGTGACGAGCTTGGTGCGCTGACGCTCTCGTTCAACCGCATGACGCGCCAGCTGGCGGACGCAAGTGCGGCGGTGGAAAAGAAGCAGCAGCAGCTGGAGGCGGCCAAGGTCTATCTGGAAAGCATCCTGGCACATCTTTCTTCCGGGGTGCTGACCTTCGATGAAAAATTTCATCTGCGTACCGCCAATCCGCGTGCCGGCGAAATTCTGGAGACGGACGTAGCGGCATTGCGCGGTTTGCCGCTGCCCGCGTGGGGCGGCCGCGATATGGCCATGCAGCCCCTGGCGCATGTCGTGGCGGAGCAGTTTGAATTGTCTACCGACCAGGAATGGCGCAAACAGGTCGAGTTTGCCGGGCCGGAAGGAAACCGGATGCTGCTGGTGCGTGGCACCCATCTGCCCGGTGCGGTGGGTAATGGCTATGTGGTGGTGTTCGACGATATTACCCATTTGCTGCAAGCCCAGCGAGACGCAGCCTGGGGCGAGGTGGCGCGGCGGCTGGCGCATGAAATCAAGAACCCGCTTACGCCGATTCAACTTTCGGCGGAGCGCCTGGAGCACAAGCTGGCGGAGCGGCTGAGCCCGCCTGACGCGGAAGTGCTGACCCGTTCCACCCGGACCATCGTCAATCAGGTCGCGGCATTGAACAGCATGGTGGATGCCTTTGCCGAATACGCGCGTTCGCCCCGGCTCAATTTGCAGTCGCTGGACCTTAACCAGCTGGTGCGCGAAGTCCTCGCGCTGTATGAAAGCTCGGGCGCGCGCATCGAAGTGGTACTGGCGCCTGGCCTGCCTCCCGTCAGCGGCGATGCCACCCTGTTGCGCCAGGTGATGCACAATCTGTTGCGTAATGCCGAGGATGCGCTTGCTGGGCAGCCGCAGCCTGAAATCACGGTACGCACCGAGGTCGAGGGCGGCCGGGTGCGATTTTCCATTGCCGATAATGGCAGCGGTTTTCCGGAGCCGCTCATGGGCCGACTGTTCGAACCCTATGTCACCACCAAGCCCAAGGGAACCGGCCTGGGGCTGGCTATCGTAAAGAAAATCGTGGAGGAGCATCACGGCATGATCCAGGCTCAAAATGTTGAACCACATGGCGCCCGCGTCTGCATTCAATTGCCCTGCGCGGGAGAGGCTGTTTAATGAATACCAACCAGATTCTTGTAGTAGATGACGAAGCGGGCATTCGCGAGTTGTTGCGGGAAATCCTCGAGGATGAAGGTTACCGGGTCCGGCTGGCGGAGAATGCCACGGCCGCCCGCAGCATTCGTGCCGAGGGCCGTCCGGACATGGTTTTGCTCGATATCTGGATGCCCGACAGTGATGGCATTACCCTGCTCAAGGAATGGGCCAGTTCCGGCCTGCTCACCATGCCGGTGGTGATGATGTCGGGCCATGGCACGATTGATACCGCCGTGGAGGCGACGCGCATCGGCGCCTTTGATTTTCTCGAAAAGCCGGTCGCCCTGCAGAAACTGCTTGCCACCGTGAAGCGTGCATTGAAGCGCGGCGAAGCCGATTTTCGCGGTGGCCTGGGGCTTTCCAGCCTGGGCAAGAGCATCCTGATCGGCGAATTGCAGAAACGCCTGGAGCAGGTGGCGAATCTTGCCTCCCCATTGCTGCTGCTGGGAGAAAAAGGCGCCGGTGCGGATTTGTGTTCGCGTTTCCTGCATCAGGCGAACACGCCCTTTGTTGCGCCGGAGGCCTCTGCCTGGCTGGCGGAAGACCCGCTTGAAATACTCGGCCAGGCGCGTGACGGGGTATTGTTTGTGGCAGAAATCTCCATGCTCAGCAAGCAGGAACAAAAAGGCTTGCTGTTTGTGCTGGGGCAACTGGAAAAAAGCAATGTACGCCTGGTATGTGCAGCAAGCGAGTCGCTGCCGCTGCTGGTAGAGCAGGGGCTGTTCGATGCAGCCCTGTTTCAGGCCCTGAGCGGCCTGACCCTGAGTGTGCCGGCCCTGCGCGAGCACCGTGAGGACATTCCCGACCTTGCCAATCGCATGCTGGCGCAATACGTCGAAACACGGGAGGCGCCACCGCGCCACTTCAGTGTGGCTGCGCTGAATGCACTGCGCAACGAAAACTGGCCGGGCAATCTGCCGCAGCTCGCCAATGTGGTGAAAACCCTGGCGTTGACCAGTCTCAACGAGGAAATCACCCCCCAGGATGTGAGCCGGGTGGTGGCCCCGTTCAGCTCCCCCGCTGTCGCCGAGACGCTGCCGGGACTGCCTCTGGACTTGCCCCTGCGCGAGGTGCGCGACATGTTCGAGCGCGCCTACTTCGAGCACCATATTGCCAAGGCCGGGGGGAACATGAGCCGGGTAGCGGAGAATGTGGGGCTCGAACGCACGCATCTGTATCGCAAACTGAAGCAGCTGGGGGTCAAGTTTTCCCGCAAGGGCGAAGAATAGTCCTGTGGCGGGCCGGGACCGATAGGCATAAAATCAGCCTGTCCTTATTCCCCTGCGGGCCCTCTAGTGAAAATCGTGATTCTTGGCGCCGGTCAGGTCGGCGCGTCGGTGGCGGAAAATCTGGTACGCGAATCCAACGATATCACCGTAGTGGATATCGACTCTGCCAAACTGCAAACCCTGCAGGACCGCTTTGATCTGCGTACTGTGCATGGCTTTGGCTCCCATCCGGCCGTGCTGCGCCAGGCCGGTATCGAGGATGCCGACATGCTGCTGGCGGTGACCCAGAGCGACGAAACCAATCTGGTCGCGTGCAAGCTGGCGGCCACGCTGTTCAACACACCCACCAAGATTGCCCGTATCCGCTGCACCGATTATCTGTCCCGGGAAGATCTGTTTTCTGCCGAGAATTTTGCGGTGGATTACATCATCAGCCCGGAAGAGGTGCTGACGGATTACATCCACAAGCTGATCGATTATCCCGAAGCGCTGCAAGTGCTGGATTTTGCCGGTGGCAAGGTGCGGCTGGCAGCGGTGCGGGCGTTTCATGGCGGGCCGCTGGTCGGGCACGGGCTGCAATACCTGCGCAAGCACATGCCGCACATTGACACCCGCGTGGCGGCAATTTTCCGCCAGGACCGCCCTATCATCCCCGAAGGCAAGACCGTAATCGAGGCGGGTGACGAAGTGTTTTTTGTCGCAGCGGCGGAAAACATCCGCCTGGTCATGCGTGAAATGCGCCATCTCGACAAGGCAGCCAAGCGCGTGATGATCGTGGGGGGCGGCAACATCGGGCGGCGCCTGGCGAAGCATCTGGAACAGCGCTACCAGGTCAAGCTGATCGACCACAACAAGCAGAACAGCCAGCGCCTGGCGGCAGAACTGAGCAAGACCCTGGTGCTTTTTGGTGACGCGACCGACGGGGATCTACTGCAGGCAGAAAATGTCGAGGATATGGACGTGTTCTGCGCCCTGACCAACGATGATGAAGACAACATCATGGCGGCGCTGCTGGCCAAGAAAATGGGCGCGCGCAAGGTCATTGCCCTGATCAACCGCAGCGCCTATGTCGATCTGGTGGAAAGCGGCCGCATCGATATCGCCATCTCCCCCGCCCAGGCTACCATCGGCAGCCTGCTGGCCCATGTGCGGCGCGGCGACATGGCGGTGGTGCATTCCCTGCGCCGGGGTGCGGCGGAGGCCCTGGAAGCGATTGCCCACGGTGATGCCAGCACTTCCAGGGTGGTTGGCCGGCGGGTGGAAGAAATCAGCCTGCCCAAGGGCGCCACCATCGGCGCCATCGTGCGCGGCGAGCAGGTCATCATCGCGCACCACGACACGGTGATCGAGAGCGAGGACCATGTGATCATTTTCGTGGTCAACAAGCAGATGATTTCCAAGGTGGAAAAACTGTTCCAGGTCGGGATCGGGTTTTTCTGATGAACAAGGTCATGCCGATAGTTCACGTGCTGGGCATGGTCATCATGCTGTTCAGTTTTACCATGCTGGCGCCGCTGGGGCTGTCATGGTGGCTGCGGGATGGCGCCACATCTGCCTATGACGAGGCTTTTTTCCTCACTTTTACCACCGGATTGGTTGCCTGGCTTGGTACCCAACGTCACAAACGCGAGTTGAAAATTCGTGATGGTTTTCTCCTGGTGGTGCTGATCTGGACCATGCTGGCGGCTTTCGCCACGATACCCCTGCTGGCTTTTTTGCCCGAGTTGAGTTTTACCGATGCTTATTTCGAGACCATTTCCGGCCTGACCACTACCGGCTCCACGGTATTGTCCAACCTCGACCAGTTGCCGCCATCGATCAATTTTTGGCGCACCGAGCTAGTATGGCTGGGTGGCATGGGTCTGATCGTGCTGGCAGTGGCAGTATTGCCCCTGCTCGGTGTTGGCGGGCGGCAGCTTTACAAGGCGGAAACGCCCGGGCCGATGAAGGACAGCCAGCTCACCCCACGGATTACCGAAACCGCCAAGGGGCTGTGGCTGGTGTATGCCGGGATTACCCTGGTCTGCATCCTTTCCTTACATGTGGCAGGCATGTCCTGGCTGGATGCGGTGATGCATGGGTTTTCCACCATGGGACTGGGGGGGTTTTCTTCCCATGATGCCAGTCTCGGCTATTTCGACTCGCCCGCGATCGAGGCGGTGACCATCTTCTTCATGCTGGTCGCAGGGATCAATTTTGCCACCCATTTCATGGTATGGCGCGGCAAGAGTCTTGTGCCCTATCGCCATGACCCGGAGGCGGGCATGTTTCTGGCAGTCACGCTGAGCAGTAGCGCGATGCTGGCCGGCTATCTGCTGCTCAACGACGTTTATCCGGACTTTACTAGCGCCCTGCGCTTTGCCGCCTTCAATACCGTTTCGATCGCTACCAGCACGGGTTTTGCCAATACCGACTTTAACTTGTGGCCGATATTCGCTCCGCTGTGGATGCTGTTCCTGTCCAGTTTTGCCTCCAGTTCCGGTTCCACTGGCGGGGGAATCAAGATGATTCGTGCCCAGCTGCTTTATAAGCAGGTATACCGCGAAATGAAAAAGCTGCTGCATCCCGATGGCGTCATGCCGACCAAGCTGGGCGGGCAGGTAGTGCCGAACAAAATCATCTATGCGGTGCTGGCTTTCCTGTTCATCTACGTGGTGAGCATTGTCTCCGTGACCCTGATTCTGACTGCATCGGGACTGGATGTGATTACCGCATTTTCCGCTACGGTGGCGTCCATTAATAATACCGGGCCGGGCCTGAATCAGGTCGGGCCGGCCACTACCTATGCCATCCTGACCGATTTCCAGACCTGGGTATGCACCTTCACCATGCTGCTGGGGCGGCTGGAGTTGTTTACCCTGTTGATTATTTTCACCCCGGCATTCTGGCGCAAATAGAGATTGAGCCCGGATATTTCATGAAATATCCGGGTTAGTGCGCCTGCTCCCAGTTGGCTCCCTCGCCCACCTCCGCCACCAGCGGCACGGCCAGGGTGGCAACACCGGCCATCAGACGCGGCAGTTCGCGCTTGACTGCGGCCAGCTCCGCCTGTGGCACTTCCAGCACCAGTTCGTCGTGCACCTGCATGATCAGCAGGGATTGCATATTCTCGGTTTCCAGCCATCGCTGGACGGCAATCATCGCCAGCTTGATCAGGTCGGCGGCGGTGCCCTGCATCGGCGCGTTGATCGCGGCGCGCTCCGCCGCCTGCCGGCGCGGGCCGTTGCCGGCATTGATTTCCGGCAGCCACAGGCGCCGCCCGAACACGGTTTCCACGTAGCCCTGGCGCTTTGCCATGTCGCGGGTGCGCTCCATATACTTGGCCACGCCAGGATAGCGTTCGAAATAGCGTTCCATATAGGCTTGCGCCGCGCCGCGTTCGATGTTGAGCTGGCTGGCCAGGCCGAATGCCGACATGCCGTAGATCAGGCCGAAATTGATCACCTTGGCGTAGCGCCGCTGTTCCGGGGTGACTTCGAGCGGCGTGCAGGCAAAGATCTCCGCTGCCGTGGCGCGGTGAATATCCTCGCCGGCGGCAAAGGCATTCAGCAGATTACTGTCGGCGGAGAGGTGAGCCATGATGCGCAACTCGATCTGGGAGTAGTCCGCTGACACGATGCGGTGCCCCTGAGGCGCAATGAATGCTTCGCGGATGCGGCGTCCTTCCTCGCTGCGCACTGGAATGTTCTGCAGGTTGGGATCGGAGGACGCCAGCCGTCCGGTCACCGCCACGGCCTGGTTATAGCTGGTATGAACGCGGCCGGTGGCGGGATTCACCATGCGGGGCAGCTTGTCGGTATAGGTTGATTTGAGCTTGGCCAGGCCGCGGTAATCGAGCAGGATTTTCGGCAGCGGGTAATCCAGCGCCAGTTGCTGCAGCACATCTTCATCGGTGGAGGGGGCGCCACCCGGCGTTTTCTTTTTCACTGGCAGCCCCAGCTGGCCGAACAGGATTTCCTGTATCTGCTTGGGCGAATTGAGATTGAAGGGCTGCCCGGCAAGCTGGTAAGCCTCCTGCTCCAGTGCCAGCATTTTTTCCCCCAGCGCGCGGCTCTGCCTGGCAAGGAGATCGGCATCAATCAGTACGCCGTTGCGTTCCACGTGAAACAATACCTGCGATGCCGGCACCTCGATCATGCGGTAAATGAATTCCAGCCCGGCATTCTGGCTGATCTGCGGATACAGGTACTGGTGCAGCTGCAGGGTGATGTCGGCGTCCTCGGCAGCATAGGTTGTGGCGGTATCGAGCGCCACTTCCTCAAAGCCGATCTGTTTCGCGCCCTTGCCCGCCACCTCGGCGTAGGTCAGGGTCTTCACGCCGAGGTGGCGCGCGGCGAGGGAGTCCATGTCATGCGTCCGGTGGCTTTCCAGCACGTAGGACTGCAGCAGGGTGTCGTGAACGATGCCGCGCAGGGCGATGCCGTGGTTGGCGAAAATGTGGCTGTCGTACTTGAGGTTCTGCCCGACTTTTTTGCGCGCGGCGTTTTCCAGCCAGGGTTTCAGGCGCTGCAGGGTGAGATTGAAATCGAGCTGTTGCGGCACGCCGGCATAATGGTGTGCGAGGGGCAGATAGGCCGCCTGGTGCGGGCTGACAGCAAAGGAAATGCCCACCAGCCGTGCCTGCATCGGGTCCAGCCCGGTGGTTTCGGTGTCGAGGCTGACCAGTTCGGCCTGTTCCAGCCGGGCCAGCCATTGTGCCAGCCGGGTTTCGTCGAGGATGGCTTCATAGCTTGGTGCGGGCCGGTCGGCTGGTTCTGCGGCGGCGGGCCGGTCGGTTTGAACTGTCGCATGCAGTTCGCGCAGCCAGGTCTTGAATTCCAGGCGCTCATACAGTTCGGTCAGCCGGGTGTTGTCCTGGGGGGCTGCAGTCAGTTGTTCCAGGTTGACCGGCAGGGGGACATCGCAGCGAATGGTGAGCAGTTCGCGTGCCTTGGGCAGCCAGTCCAGCGCCTGGCGCAGGTTTTCGCCTACCGCGCCACCGACTTCGGCGGCGTGATGCACCAGATTGTCCAGGGTGTGGTACTGGGTGAGCCATTTTACCGCTGTCTTGGGGCCGACTTTGGCCACGCCCGGCACATTGTCCACGCTGTCGCCGATCAGGGTCAGGTAGTCGACGATGCGCTCCGGCGGGACGCCGAATTTTGCCGTCACGCCTGCCGTGTCCAGGGCTTCGTTGCTCATGGTGTTGATCAGCGTGACCTGCCCGTTGACCAGTTGCGCGATATCCTTGTCCCCGGTGGAAATCACCACCCGCATTCCGGCCTGTGCGCCGTGATGTGCCAGTGTGCCGATCACGTCATCCGCTTCCACCCCCTCCACCGCCAGCAGCGGCCAGCCCATGGCGCGAATGGCGTCGTGCAGCGGCGCTATCTGCGCGGCCAGGTCGGGCGGCATGGGGGGGCGATGAGCCTTGTATTCGGGGTAAAGCTCGTCGCGGAAGGTCTTTCCTTTTGCGTCGAACACACAGGCGCTATAATCGGCCTGGTAATCCTGATGCAGGCGGCGCAGCATGTTGAGCACGCCGTAGACGGCCCCGGTCGGCTCGTTGTGGCGATTGCGCAGATCCGGCAGGGCATGAAAGGCACGGTAAAGGTAGGATGAAGCGTCAACCAGCAGTAATGTTTTCATAGGCGAGAAAATACTCATGAGTGCAGCGGAAAAACTACCCCAGCCCCTCGATCCGGACTTTCTGACGCAGGGCTATTCGGCACGGGAATCGTGGCGAGTATTCGGGATTATGGCAGAGTTCGTTGAATCCACCGAACGTCTCAGCCCGATCCGCCCGGCGGTCAGTATCTTCGGCAGTGCCCGTATCCCGTCTGGCCATCCCTATTACAAGTTGACCGAGCAGATTGCGCGGAAGCTCTCGGACGCCGGATTTGCGGTCATTTCCGGGGGGGGGCCGGGGATCATGGAAGCGGCCAACAAGGGGGCGTTCTTCGGCGCCTCTCCCAGCGTCGGCCTCAATATCCAGCTGCCTCACGAGCAGCACAGCAACCCTTATCAGGATATCAGCCAGACTTTCCGGCATTTTTTTGCGCGCAAGGTCATGTTCGTCAAGTTCGCCACCGCTTACGTGGTGATGCCGGGAGGGTTTGGCACGGTGGACGAGCTGATGGAGGCGCTGACCCTGGTGCAGACCGGGAAAACCCGGAAAATCCCCATCATTCTGGTAGGCGAGCCGTTCTGGCGCGATCTGCTGAACTGGTTCCGCACCACGCTGGTGACGGAAAAGGTGATCAGCGCCGAGGATATGAACCTGATTCAGGTCATCGACGAGCCCGATGCCGTGGTGGAGGCGATTTTCAAGTATTACGAAACCAGCGGCTTCGAGCCCTCGCCGGCGGAGCGGGAAATACAGCTCAATCTGTGACCGAGCGCTGTTTCCGGCTTATAATCCCGCCTTCAACCTGCCCTAACTAGGACTTGTCATGCGCCGATTCATTCCCCTGCTGTTGCTGTGCGCTTTTCCTGCCTTTGCCGACAAGGCTGCCGCGCCATCAGGCCTGCAACCCCTGCCCGAGCCGCCTGCTCCGCCGCCGGGCTATGAACCCGACCCGGCGCTGGAGCCGCAGGTCACCATCACCCGGCGCGGCGAGGACAAGGTCGAGGAGTTCCGCATTCATGGCAAGCTTTACATGCTGAAAGTCACCCCGCCCCATGGCGTACCCTATTACCTCATCGACGAAAAAGGCACCGGCCAGTTCGTGCGTCAGGGCGAAGTCAGCCCCGGCATTCTGGTACCGATGTGGCTGCTGAAATCCTTCTAAAGTTGATCCGCTTCTCCCCCGATATTTAAATGTCCGTTTTTACCACCGTTACCCCGTCCCAGCTCGAACACTGGCTGAAAGGCTATGCCCTGGGCGCCTTGCAGGACCTGCAGGGCATTTCTGCCGGCATCGAGAACACCAATTACTTCGTCACTACCAGCCACGGCCGTTACGTATTGACCCTGTTCGAGAAGCTCAAGGCCGATGAGCTGCCCTATTTCATCAACCTCATGGCCCATCTGGCCCATCATGGCATTCCCTGCCCGGCGCCGGTGGCCAACCTGGATAACGGCTATCTGGGCGAGCTCAATGGCAAGCCGGCCTGCATCGTGAGCTGCCTGGAAGGCCAGTCGCTGCAGGAAACCGCGCCGCATCACTGCACCGAAGTGGGCGACATGCTCGCGGCAATGCATTTGGCGGGTAAGACCTATCCAGCGCAAATGCCCAATCCGCGCGGGCCTCACTGGTGGAAAAGCACCGCGCCGCAGGTCATGCCTTTCCTTGATGCCGAGGATGCCGCGCTGCTGGCCGAGGAGCTGCGCTTCCAGTCACTTTACCGCTTTGAGGATTTGCCGCGCGGGGTGATCCATGCCGACCTGTTCCGCGACAACGTCCTGTTCAAGGGCGATGCTGTCGGTGGTCTGATCGATTTTTACTTTGCCTGCAACGATGTCTGGCTCTATGACCTGGCGATCACTGTCAACGACTGGTGCGTCAACGCAGCAGACGGCACCCTGGACCGGACTCGCATGATGGCCATGCTCAAGGCTTACCACGGCACCCGGCCGCTCAGCGCGATCGAGCGCGGCGCCTGGCCGGTGATGCTGCGTGCCGCAGCGCTGCGTTTCTGGCTGTCACGGCTGTACGACTTCCATTTTCCCCGCCCCGGCGAAATGACTTTTGCCAAGGACCCCAAACATTTTCGCCGCATCCTGCAGCACCATGTGACTCACCATGATGCCCTGCAGTATGACTGGGTTTAGCGAGAGGACATGATGGAGACGGTATCGGTGTCGCAAGTCCAGCCTCGCACGGTGGCAATATCACAGGGCTGGCGCTGGATTGCGGCCGGTTTCCAGCTGTTCGGCAGAAGCCCGCTGATCTGGATGGTTTTTTTCATGATTTACCTGGTGTTCGAACTGGCGCTGGCGGTTTTCGTGCCAGTTGTCGGCGCGATCGCCTCGGCCCTGCTCGACCCGGTTCTCATCGCGGGGTTCATGGCCGGCTGCCGCGCACTGGAACTGGACGAGGAGCTGGAAATCGGGCATCTGTTTGCCGGCTTCCATGCCAATATGCGGCAACTGGTAGCGCTGGGCGGGATTTATCTGGGCGGGAAAATTCTGGTGGTCATGCTGGCCATGGGTTTGATCGGCATTTTTTACGGGACCATGCCGGAGTTTGATCTGGCCACGCTGGATGCCTCCGACCCGGCCATCCTGCCATTGCTGATGCAATTCATGGCCATGTTCGCGCTGGTGCTGGCCCTGCTGGTGCCGCTGCTGATGGCTTACTGGTTTGCGCCCGCCCTGGTGCTGTTCGATGGCCTGCGTGCCAGCGAGGCGATGAAGCTGAGCTTTGCCGCCTGCCTGGGCAATGTCCTGCCGTTTACGCTGTATGGCCTGGCCGGCCTGGTGCTGTTCGTGCTGGGCTCGATTCCTTTCGGCCTGGGGCTGCTGGCGGTCATTCCGGTGCTCTTCGCCACTTCCATCTATACCGCCTACCGCGACATCTTTATCGCCAATCCGGACGAAAGCGCGCCTTAGCAACCCCTGAAGGGGGCCTTAAGCCGGCTCCAGCCTGGCGTACTCCAGCGCCAGCCATTTCACCCCGGCATCGCTGAAACTCACCTGCACGCGCGCATCCGCGCCCCGGCCTTCGCTGTTGATGATGATGCCCGGCCCGAATTTGGGGTGCTTCACTGCCTGGCCGATGCGCCAGCCCGATGTGCCGGATGGCGCAGCGCTGGTGGCTGCCTGGGGCTGGGGGACAGGGGATGGCGTGCCGGAGTGATTGATGCGCTTGAGCAACTGCGGCGGCAGCTCGTCCAGAAAGCGTGAAACAATGCCATAACGCAGCTGGCCGTGCAGCATGCGGCTGTCGGCGAAGGAAAGATAAAGCCGCCGCCGGGCTCGGGTGATGGCGACGTACATCAGGCGGCGCTCTTCTTCCAGGCCATCCTTTTCCCGGCTGCTGTTTTCATGCGGGAACAGCCCTTCCTCCAGGCCGCTGATGAACACGGCGTGGAACTCCAGGCCCTTGGCGGCATGCACCGTCATCAGCTGCAAGGCCTCCTGCCCTGCCGCTGCCTGATGTTCACCGGCTTCCAGCGAAGCATGGGTCAAAAAGGCCGTGAGCGCATCGGGTGCGCCCTCTCCGGCTTCCTGTGCATATTCCGTCACGAATCCGGCGGCGGCGTTGATCAGCTCGTTGAGGTTTTCCAGCCGTTCGGCGCCTTCCTTCTCGTTTTTGTAATGGGTATTCAGGCCGCTGTGCTCAAGCATGTGTTCTACCTGTTCGGGCAGGGGCAAGGTTGTGCAAACCGCGCGCATGCTTTCGATCAGGGCGGTGAAAGCGTGAATGGTGGTGCCCGCCTTGCCGCTCAGGCGATTGAGTCTGGCTGCCTGCCACAGGCTGGTGTTTTCCTGGCGGGCGATTTCCTGCAATTGTTCCAGGCTGCGCGCGCCAATGCCGCGTGCGGGAAAATTGATCACCCTGAGCAGGGCGCCGTCGTCGTCGGGATTGCCGATCAGGCGCAGGTAGGCCAGGGCGTGCTTGATCTCCTGGCGTTCGAAGAAGCGCAGCCCGCCATAGACGCGGTAAGGAATGGCGGCATTGAACAGGGCGTGTTCCAGCACCCGCGACTGGGCATTGGAGCGGTACAGCAGCGCGATGCCCGAAAGCGGAAGCCCCTCGCGCCGCAATGTCTTGACCTCATCGACGATGAAGGCGGCTTCCTCGAAATCGGAATGGGCCTCGAACACGCGGATCGGCTCGCCCGAGCCTTCCGATGTCCACAGGTTCTTGCCCAGGCGGTTCTGGTTCTGGCGGATCAGGGCATTGGCGGCATCGAGGATGTTGCCGTGGGAGCGGTAGTTCTGCTCCAGCCGGATCACCTGGCGGACATGGAAATCACGCTCGAAATCGGCCATATTGCCCACCCGCGCGCCGCGAAAGGCGTAGATGGACTGGTCGTCATCACCCACCGCAAACACGGCGGCATGCTCGCCCGCCAGCAGTTTGAGCCACTGGTATTGCAGCTGGTTGGTGTCCTGGAATTCGTCTACCAGAATGTGGCGGAAGCGGCTCTGGTAGTGCTGGCGCAAGGCATTTTCGCGCAGCAGCAGTTCATGGCAGCGCAGCAGCAGTTCGGCGAAATCCACGACCCCCTCGCGCTGGCACTGTTCGTCGTAGGCGGCGTAGAGCTCCTGCTGCTTGCGCGTATAGGGGTCGAAGGCCTCGATCCGGTCGGCACGCAGGCCCTGTTCCTTGCAGCCGTTGATGAAATGCTGCAATTGCTTGGGCGGGTATTTCTCGTCGTCCACGTTCAGCGCCTTGAGCAGCCGCTTGATTGCGCCCAGCTGGTCCTGGCTGTCGAGAATCTGGAACATCGCCGGCAGTCCCGCTTCGCGGTGATGGGCGCGCAGCATGCGGTTGGCCAGTCCATGGAAGGTGCCGATCCACATGCCGCGGGTGTTGATCGGCAGCATTGCCGACAGGCGCGTCAGCATTTCCCTGGCGGCCTTGTTGGTGAAGGTGACGGCGAAAATACCGCTCGGGCTGGCCTGGCCGGACTGGATCAGATGTGCGATGCGGGTGGTGAGCACGCGCGTCTTGCCGCTGCCGGCGCCCGCCAGGATCAGCGCGGATTCATGCGGCAGGGTGACGGCGGCGAGCTGTTCCGGGTTGAGGCCGGAGAGGAAAGTGGTCATGGCTTCACCAAACAAAAAGGCCGGGAGTCCCGGCCTTTGTCTTCAAGCGCCTGGCGCTCAGGCTTTTTTCTTGTTTTCGATCAGGTTGTGGATCAGCGGGGAAAGGATCACTTCCATCGCAAAACCCATCTTGCCGCCGGGCACCACGATGGTGTTGGGGCGGGACATGAAGGAATCGTGGATCATGTTGAGGTAGTAGGGGAAGTCCACGCCCTTGGGATCACGGAAGCGGATTACCACGAAGCTTTCATCCGGCGTCGGGATATCGCGCGCGATGAAAGGATTGGAGGTATCCACGGTCGGCACGCGCTGGAAATTGACGCAGGTGCGGGAGAACTGCGGCGTGATGTAATTCACGTAGTCGGGCATGCGGCGCAGGATGGTGTGCACCGTGGCTTCGGCGGAATAGCCGCGTTCCTTGGCATCGCGGTGGATTTTCTGGATCCATTCGAGGTTGACGATGGGTACCACACCCACGCCCAGATCCACGTGTTTGGCTGCATCCACGTCGCCGTGCTTGACCAGGCCATGCAGGCCTTCATAGAACAGCAGGTCGGTACCCTTGGGCACGTCTTCCCACGGGGTGAATTCGCCGGCTTTCAGCGTGGTGCCAAGACGGGCGTTCTGGTCAGCGGCTTCGGCATCGGAGTGAATGTAGTAACGCTTCTTGCAGGTGCCGGTCTTGCCGTAGGTCTTGAACATTTCCTCGATTTTTTCGAAGTGGTTGGCTTCCGGGCCGAAATGGCTGAAATGGTTGTTGCCGGCTTCTTCCGCCTTTTTCGAGGCTTCCTTGAATTCCACCCGGCCGAGTGAGTGCATGCTGTCGCCCTCAACCACGCCAGCCGTGATGTTCTCGCGGCGGAAAATATGCTCAAAAGCGACCTTGACGGTAGTGGTGCCTGCGCCCGACGAACCGGTAACGGCGACGACTGGGTGTTTCTTCGACATTTTGGAATCCCCGAAAATTGATTACACGAATGCTCCAGTATAATCGCGACAGGGCTGTTTTGTCACTAGTCCCGGCGGCGTGAGACAGCCGATTTCGGCGTATAATCATCGGCTTTTCTGTCAGTTTCTGGAATCATGGAAAACCTCTATACCCCAGCCGAAATCGAAAAACAGGCGCAACAGCTCTGGGATGCGACCCAGGCCTTCAAGGCGGCCGAAGACTCCGCCAAGCCGAAATACTACTGCCTGTCGATGTTCCCCTACCCGTCGGGCAAGCTGCACATGGGCCATGTGCGCAACTACACCATCGGCGACGTGCTGTCGCGCTACCACCGCGCCTGTGGCTACAACGTGATGCAGCCGATGGGCTGGGATGCTTTCGGCCTGCCCGCCGAGAATGCGGCCATCGCCAACAACGTGGCCCCCGCCGGCTGGACCTATTCCAATATTGACTACATGCGCAGCCAGCTCAAATCGCTCGGCCTGGCCATCGACTGGTCGCGCGAGCTGGCCACCTGCAAGCCGGATTACTACCGCTGGGAGCAGTGGCTGTTCACCAAGCTGTTCGAAAAAGGGCTGGTCTACAAGAAGCTGGCCACAGTGAACTGGGATCCGGTCGACCACACCGTGCTCGCCAACGAGCAGGTGATCGACGGCCGCGGCTGGCGCTCCGGCGCGCTGGTGGAAAAGCGTGACATCCCGATGTATTTCATGAAGATCACCGCTTACGCCGACGAGCTGCTGAATGAACTCGACAACCTGCCGGGCTGGCCCGAGCAGGTGCGCACCATGCAGAAGAACTGGATCGGCAAGAGCTTTGGCGTGCGCTTCGCCTTCCCCTACGAGCTGGACGGCCAGGCCGAAAAACTCTGGGTCTACACCACCCGCGCCGACACCATCATGGGCGTGACCTTCTGCGCCGTGGCCGCCGAGCATCCGCTGGCCACCCGCGCCGCGCAGGACAACCCGGCGCTCGCCGCCTTCATCGAGGAATGCAAGCAGGGCGGCGTGGCCGAGGCCGACATCGCCACCATGGAAAAGAAGGGCATGGCGACGGGCATCTCCGTCACCCACCCGCTCACCGGCGAACCGATCCCGGTGTGGGTCGGCAACTACGTGCTGATGAGCTACGGCGAAGGCGCGGTGATGGCGGTGCCGGCGCATGACGAGCGCGATTTCCATTTCGCCAAGACGTACCGCCTGCCGATCAAGCAGGTGATCCAGGTCGAGGGCGAAAGCTTTTCCACCGAGGCTTGGGCCGAATGGTATGGCGACAAGGAACAGGGGCGCTGCGTCCATTCCGGCAAGTACGACGGCCTGAACTACGGCGAGGCGGTGGAGGCCATCGCCGCCGACCTCAAGGCGAAGGGCCTGGGCGACAAGCAGGTGCAGTACCGCCTGCGCGACTGGGGCATTTCGCGCCAGCGCTACTGGGGCTGTCCGATCCCGATCATCCACTGCCCCAGCTGCGGCGACGTGCCGGTGCCGGAACAGGACCTGCCGGTGGTGCTGCCGGAGGACGTGAAGATCGACATCGGCTCGCCGATCAAGAAGATGCCCGAGTTCTACCGGACCACCTGCCCCAAATGCGGCGGCGCCGCCGAGCGCGAGACCGACACCATGGACACCTTCGTCGAGTCGTCCTGGTACTACGCGCGCTACACCGGGCCGGACAACAGCCAGTCCATGCTGGATTCGCGCGCCAAATACTGGCTGCCGGTGGACCAGTACATCGGCGGCATCGAGCACGCCATCCTGCAC
>CAZKHJ010000014.1:10412-54579 GCA_964552675.1 uncultured Sulfuricella sp. | reverse complement strand
GAACGCTGTCATTTATCCGGATGGAAGTAAGAAGCAATATTTTTACGATAATGCATCCTTTCCGAATGCGCTCACCAGCATCGTAGATGAAAACAATGTTTCCTTCGTTACCTGGAGTTACGATGCGCGTGGCCGCGCCATCTCCAGCGAGCATGCCGGTGGCGTGGACAAATACACCCTCAATTACAATACTGATGGCAGCACACTCGTCATCGACCCACTTGGTACCGCGCGTCGCTATGAATTCCAAACCATTCAAGGTGTAGTCAAAAACACTTCAATCGCCCAGCCCTGCACCAATTGTGGTGGAAGCGCCGCCACCACTTACGACGCCAACGGCAACGTATCCAGCCGCACCGATTTCAACGGCAATATCACCACCTACACCCACGATCTCATCCGCAACCTCGAAACCAGCCGCACCGAAGCAGCCGGCACGCCCCAGGCACGCACTATCGCCACTACTTGGCACCCCAGCTACCGCCTGCCCACCCTGATCAGCGAACCCGGTCGCACTACCAGCTTCGCCTACGACGCCAGCGGCAACCTGCTGCAAAAAACAGTCAGTGCAAGCAGCCAGACCCAGACTTGGAACTACACCTACAATCAATGGGGCCAAATCACCAGTATCGATGGTCCGCGCACTGATGTCGCCGATATCACCAGCTACAGCTACGATGCCCAGGGAAACCTCGCCTCTATCACAAATACACTCGGCCACATCACCCGCATTACCGCATATGACCTCCATGGTCGTCCTCTCGCCATGATCGACCCAAACGGCATACAAACCAACTTTTCCTACGATCTGCGCGGACGCTTGTTGCACAAGGCCAGCGGCGGCGAAACCACTTTCTACACCTACGACGCCGTGGGCCAGCTTATCCAGATCGCTCTGCCCGACGGCAGCAGCCTGACCTATACATACGACCCTGCCCACCGCCTCATCGCCATCAGTGATGGCCAGGGCAGCCGCATCGCCTACACCCTCGACCCCCTGGGCAACCGTACCCAGGAAAACGTCACCGACCCCAGCGGCACGCTCGCCCGTGCCCGCAAACTAGCCTACGATGGCCTTGGCCGCCTCTCACAGGTACTCGACAGCCTCAATCATGTCACCAATTATGCCTATGACAACAATGGCATGCTGATTTCCACTGCCGACGCCAACGGTGCCATGACCTCCAACAGCTATGATCCCCTAGGGCGCCTAATCCAGATCCTCGACCCACTGAATGGCACAACCCGTATCCAGTATGGCAGCCTTGATCAGATTATCGCCGTCACCGATCCCATCGGGGCATCCACTGCCTACCAAGTTGATGGCCTCGGCAATGTCACCCGTGAAACCAGCCCGGACAGCGGCAATACCGCCAGCACTTATGACGCCGCCGGCAATATTCTCACTCGTACTGACGCTACTGGCATTAAGCTCACTTACAACTACGATGCCCTCAACCGCCTCATCCAGATCAAACGCGGTACTACGGTTCAGGCCAGCTACACTTGGGACACCCCGCCCGGCAAGCTGAGCGCGTTTACCGACCTGACCGGCAGCACGCAATACAGCTATGATGCAGCTGGCCATCTGGCCAACAAAACCCAGACACAAGGCACGCTGGTCCAAAGCATTGCTTACACTTGGGCTCCCGGACCACTGGTCAGCCAGATAACCCTGCCCTCCGGAAACGTCTTGGTTTACGGATACACCCATGGACAACCAGCCAGCATCAGCCTGAATGGTCAACCCTTGCTCGGCAGTATTACCCACGCTCCCTTTGGCACATTCTCCAACTGGACATGGAGCAATGGCCAACAGCACATTCGCGCCCATGGCCTGGATGGAGAAGTGCAGCGCATCGAATCAGCAGTCACAACAACCTACAGCTACGATGCAGCAGGGCGGCTGGCTGGAACGCATCACTGGAGCCAGGTCACACCACTTCAGAATGACACGGAGAGCAACTATATCCTGGACCCTGCTGGCCGCCTGACGGGTAACCAGCAAACGTTAACGCTGCCATCCGGCGGGACCCCGATCACCGACACACTGCATTACGGCTATGACGCCAACGGCAACCGGCTACAACTGGACTGGAACGGCATTCTGACCAACTATTCCTACAGCGCCAATCGCCTCAACCAAAGCACGGGGGGCAATCAAAAAACCTACACCTGGGATGCGGCCGGACGCATGACCGGGGACGGTTTGTATATCTACACCTATAATGCACTCGGTCGGCTTGCCAGCGTAAAACAGGGTACGACAACCATAGCCACATACAAATACAATGCCCTGGGGCAGCGGGTTTACAAAACAGGCCAAGGAGGGAATATCCGATTCATTTATGATGAAGCCGGACACCTTGTCGGTGAATACACTGGAACCGGAAAACTGATTCAGGAGGTCGTCTGGCTGAATGATCTGCCGGTGGCGAGCCTCAGGCCCAAGACCGGGGGCGGGACGGAAATCTACTATATCCACCCCGACCATCTGGGCACGCCGAGACAGATCACGGACAGCCGGAACAGGATCGTGTGGCGCTGGGATACGGTCGATGCCTTCGGCGTGGAGTTGCCGAATGAGGACCCGGATGGGGATGGGGTGAGGTTTGAGTTCAATCTGAGATTCCCAGGGCAGTACTACGACAAGGAGACGGGGAGGCATTACAACTACTTCCGCGACTATGACCCGGGGACGGGGAGGTATACCACCGGCGACCCCATAGGACTGGAAGGTGGAATAAACAGGTACGCCTATGTCAATGGGAATCCGATTGGCTATACGGACCCGTTCGGATTGGAAGCGACGAACTGGTGGAACAACACAGGCAGTAGAAACCCGGCAACCAATGGGCCAACCAACGGCAACTGGGGCGGAAAATGCTGGAGTGGGGGCCAGAATTCATGTGGTGGCAACTCTCCGGGCAATGCACCACCAACGGACAACGGAGATGCTTGCTATCAGCGTCACGATAATTGTTACGTCGCATGCGGCACGAATAAGCAATGCATCGCGGCTTGCGATGGGAGGCTGGTAGATGAACTGCGTCAGCTACCCGACGACCCACGGCAATGGCCTCAGCCGCCGAGGCTTGGTACAGAAGGTGACAGCCGTCGCTACAGAGACGCTGCCATTCGGTATTTCAAATGAACTTGAAGCCGCAGCTTTCCCTCTGGGTGCCGTTTGTAATTTCCTCCTTGCTGACATTGCCGGTCTACGCGACGTTATGGGCGCTCGGATGGTATTGGGTTCTGCTGTCGTTGCTTGGGGCCCTGAGTGGAATTCTCGCGGCTAGGATTTTTGCGCATACCGGCCTAAGGCGTTCGTCAGTTATAGGGGTTGCCTTGGGTCTGCTCGTGGGGCAGTGGTGGCTCATTGAGTTTATAGCTACGCAGATACTATGGTATATCAGAGGATTTGCACCATAATGCGCGCGGGCAGAGGGGGCAGATACCGTCTTGCATCACAGCATTCTTGCGGATTTTGTGCAGCAAATGTGTTAATGCAAGGCCTGCCCCCGTATTTACGTATTCTTCCTGCCACACAAATCTGAAATTCTGCCGATGTAGCGGGACAGTTTTCGGATTCAAGGAACAACGTCAGTTCCAGCTCCAGACATCCGGAGAAATCAGCTTTTCAGCACCCCGTGATACAGCGCCAGATACTCTTCCGCGCTGCGGTTCCAGCTGAAGTCGCGGCGCATGCCGTTCTGCTGGATCTGGCGCCAGACAGGTTTGTCTGCATAGGCAGCCAAGGCGCGCAGGATACATTCCTGCAGGCCATGCGCGGTGGTGTGGGCAAAGACGAAGCCGCTTGCCGTGCCATTGGCAATGTTCTCTGCCGAGGCGTCCACCACCGTGTCCACCAGCCCGCCGGTGGCATGGACGATCGGCGGTGTGCCATAGCACTGGCTGTACATCTGGTTGAGGCCGCAGGGCTCGAAGCGCGAGGGCATGAGGAAAATGTCGGCACCGGCTTCGATCAGGTGCGACAGGCCCTCATTGAAGCCGATGACTGCCGCCACCTGGTCAGGGTGGGCCTGGGCGAGGGCGATGAAGGCTTCTTCCAGCGCGGCTTCGCCGCTGCCCAGAATCACGATCTGCACCGGTTGCGCCAGCAGGGCGGGGGCGATGGCAGGCAGCAGGTCCAGCCCCTTCTGATAGGTAAGGCGGCTGATCACGCCCAGGATCGGGATGTCCGGATTTTCCTCCAGGCCCAGCTTGTGCTGCAGCGCGCGCTTGTTGGCAGCCTTGCCGGACAGGTCGTCGGCGCTGTAGTGGTAGGGCAGAAGCTTGTCGGTGGCCGGGTTCCACTCGTGGCCGTCGATGCCGTTGACGATGCCGGTCAGATCCAGATAGCGGTGCGCCAGCAGTCCCTGCATGCCGAATCCCAGCGGCTCCTGCTGGATTTCCTCGGCGTAGGTGGGGCTGACCGTGGTGATGTGGTTGGCGTAAAACAGGCCGGCCTTGAGGAAGGAGAGCTGGCTGTAATATTCCACGCCATTCATGGCATAGCTCTCCGGCGGCAGGCCGAGCGCGGCGGTGAGCGGTGCTGGGAAGCAGCCCTGGAACGCCATGTTGTGGATGGTCATGAAAGTGGCGGCGTTCCGGCCCGGGCTGAAATGCAGGTAGGCCGGGGTCAGGCCGCTTTGCCAGTCGTTGCATTGCACGATGTCGGGGTGCCAGTCCAGCGGGCTGGCGGAATTGCCCAGAATGGCGCCGACCCTGGACAGCAGGGCGAAGCGCTGGGCGTTGTCCACCCAGTCATGGCCGTTGTGGTCGATGTAGGGTCCGCCGTCGCGCTCGTAATACTGGGGATAGTCGATCACCAGCAGGGGCACGCCGCTGCCCGGCAGCTCCGCTGCCAGCAGCTGGACCTCGCCGTGTACGCCGGTATGCAGCAGGGTGGCGACCGGACGCTTGTCCTTGAGGCAATCCATTACCCGGGGGTAGCCCGGCAGCAGGACGCGCGCATCGACCCCGTGCTCGCGCAGCGCGGCGGGGAGGGCAGCGCTGACATCGGCCAGGCCGCCGGTCTTGAGCAAAGGGGTGATTTCAGGGGTGACGAACAGGAGTTTGAGTGGTTTTTTTTGTGCCATGGTAGAAGAGTCCGGTTTTCCCGCCAATTATAACTGCCAACGGTGATTGGAATAAGGGGAACCATGCGCTGCTGGCCTGTGCTGGCCTGTGCTGGCTGTGAGGCGGCTGTGAGCTTGTCGCGTTCTCTCATTCTTCCGGAACGCGGGTGAATTCCAGTCTGGCCTTGTATCGCAGGGGCGGATCAGTGCCGGTGTCAGTAATGGCGAGCAGATGCAGGCTTGCCCTGGCGGAACAGGTTTTGCCCTTGGCTGAGCACAGCCTGTTTCATCATTCCCTCCTGCCGGACCATCTGTCCACGACCATGGACTCGATTTTCAGCATTCTGGCGGTCGGGTTGTCATACGCGGTCGCATGAAAGAAGGCCTCCGTGGCCTGCAGCTGGCGCGCGGAAAAACGGCCGTCGCGGCTGTACAGGCGGGGGTGTTTCTTCAGGCTGGTCAGCAGCGCCTCCCGCTCCTCGGGGTCGCTGATTTCCAGTTTTCCGACGATTTCCTCCGGGCTGTGGCTGGCCATCCACTGCAGCGCAGCGCGCATGATCCTGACCATGCGCGCCACCTTTTCCGGATTGCTCTCGATCAGATCCTCCCGGGTTGTGAGGGCGGCGTGGAGGAAATGGGCGCCGGGGATTTTTGCGGTGATGGCGGGGTCGGCCAGATTGGCGAGAAAGAATACCTTGTTCTGCGCCAGCAGGCGCGAGGCAAAAGGTTCATCGCCCATGATCGCATCGACCGTCCCGGCATTGATCATCGCCGACTGTTCCTTCCAGCTCTGCCCGGCCGGTAGCAGCCGCACCATGTCGGGATCGATGCCATCCGAGCGCAGCAGCAGTTCGGCCAGCTGCTGCGAAGTCGTCTTGCTGGAGAGCGAGCTGGTGTTCACGCCCACCACCCGGCCCTTGAGATCGGCAAAACGCCGAACCTTGTCCTTCAGTTCGGCGCGCACCATGAAAATGAACAGCGGGTCATCGTTCACCGCAGCGATGCCGGCCACGTTGCCGCCGTTGGCCCGCATCGACATGGCGGCGGGGAAACCGGCCACGGCAAAATCGGCGTTGCGGTTGACCAGATTGTTCAGCGCCACGCCGCCGCCGCCCGTGTGCAGCAGCTGCAGCCCGATGCCTTCTGCCTTGTCCGCGCCAATTTTCGGGATCAGGTCCACAGGCAGATAGGAGATGTTACGCGGCCCCGGTGCGCTCAGCACGATCTTGAACAAAGGCTTTTCAGCCGCCTGCAGCGGGGTGCTGGCGAATATGACTAGTGCCAGCGCATACAACAACCGGGTCAGCATTCCTGAAATGAGGGAAGCTGGCATTCTCGCCTCCTTAGTCTGGTCCAATCATCCTAAAAACCGTAGTTTACTTACCGCAAAGGCGCGAAGGCGCCAAGAATGAAAAGGTTCAGACAAAATATTCACCCACCCAGTGGGTGGCCACCTAAAGAGGGTAAACAGTTGTTTTTCCTTTGCGCGCTTGGCGCCTTTGCGGTTCAAGTGTTTTTTAAGGATCATACGCCCAAACCGTCCCTAATAAGCCTGTAAATCTGCCCCGCCGATGTCGAGCGAATGGCGCCAGAACTGGTCGTCGCGGTCGAACAGGCGATAGGTGCCGCGCGGTCCCCAGCTTCCTGCCTGATAGTCGTTGATGAAATCGCGCTCCATGGACCACACCTTCAGCACCGGATCGACCACGCGCCAGGCCCACTCGACTTCGTCGATGCGCAGGAACAGGGAGTGGTCGCCGTGCATCACGTCCAGCAGCAGGCCTTCATAGGCGTCGTAATTGATGTCGTCACCCTTGTGGTAGGTCGCATCCAGGCTGATGGAGCGGGTGTTCAGGTCCAGCCCGGGCACCTTGACCTGCAATTCCATTTTCAGGCAGTCGTTAGGCTGGATGCCGAGCAGGATCCAGTTGGGGCGCGACCGCTCGTGGTGGGTCAGGCGCAGCAGATCCTGTGGCGGGCGCTTGAAGCGGATGCTGATGGAGGAGCTGTTTTCCGCCATGCGCTTGCCGGTGCGCAGGTAAAAGGGGACCCCGGCCCAGCGCCAGTTGTCGATGAATAATTTCAGCGCGGCATAGGTTTCGGTGACGCTGTTGGGCGCCACGCCCTCCGCTTCCAGATAGCCGGGAACCGTCTTGCCGTCCACCACGCCGCTCGAATACTGGCCGCGGAAGGCGTGGGCATGCACCGCATTCTGGGTGATGGGGCGGATCGCCTTGAGCACCTTGACCTTTTCGTCGCGCAGATGCTCCGGGCTCATGGTCACGGGCGGTTCCATCGCCACCAGCGCCAGCAGCTGCAGCAGATGGCTCTGGATCATGTCGCGCAGGGCGCCGGCATTTTCATAGTAGTCGGCACGCCCTTCCACGCCCAGGGTTTCGGCATGGCTGATCTGGACATGATCAATGTAATGGTGGTTCCACAGGGGTTCCAGCAGCAGGTTGGCGAAGCGGAACACCATGATGTTCTGCACCGTGCCTTTGCCGAGGTAATGGTCGATGCGGAAGATCTGCGGCTCGTCGAGGTATTTGTACAGGCTGCTTTGCAGGGTCTGTGCGCTGAGCAGGTCGTGGCCGAAGGGTTTTTCGATCACCACCCGGCGCCAGCCGTTTTTCTGCTTGAGCACGCCGACCCCGCCCAGTTTCTCGATGATGCGGGGAAATTCGGAAGGGCGCACCGACATGTAGAACACCACGTTGGGCGGGAAATCCGGGTTTTCCTCCAGGGTTTTTTGCAGGCGCTGGTAGGATTCGGCGTCGTCCGGCGGGTTGGGGTGATAGTGCAGCCGGGCGCGGAAGCGTTCGAACGCCTGTTCGTCGAAGCCGCCGGGATACTTGTTGCGCAACATGCCGGCGATTTCCTCCAGCCATTCCTCGTGGCTGAAACGCTCCAGGCTGGAGCAGAGGATGACCATCCTCTCGGGCAGGCGGTTTGCCGCTTCGAGCCGGAACAGCGCGGGGATCAGCTTGATGCGCGAGAGATTTCCCCCTGCGCCGAAAATGACCAGGGTGCATGGATCCAGGGTTTTCATTTGCCGCCCTCCGCCTGCTTCACGGCATGGCCGCCGAAGGCGTTGCGCATCATCGACAGCAGGCGGTAGCTGTAGCCGGCTTCATCCTGGCTGGCGAAGCGCATTTGCAGCGCCAGCGACAGCACCGGCGCCGCCACGCCCTGTTCCACGGCTTCCATCACGGTCCAGCGCCCCTCGCCCGAGTCGGCCACATAGGGGGCGACCTGCTCCAGCGCCTGGTCGTTTTTCAACCCTTCGGCGGTCAGGTCCAGCAGCCAGCTGCGCACCACCGAGCTGTGGCGCCACAGCTCGGTGATCTGCGCCAGGTCGAGCTTGAATTCCTCCTTGCCGCGCAACAGGTCGAGGCCTTCGACCATTGCCTGCATCATGCCGTATTCGATGCCGTTGTGGATCATCTTGGTGAAGTGTCCGGCGCCAACCGGCCCCACCCACGCCCAGCCACGGTCTGGTGCGGGCGCCAGGGCCTTGAGCACCGGTTCCATGATTTTGGCCACTCCGGGTGCAGCGCCCACCATCAGGCAGTAGCCGTTCTCCAGCCCCCAGATGCCGCCCGAGGTGCCGGCGTCCATGAAGCCGATGCCCTGCTCCGCCAGCCAGGCGCCACGGCGCTGGCTGTCCTTGTAATTGGAGTTGCCGCCATCCACGATGACGTCGCCCCGTGACAGCAGCGGCGCCAGTTCGCGGATCTGGCTCTCGGTCGGCTCGCCGCTGGGCAGCATCAGCCAGACCACGCGCGGCGACTGCAGCTTGCTCACCGCATCAGCCACCGAGGAAGCGGCAATCATGCCTTCTTCCGCCGCCAGTGCGCTCACCACCGCCGCAGCGCGATCATAGCCAACCACCTCGATGCCGCCCCGGCGCAGGCGCCGCGCCATGTTGCCGCCCATTTTGCCCAGTCCCACCATTGCCAGTTGCATAGTCTTCCCCTTGTGATGATTTGTTTAGCCAGCGTCAATCCCTGCAGGCTGAAAATAGCATGTTCAGTGCGGTTTCAGGGGGATTTCCCCCTCTTTTTGTGTTATTGCCCCGATTCAGGTTCGCACCACCACCACGGTGGTGTCGTCATCGGCAGCGACGCCGGCGCGGAAGGCGCCGACCCTGTCGGTGATGGCGGCGAGAATCTCGGTGTCGCTGGCAGCGCTTTCCGCCGCAGCGATGATGCGTTCCAGCCCGAACAGCTCACGGGCCGGGTTGCTGGCCTCGTTCAGGCCGTCGCTGTAGAGCACGACGCTGCCGTTTTCCAGCGCGACGGTTTCGGTGGCGCCGTCAAACAGCTCATCGCCCACGATGCCGAGCGGGAGATTGCCGGATTTGATCCTGCCTATGCATTTCCTGTTGCTGTCGAAAAGCAGCGCCGGAGGCATGCCGCCTATCCAGAATTCCACCGTGTGGTTGCTGAAATCGATGCTCATCAGGGAGGCGGCGCAGTATTGCCCGGTAGGCAGCATTTTGTGCAGCTTCTGGTTGATTTCGCCGGCGATCTGGGCGAGGGGGGCGTTTTGGGCTATCAGGGCATAGAAGCTGTCCGCCGCCGGAATGATGCCGATGGCTGCGGCCAGGCCATGGCCGGTGAAATCGCCGAGCAGCACGACCAGCTTCCAGTCGGGGGTGAACTGGTAAGCCAGCAGGTCGCCGCTGAAATGGCCCACCGAACTGCGCCAGGCATCCATGCGGGTGACATGCTCCGGGTTGCGGTTGGTCATGGTGTGGTAAATGTGGCTGGACAGCGCGATTTCCTCCTCGGTGCGCTGCTTGTATCGCTCCAGCTCGGTATACAGATTGCGGATGCGGTCCATGGCCATGATCTTGGCTTTCAGGATGGCCGGCGTGAAGGGCTTGGAGAGGAAGTCGTCTCCCCCCGCTTCGATGCAGCGGGCAAGATCGTCGTCGCTGGTGAGCGCCGTGAGGAAAATGATCGGGATGAAGCGCCCCTTGGTCATTTCACGGATGCGGCTGGCGGTCTGGTAGCCGTCAATGACCGGCATGAGCACATCCAGCAGCACCAGATCGGGTTCCTTCTCAGCGAACAGGCTCAGCGCTTCGGCTCCATCGGAAGCACTGCGCACGGTATGCCCCTGCCGTTTGAGAAGGATGGTGGTGAGGGCGGAAGTGATGGGATCGTCATCAGCAAGCAGGATGTCGAGGGATTTGACCTCGGTTGAGAGGCTTGCAAGGTGGTTTGACGGCTCCTGGTCGCCTGTGGTGCCAGCCGGAGGGAGGGGGGTATTCATGGCGTGGGTGATGGCCTCATGCAGGTTTTCAAATTTTTGTTTGAAGATGGAAAACACATTCTCCGGCAACAGGGTGCCATCTTCTACACAAGGCTTGATGAACGATTCGAGCGATCTGGCTTCATCGGTGATGCGGGGAAAACCATAGGTCGTCCCCGAGCCGGCCAGGCTGTGCAGCTGGCGGTGCAGGGACATGGCGCTTTCCGCAACCCAGTCGGTTTGCAGCTGGGCCCAGGTTTCATTCAGCTGGGCCAGTTTTTGCGGCAGCTGGGCGAGGTAGGCATTGCGCAGTTCGGAGAGCTGTTGCTGCAAGTGCAGGGGGGTAAGCGTCATGGTGTTCGACCGTTCTGTTCAGGTGACAGGGCGCGGATTTTACAGTCCAAAAAAGTGCTTCACCCGCGCCAGGATTTCCGAATGCTGCGCCGTGGCGCGCTGTTCCGTGCTGATGCCGTCCTGCGCGGAGTGCAGCTCGGTCTGGCGCGCCACCAGGACATGAGTGATTTCCTCGGCGATGGAAGGGCGCGACTGGATGATGCTTTCGAATGCCTGCTTGTCGAGCCGGTAGCATTCCACGTCGGTTTTGGCGATAACCGTAGCGCTGCGCGGCGCCCCGGTCATCATGCCCATTTCGCCGAAGAAGCTGGGTGCCTCGATGGCGCTCAGGGCGTGGTTGCCCGATGGCGTTTCCAGCACCACGTCGGCTTCGCCCTCGGTCAGGACGTACAGCCAGTGCGCCACCGCGCCCTGTTTGGTGATGACGTCGCCTTTGGCGAAGGGCGCGTATTTCAGGCTTTCCGCCACCGCCTGCAATTCGTTTTCGCTGAACAGATGGAACAGGGCGACTTTGCGCAGGGCGTCGATGCGCCGCGAAACCTCGCGGGTATGCCGCGCTTCCGCGTGCTTGCCGTCCTCCTTGATGACATGCACGTTCTGTTCCGGCACCGGCAGCCGGATGCCGGCGCGTTGCAGGGCGGTGTAGATGTGGGTGCGCACGGCAGAGTCAGTGGGATCGTCATTGGCCAGATCGGTGAGCCAGTAGCGCACCGCGTAGCGGGCAGCACTCTTGTCGTAATCCATCATGATGCAGTTGGGGGCGGGCTGTTTGGCAAGCTGGGGAATCTCGGCCGACTGGATGGCATGCTGCACGATCTCGATCACGCGCATCGGGGGGATGCTGTAGTCGACGTTGAACCACACCCAGCGCCGCCACTGCTCGGGCTGACCCATGCGCTTGCCGAGCACGCTGAATTTGGTTTTCATCAGCACACTGTTGGGGATGACCACGGTTTCCCAGTTGCGGGTTTCGATCGAGGTGGAGCGCCAGCGGATATCCACCACCTTGCCGGTCACGTCGTCCACCTTGATCCAGTCGCCGATTTCGAAGGAATTGTCGAGCTCCAGCGCCAGTCCGCCGAGGATGTTGCCCAGGGTGTCCTGCATGGAAAAAGCGATGACCGCGGTGATGACTGCGGAAGTCGCGACAATGCCGGACAGGTCCACCCCGGCATAACGCAGCCGCACCATGCCCCAGATGAGGTAGGCCAGGATGACCAGCATGTCTTCGAGAATGCTGGGCGGGTTCAGGCGTATGGCGGGAAGCAGGATGCGGAATACGAACAGCCCGCCGAGGCGGATGACCGACATGCCCCCGGCGACGATGAAAATTTCGCGCAGCGCAGCGGCGGCCTTGGCAAACCCCAGATGGTCGAGCAGGCCACTGATCAGCAGTCCGGCCAGGCAGATGAAAAAGAAACCAAGGGTATTCACCACGGTGCGGCGCACCGCGGGCTTGAGGCGATAGAGCAGCAACGCGACCAGCAACACGACGCCGATCAGGTAACCCAAGTCCTGATGCCAGGCAGTGGCGAAGAGTTTCTGCAGCGTGTCCATGCTGCAACTTTAGCAATATTCGAGGCGGAAAGGGAACTCCTGCTAAAATTGCGCGAGAAATTCATGAATGGGAATGGCGATGGGCTGGTATGGCTTGCTGGCGGTAGGCGTGGGTGCGGCAGCGGGGGCGTGGCTGCGCTGGTGGTTCGGGCTGCTGCTCAACCCGCTTTTCCCCACCCTGCCCCTGGGCACGCTGGCGGCCAATCTGCTGGGCGGCTACCTGATGGGCGTGGCGATGGCGGTGTTTGCCGAGCATCCCGGCATTCCGCCCGAGCTGCGCCTGCTGGTCGCCACCGGTTTTCTCGGCGGGCTGACTACTTTTTCAACTTTCTCCGGCGAGACCGTGACCCTGATGCTGCGCGCCCAGTATGCCTGGGCGGCGGGCATCATCGGCCTGCACCTTGCCGGCTCGCTGGCGATGACCCTGTTCGGCATCTGGACTGTCAAGGCTCTGAAAGGATAGGAAATGAACGGCGTTTGTCTGAAACTGTTTGTGAGCGAGGCGCAGCGCCACGACGGCAGGCTGCTTTACGAGTGGCTGCTGGAGCAGGCGAAAGCACAAGGCATACCGGGCGGCACCGCGATTCGCGCCATTTCGGGTTATGGGCGGCATGGCCGGCTGCATGAGGAAGCTTTTTTCGAGCTGGCGGGGGAGCTGCCGGTGGAAGTCGAGTTCCTGCTGAGCGGGGAACAGTGCGACCGTTTGCTGGAACTGCTTAAATCGTGCCAGCTTCGGCTATTTTTTGTCAAAATGGCGGCGGAGTTCGGAGTTACGTCCTAAGTGGTCTTGTCCGACCATCTCATCCTGTTTGTCGCCTCCTTCGTCGCCAACTGGTTTTCCGCCCTGTCCGGCGGCGGGGCGGGGCTGATCCAGTTTCCCATGCTGATCTTCCTTGGCCTGCCGTTTGGCGTGGCGCTGGCGACGCACAAGGTGGCGAGCGTGGCGCTGGGCCTGGGGGCGACCTTCCGCCATTTCAGGGAGAGCCATCTGGAGCGGCGTTTTTCCCTGATCATACTGGGTGCCGGCCTGCCGGGGGTGGTGCTGGGTGCCAGCACGATCCTGAAAATCCCCGCCGCTATCGCCCAGTTCGCGCTCGGGGTGTTGACCCTGGGGCTGGGCCTGTACTCCGTTTTCAAACCACGGCTGGGAATGGAGCATGCGCCGCGCAACCGCGAGGGGCGGGCGCTGACCACCGGTGCGGTGGGCCTGTTCGTGGTCGGCTTCCTCAACGGTTCGATCACCTCCGGCACCGGGCTGTTCCTGACCATGTGGCTGATCCACCATTTCGGTCTCGACTACAAGCGCGCCGTGGCTTATACCCTGGTGTTGTGCGGCCTGGTGTGGAACGGCACCGGTGCGCTGGTGCTGGGCATGCTCGGCACCATCGCCTGGGACTGGATGCCGGCCCTGCTGGCCGGCTCGGTGATCGGCGGCTATCTCGGCAGCCATTACGCAATCACCAAGGGGAACCTGTGGATCAAGCGTGCGTTTGAAATCGTGACGGTGCTGATCGGGCTGAAGCTGATTATTGCCTGACAGGCGGATTTTTTACGTGGGTAAAATACAAATTTTGATTTGGCAGAGGAGTACGGTTTTGAAAAAATGGTGCTGGCAGTTCGGACTGATTACCCTGTTCATGGGCGGGCAGGCTCTGGCGGAAGAGTGGCTGCCGATCAGGCAGGATGAGGCAATAGTGCGTGAAATCGATCGCGACAGTATCGCAAGGAACGGCCCGGAAGTGACGTTCACTGCCCGCCATACCTTCAACAATCTGCAGGAATATCTGGTGGGGCGGCGCGGGGCAAAATACCTGCTGTTCCCGTCCCGCGTCAACTGCGCCAACCGCACGATAGCCCAGCTTGCCACCGAAGCCAGGGACGAAAACATGGCAACCATCAGCCAGCAGCGGATTGCCTTGCCCCTTGATAGCCCGGTCAGCAAGGGCAGCATCGACGAGCTGGTGCTGGAAAAGCTGTGCGCCATGAAAGCCCTGCCCTGAAGTGGTGCTGGCCGCGCCCTTGCTGGATTAACGGCGTGAATTGCTCCACAATGTCGGACTTTGGGCCGGTTGGCTCTGTGTGAATTTTTGCCAGGAAAAATAATGAATCTGCACGAATATCAGGCAAAACAGTTGCTGCGCGAGCAGGGTATTCCCACTCCGCGCGGCGTGGTGCTGGGTAACGCGGCTCAGGCCGAAACGGCGGCGGAGCAGCTGGGCGGCAACGCCTGGGTGGTCAAGGCGCAAATCCACGCTGGCGGCCGCGGCAAAGCGGGCGGGGTGCGTGTGGTGCGCACGATGAGCGATCTGGTCCAGAGCGTGAATGCGCTGCTGGGCAGCCGTCTGGTGACTTACCAGAACGCGCCTGACGGGCAGATGGTGTCGCGCCTGCTGATCGAGGAAACGCTGGACATCGCGCGCGAGATTTACCTCAGCCTGACGGTGGACCGCGAATCGGAACGCATCGTGCTGGTGGCGTCCGGCAGCGGCGGCATGGAGATCGAGGAAATCGCCCGTACCGAGCCGGACAAAATCCTGCGCGAGGTGTGCGACCCGGTGTGGGGCCTGCAGGACTTCCAGTGCCGCAACATCGCCTTCGGCCTCAAGCTGGAAGGTCCGCAGATTGCCGCTTTTGGCAAGATGGCCAAGGGGCTGTTTGCATTGTTCATGAAAAACGATTTGTCGCTGGTGGAAATCAATCCGCTGGTGGTGACCGCCGGTGGCGAACTGGTGGCGCTGGACTGCAAGATCAGCATCGAGGACAACGCCCTTTACCGCCAGAAGGATCTGGCTGCGCTGCGTGACGCGAGCCAGGACGATGCCAAGGAAGTGGCGGCGCGCGAAGCGGACCTCAACTACATCGCCCTCAGCGGCAATATCGGCTGCATGGTCAATGGCGCCGGCCTGGCCATGGCGACCATGGACCTGATCAAGCTGCACGGCGGCCAGCCCGCCAATTTCCTCGACGTGGGCGGTGGCGCGACGGCGGAAACCGTAGCGAAGGCGTTCAAGATCATCCTCTCGGATGCCAACGTGAAAGCCATCCTGGTCAACATCTTCGGCGGCATCATGCGCTGCGACATCATCGCCGAGGGCATCATCACCGCAGTCAAGGAAGTGGGCGTCAAGGTGCCGGTGATCGTGCGCCTGGAAGGCACCAACGTCGAACTGGGGCAGAAAATGCTGGCTGAGAGCGGCGTCGGCGTGATTTCCGCCAATGACCTGACCGATGCGGCCAAGCGCGCCGTGGCAGCGGTGCAGTGATTTATAAACCGCAAAGGTGCGAAGGCGCAAAGAATTCTCAAAACTTCGCGTCTTTGCGCCTTTGCGGTTAAGTTAGGACTTTAAAAAATGAGTATTCTGGTCAACAAGCACACCAAGGTCATCTGCCAGGGCTTTACCGGCAAGCAGGGCACCTTTCACTCCGAGCAGGGCATTGCCTACGGCACCCAGATGGTCGGCGGGGTGACGCCGGGCAAGGGCGGGCAGATGCACCTCAATCTGCCGGTATTCAACACCGTGCGCGACGCAGTGAAGGAAACCGGCGCCAATGCCACCATGATCTACGTGCCGCCGGCCTTTGCTGCGGATTCGATCATGGAAGCGGCGGCTGCCGGCATCGGGGTCATCGTCTGCATTACCGAAGGCATTCCGGTGCTGGACATGATGAAGGTCAAGGCGGCGCTGAAAGACAGCCCCTCGGTGTTGATCGGCCCCAACTGCCCCGGCATCATCACCCCGGAAGAGTGCAAGATCGGCATCATGCCCGGCTTCATCCACAAAAAAGGCAAGGTCGGCATCGTCTCCCGTTCCGGCACGCTGACCTACGAGGCGGTGTATCAGACCACCAGGGCCGGCCTGGGCCAGAGCACCTGCGTGGGCATCGGCGGCGACCCGATCAAGGGGCTGGATTTCATCGACTGCCTGCAAATGTTCCAGGACGATCCCGAAACCGAGGCCATCATCATGGTGGGCGAGATCGGCGGCACGCGCGAGGAGGCCGCGGCGGAATACATCAAGGCCCACGTCACCAAGCCGGTGGCGGGCTACATCGCCGGGCAGACCGCGCCCAAGGGCAAGCGCATGGGCCATGCCGGGGCGATTATCGCTGGCGGCAGCGGACTGGCTTCGGACAAGATCAAGGCGCTGCAGGCCGCCGGCGTGGTAGTGGCGGAATCGCCCGCCGGGCTGGGCGAGGCGGTGCTGGCGGCGATGGGGAAGTGATTGCCGGGCTGACGGTGGCCGTCATTTGATGACGCTCATCAATGGCCTTCCGGCGGATGTCATTTCCGCCCACGACCGCGGCCTGCTCTATGGCGATGGCGTGTTCCGTACCCTGAAGCGGGCGGGCGGCGTTTCCCTGTGCTGGGCCCGGCACTACCGCAAGCTGGCGGGCGATTGCGCGGCCCTGCGTCTCGACTGTCCTGCCGCATCCGAACTGGAATCCGATCTGGCGCGCCTGCCGCCGGATGGCGTGGCCAAGATCATCATTACGCGCGGCCCCGGTGTGCGGGGCTATGCCGTCACGGCGGCGCAGCCGCCGACCCGTATCGTCACTTCCGGCGCCTTGCCGGACTACCCGCCCCACCATCAGGCGGAGGGTGTCAGGGTTCATCTGTGCCGGCTGCGTCTGGCGTCCCAGCCTGCCCTGGCTGGCATCAAGCACCTCAACCGGCTGGAAAACGTGCTGGCGCGCATGGAATGGAGCGATCCCGGCATTGCCGAAGGCATGCTGCTGGACGAAGCGGGCAATGTGATCGAGGGCACCATGAGCAACGTGTTTGCCTGGCACGAGGGAGCGCTCCATACCCCGGATCTGGCCCGCTGCGGCGTGGCCGGCGTGCAGCGCGAACGTATCCTGGCGTTTGCGCGGGAACTGGGTCTGGCCGTGCATATTGGCGTGCTGCCGCTGGCGCGTCTGATGGCGGCGGAGGAAGTCATGCTGTGCAACAGCGTGATCGGCATCTGGCAGGTGCGTGAGTTCAATGGCCGGGTTTGGCCGGGTGGCAGCCTGACGGCACAATTGCGGCAACTGGTGGAGGGACGGGATGATTAGGGCCCTGCTGCGCCTGGTGCTGCTGGCAGCAATCGTGGCGGCGGGATGGATGGCCTATTTTGTCGCCACGCCCCTGACCCTGCCGCAGACGCCTTATGAATTCACCCTGCGCCATGGCAGCAGCCTGCGCGCCGTGGCGCGCCAGCTGGTGGAGGCAAAAATCCTGGCCGAGCCGTGGAGCTTCACCGCCCTGGTGCGGCTGCATGGCAAGGAAGGGGAGATCAAGGCCGGCAATTACTACCTTGAAAACAGTCCGACGCCGCTGCAGCTGTTCCGCATGATTACCCGCGGCGATGTTACCCAGAGTGAAATTGCCTTCATCGAAGGCTGGAATTTCAGGCGCATGCGTCAGGCACTGGACGAACATTCAGCGGTCCGGCATGACGCAGCGGGCATGACGGAAGGCGAAATTCTGGAGAAAATCGGTGCACAGGCCGACGCGGCGGAGGGGCAGTTTTTCCCCGACACCTATTATTTCAGCAGCGGCATGAGCGACCTGGCCATCCTCCGCCGCGCCCACGCCGCGCTTCAGACACGCCTTGCCGATGCCTGGGCGGAGCGCGATCCGCTGCTGCCCTACCATACGCCCTATGAAGCACTGATCATGGCCTCGATTGTCGAGAAGGAAACCGGCCGGGCAAGCGAGCGGCCCCAGATTGCCGGCGTGTTCGTCAACCGCCTGCGCCTCAATATGCGCCTGCAGACCGACCCGACGGTCATCTACGGCATGGGTGAGCAGTTCGACGGCAATCTGCGTCGCGCCGACCTGATGACCGATACCCCCTATAATACCTACACCCGCGCCGGCCTGCCGCCGACGCCGATCGCCATGCCCGGCCTGGGTTCGCTGCTGGCGGCCGTTCATCCTGCCGCAACCCGTGCGCTGTATTTTGTCGGCAAGGGCGATGGGACGCACAAGTTTTCCGCCACCCTGGCCGAACACAACCTGGCCGTGGCGCGCTATCAACTGAACCGCAAATAGGGGACGCAAAATCAAAGGCAAATTTATTACTCTGGAAGGCATCGACGGCGCCGGCAAGAGCTCCCACCTCGAATGGCTGGCACAGTCCCTGGCGGGGCGCGGACACGAGGTGGTGGTGACGCGCGAGCCGGGCGGCACGCCCCTGGGAGAAACCCTGCGCGGGCTGCTGCTCAATCATGCCATGGATTTGGAAACCGAGGCCTTGCTGATGTTCGCATCGCGGCGCGAACATCTGGCCCAGATTATCCTGCCCGCCCTGGAACAGGGCAAATGGGTGATCTCTGACCGCTTCACCGATGCCAGCTTTGCCTATCAGGGCGGCGGGCGCGGCATCGACGAATCCCGGCTGCGAATTCTGGAAGACTGGGTGCAACAGGGTTTGCAGCCCGACCTTACCCTACTGTTCGATGTGCCGCTCGAAGTGGCGCGCCAGCGGCTATCTGCTAATGTTTCGCTGGACCGCTTCGAGCAGGAACAGCAGGATTTCTTCCAGCGCGTGCGTGCCGCCTACCTGCGCCGTGCGGCCCAGTTCCCGCAACGTATCCGGGTGATCGATTCGGCGCGCACGCTGGATGAGATTCGCGTGGAGCTCGAAACCCTGGTCGCTGGACTGTAGCCGTGGGTTTCCATCCCTGGCAGGCGGAAATCTGGCGTCAGCTCGTTGCTGCAAGGGGAACGCTGCCCCATGCCTTGCTGTTCCAGGGGCGCAAGGGCGTGGGCAAGCTCGATTTTGCCCGTGCGCTTGCCCAGGGTTTGCTGTGTGAAGCGCCACTGCCTTCGGGTGAGGGCTGCGGCCGGTGTCTTGCCTGCGGCTGGTTGGCTCAGGGCAATCACCCGGATTTTCGCAGCGTGGAACCGGAGGCGCTGGCGGATGGCGACGAAGAGGGCGAGGCCAGGAGCAAGGGGAAAAAACCCAGCCAGGAAATCAAGATCATGCAGGTGCGTGAACTGGCGGGGCTGGTGAATCTTTCCACCCACCGCAACGGCATGCGCGTTGTCCTCATTCACCCTGCCGAAGCAATGAATCTGAGCGCGGCCAACGCGCTGCTGAAAACCCTGGAGGAACCGCCGCCCCAGACCCTGATCATCCTCATCAGCCACCAGGCACAGCATCTGCTGCCCACGGTGCGTAGCCGCTGTCTCAAGATTGCTTTCCCGGTACCACCGCAGGAGCAGTCGCTGGACTGGCTGCGCCAGCAGGGCGTGGTTGATCCGGCTGCATTGCTCGCGCAGGCGGGCAATGCGCCCCTGGCCGCGCTGGATCTGGCTGTGGACGAGTCGCGCGAACTGCGCCGGGATTTTCTGGCCCAGCTGGCGCAGCCTCGCCTGCTCGATCCGATCGGCCTGGCGGAAAAAAGCGAGAAGCAGGACCTGGCAAGAATGGTGAGGTGGCTGCAGCAATGGATACATGACCTGATCGGCTGCCGCCTGGGCGGACAGATACGCTACCAGCCCGATTTCGCCGCCGAGATCCGTGCCCTGGCGCCGCGTATCCGGTTGTCAGCCGCCCTGGCCTGTCAGAAGGACTTGCTGGCCGCGCAAAAAAATGTACATCACCCCCTCAATGCCCAGTTGCTCATGGAGCAATTGTTGCTATCCTATAGGCAGTCAATCAATCTGACCGAATCCGAACATGGCCGAAGCTGACAAAAAACCCTCCATGGCACGCCCCGGCGTGCTGTCCCTGAGCATCAAGGAAAAACCGGCGCTGTATGCGGCCTACATGCCCTTCATCAAGGGCGGCGGAATTTTCATTCCGACCAACAAGGCCTATCGCCTGGGTGATGAAGTGTTCATGCTGCTGACCCTGATGGACGACCCCAACAAGCTGCCAGTGGCGGGCAAGGTGGCCTGGATTACCCCGGCAGAGGCGCAGGGAAACAAATCGCAGGGGATCGGCGTGCAATTTTCCGATAATGAAAGTGGCATCTCCGCGCGCAACAAGATCGAGGGTTTGCTGGGCGGCAACCTGAGCTCGACACGCCCTACGCATACCATGTAAAAATTGAGGAGGTGAGGCGGCGCATTCTCCTCACCCCTTATCCCTCACCATGTTCATCGACTCCCACTGCCACATCAATTTTCCCGGCCTGAACGAGCGCCTGCCGGCCTTATTCGATGCCATGGCGCACAACCAGGTCAGCCATGCGCTCTGTGTCAGCGTGGATTTGCCCGGTTTTCCCGGAATCCGGCAACTGGCGGAAACCTACCCCAATGTGTTCGCTTCCGTTGGCGTGCACCCGGATTACGAGGATACCGGAGAGCCGGATGTCGGACAGCTCACCTCTCTTGCCAGCCATCCCAAGGTCATTGCCATCGGCGAAACCGGGCTGGACTATTTTCGCCTCCAGGGCGATCTGGAATGGCAGCGCGAACGCTTCCGTGTCCATATCCGTGCCGCCATTGCCGCCGGCAAGCCGCTCATCATCCATACCCGCGCGGCAGCAGCCGATACGCTGCGCATCATGCGCGAGGAAGGCGCAGAGCGGATCGGCGGGGTGATGCACTGCTTTACCGAGACCCTGGATGTCGCCGAGCAGGCCATGGAACTGGGTTTTTACATCTCCTTTTCCGGCATCGTGACTTTCAAGAAGGCGCTGGAGCTGAAAGAGGTGGCCAGACGGGTGCCGCTCGAACGCCTGCTGATCGAGACCGACTCGCCCTATCTGGCGCCGGCGCCTTATCGCGGCAAGACCAATGAGCCAGCCTATGTGCGCCACGTGGCGGAAGAGATTGCCAGCCTGCGCGGCATTGATGTGGCGGAAGTGGGTGCGGCGACGACGCGCAACTTTTTCGAACTGTTCCAGGCCGCACAGGCATGGAAGTAGTTTTTCTCGGCGTGGGTTCCAGTGCTGGAACTCCCGTGATCGGCTGCGGCTGCCCGACCTGCCTTTCCGGTGATCCCCGCAACCGGCGTACCCGCTGCTCCATCGCAGTGTATCTGGAGAACGGCGCTGTGCTGCTGGTGGACACCGGGCCCGACCTGCGCCACCAGGCCTTGCGCGAGCAGCTCACGCGCGTGGATGCGGTGCTGTATACCCATTACCATGCCGACCACCTCAACGGCCTGGATGATCTGCGCAGTTTTTGCCATTTGCAGCGCCAGCCGATTCCGGTCTATGGCAACGAAATCACCATGCAGGGCATTGTCCAGCGTTTCGGCTACGCTTTCCCGGCTCACCAGCAGCATCACTGGGACAAGCCGGTGCTGCGCGCCCATTCTGTTGCGGCTCCCTTCGCGGTGGCAGGGGCGGAGGTGGTGCCGGTGCCGGTGATGCACGGCAAATACGAGATTCTCGGCTACCGCATCGGCGATATGGCGTACCTTACCGATGTGTCGGATATTTCCGCTGTCAGCCTGGAAAAGCTGCGCGGGCTGGATGTGCTGCTGCTCGACTGCCTGCGCCACCGCTTTCACCCTACCCATCTGAGCGTGGAGCAGGCGATCGCCTGGGCGGAAAAGATCGGAGCGCGCCGGACTTACCTGATCCACATGACCCACGAACTGGAGTTTTCCGCCCTGGCGAACCAGCTGCCCGAGGGCGTGCATGTGGCCTATGACGGCTTGCGTTTGCAATGCTGATCCTGCGCCGCCTGATCCTCCTGTGTCTGCTGGTGCCCTTCATGGCAAGCGCGGAAGCGCTGCCCTTGCCGGAAGACGTTTTCATCTTTGCCAGGCAGGGCGATACCGCCGCTGTGGAGCAGTTGCTGGAGCGCGGGGTGGATCCGGACATGCGCGACAGGCAGGGTTACTCTGTCCTGATGATCGCCGCGCGCGAGGGGCAGCTTGAGGTGGCCAGGGCGCTGCTGGCCAGGGGCGCCAGGGTCTATGTCCGGAACCAGTATGGTGAAACCGCGCTCATGCTGGCTGCCTACAACGGCCACAATGCCATGATCGACCTGCTTTTTCTGCATGGCGCGACCCTGGCCCCCAGCAGCAAGGGCTGGACGCCCCTGATGTACGCCGCCTACAACGGCCATGCCGCAACGGTGAAACAGTTGCTGTCCTACGGCAACCTGGTGGATGCCCAGGCCAGTGGCGGCATGACGGCGCTGATGCTGGCCGCAAAACAGGGATGCCTGGAGTGTGTCCGCCTGCTGCTGCGCCTGGGCGCGGATCCGGCGGTGCGCAACGCGCGCGGCATGACGGCACTGGATCTGGCGTTGAGCGTCGGCAACCGCGATATTGCGGAGCTGATCCGGCAGGCAGATGCGCTGCGAAAAGACGATGTCGACAATATAGAAGATTGAACAGAATACCCTGGTCGTGCTATTATCGCGGCCCAATTTGGCCTGGTTGCAAACCGGGTCGAATTCTAGTGCCGCCAGATTGGCGGCGAATACGCACATCTGTCCCGATAAGGGTGCCTGAGCGGATTTTTTCCGGCAGGTCGCATGCGGACGGATGGAGGCTTAACCCTTAAGGAGTTTTACCATGTCAGTGACTATGCGTCAGATGCTTGAAGCCGGTGTCCATTTCGGCCACCAGACCCGCTACTGGAATCCCAAGATGGCTCCGTTCATCTTTGGCGACCGCAACAAAATTCATATCGTGAACCTGGAAAAGTCTCTTCCGATGTATGAAGAGGCCATCAAGTTCGTGCGCCAGATGGCAGCCAACAAGGGCAACGTCCTGTTCGTCGGCACCAAGCGCCAGGCTCGCGAAATCATCAAGGAAGAAGCCGCACGCGCCGGCGCTCCTTACGTCGACTACCGCTGGCTGGGCGGCATGCTCACCAACTTCAAGACGGTGAAGCAATCCATCAAGCGTCTCAAGGACATGGAGACCATGATGGAAGACGGCAGCATGGAACGCATTTCCAAGAAGGAAGCGCTGGGTTTCAAGCGCGAAATGGCCAAGCTGGAGCGCAGCCTGGGCGGGATCAAGGACATGGGCGGCCTGCCGGACGCCATTTTCGTGATCGACGTGGGCTATGAAAGCGGCGCGATCACCGAAGCCAACAAGCTGGGCATCCCGGTGATCGGCATTGTGGATACCAATAACTCGCCTGCAGGCGTGGATTACGTGATTCCCGGCAACGATGACTCGAGCAAGGCCATCCGCCTTTATGCCCAGGGCATGGCAGACGCCATCCTGGAAGGCCGCAGCCAGGTCATCGCGGAAATCATCAAGGGCGAGGAATTCGTCGAAGTCAGCGACGCGGAACAGACAGCAGCCTGATTTTCCGCGTAACAAAAGGGGCGGAAGCCCCTTTTTTTGATTTTATGTGTTGGGTAACGGAGTTTAAGGAGTTTTAGCATGGCGGAAATTACCGCAGGTATGGTCAAGGAACTGCGCGAGCTGACCGGCTTGGGCATGATGGAATGCAAGAAGGCATTGAGCGAAACCGCTGGCGACATGAAGGCCGCGGAAGAACTGCTGCGCATCAAGAGCGGTGCCAAGGCCAACAAGGCAGCCAGCCGCGTGGCCGCAGAAGGCGTGGTGGGCAGCTTCATCAGTGCTGACGGGCACAAGGGTGCGCTGGTGGAAGTGAACTGCGAAACCGACTTCGTCTCCAAAAACGAGGATTTCGCCGCTTTCGCCAAGGCTGCTGCACAACTGGTTGCCGAGCAGAATATTCAGGACATCGACGCACTGGCTGCTGCCAAGCTGCCTTCCGGCCAGACCGTGGAAGAAGCCCGCCAGGCACTGATCATGAAGCTGGGCGAGAACATTACCCTGCGCCGTCTGGTGCGCGCCGAAACCTCCGGCAAACTGACCACTTATCTGCACGGCACACGCATCGGCGTGATGGTGGACAGCACGGGTGGCGACGAGCAGCTGGGCAAGGACATCGCCATGCACATCGCTGCGAGCAAGCCGGTCTGCGTATCCAAGGATCAGGTGCCGGCCGAACTGCTGGAAAACGAGCGCAAGATCTTCTCTGCCCAGGCCGCCGAAAGTGGCAAGCCGGCCGACATCGTCGCCAAGATGGTGGAAGGCCGCATCGCCAAATACCTGGCAGAAGTGACCCTGATGGGCCAGCCTTTCGTCAAGGATCCGGATCAGACCGTGGAAAAACTGCTCTCTTCCAAGAAAGCCAGCGTCAGCGCTTTCACCATGTACGTGGTGGGCGAGGGCATCGAGAAGAAAGTGGTGGATTACGCCGCTGAAGTCGCTGCCGCAGCAAAGGTATAAGGACCCAAAGCCATGACCGCCCCTGCCTATAAACGCATCCTGCTCAAGCTTTCCGGCGAGGCCCTGATGGGCGAGGACAGCTACGGTATCAACCGCGAGACCATCGAACGCATCGTTGCGGAAGTGGCCGAGGTGGTGCGCATGGGTGTGCAGGTGGGGGTGGTCATCGGCGGCGGCAATATTTTTCGTGGCGTGGCCCCCGGCGCTGCCGGCATGGACCGCGCTACCGCAGATTATATGGGCATGCTGGCGACAGTGATGAATGCACTGGCGTTGCAGGATGCCATGCGCCGCATTGGCGTGGAGAGCCGGGTACAAACCGCGCTGGCCATCGAGGCAGTGGCCGAGCCCTATATTCGCGGCAAGGCGATACGCTATCTGGAAGAAGGCAAGGTGGTGATTTTTGGCGCCGGCACCGGCAACCCGTTTTTTACCACTGATACTGCCGCCGCCTTGCGCGGCATGGAAGTGGGCGCCGAGATCGTGCTCAAGGCGACCAAGGTTGACGGTGTTTACACCGATGACCCGAAAACCAATCCGGATGCGATGCGCTACCAGCAACTCAGTTTCGATGAGGCGATCACACGCAATCTGAAGGTCATGGATGCCACCGCCCTGGCCCTGTGCCGCGACCAGAGCATGCCGCTGGCGGTGTTCAGCATTTTCAAGCCGGGCGCGCTGAAGCGCGTGGTGATGGGCGAGGACGAAGGCACCAGAGTGTATTGCTAAGGAGGCCAGAACATGATTGCAGACGTAAAAAAATCCGCCGAACAGAAGATGCAGAAATCGCTTGAAGCACTCAAGGCCGACCTGGCCAAGGTGCGGACCGGGCGTGCCCATACCGGCATTCTGGATCACGTCATGGTGGACTACTATGGCAGCCCGACGGCGATCAATCAGGTGGCCAACCTGACCCTGATCGATTCACGCACCATCGGCGTGGCGCCGTGGGAAAAGAAAATGGTCAGCGCGGTGGAAAAAGCCATTCGCGATTCCGATCTGGGTCTCAATCCTTCTTCCCAGGGTGACCTGATCCGCGTGCCCATGCCGGCGCTGACAGAAGAACGGCGCAGGGAGCTGACCAAAGTGGTCAAGCATGAAGGCGAGGGCGCCAAGGTGGCGATCCGTAATATCCGCCGCGATGCCAATGCCCAGCTCAAGGATCTGCTCAAGGACAAGGCCATCAGCGAGGATGACGACCGTCGTGCCCAGGACGAGATTCAAAAGCTCACCGACCGCTATGTGGCCGAGGTGGACAAAATGCTGCAGGTAAAAGAAACCGAATTGATGGCTGTTTGAGCCGCCGACCGTGGCTCATCTGACCAGTTCAACCCGCGATATTCCCCAGGCACCGCACATTCCGCGGCACATTGCCATGATCATGGACGGCAACGGGCGCTGGGCGAAGAAGCGCCATTTCCCCCGTGTCATGGGTCACAAGCGCGGCCTGGAAACAGTGCGCGAGATGGTCAAGGCCTGTATCGAGCGCGGTGTCGCATATCTCACCCTGTTTGCCTTCAGCAGCGAGAACTGGCGCAGGCCGGAAGAGGAAGTCAGCTTCCTGATGCAGCTTTTCATGCTGGCGTTGGAAAACGAAGTCAGCAAGCTGCACCAGAATGGCGTGCGGCTTAAAGTCATTGGTGACCTGTCCCGGTTTGATGCCAGGCTGGTGGACATGGTGCGGCGTTCCGAAGCACTGACCGCCAGCAACGACAAGCTGACCCTGACCATCGCCGCCAATTATGGTGGCCGCTGGGACATCATGCACGCTGTCCAGGTCATGCTCAGGGAACGCCCCGAACTGGCAGCAGGCTTCGCGGAAGCAGACCTGCAGCCTTATCTTTCCATGCCCGATGCACCCGAGCCGGACCTGTTTGTCCGTACCGGCGGCGAGCAGCGCATCAGCAATTTCCTGTTGTGGCAACTGGCTTATACCGAGCTTTATTTCACCGAGGTACTGTGGCCCGATTTTGATAGTGCCGAACTGGACAGAGCCATTCTCTCCTACCAGCAGCGCGAGCGCCGTTTCGGACGCACCAGCGAGCAGCTCAAGAAAGCGCCTGATGCTTAAAACCCGCGTCATTACAGCGCTGGTCCTGCTGCTGGTCCTGCTGCTGGCCCTGTTTAAATTGCCCAGCCTGTACTGGGGCTGGCTGACCCTGGGGGTGGTTGCTGCCGGTGCCTGGGAGTGGGGTGCGCTGGCGGCCTATCCGCAGGCCGGGCGCTGGGCCTATCTGGCAGCTACGGTGATCTTCGGCGCGGCATTTTTTGTCCTCAAGACCAGGGTGGAAGAATTCTATCTGGCGGCGGTGGTGTTCTGGCTGCTGGTGGCGCTTCCCTGGCTGATCCGTGGCTGGCAGGTGCGCCATCCTGCGCTGCTGGCGGCAACCGGCTGGCTGGTGCTGTTCCCCACCTGGTTTGCCCTGATGGAATTTCATGCCATGCGCCCTGCCTTGCTGCTGGGGCTGCTGGCAGTGGTATCCGTGGCGGATATCGGCGCCTATTTTGCCGGGCGGGCATTCGGCAAACACAAGCTGGCGCCCTCGGTGAGCCCGGGTAAAACCTGGGAGGGCGTGCTGGGAGGCCTGCTGGGCGTGGCCTGTTATGGCTTGGCCTGGAAGTCGCTGGAAGGTTCCGTCGCTGTTCCGTTCCCCGGTTTTGCCCTGCTGCTGGCGATGGCTGCGATTAGCGTGGTGGGAGACCTGTTCGAGTCCTGGCTCAAGCGCCAGGCCGGCCTGAAGGACAGCGGGCGCATTTTGCCCGGCCATGGGGGGGTGCTCGACCGCATCGATGGCATGACGCCCGCGCTGCCCCTGGCTGCGGCTTATTATCTTTATGGTTTCCCGGGTTTGTGAACATGGCTGACAGGCAGAACATTACCGTATTGGGTTCCACCGGCTCCATCGGCGTCAGCACGCTGGATGTCATCGCGCGCCACCCCGAACGCTTCCGTGTCGTGGCCCTGACGGCAAATTCCCAGGTGGACAGGCTGCTGCAGCAATGCCGCCAGTTTGAGCCGGAGTTTGCCGTGCTGCTGGATGCCGATGCTGCTGCGGAATTGCAGCGCAAAATTTCTGCCGCTGGCCTGGCAACGCAGGTGCTGTACGGGGTCGAGGCGCTGGAACAGGTTTCCGCGCTGCCTCAGGTGGACAGCGTGATGGCTGCCATTGTCGGCGCGGCCGGCCTGCGCCCCTCGCTGGCAGCAGCACGGGCGGGCAAGCGCATCCTGCTGGCGAACAAGGAAACCCTGGTGATGTCCGGCAGCGTGTTCATGGACGCGGTGCGCGAGAGCGGCTCGCAGCTCCTGCCCATCGACAGTGAACACAATGCCATCTTCCAGTCCCTGCCACGCGACTTCGGGCGCGGCCTGGGCGAGGTCGGCGTGATGCGCATCCTGCTGACGGCATCCGGCGGGCCGTTCCGCAACAAGGCGCTGGCCGAGCTGGAAAACGTCACGCCCGACCAGGCCTGTGCTCATCCCAACTGGTCCATGGGGCGCAAGATCTCGGTCGATTCGGCCAGCATGATGAACAAGGGGCTGGAAGTGATCGAGGCGCACTGGCTGTTCGCCGCGCCCGCCGAACAGATCGAGGTGGTGGTGCATCCCCAGAGCGTGATTCACTCCATGGTCGAATATGCCGACGGCTCGGTGCTGGCCCAGCTGGGCAATCCCGACATGCGCACGCCAATTGCCTATGCGCTGGGTTTCCCTGAGCGCATCTCTGCGGGGGTATCGCCGCTCGACCTGTTCAAGATCGCGCGCCTCGATTTTCAGGCGCCCGACCTGCAGCGTTTCCGCTGTCTCGATCTGGCCTATCAGGCCCTGCGCGCCGGCGGCACCGCCCCGGCGATTCTCAATGCCGCCAATGAAGTGGCGGTGGCTGCCTTCCTGGAGGAAAAACTGCCTTTCCTGGGTATTCCTGCCGTGATCGAACATGCGCTGGAGCAGATTGGTTTGGTGCAGGTGAATTGCCTGGCTGATGTCCAGCAGGCGGACCAGTCGGCGCGCGAGGCTGCCGCCGAGCACATCTCGCGGCTGGCGGTGCAGGGAATATGAGCCTGTTGTTCACCCTTGTCGCTTTTATCCTCGCCCTGGGTATCCTGATCGTGGTGCATGAATTCGGCCACTACTGGGTCGCGCGCCGTTGTGGCGTCAAGGTGTTGCGTTTTTCTATCGGTTTCGGCAAGCCGCTGGCGGTCAGGAAGATGGGGAAAGACAGCACTGAATGGGCGCTGGGCGCTTTCCCCCTGGGAGGCTACGTCAAGATGCTCGACGAGCGCGAGGGCGAGGTTGCTCCCCACGAGTTGCCGCGTGCCTTCAACCGGCAACCGGTGTGGCGCCGGGCGCTCATTGTGGCTGCCGGCCCGGTGGCTAATTTTCTGCTGGCAATCGTCTTGTACTGGATATTGTTCGTGCACGGTGTGCCGGGCGTGAGGCCGGTGCTGGGGGAAGCTGCGCACGGCAGTCCCGCCGCGCTGGCTGGCTTCCGGGCGGGCGAGGTGATGACGAAAATCGATGGCGAACCTATCGCGACCTGGCAGGATGCGCGCTGGCTGCTACTGAAGAGAGCGATGCAAAAACAGCTGGTCAATGTTGAAACCAGCAATGAGCGGGGCGAGATCCAGTTCCACCGCCTGGATACAGGAAGTTTGAGTGCCGACGACCTGGATGGCGATTTTCTTGAAAAACTCGGTCTGAGCCATTTCCGCCCGGTGCTGCGGCCGGTGATCGGAAAACTGTTGCCTGGAGGCGCTGGCGAGCAGGCGGGACTGCAGACGGGGGACGAGATTCTGGCCGTCAACGGCAAGCCGATGGTGCTGTGGGAAGAGTTGGTGCAAGCGGTGCGTGACAACCCGGGACGGGAACTACGTTTTGAGGCCAGACGGAAGGAGGCGTTGCTGATCATAATCCTGACGCCGACGGCCACGAAGGAACAGGGCAAAACCGTGGGCAAGATCGGTGCCGGACCCTGGGTGGATGAAGCGCTAGGGCGAAAGCTCGTTACCGAGGTGCGCTATCCGCCCATGCGTGCATTGGGCGAGGCGCTGCACAAAACCTGGGACACCTCGCTGTTCAGCCTGCAAATGCTGGGCCGGATGGTGATGGGTGATGTGTCGCTGAAGAACATCAGCGGCCCGATTACCATTGCCGATTATGCCGGGCAGTCGGCGCATATGGGATGGTTGCCCTATCTGAGCTTTCTGGCCCTGATCAGCATCAGCCTGGGGGTGCTCAATTTGTTGCCCGTGCCCTTATTGGATGGCGGGCATTTGATGTATTATATGGCCGAAATCGTGAAGGGAAGCCCGGTTTCCGAGCGCGCCATGGAAATCGGCCAGCAGGTCGGCATGGCGCTTTTGCTGGTGCTGATGGCTTTCGCTTTTTACAACGACATTAACCGCTTGCTGACCGGCCAATAATGAAAAAAATCATTCCGTTCCTGATCTCCAGTCTTTATGCGGCTTCCGCTCTGGCGCTCGATCCCTTTGTGGTCAGGGATATCCGTGTCGAGGGCATCCAACGCACCGAGGCCGGCACCGTGTTCAGTTACCTGCCGGTGAAGGTGGGCGATACCCTGAATGACGAAAAAACTGCCGCCGCGATAAAGGCACTTTATGCCACCGGATTTTTCAAGGATGTGCGCCTGGAGGCTGAAGACGGCGTGCTGGTGGTGACCCTGCAGGAACGACCGGCAATCGCACAGGTAGATATCAACGGCGCCAAGGAGTTTACCAAGGAACAGCTCAAGGATGGCATGAAGGCTGCGGGTCTGGCGGAATCCAAAATTTTCGACAAGGCCTTGCTCGATCGTGCCGAGCAGGAGCTGAAACGGCAATATTTCAGCCGCGGCAAGTATGGCGTCACCATCACCACCACCGTTACGCCGCTGGAGCGCAATCGCGTGGCGATCAGCTTCGACATCGCCGAGGGCGAGATTGCCAAGATCCAGCAGATCAATATCGTTGGCAACGAGGCATTTGCTGAGAAGGATCTGCTGAGTCAACTCGTGCTTTCCACTTCGGGCTGGATGACCTGGTACAGCAAGAACGACCAATATTCGAAACAGAAGCTTTCTGCCGATCTGGAAACATTACGCTCCTACTATCTTAATCGCGGCTATCTGGAATTCAATATCGAATCCACTCAGGTTTCGATTTCCCCCGACAAAGAGGGCATCTATATCACTATCAATGTCCGTGAGGGGGACAGGTACAACGTCTCGGATATCAAGCTGGCAGGTGAAATGCTGCTGCCGGAAGCGGAATTGCGCAAGCTGGTCAAGATCAAGGCCGGCGAGATTTTCTCACGCGAAAAGCTGACCGAGTCGAGCAAGGCTATCAGCGATCGCCTGGGTAACGATGGCTACGCTTTTGCCAACGTCAATGCGGTGCCGGAAATCGACAAGGAAAAAAATACCGTCGCTTTCACTTTTTTCCTCGACCCGGGCCGCCGCGTCTATGTGCGGCGTATCAATATTGCGGGTAATACGCGCACGCGCGACGAAGTGCTGCGCCGCGAAATGCGCCAGATGGAAGGCGGCTGGTATGCAGCGGACAAAATCACCCGCTCGCGCGAGCGCTTGCAGCGACTGGGCTATTTCACCGATGTCAACGTCGAGACGCCGGCCGTGCCGGGAACGACCGATCAGGTTGACCTGAACTATGCCGTGACGGAAAAGCCCACTGGCAGCATCATGGCTGGCGCCGGATTCTCCAGCTCAGAGGGGCTGGTGCTGAGCGGCTCGGTGGTGCAGCAGAATATCTTTGGCAGCGGCAATCACGTGGCGGCGCAGGTCAACAGCGGCAGCATCAACAAGGTGTATTCCCTGTCCTTCACCAACCCCTATTTCACCGACGATGGCGTGAGCCGTGGCTTTGATATCTACAAGCGCAATGTGGACTCGTCCCGCCTGACCGTGCTCAGCTACAAGACTTCGACGATTGGCGGCGGCGTGCGTTTTGGCATTCCGTTGAATGAAAAGGATACCGTCAACCTGGGGCTGGCACTTGAAAAAATCGGCGTTTCGGTGACGGAGAGCGCTTCGCAGCGTTATATTGATTACGTCAACAAGTTTGGAGACAGTGCCAACGTCCTGCGGACGGATCTGGGCTGGGCGCGAGATACCCGCGACAGCCTGCTCTACCCCACCAGCGGCGGCCTGCAAAGGATATACGGCGAACTGGGCGTGCCAGGACTGGATCTCGAGTATTACAAGATTTCCTATCAGCATCAGTATCTGAAAACCTTCGCCAGGAGCTACACCCTTCTGCTGAACGGCGAGCTTGGCCTGGCCGATGGCATCAATGGCAAGACCCTGCCTTTCTTCAAGAACTTCTATGCTGGCGGAATTTCCTCGGTGCGCGGTTACCGCACCAGTTCGCTTGGCCCCAGGGACGATCACGACAACGCGCTGGGCGGAAACCGGCGCGTGGTGGGTACGGCCGAGCTGATGTTCCCCTTCCCGGGTTTGGGGGGCGACAAGTCGGTGCGCCTCGGTGTCTTTGTCGATGGGGGCATGGTGTTTGCCAAGGAGGAGAAAGTGGATCTGGGCCAGTTGCGCTATTCCAGCGGCCTTTCCCTGAACTGGTTTTCTCCTATCGGCCCCCTGAAATTCAGTATCGCCGCTCCGCTCAACAAAAAGGACGGCGACAAGACCGAAGCATTCCAGTTCCAGATGGGAACCATGTTTTAGCCAGGAGAGTTGAAGTGAAAAAGTTTGCCCTATCCCTTATTGCCTTGTCCCTGCTGCCGATATCCGGCATGGCTGCCGCGACCGAATACAAGATCGGTTTCGTGAATACCGAGCGGGTCTTCCGCGAGGCAGCCCCGGCACAGAAAGCCCAGAAAAAACTGGAAAAGGAATTCGCCGCCCGCGACCAGGAACTGCAGAAAATGGCCAAGCAGGCCAAGGATCTGCAGGCCTATCTGGAGCGCGAGGGCGTGACGGTGAGCGAGAGTGAGCGCCGCAACAAGGAGCGTGATCTGGCCAACATCAACCGCGATTTTCAGCGCGCCCAGCGTGAGTTCCGCGAAGATCTCAATCTGCGCCGCAATGAGGAATTGTCCGCTGTGCAGGAACGGGCCAACAAGGCCATCATCGCCATTGCCGAAAGTGAGAAATTCGACCTGATCCTGCAGGAAGCGGTGTATGCCAGCCATCGCATCGACGTGACCGAAAAGGTGCTCAAGGCCCTGTCCGATAAATAGACACCAGCCGGTCGTGTCTGACCGGTTTTTGCAGGAACAGTACGTGAACGCCGCGAACCAACAGACATATACCCTGGGCGACATCGTGGCGCGTTTTGGCGGTGAAGTGCTGGGCGATGCGCGGGTGCGGGTGAGCCAGGTAGCCTCGCTGGAAACAGCACGAGCTGAACAGATCAGCTTTTTTACCGGCAGCCGCTTTCAGAAGCAGCTTGATGCCAGTGCGGCGGGCGCCGTGATCGTCGGCGCGAATGCACGCGATGCAACGCAAAAACCGCGCATTGTCAGCAATAATCCCTACGCCTATTTTGCCCGGGTTTCCGCGCTGTTAAACCCGGAGCCGACCGGAATTCCGGGTATTCATGCCACTGCCGTGGTCGAGGAAGGTGCAGTCATTGCGGCATCGGCCTCGATCGGGCCTTTTGTGCATATCGGCCGCAATGCGAAAATTGCCGAGGCCGCGGTGATCGGTGCCGGTTGCGCGATTGGCGCGGACAGTGAAATCGGCGCTGCCACGCGCCTTTATCCCCGGGTGGTGGTGTATCACCAGTGCGTGATAGGGGAACGGGTGATCATCCATTCCGGCGCAGTGATCGGTGCGGATGGCTTCGGTCTGGCGCATGAGGAAGGCCGCTGGCTGAAAATCCCGCAAATCGGGCGGGTGGTGATTGGCGACGATGTCGAGATCGGCGCCAATACCACTATCGACCGCGGTGCGCTGGAAGACACGGTGATCGAGGAAGGGGTCAAGCTGGATAACCAGATTCAGGTTGCTCATAACGTCCGTATCGGCGCCCATAGCGCGATGGCGGGGTGCGTCGGTATCGCGGGCAGTGCCCGCATCGGGCGTAATTGCACGGTCGGTGGCGCGGGCATGATCCTTGGCCATTTGCAGATTGCCGATAATGTCTCGGTCTCTTCCGGCACGCTGATTACCAAATCCATTACCAAGCCGGGTGCCTATACCTCGGCGATGCCCTTCTCGACACACGAGCAGTGGCTGAAAAATGCGGCGCACCTGCGCCATCTCGACGGCATGGCAGAGAAAATCCGCGTGCTGGAGCAAAAGCTCTCTGAACTGGAAAGGAAAAAATCGTGAGCAGCATGGACATTCATGAAGTCATGGCACATTTGCCCCACCGCTACCCCTTCCTGCTGGTGGACCGGGTACTGGAGTGCGAGCCGGGAAAAAGCATCGTCGCGGTGAAAAACGTCACCATCAACGAACCTTTCTTTCAGGGCCATTTCCCCCATCACCCGGTGATGCCGGGCGTGCTGATCATGGAAGCGCTGGCACAGGCAGCGGGCATCCTGTCGTTCAAGACCATGGGCTCGATGCCGGACGAGAATTCGGTATTCTATTTTGTCGGTATCGACAATGCCCGTTTCAAGAAGCCGGTGTCCGCCGGGGATCAGCTTCATCTGCATGTCGAGATTCTGCGCAATATGCGTGGTATCTGGAAGTACAAGGCCGAGGCGAAAGTGGACGGTGAGATCGTCGCCGAGGCCGAACTGATGTGCGCCAAGCGCGATATCGTCTAGGGTGCGGCCATGATTCACCCCTCCGCGATTGTCCATCCTGGCGCCCGCCTGGGCGAAGGGGTTGCCATTGGCGCCTATTCGATAGTCGGCGAACATGTCGAGATCGGCGATCACACCTGGGTCGGCCCTCATGTGGTGATTTCGGGCCATACCCGGATCGGAAGCGACAACAGGATATTCCAGTTTTCCAGCCTGGGCGAGGTGCCCCAGGACAAGAAATATGCCGGTGAGCCGACCCGGTTGGAGATCGGCGACCGCAATACCATTCGCGAATTCTGCACCATCAACCTGGGCACGGCGCAGGATGTGGGTGTCACCCGGCTGGGCAACGACAACTGGGTGATGGCCTATGTGCATGTCGCGCACGATTGCCAGATCGGCAGCAACACCATCTTCGCCAACAACGCTACCCTGGCGGGCCATGTAACGGTCGATGATTTTGCCATTCTCGGCGGGTTTACCGGGGTGCATCAGTTCTGCCACATCGGCGCCCACTGCATTACCGGGATCAGCTCGGTCATCACCATGGATGTGCCGCCCTACGTGACGGTGGGCGGCAACCCCACCGCACCGCACGGGATCAACACCGAGGGCCTGAAGCGGCGCGGATTTTCGGCTGAAGCCATCATGGCACTGCGGCGGGCTTACAAGACCCTGTATAAATCTGGCTTGAGCCTGGCGGAGGCAAAGCAGGCGCTGGCAGAACAGAGCCAGACTGTGCCGGAAGTCGTGCTGTTGCTGGAGTTTCTGGCTAAATCGACACGCGGCATCATCCGCTAAGAGGGTCAGGAGTTGGCGGAGCAAGGAGTGAAAACAGGGCACGGGGTGCGAATCGGTATCGTGGCGGGCGAGGCTTCGGGGGATCTGCTGGGCAGCCATCTCATCGCCGCGCTCCGGGAAAAGCTCCCCAATGCCGAATTTGTCGGTATCGCCGGGCCGAAAATGCAATCTGCCGGTGCGCGGAGTTTGTTCCCGATGGAAAAACTGGCGGTGCGGGGCTACCTTGAAGTGCTGCGGCATTTTCGTGAAATTCTCGCCATCCGGCGCAAACTCAGGCGCTATTTCCTGGATAATCCGCCAGATCTGTTCATCGGCGTGGATGCGCCGGATTTCAATCTTGGCCTGGAAAGAGCGCTCAAGGCACATGGCGTTCCCACCATCCATTACGTCAGCCCCTCGGTATGGGCTTGGCGGCGCGAGCGGGTAAAAACCATCGCCCGGTCGGTGACGCATATCCTGGCGCTGTTTCCCTTCGAGCCGCCGATCTATCAGGATGCTGGCGTGGCGGTAAGCTATGTCGGCCATCCCATGGCCGATGTGATTCCGGAGCAGCCGGACCGGGCGGCGGCACGCGCCACGCTCAAACTGCCGCAGGATGCGACCATCATTGCGCTGCTGCCCGGCAGCCGGCAAAGCGAACTGCATTACATGGCCGAGCTGTTCATCCGTACGGCACAGAAAATCGCAGCACAGCAATCCGACGCCCACTTCCTGGTGCCGCTGGTGAGTCGCGAAACCCGCGATTTTTTCGAGGCGACGCTGTTTCGCCTCGATGCCGAAAATCTTCACCTCAAAATTCTGTTCGGCCATGCCCACGCGGCACTGACGGCTGCCAACATCGCACTGGTGGCGTCCGGCACCGCCACTCTCGAAGCCGCGCTGCTCAAACGGCCCATGGTCATTACCTACAAACTGTCGCGGCTTTCGGCTTTCCTCATGCGGCGCAGGGGCTATCTGCCCTATGTCGGCCTGCCCAACGTGATGGCTGGCCGTTTCATCGTGCCGGAACTGCTGCAGGAAGATGCTACGCCGGACAATCTCGCGCAGGCGCTGCTCAACTTGTTGCAGGATGAGCAGGTCCAGGCCGGGTTGCTGGCCGAGTTTGCTGCCATTCACCAGTCGCTGCGGCAGGACACCGCCAGGCGCGCCTGTGAGGCGGTGCTGAACTACCTGCCACAGTGGAGCAAGACTTGAAGCCTCTGTTTTGCGGCGTGGATGAGGCGGGGCGCGGGCCGCTGGCCGGGGCGGTGTTTGCCGCTGCGGTCATTCTCGATCCTGCCCGCCCCATTGCCGGACTGGCCGATTCCAAGAAGCTGAGCGAAAAAAAACGTGATGCCCTGGCGCTGCAAATCAGGGAGCAGGCACTGGCCTGGGCCATTGCCAGCGCATCGGCGCAGGAAATCGACCAGATCAATATCCTCCAGGCCAGTTTGCTGGCGATGCGCCGTGCGGTGGAAAATCTGGCCGTGACGCCGCACGAAGTGGCGGTGGACGGCCTGCATTGCCCGCAACTGGTCATGCCCGTGCGCGCCGTGGTGAAGGGCGACAGCCTGGTGGCGGAAATCTCGGCAGCCTCCATCCTGGCCAAGACGGCGCGCGATGCGGAAATGCTGGCATTGCACCAGCACTATCCGGAGTATGGTTTTGACCGCCACAAGGGTTATCCCACGGCGGATCATCTGGCTTCGATTGCGCAGCATGGTGTCACGCCCATCCATCGGCGCAGTTTTGGGCCGGTAAGAAAAGCGCTCGAACAGATGAGACCCGGTTCACAGAATTAACCCACATAAAGGAAACGTTTATGAAATTGATGATCATGTTGCATTTGCTGTCCATCGTTATCTGGGTAGGCGGCATGTTTTTTGCCCATCAGGTTTTGCGTCCGGTTGCGGCGGACCAGCTTGAACCGCCGCAACGCCTGACGCTGTGGGTGGGCGTGTTCCGGCGCTTCTTCCCCTGGGTATGGATATGCGTGGCGCTGACCCTGGCATCGGGCCTGGTGATGATCGGCATGCTGGGCGGCATGGGGATTGTGCCGCTATATGTCCATGTCATGCTTGGCCTGGGGCTGACCATGATGGCGATTTATGCCTATGTGTTTTTTGCCCCCTTTGCCCGTCTGAAACAGGCAGTGGCAAGCCAGGACTGGAAGGCGGGAGGTGTATCCCTGGCAAATATCCGCCAGCTGGTGGGAATCAATCTCAGCCTTGGCCTGCTGGTCATTGCCATTGCTACTGCCGGTGCCATGTTGGCGTAGCGCTGAACGGTGGAAATTGTTAAAGTTGGCAGAAATTTCTTTGGCGTAACTGTCTGGCCAAGGCCAAGCGGAGCTTACTGACATGCTGGTGATAGTTGGTTATATCGTTATTCTGGTGGCGATTTTCGGCGGTTTTGCCATGGCCGGCGGCCATCTGGGATCGCTCTGGCAGCCTGTTGAGGTTCTCATTATCGCAGGTGGCGCCGTGGGTGCTTTTCTGGTGGGAAGCGGCCCCAAAGTGATGAAGGCTTCGCTCAAGGCGTTGCCTTCGATTTTCAAGGGCTCCAAATACACTAAAGCGCTGTATATGGAATTGCTTGCCCTGTTGTTCGAAATTCTGGCCAAAGTGCGCAAGGAAGGCCTCATGTCGATCGAGTCGGACGTGGAAGACCCTCATGCCAGCCCCATTTTCAGCAAGTATCCGACCATTTCGCATGACCATCACGTGGTTGAATTCATTACCGATTACCTGCGCCTGATGGTGGGGGGCAACCTCAATGCGATGGAAATCGAGAATCTGATGGATAACGAGATCGAAACCCATCACAACGAGGGACATATCCCCGTGAGCGCTTTCGCCAAACTGGGTGATGGCCTGCCTGCTTTCGGTATCGTGGCAGCAGTGATGGGCGTGGTGCATACCATGGAGTCTGTCGGGATCCCGCCCGCCGAACTTGGCAAGCTGATTGCGGCTGCGCTGGTGGGCACTTTCCTCGGTATTCTGCTGGCCTATGGATTTGTTGGCCCCATTTCCAACCTGCTGGAAAACAAGCTGAACGAATCGAGCAAGGTGTTCGATGTGATCAAGGTAACCCTGCTCGCCAGCCTGAACGGCTATGCGCCCCAGGTGGCGGTCGAGTTTGGCCGCAAGGTGCTGTACTCCACCGAGCGTCCGAGCTTTATCGAACTGGAAGAGCACGTCAAGCAGGCCAAGGGGAAATAAAGAGTCATCAGTTATCAGCTATCAGTCACCCCTGAGAACTGATCACTGACAACTGAAGACTGAGAGCTAAAAATGAGCGACGATTCCCAACGTCCCATAGTCATCAAGAAAATCAAGAAGGGCGGCCATGGCCACCACGGTGGCGCGTGGAAAATTGCCTACGCCGATTTCGTGACCGCCATGATGGCCTTCTTCCTGCTGATGTGGCTGCTGGGCTCCACCGCCAAGGGCGATTTGCAGGGTATCGCCGAATATTTTGCCACGCCGCTCAAGGTGGCGATGCAGGGTGGTTCGGGTAGTGGCGATGCCTCCAGCGTGATCAAGGCCGGCGGTACCGACCTGACCCGCAAGGAAGGACAGGTCAAAAAAGGCGCCGAACCAGCCAAGAAAAAAACCATCAACCTGGAGGCGGCCAAGGCCGAGTTGAAACGGCAGGAGGCAATCAAGCTCGAAGGCCTGAAAGAACGGCTGGAAAAGACCATTGATGCCAATCCCCTGCTCAAGCAGTTCAAGAAACAGCTGATGCTGGATATCACCAAGGAAGGGCTGCGCATCCAGATCGTCGACGAGCAGAACCGTCCCATGTTCGACAGCGGCGGTGCGCACCTGAAACCCTATACCCAGGTGATTCTGCGCGAAATCGGCAAGGTGCTGAATGAAGTGGACAACCGGATCACGCTTTCCGGCCATACTGATGCCACGCCTTACTCGGGTGGCGAGAAGGGCTACAGCAACTGGGAGCTGTCGGCAGACCGCGCCAATGCCTCGCGCCGTGAACTGGTTGCCGGCGGCATGGGCGAGGGAAAAATGCTGCGCGTGGTGGGACTTTCCTCTGCCGTGCCATTTGACCAGGGAAACCCCGGCAGCCCGGTCAATCGCCGCATCAGCATCATCGTCATGAACCGGGAAGCCGAGGAGGCCGTCACCAAGGCCGACAAGGCAGACGTGGAGGCGGAAAGCCGGGCCGATGTGGCCAATGTGCTGCAAGGGAATGCCGCGCCCGCGCCTGCCGCAATTACGGGAAAAGAGGTGGCTGGTGCTGCCCCAGCCAAACACTGAAGTGCTTCCCATGGCCTACGCCGGGGGGCGCCTGCCGCCAGGGCTTAAATTTATCCTGCTCCAGTTGCTTTCGGCTGTACTGTGGCTGATGCTGGCCATGCCTCTGCTGTCCGGCTCGGGTGTGCTGCTGTATCCGTGGCAGCATGCGCTGGGAGCGGGCATCACCGCTGCCGTGCTGGGTGCCGCCTGGCGTCTGCCGCTGTGGTGGCTGCCGATCAATTTTCTTTTTGCCCTCAGCCTGTTGGCAATGCAGGGGCTGCAACTCGCCGCGTACTGGTATCTTGCGGCTTTTGTGCTGTTGCTGCTGGTATATGGACGTGTCGCCCATAGCCGGGTCCCCTTGTATCTTTCCAGTCAGGCGGCGTGGCGTGCGGTAGCTGACCTGTTGCCGCCGCGTGCCATAATGGCTGACCTGGGCTCGGGGATGGGGGGGATGTTGGCGTTTCTGTCGCGGCAGCGGCCCGAAGGAGAATACCTCGGCGTCGAAACGGCACCGCTGCCATTTCTGTTGAGCTGGCTGCGCGCACGCCTGAGTGGGAGCCGCTATGCCATACGCTGGAACAGCCTCTGGAGACTTGATTTGCAGCCTTACGATGTGGTCTATGCCTATCTTTCGCCGGTGCCCATGGCTGATTTGTGGCGTAAGGTGCGTGCTGAGATGCGGCCGGGATCCCTGTTTATCAGCAATACCTTTGCTGTCCCCGGCGTGGAGGCTTCGGGGGTGGTGCATCTGGATGACCTGCACCATTCCACACTGTATCTGTACCGGTTGTGAATAGCGCAGACCATAACCAGCCATGACAACATTGCCCAGCACCATTCACGAGTGGGTCGCCTTCCTGGAAGCCCAGGATGTGCCGGTATTGCGCCGCACCATCCGGGAACTAGACCGGCTGCGGCCTGGTGCCGAGCGTGTTTCCGCTACCCAGTTGGCCGTAATCATTCTGCGCGATCCGCTGATGACGCTGAAGCTGCTGCGGCTGGCCAACACCTCGCGGCGTGGCAGGCTGAGCAACGAAATTACCAGCATCGAGCACGCCATCATGATGTTGGGGGTGGCGCCGCTGTTCAAGCATTTTTCCGCACTGGTGGCGCTGGAGGAAATGCTGGCCGGGCACGAACAGGCACTGGCCAGCGTGCTCCAGGTTTACAGCCGTTCCCTGCATGCTGCCTACCAGGCACGGCAGTGGGCGATCCAGCATCAGGACATCCGGGTGGAAGAGGTCTATATCTCGGCGCTGCTGCATGACATGACCAACATGATGCTGTGGATCTATGCGCCGGAGCGGGCACAAGGCATTCGCGACACGGTGCGGCGCGAGCGCCTCTATTACGGACTGGCACACGAAAAAGTCATGGGTTTTTCGGTGGCGGACTTCCGCATTGCCCTGGCTGCGGCGTGGTGTTTTCCCGACATGCTGGCCGAGCTGGTGGATTGCCGCAATGCCGGTCAGCCGCGCGCACAGGGTGTGCTGCTGGCCGTTTCGATTGCCCATCTGGCGGAACGGGGCTGGTACGGCCCGCAAATGGAAGCCTGCCTGGAAGCCATGGCGGATACCCTTAATCTGCCTCTGGAAGAGGCTGTCTCACGGGTGCACCAGATGGCGGTGGCGGCAGCACGGCACTGGGAATGGTATGGCGCAACGCCGGCGGCGGCCTGGCTGCCCCTGTTGCCGGGCGCGTGGGAAGAAGAACAGGATACGCAGGCGAGCATAGGCGAGGATGCCAGACAAAGCAGCGCTGCGCTTGCTTCCCCGAAACCCGATTATGCCCGGCTGCACCAGATCAAGGCGGAAATCGGCGCCCACCTCGACGGCTCGCTCAACCTGCATGACATGATGGCCCTGGTACTGCGCGGCATGCATGAAGGCATCGGACTGGACCGTATCGTGTTTTCCCTGCTCACGCGGGACCATGTCCATCTCAAGGCCAAATACGTGCATGGCGCGTCACCGGGTTCGCCGCTGCAGCAGTTCGAAGTGAACTTGAGCATCCCCAACCTGTTTTCGCGCCTGCTGGAAAAAATGCAGGGTGTATGGTTCAGGGCAGCCAATGCCGCAACCCTGTCTCCCCTGATTCCAACCGGTATGCGCCAGATCATCGGGGATGGCGAATTTTTTGCCATGTCGCTATTCGTGCATGGCAAGCCGGTGGGCCTGTTCTACGCCGATCGCAAATCCGGCCACGGTCTTGACGAGCCCAGCTATAACGAATTCAAGAAACTGTGCCTCCTGGCTGCCGAAGGACTGGGGCATCTGGCGCGCAAGTGATTATCCTGAAAACCGTAGTTCATTAACCGCAAAGATCGCAAGGGTCTTCCCCGTGGTTGTATTCCGCTGAAGCGGAACAACGCACGCGAAGACGCAAAGACGCAAAGACGCAAAGAAAATTAAGGGCATAAAATCCATTTTGCACTTACTTGTCTGGTGGCTGGGCAGGTTCTGGTAATACATTGTTTTTTCTTTGCATCTTTGCGGTTCAAATGCTTTTTTCAGTGTTATTTGGGTTGAGTTTCTGCCAGCAGGCGTTCCAGGCCCGTGCGCTCCTGCTCCGGGGTGAAAAGCGGGCGCCGTGCGGCGCACTGGGTTTGCAGCCGGGCGTAAAAGTCCGCATCCGACTCGGCGCGCCATAGCAGCTGTGCCAGGGCAGGTTCGTCCCCGTAGCGGTAATAGCCGGCGTAATCCGTACCCAGCATGCCGATATTGCCGGGAATATCCGAAGCAATCACCGGCACCCCGGCGGCCAGCGCTTCGCAGATCACATTGGCGCCTCCCTCCATGCGCGAACTGATGACCATGATGTGGCTGCTTGCCAGTTTTTTCAGCGCCTGCCAGTGGGGCATTTCGCCCAGCCAGCGGTAGCGGGGGTCTGCCTGCATCAGTTGCTGCGCTTCCCTGGCCATCTCCGGTGCCAGCGAACGCCCTGCCTGGATTACGCGAATTCTTGAGCCTGCCGGCATGTGCCGCAGGGCAAGGGCGCAGCGGAAGGGGTCTTTTTCCTCGCGCAGGTGGCCGATCACGCAGACCTGAAAGTGCGTCTTGAGTTTGGGCTGGGGCCTGGCCGGTGCAGCAGACTGATAAACCACCCGGGTTTTTGCCTGCATTTCAGGGGAGAGTTCGCGCAGGCCCTGCTCCTGCAGCACGATCATGCGGGTAGCAAGCCGCATGGATAATTGCGCCGATACGTCGGTGCGAATATCGCGGTAGAGATCAGTGCCGGTCAGTGCCAGAATCAATGGACGGTACGGGTGGGTTTCCGCGAAGCGCCGGATCGAATCGTGGCTGCGGCGGGCATGCAGTGCCAGCATCAGGTCGGCCGATGCACCATCCCATCCGGTTTGAACCTTGACCTGGTGGCCAAGCTGGCGCAGGAAGGTTGCCCAGCGGTAGGCGGTGTTGCGGTTGCCGGTCCGCGAACGTCCTGCGCTCGGGGTGATGAGGGTAATTTTCATTCCTGGCTATTCAGGCTAGACTTGAGCGATTTTTATGAACTATAGCAAACCAAAGGGCGCAATGGGATTTTCGCAATGAGCAACCGCCAGCTCTGGTATGTGCGGCGCGGAGGCAAGGTGTCCGGCCCGTTCCCGACCCAGGTCGTGGCCAATAATGCCTTGCTGGGCCGGTTCATGCCTGACGATGAAGTCAGCCTGGACCAGCGCGAATGGCGCCCGCTGGTTGCCGTGGAGGATCTGCTGCCGCCCGAATTGCTGGAATTGCACCATGCCTCTGACCCCGAGCAGCGTCAGTGGCTGGAGGAGCGCCTCAAGGCGGCACGTCGCTGGGCGGACCAGCGCACCCACGATGACCGTCGGCAGGAGCGTGAAGCCTGGGACGAGGAACTGCGCAGCGACGAACGCCGGAAGAACCTCGCCGATAATGATGTCCTGGCCCTGCCGCACCATCATGCCGAGGCGGCGCGGGAATCGAATTTTCGGCGCTATTTCGGACCAGTTCTGGGCATGGGCGTGCTTGTGCTGCTGGTTATCCTCGGCCTGTTTTATTATCAGCCTGTCAACCCGGTAAAAGTCGGTGTTTTGCCGGCGCAGCCGCAATGCCATCAGGCTGCGACACAGGGGATTAACTGGAGTGGATGCGACAAGCGGGAAATTCGTCTGCGCGGCGCGGACCTGAGCCGTGGCGACCTGGGCTATGCCGACTTTTCGCTGGCCGACCTGTCCGGTTCGAGAATGCGCCAGGCCAGACTGGTGGGGGCGAATTTTCGTGGAGCCGATCTTGACCATGCCGACCTGTCCGGCACGGACCTGAGTTATGCGGATCTGGGTGGCGCCAGCCTGGTGTCAACCAACCTGGCGGGAGCGGTTCTGGATCATGCCATCTGGTCCGATGGCCGGGAATGTGCGGCAGGCTCGCTGGGGCAATGCCGGTGAAGTCGATCGTTTCGCGCGACAACAGCCAGTTCAAGTCACTCAAGAAGCTGGCGCTTTCAAGCCGTGAGCGCAGGAAGGCAGGCAAGGTGCTGCTCGATGGAGTACATCTCATCACTGCTCACGCTGAACGTATCGGAGTGCCGGAAATTCTGGTGGTTGCAGCTTCTGCGCAGGGGCGGCCAGAAATTGGCGCGCTGCTGGCCAGCGTGCCGGAGGCAACGCCCCGGATTGGCCTGAGCGATGCGCTTTTCCAGGAGCTGTCGCCGGTGGATACCCCCACGGGCATCCTGGCGCTGGTTGCTGTGCCGGAAATTCCCCTGCCGCAGTCGCCGCAGTGCATTGTGCTGATCGAGGCAGTGCAGGATCCGGGCAATCTGGGTTCGATCCTGCGTTCCGCTGCTGCTGCGGGCGTGGAAGCCGCCTATCTCTCGGCTGGCTGCGCGGATGCCTGGTCGCCCAAGGTCCTGCGCGGGGGGATGGGCGCGCATTTCGTCCTGCCGGTCCGCGAGGGGATGGATCTGGTGGCAACAGCCCAGGCATTTCCAGGCGAAGTTGTCGTGACCAGT
>CAZKHJ010000014.1:0-10402 GCA_964552675.1 uncultured Sulfuricella sp. | reverse complement strand
ACCAGTCTGCAGGGCGGCACAAGCCTGTTTGATCTGGATCTGGCCGGGACGGTGGCGTTCGTGGTCGGAAATGAAGGCGCCGGCGTGTCGCAGGCGCTGCACCAGGCCGCGACCTCGCGGGTGCGCATTCCCATGCCGGGTGCGGTAGAGTCGCTCAATGTCGCCGCTGCGGCGGCGGTGTGTTTTTTCGAGCGGGTGCGGCAGCAACAATAGCACCCTGGAGCCTGTCGAACCTATGATGAATCGGCTGCAAATCTGCCTGGGCGGTCCATATTTCGCCAATTTTTTGGGCAATAGAATGACTATTGCCCGGCAAAACCGGCAAAATCTGTCCTCGCCCAGCCAAATTTTCGCCTTGATCCCTATAAGTCCGACAGGCTCTTAATTTGCTTGTGAATTTCACCTGATAACAGGTAAAATGCACGATTTCAGTTTTTGGAGAGAAGCAATGGCTGTAACTACCACCCAGAAGGCACAAATCGTGCAGGATTACAAAACCGGCGCGGCCGACACCGGCTCCCCGGAAGTGCAGGTCGCCCTGATGACCGCACGCATCAATGACCTGACCGGTCACTTCAAGGATCATGCCAAGGATCACCATTCCCGCCGTGGTCTGCTCAAGCTGGTGAGCAAGCGCCGCAAGCTGCTGGATTACCTCAAGGGCAAGAGCGGCGATCGCTACCGCGCCCTGATCGAGCGCCTCGGCCTGCGTAAATAAGCTGTCGCATCTATCGTTGGTATCTCGCGCGTTGGCATATCGCGTCAAGCAACAAGAAAAAGGATCTGGCATTGAAGCACATTAAAAAAAGCTTTCCCTACGGGCGTCATGAAGTCACGCTGGAAACCGGCGAAATCGCGCGCCAGTCCCACGGCGCCGTGATGGTGGACATGGACGGCACCACCGTGCTGGTGACCGTGGTTGGCGTCAAGGATGTCAAACCCGGGCAGGATTTTTTCCCGCTGACGGTGGACTATCAGGAACGTACCTACGCCGCAGGCAAGATCCCCGGTGGCTTCTTCAAGCGCGAAGGACGTCCGTCCGAGAAGGAAATTCTCACCTCGCGCCTGATCGACCGCCCGCTGCGCCCGCTGTTCCCGGAAGGCTTTTATAACGAAGTGCAGATCGTTGCCACGGTGATGTCTTCCAACCCCGAGATCGACGCGGACATTCCCGCCATGCTGGGCGCCTCCGCTGCCCTGGCCATCTCCGGCATCCCCTTCGATGGTCCCATCGGCGCCGCACGGGTGGCTTATATCGATGGCGCTTATGTGCTCAACCCCACTGCAAGCGAACTGAAATCCACCCAGCTGGATCTGGTGGTGGCCGGTACTGACACCGCAGTGCTGATGGTCGAATCGGAAGCGAACCAGTTGTCGGAAGAAGTGATGCTGGGCGCCGTGGTGTTTGGCCATGACCAGATGCTGGCTGCCATCAACGCCATCAACGAACTGGCTGAAGAAGTGGCCCCGGAAGCCTGGGAATGGGTTGCGCCGGAAAAAGACGCTGCGCTGGTGGCAAAAATTGCCGAACTGGCCGAAGCCGATGTGCGCAAGGCCTACCAGATCAAGCAGAAACAGGCCCGTTACGCGCAGGTGGATGAAATCCGCAGCCGTGTCGTGGACGCAGTGGCTGGCGACGATGCCGACGCTACCCGCATCAACCACATCAAGAACCTGTTCCAGGATCTCGAAGCCAAGATCGTGCGCGGCCAGATTCTCGATGGCGAGCCGCGCATCGATGGTCGCGACACCCGCACCGTGCGCCCCATTACCATCCGTACCGGCGTGCTGCCGCGCACCCATGGTTCCGCCCTGTTTACCCGTGGCGAAACCCAGGCGCTGGTGGTCTCCACCCTGGGCACCGCGCGTGACGAGCAGAAAATCGACGCGCTGCAGGGCGAGTATTCCGACCGCTTCATGCTGCATTACAACTTCCCGCCGTACTCCACCGGTGAAACCGGCCGGGTTGGCACGCCCAAACGCCGCGAGATCGGCCATGGCCGTCTGGCCAAGCGCGCCCTGGTGGCGGTGCTGCCGGATGCTGCCGACTTTGGCTACTCCATGCGCGTGGTGTCCGAGATTACCGAATCCAACGGCTCCAGCTCCATGGCATCTGTCTGTGGTGGCTGTCTCTCGCTGATGGATGCCGGCGTGCCCCTCAAGGATCACGTGGCTGGTATCGCCATGGGCCTGATCAAGGAAGGCAACCGCTTCGCGGTGCTGACCGATATCCTGGGTGACGAGGATCACCTCGGCGATATGGACTTCAAGGTGGCTGGCACTGAAAACGGCGTGACCGCGCTGCAGATGGACATCAAGATCAACGGCATCACCAAGGACATCATGAAGGCTGCCCTGAGCCAGGCCAAGGAAGGGCGCATGCACATCCTCGGCATCATGAAGACCGCCGTGGGCAAGCCACGCGAGGAGCTGTCCGATTTCGCGCCACGCATGATCACCATGAAGATCAATCCGGAGAAAATCCGCGACGTGATCGGCAAGGGGGGTGCAGTAATCCGTGCCCTGACCGAAGAAACCGGCACCAGTATCGACATCGCCGAAGACGGTACCGTGACCATTGCCTGCACCAGCTCCGAAGCGGGCGAGCTGGCCAAGAAGCGTATCGCCGACATCACCGCCGAAGTCGAAGTGGGCAAGACCTACGATGGTACGGTGCTCAAGCTGCTGGACTTCGGCGCCATCGTCAGCGTTCTCCCGGGCAAGGATGGTCTGCTGCACATCTCCCAGATCGCACACGAGCGCGTCAATGCGGTAGCCGATCATCTCAAGGAAGGCCAGGCCGTCAAGGTAAAGGTGCTGGAAGCCGACGAGAAAGGCCGTCTGCGCCTGTCGATGAAGGCATTGCTGGAAGCGCCAGCCGCAGCGCCAACCAGCGCCGAGTAATTCGTAGCTGCCAGGCTGCACAGAAAAAACCCCCACGGTTTTCCGTGGGGTTTTTGTTTTTTGTGGTCCGGCGGCGGCTGCTGCCGCCGGCGGTTTTAGCTTCAAACCCGGAACTGGCTGACCGAGGCTTGCAGCGAGGCGGCGAGTTGTTCCAGATGCTCGGCAGTGCGGGCGATATCCTGAACTTCGGCATCGTTCTGCTCGGTCATGCGGGCGATTTCTTCCACGCTGCCGGCAACCTGTCCGCTGGCGCTGCTCTGCTCGCGTAGCGCTTCCATGATTTCGCTCACCGAGGCGATGACCTGATCCGCGCCGGAACGGATTTTCTGCATGGACTCGCCTGCCTGGCGGGCCATGCTCACGCCCTCGCTGACGCGGGCGGTGCCTTCCTCCATGCTGCTGACGGCACCTGAAGTGCCGCTCTGGATGCTGCCGATCATGGCGCTGATTTCCTCGGTGGATTTGCTGGTGCGCTCGGCAAGTTTGCGCACTTCGTCCGCCACCACGGCAAAACCACGTCCCTGTTCGCCGGCCCGTGCCGCTTCAATGGCGGCATTGAGGGCGAGCAGGTTGGTCTGGTCGGCAATTTCCTTGATCACGTTGACGATGGCGGAAATCTGGTCGGAGTGTTCGCCCAGAGTCTGGATCAGGCGGGTGGACTGGCTGACCGATTCGGCGATACGGGACATTTCCGTGGCGGCGCTATGGACGATCTCGCCGCCCTGGGTGGAGAGCGACCCGGCCTGCTGGGCAATGCCGTAGGTTTCCCTGGAATTGTCGGCAACGTGGTCGATGCTCACCGACATTTCTTCCACCGCCGCTGCCATCGAGGCGGCCGCCTCGTTCTGCCGGCTGGAGCTGGCTGCCACGCGCTGTGAGGACTCGGACAGGTGGGCAGCGCTGTTCATGACTTCGCGCACGCCTGACACGACCTGGTGAATGATGGCCTGGAAGCTGTTGACCATTTCGTTGAAGGAATGGCCGATTTCGCCGATTTCATCGTGGGAGCGAAGCGTGACGCGGCGCGACAGGTCCTGCGTGGTCTGGATGGTTTTCATGGCGTCGCGCAGGTCGCCCAGCGGACGGCTGATGCTGCGGATCAGCATCAGCAGCAGCCCGCCGATCAGGGCGGTGGCCAGCAGTACGATGGAGATCAGCCAGGCGGCGCGCTTCCAGAAGATGGTCTGGATATCGTCGATATAGATGCCGGACCCCACCAGCCAGTTCCAGTCCTCGAATTTCTTGACGTAGGAAAGCTTGGTGTAAAGCTCGCTGGTGGTGCCGCCACCCGCCTTGGGCTTGGGCCAGTTGTAGGTGACGAAGCCGTGTCCGGCCCGGTTGGCGACTTCGTTGAAGGCGACAAACAGGTTCTTTTTGCCATCAGTCGTTTCGGTTGCGCCGTCCAGGCCTGCCTGCAGGCTGGTGGCGCAGTTGAATTTTTCTGCGTCCAGCAGCTTGCCGTCGAGGTCGGGCACAGTGGGGTGCATGATCATTCTGGGAACAGGGGCCGTGAAATCGTTGACCCAGAAGTATTCCTTGCCTTCATAGCGCATGCCCTTGAGTACCGCGATGGCTGCGCGCTTGGCGGCTTCCTCGCTGAGTGCGCCGCTTTTTTGCTGCTCGTGATAGTGGGCCAGCACGGTATGGGCCGCTTCGACCAGATGACGGGTCTTGATCTTGCGGTCCTCCAGCAGGGTGGATTTTTCCCCGATTAATGCAAAGGCGGAGATGGCCAGCATGCCTGCCAGTGCCAGGAGGATAACCAGCAGCAAACGGGTCTTGATGCTCATTGATGTACCATGATTCATTATTGTTTTCCCTATCAGCTTTGTTGCCTTTTGTGGCGGCTGACAGTATAGGGATAATCCTATCCTTTTTCCATGACTGCGGCAAAGAAGCCATCGGTACCGTGAAGATGGGGCAGAAGCTGCAAATATTTCCCGGTGTTGACGGCGATATTCTGGCTGGCCAGCACTTCACCGGCATCCAGCAGCCTGAATTCGGGATGCGCGGCGAGAAAAGCTTCGACGATGTGCTGGTTTTCTTCGGGCAGGAAGCTGCAGGTGGCATACACCAGGCGCCCGCCTGATTTGAGCAGGCGTGAGGCAGCCAGCAGGATGGCCGCCTGTTTCTGCGTCAGCTCGGCAATATCGGCGGGTTTCTGGCGCCATTTCAGGTCGGGGTTGCGGCGCAGGGTGCCGAGTCCGCTGCAGGGAGCATCCACCAGCACGCGGTCGATCTTCCCCGCCAGGCGCTTGATTTTCAGGTCATTCTCGTTGGCGATGAGCTGCGGGTGCAGGTTGGACAGGCCAGAACGCTTGAGGCGTGGCTTGAGGTTGTTGAGGCGTTTCTCCGATACATCGAAGGCGTAGATACGCCCCTGATTCTGCATCAGCGCGCCCAGCAGCAGGGTCTTGCCGCCTGCTCCGGCGCAGAAGTCCACTACCATCTCGCGGCGCTGCGGCGCCACCAGAAAACCGAGCAACTGGCTGCCCTCGTCCTGCACCTCGATTTTGCCCTCAAGGAACAGGGGGTTTTTGTTGAGCGCGGGTTTTTCCTTCAGGCGCAGACCGATAGGCGAGAAGGGCGTGGCTTGCGCGGCGATGCCGTATTTCTTTTCCAGAATCTGCTGCGCTTCGTCGCGTTTTTCCTGCACCGTGTTGACGCGCAGATCCAGCGGTGCGGCCTGCTGCATGCCGCGTGCCAGCGCCAGGATGTCGGCATCGGCCATGAAGGCCTGCAGTTTTTCCACCAGCCAGTCAGGGAAATCGGCCTGTACCGCCAGCGGCAGATCGCTGGTGGGGGTGGCCTTGAGCGCCTGCAGCCATTCCGCTTCACCAGGTTGCAACAAGGGCTCCAGTTCGCGCGAATTGATGCCCTGCAGCTTCATCAGCGTGGCCAGTGCGATCTGGCGCGGGGTGGCGTCTGGTCCGATGAGATGTTCGAGAAAACGTTTGCGGCGCAGCGCGGCATAGACATTGTCGGCGATGAAGGCGCGGTCCTGGCTGCCCAGCTCGCGGTTGACGCGGAAATAATAGTGAAGATCGGCGTCGGCCGGCTCTTTCAGCGTCATGACGCTGTTCAGGATATGAACCAGGTGGCCGAAACGGGGAACGGGGATGGACATGGCTATTGAACCTTGATGGCGGTCACGGTCTGTTCCATGACGCTGCCCTGTTTGTCGGTAAAGCGGATTTTTACGGGCAGGTAATGATACTCCGTTGCCAGCCAGATTTCCGTGTTTTCTTCTCCTTCACCGCGACCCTGGCCGATGTGCAGCGCGTGGATTTCGCCCATCGGCGTTTCCAGGGTTTCCTCTCCCAACGTCTGGTAACCGTAGCTGCCCAGCTTGCGTCCGGTGGTGACATGGAGTTCGGTGTTGCCGCCTTGTGGAGGGGAAAAGGCAAGTTGATACAGGAAACTGAGCAAGTCCTGTGTGCGTGCCGGTAGATCAACGGTGCGTGTCTCTCCTGCCGTGCCAAAGGTGATTTTCCCTCCTGACCAGTCAAACTGGGCGGAGTCGGTCTTGTCCGCGTTCTGGCCGCGCTGCATCCAGTATGAGGCAGGCTTCAGGCCCTGCGGCGTGATCTCTCCCTGGCTGATCTGGACATGACGGCCGCTGACGAAAAAAGAGAAAATCCCGCTCGCTTCCGCCACCTGGTTGATGCTGTAGCGCTTGCCATCACGCTTCCAGCTGTGCTCCACCTTGCCCACGGCCAGGCCGTTGCGGCCCTTGTAGAGGGTGTAGCGGATTTCCGCGTGTTCCGGCAGGGGAATGGCGGGCTCGGCGACAGGTGCTTCCGTTGCGGCAACTGGCTCCATGGCTGGCGGCGCGATTTCTTCCGGCACGGGGGGCGGAGGCGCTTCGCTCGCTGATTCGGGCATGGCGCGGGGCGGTGCTGGCCGGCTTACCCGTTTGTGTCTGGGCTGGGGGGCGGGGAGCGATGGGGGCGGTGCCTGGGTGAGGGTGGCTTCCAGGACAGGGGAAGGGCGATATTCCGGCAGCTGGATCGCCGGCCCGAAAACCGCCGCCACATGCAGCAGCAGCGACAGCACCAGCGCCCAGGCAAAGCGTTTGACGGTCGCGCGCGGGCTCACGGCCAGGCGCCTATCGGACTTATGATGAATCGGCTGCAAATCCGCCTGGGCGGTTCATATTTCGCCATTTTTTTGGGCAATAGAATGACTATTGCCCGGCAAAACTGGCAAAATCTGTCCTCGCCCAGCCGAATTTTGCGAGCAGCCGCTGCGCGGCTTGCCTGCTTGATTCGTTGCGCCTTGATCCCCATAAGTCCGACAGGCCCCTAGTCCGGTTTGAAGGACAGGCTTTCCAGTTGTTGTTCCAGCTTGCCGCCGTTCTTTTCATTGAACACGATGCGCACCGGGAAATAATGGCGTGATTTCGCCAGCCACAACTCCGTCCCATCCTCGTTCTCCGTGCGTTCCTTGATCAGGTGCAGGGTCAGGAAGGTGCCGGCGGAAACGCTGATGGTTTCTTCCTGGACAAAGCGGTAGCGCGACAGGGAAAGCTTGCGGCCGTTGCTGATATGGAATGCCATGTCGTTTCCCTGCGGCGGCTGGAACATGAACTGGTACAGCTGGCTGATGCGGTCCTGGGTGCCGGAAACGAGCGGCGCGGTTTCGTTTCTGCCATCGTATTGATGGCTGATGCTGAGGTTTGCCCAGTCGAAATCCGCCACGATCCGTTTGGCCGGATCGTCGCCGCGATGGTGTTCGAAATGCAGCGGGCGCAGTCCATCCGGTGTGACTTCGCCATTGCTGAGAAGGCGGATATTGCCCTTGGCGAACAGGGCGAAGATCCCGGTGGCGCGGGTGGTGCTGTCGAGGCGGTATTTGTGCTGCCCGTCACGCTCGAAATGCTCTTCGACTTCGCCTACCAGCTGGCCGCCCTTGATCACCCGGTATTTTGCGTTTACCTGCTGCGGCGCAGCCTGAGCGGCCAGGCTGGCGAACGCCAGCAACAGGACGATCAGACGCCCCATGGTGATCTCAGGGCGGCGGCGGAGGCCTGGCTGCAATCTATCGTGACCTTGTTTCCATTCAGTGTGAGACGCCCCTCGGCAAACCAGCGGATGGCCTGGGGGTAAATCAGATGTTCCTGCTCCAGTACCCGGGCGGCGAGGCTATCCGGCGTGTCGTCCGCCAGCACCGGCACGGCGGCTTGGGCCACGATCGGGCCATGATCCACGGTGGGGGTGACGAAATGGACGGTACAGCCATGAATTTTCACGCCCTCAGCCAGCGCTTTCTCGTGCGTGTCCAAGCCGGGGAAGGCTGGCAGCAGGGCAGGGTGGATATTGATCAGGCGGCCCTGGTAGCGGTTGACGAAATCTGCGGTGAGAATCCGCATGAAGCCCGCCAGCACCACCAGGTCGGGCGCGAAGGTGTCGATTTTTTCGGCCAGGGCAGTATCGAATGCCGCGCGGCCGGCGTATTCGCGGTGATCTACCACGGCGGTTGCAACGCCATGCTGCGCCGCGATTTCAAGGCCCTTGGCCATAGGTTTATTGCTGATGACCGCTGCGGTTGCCACCGGCAAATTGGCTTCCAGGATCGCCTGCATGTTGCTGCCGCGACCGGAAATCAGGATGACGATACGCTTCACAGCACAACCGTCTGGGGCTGCCCGTCCGCTCTGGTATCTATTTTGCCGATGCGCCACACCTGCTCGCCGCTGGCTGCAAGTGAGGCCATGGCCGCTTCGGCGTGTTCGGCGGCGACGATCACCACCATGCCGATGCCGCAATTGAAGGTGCGGTGCATTTCCTTCTCCGCCACATTGCCTTCTTGCTGCATCCAGGAAAACAGCGGCGGCATGGGCCAGGCGGATTTTTCCAGCACTGCGGTGAGGTGCGGTTGCAGCACGCGCGGGATGTTTTCCAGCAGGCCGCCGCCGGTGATGTGGGCCATCCCCTTGACCGGCAGCTCGCCCATCAGCTTGAGCAGCGGCTTGACGTAGATGCGCGTCGGCGCCAGCACCACGTCGCGCAGCGGACGGCCGTGGAAGTCGCTGTCGAGATCGATGCCGGTGCGTTCGATGATCTTGCGCACCAGCGAGTAGCCGTTGGAGTGCGCGCCGCTGGAAGCCAGGCCCAGCACCACGTCGCCCGCGATGATGGTCTGGCCGGTGATGATCTTGTCTTTTTCCACCGCGCCCACGGCGAAACCGGCCAGGTCGTATTCGCCTTCCGGATACATGCCGGGCATTTCCGCCGTTTCGCCGCCGATCAGCGCGCAGCCGGCCTGTTCGCAACCCGCCGCGATGCCCTTGATGACATCGGTGGCGGTGGCCACGTCGAGCTTGCCGCAGGCAAAATAGTCAAGGAAGAACAGCGGTTCGGCGCCCTGCACCAGGATGTCGTTGACGCTCATCGCCACCAGGTCGATGCCCACGGTGTCGTGTTTGCCGGTCATGAAAGCCAGCTTCAGCTTGGTGCCGACGCCGTCGGTGCCGGAAACCAGCACCGGGTTCTGGTATTTTTTGCCGATTTCGAACATGGCGCCGAAACCGCCCAAACCGCCCAGCACCTCGGGGCGCAGGGTGCGTTTGGCGAAGGGCTTGATGTTTTCCACCAGGGCATCACCGGCGTCGATATCTACACCGGCATCGCGGTAGCTGAGAGAAGTAGGCTGGCTCAAGTTATAATCTCGCTTTCTGAAAGATGAATTTGCTGCTTTTCCAACCCGCTATTTTACTTGAAATAGTCGCAAAACGCCCCTAATGAAAAAGCACTGATGAAACAGCTCCTGCTCGATATTGCCGCCGATGCGCCGCCCACCCTGGAGAATTTTCTCCCCGGTCGCAACGCCGAATTGCTGCACGCCTTGCGTACCATCCTGGCAGGTGGTATCGGAGAGCGTTTCATCTATATCTGGGGCGAGCCTGGCAGCGGCAGATCGCATCTGCTGCGCGCCTGGATTCATGCCGCGCAGCAGGGTGGGCTGCCGGCCGTTTATGTTCAGGGTGAGGTCCCGGCGCAATGGGAAGGCGGCGGGCTGGTGGCGGTGGATGATGTCGATCGCCTGGGCCAGGAAGGACAGATTGCACTATTCCATCTCTACAACCGTCTAAGGGAAGCCGGCGGCGCGCTGCTGGTCAGCGGCCCGGTCGCGCCGGCGGGCCTGGATCTTCGCCCCGATCTGCTGACCCGGCTGGGCTGGGGGCTGGTGTACCAGACGCACGGCCTCAACGACGAGGAAAAAGCCCTGGCGCTGCAAGCCCATGCCCGCGAGCGCGGTTTTATCCTGCCGCAGGAAGTGCTGGATTACCTGCTGCGCCACTGGCGCCGCGATCTGCCCTCCCTGATGGCGGTGCTGGACGCGCTCGACCGTTACACCCTGGAACAGCAGCGGCCGGTGACCGTGCCGCTGTTGCGACAGTTGCTGCAACTGGAACTGTGATGGAAAAACACATTCCCGATGCCTTGCTGCTGCTTGCGCCGGGCTGTCCGCATTGTCCGGCGGTGCTGGAAGGACT
>CAZKHJ010000013.1:62947-67757 GCA_964552675.1 uncultured Sulfuricella sp. | reverse complement strand
ATCTGACTGCAAACCCAGAAAATAGTTCATATTATTTGCGTGCCGGATTAATAGGTCAAAGGTTCAAAGGGTAGGGAAAACTGGAAAATGGTTTGCTGTTTGGTGGATTTCCAGCCTTTCCGTAATTCTTTTTTCCATGCTTTGAACCATTCGTCTGCTTTTTCTTTTACTTCTTCCATGACCTGTAAAGCAATTCCTACGGCATCGGTAAAAGGTAGCCATAATTGGCGTTCCTTGAACTCAGCATTTTTCATGTAGGTTTTGCTTTTCAGGTTCATGGTTATTATTTCTTCTGATTTTTTTTGATATTTTTGTAAAGTTCCATGACTTCTAGGCTCCATGGCTGGCTTGTTCCGTATTCACAAATTGCGCAATCATACGTATATAAGGCTTCACTCATTTCACCTTGTAGAATGGCTTTATATGCTATGGGTGCTCTGGTTATTTGTGATTCTGGTGCGTTCATTAATAGTTCAAAAGCGTTTTTCATGTTTTTTCCTTCGTCAAGTTGTCAAATGCCGCTTGTGTATCAGCATCGGGGCGGGAGTTTTTGCCGCACCGGATGGTGGTGCACAGGTGGCATGGCCACCACGCTCAATAAACTGACGGAAGGGTCAAGGGCAAAAGCGGAAGCCGCAGCCGCAGCGGAGCGGAACGAAGTGAGCACCGAACGGGTGAGTGCTACCGCTGTGATCGTTCTGCGTGAATAGATCGGCAAACATGAAACGCATGTGTTCGGTTACCGAGGAAAAGCCATTTAAATTATCTGTCATATAAACAATGGTACAGGCCGGTAAGTTTGTATAATAATTGTTGAATCGCTATGAGCAGAAATCTGATCCCCCTTATCATCGTGCTCGCTCTTGCCAGCTGTGGCATGTCGGGTGGCGATGGGTTCGTACTTGAAACTGGAACGGGGAGTCCAATCACAAGTGCCTTGATCACGCTTGAGTGTAGGCAGGGAAAATTCCCAGAGGGCTCCGTCTTGATAAAAACGCTACAAAAAACGACCGGAGCGGATGGTCGATTCTCGTTTAGCACCTTAGACGTTGCTCCATGCAGCTATGCATACGTCAAAGCATCAAAACCGGGATATATGCCGGCCGATCAACTCAATCTTATATACAGTCACGATGATTACTCAAACATACCAAAGCAGATCGTGCTAACGCCGGAAGGGGACAAAGTCATGATCCGGCTCAAGTTCCTTGCGTCAATGATAAAAGCGTCCTCTGCGCCTGATCCTGCGTACCTGTACATGGCACTTTATCCAAATTTTGATGAGGCACAAAGAATTGCAAAGACAGACAGTGAGCGTGCATTCGTACTTGCTTCCATCTGCCCGCGCTTGATTGAGCTGTATGCGGGTCTCTCCGAACATGACCGCGCGCGAATAGTTGGCGCGAAGGTAATGGGTTTGGGGGGTGAAGCTACGGTAGAATACGAAGAAAAGTTAAAGCCGTACTGTAAGGTGCCAGCGCCAGCGACCTAACAAGACGAAGGAGCGCTCCGCTTTCGGTGGCGCGCACCTCAATTCCCCGTTGAGGCTAGCCCATCTTTGGTGCGCGTGCCTTGTTGGGGATGGCCTACCTGGACTTCCTTTGCTCACGTCATGGGCAGCAAAGACGGCATGGGGGCACATATGGGGGCATAAAATATTTTCACAATCACTAGGACGGCTATGGGTGTTGTTTTGCAGCAACAGTTCGCAAGACTCCCTCCCGCCAAATTGTGCTAACCTACTGAATTCCAATGACAGCAATGCATTCGGAGGTCAGATTGGTACAAAAAGATGGTACAAAGCACCGGAGCGGGCGGGTCAAGGAGACCCAAATGCCTGCGCTTCCCCGCAACTGTTACAAGACCCCACACGGCTTCATTTTTCGCATCGTCGTCCCCGAAGCATTACGTCCAGCCATAGGCAAGCGCGAAATCAAGAAGTCCCTCGGTAGGGACTACCGCGAGGCCGTCAGCCAAGCCCGACTTCTATCTCTCCAGGTTGACCGCCAATTTGGCGAACTGCAAGAGCAAGCCGCACAAGAACGTCTGAGCCAGGATGCTCTAGGTGCCTACCTTGCGACACCTGCGGACAAACGTCTCAAACCCATCACCGAAGCCACACCAGAGCTTGCCGCTGGCTTGCGCAGCCTCTGGCTTGCCAGTCTCGAAGCAGACCTCGCCTGGCGCCGTGAAGGACTTGATGACGACGCCTATGACGAGCTCCAACAAAACATTACCCAGGTAAAAGGCATGATCGCCCAAGCACTTGCCCGAGGCCAACCAGACGCCTTCACTCCTCTAGTCCGAAACCTTCTTTCCGGTCGCGGCTACCAGCTCGCAATTTCACCCGAAGACGAACGTAAACTGGTGCTTGACGTCCTCCCGGCCATACAAGAGGGCTACGACATCCTTGAACAGCGCCAGGCAGGGCGCCTGGTGGCACAACCTAAATTGGATGCGCCACCCCTGCAAGCCGCCTGGGAAACCGCTTCTTCCCGCACACAAGAGCAAGGGATGACATGGCAGCAACTGCTGGAACATTGGCGCAATGACCGGATTCGTCCAGCCAGGACAAGCAAGGAAGTCGAAGTTTACGTCAATGCACTGGCCGACTTTCACCCCAAGGCCAGCCCAGAGACACTGACCCGAGCACAGGTCACCGACTGGCTGCGCAATGAGCGGGAAACGCGCGGCAACAGCGCAAAAACCCTGGAAAAGAAAGGCACCCTCGTCGGCGCCATGTTCTCCATTGCAGTCAAAGACGAACTGCTGGAAAAAAACCCCTTCGCTGGATTCGACTACAGCCGCTTTGCCCTCAAGGAAGGCGTTGAGAACGAGGAAGAACGCGATCCCTTCACACTGGAACAGCTCGCGCGCATCTTCTCCAGGGAAGAAGGGCTCTTTACTGTCATCAAAGCGAGCGGAGGAGGGGGCTACCATACCCGCATCTGGATGCCGCTCATCGCCCTGTATTCCGGCGCAAGGCTCGACGAAATCGGAAGCCTCTGTGTCACCGACATATTCCGAGAACCGTTTCCCCATATGCGCATCCGACGCGGAAAGAACCAGCCCAGCGTCCGCGAGGTGCCGATCCACCCACAAATCACCAAACTGGGCTTTTTCGACTACGTTGAAGCCATCAGAAAAGCTGGCCATCAGAGCCTGTGGCCTTACCTGCGCACGGAATCCGAGACCGCCAGCCCGAGCGAGGTGCAGGGGAAATGGTTTAACCGCTTTATTCGTGACAAACTGGGCATGCCCAAAACGGTGGTTTTCCATTCCTTCCGCCACAACTTCAAAGACATGTGCCGGAATGCACTCATCCCATGGGAAATGCACGAGGCGATCACCGGCCATGCCAAACAAACCGTCGGTGATACCTATGGCAAAGGCTACTCGCTTGAGGTTAAATTCAACCAGATGAAGAAAATCAAGCTCGGCCTAACCATATCCCGCCCAGCAGCCTACAGAGGTGGCCCAACACCGTAAGGATTGCCAGACGGTGCCACGCCTCCGGCAGGATCTAAGAATCAATCACTACCCGCTCACCGTGGCTCACCTTCTGCACATAAAAAAGGTGCGGCAGCGTGCCTTCGTACCCCCGCTGGCGGGCAAACTCGCACAGCTGCCAGCTTTGCTCCCTGACACCCGCAAATCCGGGTTGCCGGGCGATCCGCTCCAGCGTGTCGGCTACGGCGCTATAGTGGCGACGACCAAGCTGCTCACCCAGGAGGCGGTAGAGATTCTCCATTTCTTCTTTCGTGCGCCGCCAGGTCCAGGCCGTCTTGCCATTGACCGTATGCCGGATCAGTTCGTATCCCAGCCAGTTGAGGCGGGGTTTGTCCTGTACAGAATGCAACTTCTCCATCTCCCATACCGGCCCGACGCCTTCCGTTGCCAGCAGCAGCCAGCTGGCTTTGTCCGTTCCCAGTGCGGGGGAAGCCGCCACTTCAAATGGCGAACCGGCTGCCATATCGGCAGGTGGCTTGAGCTTCATCCCGGCAGATGCATCACCAGACCAGTAGAGCGCCAGCAACGCATTGGCCAAGCCTTTTGATTTGCGCGTAATGCGCTCCGCCGGTGTGCAGCCAATACCGTAACGCTCATGGAACTTCCGCAGGAGCGCCATCGTCTTCCCGGCAGGACACTCTCCGGCGGTGTAAAACGTGTAGCCCTTGGGCACGTTATCGAGTAAGCGCGCGAGTGCAGCAGTCTTCGAACGCGCCAGTGGTGTGGTATGCGCCATGATAATCTCCAGAGAGTGATGATTCTCCGTATAGCGACGCACCAGAGAGAAGCTGACGCAGAGCATCAAAAATATTTTTTTGCGCAAAAAAGCCTTGAAATTGCAGTGTGATTCGGTGCGGCAACGCCGCACGTAATGATGTTCCTTGAAATTGCTATGCACATATACGAAAAAGATTGCTATACGCCAGTAGGACACAAGTAAGCAGAGGCCGTGAAGGCGGGGTGAAAGCTTCGCCAGCAACGCACGCCGAGGCGGTCTGCCTCGTGTGTCTTTGCCGTAAAGCAAGGGCACAGCAGGCAGACCGCCAACTGCAAACACACACGACTGAAAGGTCACGGTACGCGTCGCCAACGCGTATCAATCTGCTCCAGCTGCATACCGGGTAACCCTGGTTGGTGCGGCTGTTATGAGCGCTGGGGGCAGACATGCCCCCTTCGACTCAATCCCAAGTCTCGACAGGTCGCCAGGCAACGACCGGCCTGTTCCGAGCAATGAAGTTGGGCGACACGGACACGGGCGGCAAGGCGACTTGCCCAACCCTGTTCAATACGAAGCGGTGCA
>CAZKHJ010000013.1:50173-62937 GCA_964552675.1 uncultured Sulfuricella sp. | reverse complement strand
GCAAATCCGCACCAGGGGGCGTTCGGAATAAGAACGGCGCAACCTGGACTTGGCACGTAGGCTGATGAGGCCGCAGAAATGCGGCAGGGTCACGAGGGGAAACCTGGACTGACTGGCACTCACCGGAAATGGTGAGGTCTCTGGATAGCTCAAACGTGTAACGGCGGGTGGGAGTCCCGCTGCCGAGTAAAGACCCTTGGGTAGGCCCTGGTACAGGGTGATTCGTTGATGAAGGAGGCAGGCGGGTAAGCCGATGCTATGGAACATCGTAGGCCGAAAGTGGCGCAAGCCATGAAGCGTATGCGATGCCTGACACCTGAGACGACCTATCTCAAATCGTGGGTTTGACGTATTGAATTAACGTGGGAATCTCTGACGGCCAATTGACTGGGTTGGCACCCAGGACGGCACAAGAGAGGGAGCTTCGGCAAGTAGAGTCTGAGCAAAGGGCGAGAAGTCATTACTCAAGCCCGGCGCGAAACCCAGATGTTTTGGGTTGCTCGAAAGCCGTCAGCGGATGAAAAAGTGTGTGGTGGGCCTGGCAGCCCTTGCAGTGCAATTTGTAGTTCGGCCACGGGGAACGCTTGGCGGCGATTCTCGTGATTTCCTGGTCTGGCGACCTGGATAGCGTTTGGGGAAATTTAACTTTTTGGGCCGATCTCTCGGCCAATTCAACTCAGCCACCCTGCGTAAGCGGGGTGGCTGTCTTGGTGCAAGGCTTGTATGTTGATGACATGCGCATTGTATTACTCAGACCAGTCGGCTTGCTGCTACAAGGAGAAGACCGAAGAACCCCAGCCCTTATTATCAACACAGTTAAATCAATATCTATATGTGGTATTCTTCCCCTTCAATTAATAAGGCAAAATTCCACCTCTCAATCCGGGTGAGTTTTGGCATTTAGCGCGAAATAAATAACAAAGATGATTCAAAACATTCTGGATGCCCTACAGCGGCTTTACACCATGGACGAACGGCCTTGGGTAGTAGGGTACAGCGGTGGCAAAGACAGCACTATGATTGCATCGCTGGTCTTTGACGCTATATAAAGCACTACCACCTGAGAAACGAACCAAGGAAGTCTGCATTGTCTGCACCGATACACGGGTGGAGATTCCGGCTGTAGTCGCCCGTGTCCAAGGTGAGCTGGATGCCATGAACTCTTATTCCGTAGCGCACTGCCTCAATATTCAAGCGTATCTGCTTAAACCTCCATCGCAGCAATCATTTTGGGTCAATATCATCGGCCGTGGTTATCCACCACCGAACCGTAGCTTTCGTTGGTGTACCCAACGTCTGAAGATTGATCCGGTCAGCACATTCATTCGCGGCAAGTTGGGTCATTGGGGCGAAGCCATCATCATGTTGGGCGCCCGCAGAAGCGAAAGCGGCTCCCGTGCCCAAACCCTGGCCGCCCGTGCCAAAAATGATTTCGGTCTGCGTCGGCACGATGACTTACCACGCTGCTGGATTTCCACCCCCATCGAACACCTGTCCACGTTTGAGGTTTGGGATTACCTCATGGATAACGAATGCACATGGGGAGGAGACAACCAGGCGCTGTTCCAGTTATACAAGGATGCTTCCGGCGGAGAATGCCCGTTGGTCGTAGATCAGTCCACTCCATCTTGTGGCAATAGTCGCTTTGGTTGCTGGACCTGCACGGTTGTGGAACGAGACAAAGCGAGCGAGGGTCTGCTGGCCACGGGGGATACTAGGATGGAAGCATTGCTCCATTTCCGGGAGACCCTCGTTTACTACCGTGATCCTGAGAACGGATACCGGGATATGGTGCGAAAAAATGGGCAAGAAGGTCCAGGTCCATTGAAGATAGAAGCCCGCAAGGAGCTCTTATCGAAGTTGTTGGCGTTGCAAGTAGAGTCAAACTTACCTGTCATCAGTGAAGAAGAGCTCCACTGGATTCAGACATACTGGAACAGTGCGCGTAACCCGGATGACGGAACTGGGGTCGTAAACATCATCTTCCAACAAAAGGGGGACGCAATGCCGGACAGCAGAGATGACGCATACCTAAAGGAAATCGAACAGCGCGTGACCGACCAGAAGGAAATTTCGCTGGATACGCTGCGGCGTTTAGTTGCTAAGGTCGAAGAATACGGTGAAAGTCATCGAGCCGTAGGCTTGCCTGATGAACTCCTACAGATTCTTCAGGACGACTTGAGAGAGCGGCAAACAGAAAAGGGTGAAGCGCATGCCTGAGGTATACATTGATGCCCTCACCATCAATAATTTTGGGCCATACTATGGTGAGCACACATTCGAGTTCGGAACGGACGGCCATCGCAGTGCCACACTGATTGGCGGAAAGAATGGCGCCGGCAAGACGCACCTGCTGCGTGCGCTGTACCTCGCCACAGTTGGCGAAAGCGGTGCCATTGACCTGAAGAAGGTCGAGTCCGGTTCTGATGCTACCCGGTTCGAACTGGCTGAGTCCCTCAACCGGCGAGCTAGGTCAGAGGGACAGGATACTTGCTCGATGACTCTGCGGTTGAGCCAGCGCGACGATACAGGCAGTATCGGCCGAACCCTGACCTTGGTTCGCCAGATTCGCCAACGGCCAAGCTCACCGCCCGTTTTCTACTCCAAGGCTAACCTCTCGGGCGATTCGAATTGGATCGAGGACGACGAAAAAGTCCAGAAGCTCCGCGACGCATTCCTACCGCGCCATCTAACACGCTTCTTCTTTTTCGATGCCGAGCGTAGTCAGAGTATCCAGTTGAGCGAACGGGAAATCACAGAGGGTATCAGTCGGGTCCTCGGCCTGTTCTCATATTCAGAACTGGAGGAGGATCTCCGCCAGCTCACATCAACCAAGATCCCTCGGGTTTACGGTGCGGGTTCCGATGCAGAGCGACGACTCAACGACATTACGGCCGACATTCTGCGCTTCGAATCCAACCTCAAGACCCTGTCCATTGAAGAGTCCGACCAGGAGCAAGAGTTTCGTGACGCGAATTCCGAGCTGGATGAGATTGAAGACCAGCTCAGGACCATCGGTGCTGTAGACCCGGAAGAACTGGCCAAGACCCATCGCCAACGTGAATCCATCAAGACAACCAAGGATAAGCTGGAGGCTAACCTCGGCACGGCCTGGGAATCAATTCTGCCTGTCTCATTGCTAGGTACATTTCGATCTGAGCTGCATGACTACCTGATTCAGGAAGAGCGCCGCCGCGATTGGGAAAACCGCAAGGCCAGCGTCGAGCCAAAGATTCCGCAGGTCAAGCGGGCCGTGTTCGATGGCGTTCCAGAGAACCTAGCGCTGTCTGATTTGCAGAAAATGTTCTATGAGCGCCAGATTGATAAGGCGCTGCAAAGCCTTTTCAACCCACCGCCAGAGGGTATGGCCGATAATGTATATGTGGTTCCTGAGCGGAATGAATTGAGTATTCAGGTTCGCACCAAGCTTCGTACCCAGACAGCTGCCATTCAGGGGCTGTCCGACCTTTGCCTGGATCTGGAGCGAAAAACCTCTGAGCTGCGTGAGTTGGACCAGACCATCAAGGCGCTGACCTCAGATGGGGCGGCAATCACGCGCGGTAATGAACTTCGCGAGCAACGCGGCGCCTTGCTGAAGCACAAGGAGCAGATTGAATCCAGAATGTCTGCCATTCAGGCAGAACGGATACAGCTCGACCGTAAGCTCCAAGAGTTGCGCAAGGAAGAAACCATTCTCTCCGAACAGGTACAGAAGGTGCAGAAGGGCCGCGACCTCAACAGCCTGGCGCACCGTTATCGTGAGGCCGTAAGCGAGATCAAGTCTAGTGCCGCCATTTCACTTCGTGAAAAGATTTCCGACATTGTCGGCGGCCTCTGGCTGGACATCACTGACCGTGGCATCGAGTACGTTGGAATGGATTTTGACCAGCACTGGAATTGCTTCTTGCGGAAAGCTGACGGCACCAAGGTATCCTGGGAGACCGCCAATACTTCAGCCGGTCAGCGTCAGGTCCGCATTCTTGCCTTCACCGAAGCATTACGACGGCTCGGCCGCTTCGTAACCCCTTTGGTCGTTGATACGCCATTGGGCCGACTGGATAAGGAGGTGCGGGAGAGCGTTCTTGAGCGGCTGTATCTGTCCGGCCATCAGAGCATCATCCTGACCACCAACGCCGAGATTGACCCAAAGAGCGACCTGTTTGACCGGATTTCACCGCATCTGGCCCGGGTCTACACCTTGAACCCGGAGGGGGACCAGGAATCTATGAGTTACCAGGTTCGCGTTACCAGCGATTACTTCAAGCGTGTGCTTTAAGGGGTAGAAAGCTATGCGAATTAAAACCAGTGCTGAAGTAGGGGAGTTTCTGGAGGCCAATTGGAGTCGGGTACATGCCCCGAACAAGGCCGTGTTTGGCCGAGCCGGTCTCTTTCTAGCTCTTGGTGAAGGAGTTCCATCAGGATTCAAGTCACCAGATGCTCACGGTATCGAGCTTGCCGAGGAAACTATCTTGGGCGACGATCTAATCTCCGTTGTCCGTGCAGCCCTGAATTACCGGAATGGATCTACTCTGGACGAGAACGGCTACAAGCAGGCATTCCGTCTGTATTTCGAGTATGGCTGCCGTCGGCTCAAACAAATTTGGGACGAATACAACGGCGACCAGACCATGTTCACGGCTGCCCTTATCAAGTTGGCCAGGTCCGGTCCTGAAGCTACCCCGGGCGACGATAGCTCGTCAATGCCCCCTCTTGCCGTGGTGGAGCATGCCGTGCGCGTCAAGCTTCTGGCAGATGTTGAGCCGTGGACCATTAACGCTGCCGGTGGAAACTGCCTAACCGTTATTTCTGGAAAACCCGGTTCGGGCAAGAGCCAATTGGCTCTCGACCTTCTTGCTCAGATTTCCCGGCAAGGAGTGCGCTTCCTGTTTTTCGACCTCAAGGGCGAATTGGAAGAAGCCCCCTCCAACCCACAGCAGACGGAGACCCGTAACAACTTCCTTCAGCTTACTGGAGCCAAGTACATCCGACTGATTTCTGAGGGGCTGCCTATCAACCCGCTTTTCCGCGGCAAGACCGAAGCCGAAACAGCCCAGATTGCCACCGAGATTGCGTCCCTCGTCGGGGCCTTCGCGCCTCAGCTCGGAGCCAACCAGGAACGTGCCATTCGCGACTCTTTTGAAAGTCTTGAGCAGCCGGACTTCCAGGGACTGGCTACAGAGCTGGAACAACGCGGTGAGGGGGGTGTCGCACTCGCTATCCTTGAAAAAATCTCCAAGTTTAACTTGTTCGCTCGCGCGGACAAGGCGCTGCCTATCGAGCGCTGGCTGAGCACATCCCAGGTCATTGACTTCAAGCCACTGGGCAATGATAACGAAACCAAGGTGCTGGCCGTGGCCTTCATTCTGAATTGCATCATGCGTCAGTTGAACCGTGCACTTGCAGTCAAGGACGGCATTCAGCCGTTGCAGATGATTCTCTTTGTGGACGAGGCGCACCTGTTGCTGCCGAAGGAAGGTAAATCCGGCCTCCTGGGTTCTCTGGCACGCCAGGGCCGTTCATGGGGCTTTCCGGTCTGGCTGGCTTCCCAGGATGCAGATGCTTTCTTGACCAAGGGCGCCAACGCTACGGATTTCGCCGAACTTGCCGAGTGCGGTATCCATTTCTCCCCGCAAACGCTGACTGAAGCCGAGCAAAAGCGCGTCCTTGGACAGCCTTTGCATAAGCAGTTACAAAAAGGAGAAGCTGTTCTGCGACTATCCGGTGGCAAGCTTCATACCGGCTCAGCACGTCAGCTCTGGCGTGATAAAGGGGCATTGGCAGAGAAATAATTCTATATTGTTCCCGATTTCATCCCAAGTTATTACCTCTTCCGTTACCACCGTTTTGAGGCCAAGGATCCGGCGAGAATGCTGAATAATCTTTTGGTGTTGCCATAGCGTACCAATATTGGTACGCTACATCTTATGAATCCAGTCTTGGAGGTTCGATTTTTCAGAACGGAAAGTGGCGCCGAACCGGTACGCGAATGGTTGCGTGATCTGCCAGCGCATGACCGGAAGGCTATCGGCGAAGACGTCAAGACGGTCCAATTTGGCTGGCCGCTAGGCATGCCGCTGGTGGATCATTTGGACGGCGATATTTGGGAAGTGCGTACCAGACTGGACCGAAGAATCGCAAGAGTACTTTTTGTGACTGAGGAAGGGGTGATGATTCTGCTACACGGCTTCATCAAGAAGGACCAGAAGACCCCCAGGCCCGACCTCGATCTCGCGAAAGACCGGCTAAAGCAGTTACGGAGACGGAAATGAAGAACCCCCATATCGGAAGCAGCTTTGATGATTTCCTGGCGGAAGAAGCCATGCTGGAAGAAGCGACGGCAGTCGCCATGAAGCGGGTCATCGCCTGGCAAATCGAGCAGGAAATGAAGGCACAGAAGATCACCAAGACCACCTTGGCAAAAAAGATGCATACTAGCCGGGCAGCCTTAAACCGGCTTCTTGATGAAACGGATACCAGCCTTACGCTGACCACGCTTGCCAGTGCTGCCGCGGCTCTTGGAAAGACGTTCCGCCTTGAGCTAGGAAAAGGCTAGCAATAGCAAATGCTAAACTAGCAACGATTGGTACAAATAACTGGTACAAAATGCAATTGAGCGAATGATGTAACACATTGATTATTAATATTAATTGTTATTTAATAGAGTATCCCTCCCTCTCCGCCAAAATATTGTAGAATCAATTTGTTGCCAATTGTTTTTTGCTTCAGGCACGAAAACGTATCCGTTAGCGTGTCCTTGACGGAGAGAAAAATGCGCCCTGCTTCCGTAGCCCGGTGTGTTCGAGGTCACCGCCGGAACGAAAGAGGGCGACGGCTTTGCGTTGGCGCTTAACCTGATTTCCTACGGTGCACCGAGCGTTCCAACAAAAAATCTTGGTAACTCGGTTTCTGTTGGAAATTCCATGATTGAAGCGGTCTATTCTGTCTTGCCATCTGATTAAGCATCAGTTCAGTTGCCAAGATAGTGTGACTCTTCTCCAGGCAAGCCCGTATCGGGATCAATCCAGTCAGAAATACCCAGTTCTGCTTCCGCTTCTTCAAGCGTTTCGCCTGGTTCATAGTCGGTTTCGTCGTTATATTCCATGTCGTGGACTGCTTCAAGCAGCGTGGAGAAGGGGCCGAACACTTTGTCAGTAGCTTTGTCCTGCCAGAAAAAGCCATCCGGGCGCTCGATGATGCGTGCCTGGTCATAGTCGGCGGGGGTGACGGGAATGCGTTCAGTCATCATGAATACCTCCTCGGTATGAAACACTTCCTTAGGCAAATTATAGACCCAATTTTGCGGCACCTGTCGACACTTATTTTCTTGCCAAAATGGATGGTTTGCAGTACACCTATACAAATAATGCTACGAAAAAATCTATGGCTTGTTTTGTGTCTGGCCTTGTCGGCTGGCCTGTTCTTGACGCAGCCGGTGGCGGGTGCCGCTGGCTTTTCAGAGCGCCCGGAAGTGCAGGAATTTATCGCTGATATGGCAAGGAGGCATGGTTTTGATGTTGATAATCTGACCAGCTTGTTCGCGCATATTACGTCGCGCCCCAGTGTTACCAGGACCATGACTGGGCAGGTTGCCAAGCCCCCATCCTGGGTGCGTTACCGCGGCAACTTTGTCAATCCATGGCGCATTTCGCATGGGGTCAGTTTCTGGAATGACAACGCGGCCGCACTGGCGCGCGCGCGCCAGGTGTATGGCGTGCCAGAGGAGGTAATCATTGCTATCATCGGGGTGGAAACCCGCTATGGCAGTTATCCCCTGCCGTACCCCGTGCTCGATACCCTGGCCACCCTGGCTTTTGATTACCCGCGTCGTGCCGAATTCTTCCGTGCTGAGTTGGAGCAATATCTTTTGCTGATGCGGGAAGAGGGCAGGGACCCGCTTTCGGCACGAGGCTCTTTTGCCGGTGCGATGGGAATTCCACAGTTCATGCCCAGCAGTTACCGAAGCTATGCCGTTGATTTTGATGGCGATGGCCAGCGTAATCTGTGGAATAACAACACCGATGCCATTGGCAGTGTGGCAAATTACCTCAAGTCTTATGGCTGGGAGAGCGGCAAACCGGTTGCCACGCGTGCCTACCTGCAGCCGGATGTGCCCAGCGATTTGCTAACGGGGGCTTTGAAACCGGAGCATAGCGTGGAGCAATTGCAGACATGGGGCGTCAAGCTCGTGGAACCTTTGCCTGCCGCAACCCAGGCTGCGCTGCTGGCGGTGGATACTGATGACGGGCGTGAGTACTGGCTCGGGTTGAATAATTTTTATGTGATTACGCGCTATAACCGTAGTCTGTTTTATGCGATGGCGGTGTATCAATTGAGCGACGAAATCAGGCTGGCGCACCTGGCATCAATTCGTTAGAGGGGCATGATGCTTAAATCGCTAAGTTATGGATTTGCCTTGTTTGCTATAGGGGTTGGTGCCCAGGCCGTACCTGCCGGAGAAAAGGCGAGTGGCTTGCCGGATCAGCAGGAAGTGGCAATCACCATTTATAACGAAAATCTTGCTCTGGTGAAAGACCAGCGCAAAATTTCCCTGGACCGGGGGTTGAACCGGCTGGCCTGGCGTGACGTCAGTGCGCGCATCATGCCGGAAAGCGCCCTGTTGCGGAGTCTGGGGGGGGGTGAAGGCATTTCGCTACTGGAGCAGAACTTCGATTTCGATCTGCTGACGCCACAGAAACTGCTGGATAAATATGTTGGCCAGAGCGTGACTGTGATCAAAACCAATCCTGCTACTGGTGCGGAAAGCAGTGAAGTGGCGACAGTTCTCAGCACCAATGGCGGGGTGGTGCTGAAATTTGCCGACCGGATCGAAACCGGGCTGCCTGGCCGTATTGCCTTCAGGAATGTGCCGGGTAATCTGCGCGACCGCCCGACGCTGGTGATTTCCCTGATGAATCCGTCTGCCGGCGAGCAGTTGATGGAACTGAGTTATTTGACTGGCGGCTTGGCCTGGCGCGCGGATTATGTTGCGGAGTTGAGTGCTCGTGATGATCGGCTCGACCTCAATGGCTGGGTCACGCTGACCAATACCAGTGGCAGCAGTTATCCCAATGCCCGATTGCAGCTGGTGGCCGGCGACGTCAACCGGGTACGCCGCGAGCTTGATTTTGCCCAGGAAGCCCGTGCGATGAAGGCGCTTCCCGCAGCGGCGCCGGCAATGGCCGAGGAAAGCCTGTTCGAGTACCACCTCTATACCCTGGAGCGCCCGACCACCATTGCCGAGCAGCAGACCAAACAGGTGGCGCTGCTCTCCGCCAGTCATATTCCAGCGGTGAAAGAATTGCTGTTGCAAGGGCGGGATTATTATTACCGCAGCAGCTACGGCGATCTGGGGCAGAAAATCAAGGTCGGCGTATATGTGGAATTCCTGAACAAGAGCGGCGGCCTTGGGGTGCCCCTGCCCAAGGGCGTGGTCAGGGTTTACAAGAGGGATAGCAAAGGCAACGCCCAGTTTGTCGGCGAGGACCGCATCGATCACACCCCGCGCAACGAAAAAGTGCGGCTGAAACTGGGCGAGGCTTTTGATGTTACCGCAGACAAGAAACAGACCGATTTCCAGAAACTCGGTGGAACCGGGCGCTACAACTATGTTTTCGAGAGCGCCTACCAGATCGAGTTGAAAAACGCCAAGGATGAAGCGGTTACGGTGAAGGTGATGGAGCCGCTGCCGGGTGATTGGGAAATTCTTGCCGAGAGTCAGCCGCATCGCAAGGAGGCCAGTAATACGGCCGTATGGACGGTGACTGTGCCGGCTGGTGGAAAAAACATGCTGAACTACCGGGCGAAAGTGCGGTTCTGAATGTCGCACGCCAAGGAAAAATACTCTTCCTCTGCAGTCCTGGAGTCGGTAATCCACATCACGCGCGACTCTGAGCGGGATGTGCTGGTCAGAAGCCTGGTTGGTACGCTGCAGGAGTTGCTTGGTGCGGAAGATGTTGCCTTGTACTGGATCAGGAATGGAGTGGATGGAAACGAGGCTGGCCTGGCTATTTCGGTCAGCCGCGCCCGGGGGGTAAAGACAGGGAATGGCATGACGCCGGTATTGCTGAGCGAGGATGTAGATTTCTCCCGGTGTGTTGAAACACGGCTTTTTTTGTCCCGGCCGGCGCGAACGGGTGGATACATGCGACATGTCTATCCTGTTTTTGGCCGGGATAGTGTGGTGGGCGTTCTGGAAGTGATCGGGCGCCCGCATGATGCAAGCGATATTCGCCTGACCAGCGGTTTTCTCCAGATTTTCCGCAGCTACGTCCAGATCCTGGATGAGAGCGAACGCGATACCCTGACGGGCCTGCTGAATCGCCGTACCTTTGACAAGAATATCGGCAAGCTGTTGTCGGAATCACGCATGGGAGGGGATGATGCCAATCTGTCACCCAGCCGGCGAGAAGAGGTGAGAGCCAGGGTCCGTTGGCTGGCCGTGCTGGATGTGGATCACTTCAAACGTATCAATGACAAATATGGCCATCTTTACGGTGATGAGGTGCTGCTTCTGCTGGCGGGCATCATGCGCCGCTCATTCAGGGACAGGGATAACCTGTTTCGCTTTGGCGGGGAAGAGTTCGTCGTGGCGCTTGATCCCACCGATGATGAAGGTGCGCGCACGGTTCTCGAACGTTTTCGCCAGACGGTGGAAAACTACGATTTTCCCCAGGTCGGCAAGGTGACCATCAGCATCGGCTATGTCAGGATCGGTAGTCAGGATGCACCGGCAACTGTGGTGGGGCATGCCGATGAAGCCTTGTATTATGCCAAACACCATGGCCGCAACCAGGTCTGTTCCTACGAGGCCTTGGTAAAAGATCACAAGGTTGCAACGCAGACGTTGAACGTGGAAGCTGAGTTGTTCTAGGAGCCTGTCGGACTTGCAGAATCGAAGCGCAACGGGTCAAGCAGGCAAGCCGTGCAGCCGATTTCCTTTAGTCCGGCGGCAGCTGGGGGTGATGCCTTAGTGGCTTGGCTGTTCCCGGAACAGTTCGGCAATTTCTTCCTCATATTCCTTCAGGCTGTCCGGGCTGATGCCCAGTTCCTGCATCACCACTCCCTGGGTGCGGGGCCAGTCTCTGTCCGGGTAGCCCGAAAGTATGCTGGAAATGTGCATGGCCATTTGCAAGATGGCTACCAGAGCCACGGTTTCAGGATCGTCATGGTGAATGATGTCATGATGGAAGCGAATGGCCTGGCAGATGGAGTCGGGTAGATGCCAGTTTTTGGCCAGCATGTAGCCCACCACATCATGACTGGTACTGAATTTACGGTCTTCTTCTGCCAGGTCTGGCCAGTCCTGGGGGCCTTTCTGATTCAGCACATCGCAGTAGGCCGGGAAACGTTGCATCAGGATCGCAACCCCGCATTCACTGAATAAACCCAGCATGTAAGCCTGGTCAGGCGAAACCAGGGATACCGGCTGCTGTTTGTTGGCAATGATGGAGCATAGCTGGGCGAGATCGTTGGAACGGTCCCAGAAACGCTCATATGCGGGGGAGTTGCCGCTGATGCTGCGCCGCAGGGCAACGCATTTGATGATGGTGAACAGGGGATTCAGGCCCAGCACGGAAATGGCCTGCGAAACCGAGGCAATTTCCTTGCTCATCCCATAGAAAGGAGAGTTGATTACCTTGAACAGCATCGCCGACAGACCGACATCCTGGCTTACCAGCGAAGCAATTCTGTTCAGCTTGGGCTGCTTCTGTTGCGCCAGTTCATGAATATCCACCAGAATTTTTGGCTGGGGCGGGATGGTGATGCTTTTCCCGATCAGTTGTTCGAGATTTTCTGTGTTGCTGGACATGGCGGATTTTATCGGCTGAGCGTTTTGCAATGGTTAATCAGGCCGTTGGTGGAGGCGTCGAAAGCCCGCGTTTCCTGCCTGGAAGTAAGCTCGGGCAGGATATTGCCGGCCAGTTGCTTGCCCAGTTCCACACCCCATTGATCGAACGAATTCAGATTCCAGACGATTCCCTGAACGAAGACTTTGTGTTCATACAGGGCGACCAGCGCACCCAGCGTATGCGGCGTCAGTTGGTCGAAAAGGATGGTGTTGCTTGGCTTGTTGCCGGGGAACACCTTGTGCGGCAGCAGTTGCTGCAGTGCTGTACCGCTCATGCCGCTTTGTTCCAGTTCCACGCGAGCCTCCGTTTCCGTCTTGCCCTGCATCAGCGCCTGGGTCTGGGCAAAGCAGTTGGCCAGCAGGATGCGATGATGCGCCCCAATGGGATTGAGGCTTTCGACCGGCGCAAGGAAATCAGCCGGGATCAGTTTGGTGCCCTGGTGGATGAGCTGGTAGAAGGCATGCTGTCCATTGGTGCCGGGTTCGCCCCAGATCACCGGCCCGGTCTGGTAATCGACAGCCTCGCCAGCGCGTGAAATGCGCTTGCCGTTGCTCTCCATGTCCAGTTGCTGCAAATAGGCTGGCAGGCGGTGAAGGTACTGGTCGTAGGGCAGAACAACGTGGCTTTGGGCATTGAAGAAGTTGTTGTACCACACCCCCAGCAGGCCAAGGATGACCGGCAGATTTTTCTCGAAGGACGCGCTGCGGAAATGTTCGTCCATCTCGAACGCGCCTTGCAACAGGGCCTCGAAATGATCCATGCCGAGATACAGCGCAATCGACAGTCCGATGGCGGACCACAGTGAATAGCGCCCACCTACCCAGTCCCAGAATTCGAACATGTTGGCGGTGTCGATGCCAAATTTCGCCACTTCTTTGGCATTGGTGGAAACGGCGACGAAGTGCCGGGCAATGG
>CAZKHJ010000013.1:41290-50163 GCA_964552675.1 uncultured Sulfuricella sp. | reverse complement strand
CGGCTTCGTCGTGCGCGGCCTGCAGCAGCCATTCCCGCGCTGAGTGGGCATTGGTCAGCGTCTCCTGGGTAGTGAAAGTCTTGGAGGCGACGACGAAAAGCGTGGTTTCAGGGTTGAGCTGCTTGAGGGTTTCGGCCATGTGAGTGCCATCCACATTGGACACGAAGTGAGCGTTGAGTCCCGCCTGCCCATAGTGCTTTAGCGCTTCCGTAATCATGACCGGGCCGAGATCGGACCCCCCGATGCCGATGTTGACGATATCGGTGATTGCTCGGCCGGTATAGCCCAGCCATTTCCCGCTGCGAACCTGCCCGGAAAACTCGCGCATCTGTGCCAGCACACGGCGCACCTCCGGCATGACATCCTTGCCTTCGACCATCACCGCTTTGTCGGAGCGGTTGCGCAGGGCAGTGTGCAGCACGGCGCGGCCCTCGGTGAAGTTGATGGCATCGCCACGGAACATTTTTTCGATCCAGTCGCTTAATTTTGCCTCCCGTGCCAGATCCAGCAGCAGTGCCATGGTTTCGCTGGTGATCAGGTTCTTCGAATAGTCCAGCAGGATATTCCCCTGCTTGAGGGAGAAGCGTTCGAAACGACGGGGATCGCTCTGGAACAGGTCGCGCATCTGCTGCGCCGAGATGATTTCATGATGCTGCTGCAGCGCTTGCCAGGCTGCGGAGTGGGTAAGATTGGACATATTCGGCTGCAAAATTATCGGGTTGGGCTCAGAATGATGCCGGACAAAGGTGGCACGGTGATGACAAGGGATTGTTCAAACCCCATCCAGGGCTGATTTTCGCTTTCCAGCCCGATGCCGTTGCCAACATTGCTGCCACCATAATAACCGGAGTCGCTGTTGAAAATTTCCTTATAGGCGCCGTTTCTGGGGACGCCGATACGGTAACCATGGCGCGGAACCGGCGTGAAATTGAGGACCACCACCACCACGCTGCCGTCGTGCCCCCAGCGCAGGTAGGACAACACCGATTGATCTGCATCGTGACAATCGACCCAGGAAAATCCCGTGACTTCGAAATCCTGCTGGTGCAGCGCGGGCAAGTCGCGGTACAGGCGGTTGAGGTCGCGGCTGAGATCCTGCATGCCCTTGTGCCAGTGGATTTGCAGCAGTCCCCAGTCGAGTTCGCCGCCGACACGCCATTCGCGCCCTTGCCCGAGTTCGTTGCCCATGAAGTTGAGCTTCTTGCCGGGATAGGTCATCTGGTAGGTGAGAAGGGCGCGCAGGTTGGCGAACTTTTGCCATGCATCGCCCGGCATCTTGTCCAGCAGCGAGCCTTTGCCATGCACCACCTCGTCATGCGAGAAGGGTAGCACGAAGTTTTCGGTATAGGCGTAGAGCTGGCCGAAGGTCAGTTCATTGTGGTGAAAACGGCGGTGGATCGGCTCGTGATGGATGTATTTCAGTGTGTCATTCATCCAGCCCATGTTCCACTTCATCGAGAAACCCAGGCCGCCGAGATATACCGGCCTGGAAACCATGGGCCAGGAGGTGGATTCTTCGGCAAAAGTCAGCGCGCCGGGGAATTCGTCATGCACCATGATGTTGAGGCTGCGCAGAAACTCAATCGCATCCAGATTTTCCCGCCCGCCATACTTGTTGGGAATCCATTCATCTGCCTTGCGCGAGTAATCGAGGTAGAGCATGGAGGCAACGGCATCCACCCTTAATCCGTCGATGTGGAAATCGGACAGCCAGCAGTGGGCACTGGACAGCAGAAAACTCTGCACTTCGTGGCGCCCGTAGTTGAAGATGTGGGTGCCCCAGTCGTGGTGGTAACCCAGGCGCGGGTCTTCGTGCTCGTACAGGGCGGTGCCGTCGAAGCGAGCCAGCGCCCAGGAATCCTGCGGGAAATGTGCCGGCACCCAGTCGAGAATGACACCGATACCGGCCTGATGGCAGGCATCGACGAAGAAACGGAAATCATCCGGCGTGCCGAAGCGCGAAGTGGGTGCGAAATAGCCGGTAGCCTGGTAGCCCCAGGATTCGTCCAGCGGGTGCTCCGAAACCGGCATCAGCTCGATGTGGGTGTAACCCATGTCCTGCACGTAAGGCAGCAGGTTCTCGGCCAGTTCGCGCCAGTTGTAGACGCGGCCATCGGGGTGGCGCCGCCATGAACCGGGGTGAATCTCATAGATGTTGAAGGGCGCATGCAACCAGTCGATCTTGCCTCGTGCCTGCATCCATGCCTGATCTCGCCACACGTGCCGCTGGGGTGAAGGCACTCTGGCGGCGGTGCTGGGGCGCAATTCATATTCCTGGCCATAGGGATCGGTTTTGATCATGACCTGGCCGCTGTGGCGATTGCGCAGCTCAAATTTATACAGGCTGCCGGCCGGAAGTTCCGGGATGAAGAGCTCCCAGACCCCGCTCGAACCGAGGCTGCGCATGGGATGAGCCCGTCCATCCCAACGGTTGAAATCACCCACCACGCTTACCCGCTCCGCGTTGGGCGCCCAGACGGCAAAGCGGATGCCCTTCACACCCATGCTTTCGCCCGCCTGCGCACCCAGCATGCGATAGCCCTGATACAGACGGCCTTCGCCAAACAGGTGCAAATCCATGTCGCTGAGCAGGGGGGGGAAGGCGTAGGGGTCATAAAACTCATGAAACCCACCATTGCGCGGCACCCTGATGCGGTAAGGGAGAGGTGGAGTGCTCGGGCCATGCCAGAAAAAAACGCCATCGGGGTGAGTTTTTTCCAGTGCCAGCCAGGTGCCGTCGATCAGGATTTCAGCGTGATGTTCGAAAGGCAGAAACAGGTGGACGGACCATTGTTCATCCACCCGGTGCAGCCCCAGAAATGAGAAGGGATCATGGTGCCGGGCCTTTAGCAGCGCTTTCAAATTTGTGTTGACTTTGGCGCTGAGGTTGGGTTTCATAGAGGCATCATCGCTGCGTTGGGAATGTACCAAGAATATGCCAGAAGGCGGCTTTAGGCAAACTTCCGCGCGGTGCCAAGGGGTATAATTCAGGAAACGATTTCAGTAAGCCCGGGAGAATTTTTTGCACTCATCCACCACCCCTCGTTTTATCAGCCTGCTGACCAAAAATACCGTTGCACTGATTCTTGCCGGAGGGCGCGGCAGCCGCCTGAAGGCGCTGACTGACTGGCGTGCCAAGCCGGCGGTGCCATTTGGTGGAAAATTCCGTATCATTGATTTCCCTCTCTCCAATTGCGTCAACTCCGGCATCCGCCGCATTGGCGTGATTACCCAGTACAAGGCGCACAGCCTGTTGCAGCACCTGCACCGTGGCTGGAGCTTCTTGCGCGGCGAATTCAACGAGTTTGTCGAACTGCTGCCGGCCCAGCAGCGCATCCAGGAAAGCTGGTACAAGGGCACGGCGGATGCGGTGTTCCAGAACATGGACATTCTGCGCAGCTACAAGTCAGAGTACGTGCTGATCCTGGCGGGCGACCACATCTACAAGCAGGATTATGGCGAAATGCTGGCGTTCCATTCCGCCCATGCGGCCGACATGACTGTCGCCTGCATGGAAGTCCCGGTGGAGGAGGCTTCGGCCTTTGGCGTCATGACCGTGGACGAACACCAGCGCGTGGTGAAGTTCACCGAGAAACCGGAGGTGCCGGATGAGATTCCGGGCAAGCCGGGACGCGTTATGGTGAGTATGGGCATCTATGTATTCAATTCGCCTTTCCTCTATGAACAGCTGATTCGTGATTCTGATGATTCCCATTCCACCCACGACTTCGGCAAGGATGTCATTCCCTATCTGGTCAATCGCTACCGTGTGTTTGCGCATCCCTTCGAGGCCAGCTGCGTTGGCCGGCCTGGTGCCGAGCCGTACTGGCGCGATGTGGGGACGATCGATGCTTATTGGGAAGCCAATATGGAAATGACCAAGATCACGCCCTATCTCAATCTGTACGATGAGGAGTGGCCGATCTGGACTTATCAGGAACAATTGCCGCCGGCCAAGTTCGTGTTCGATGACGATGCGCGGCGCGGATATGCAGTGGACTCGCTGGTTTCCGGCGGCTGTATCATCAGCGGTGCCGCAGTACGCCGCTCCCTGCTGTTTTCCAATGTGCGGGTGCACAGTTATGCCGACATCGAGGATTCGGTGATTCTGCCGAATGTGGATATCGGCCGTTATGTGACGCTGAAAAAAGTGGTGCTGGACAAGGACTGCATTATTCCGGAAGGTATGACGATCGGCCTGGACCCGGTGGAGGACGCCAAGCGTTTTTACGTCACCGAGAAGGGCATTACCCTTGTTACCCCGGAAATGCTGGGGCAGCATATCCATCAGGTGCGCTGATTTCATTCCTGGGCTGAATAGCCCCGCATCCCTTGTGGATGCGGGTGCCAAGCTGGATTTTCATGAAAAGCCAAAAAAAACTTAGTCTTGTTCTGTGCTGGCACATGCACCAGCCGGACTACCGTCATCACAATACCGGCGAATTCGCCTTGCCCTGGACTTATCTCCACGCCATCAAGGACTATACCGACATGGCTTATCATCTGGAGCAATCCCCCCAGGCGCGGGCCGTGGTGAATTTTGTCCCGATCCTGCTTGACCAACTGGAGGATTACACCGAGCAATTCCGCAGTGGAAAAATGCGCGATCCGCTGTTGCGTCTGCTGGCGGCCAAGGATCTTGAGCACCTGACCCTGGAACAGCGCAAGCTGGTGGTGGAGAGCTGTTTTCGCAGCAACCACAGCAAGATGATCGAGCCCTATCCTGCCTACAAGCGCCTGCATGAGCTATACAGGCTGCATGAAGGGCATGGAGTGGAGCATTTGCATTATCTTTCCAGTCAGTATCTGGCAGATCTGCTGGTGTGGTATCACCTTGCCTGGACAGGGGAGAGCGTGCGGCGTGAGCACGAGCTGGTGGTCGCCATGATGTCCAAGGGCAATCTGTTTACCTACAAGGAGCGGCAGCAGCTGGTCGCGCTCATCGGCGAACTGATCGCGGGAATTATCCCGCGCTATCGCAAGCTGGCAGACGATGGCCAGATCGAGCTTTCCTCTACGCCTTATTATCATCCCATTGCTCCGCTATTGCTGGATTTCAACAGTGCGCGCGAGAGTGTTCCCGATATCGGCCTGCCTGTCTCGCCACAATATCCAGGTGGCGCGCAACGTGTCTCCTTCCATATCGCCGAAGCCCTCAAAATACATGAGCAGTATTTTGGCTCCCGCCCTGAGGGCATGTGGCCTGCGGAAGGCGGCGTTTCCCATGCGGCAGCAATGCTGATGGCACAAAACGGCTGTCGCTGGATCGCCACCGGACAGGGGGTGCTGGGCAACAGCCTGTCCCACTCTCATCAGGGGGAGTTGCAGGGAGGTCCAATTAATTATCTGTACCGGCCGTACCGCATTAACGACGGCCACAACGAGATCGCCTGCTTCTTCCGCGATGACCGCCTGTCTGACATGATCGGCTTCGAATATGCCAAGTGGTTTGGCCGTGATGCGGTGTTCAATTTTGTGCATGCGCTGGAGGAAATCTGGCACCAGAGCAACAGCCATGAAAACCCGGTGGTCAGCATTATTCTCGATGGGGAAAATGCCTGGGAATACTATCCTTACAACGGCTATTATTTCCTGTCCGAAATGTACGCCATGCTGCAAAACCATCCCCACATCGAACTGACGACTTTCAGCGATTATCTCGACACCTGCCGCGACCAGGCGCAGCAGCAAACGGCGCACCTGCCTTGTGCGGCAATGCGCGATTTGCCTCGCCTTGTGGCGGGTAGCTGGGTGTATGGGAATTTCACTACCTGGATGGGATGCCCGGAAAAAAACCGTGCCTGGGATCTGTTGTGTCAGGCCAAGCAGAGCTATGATCTTGTCATGGCAAGCGGCCGCCTCACTCCGGAGCAGAAAGACAAGGCTGCACGCCAGCTCGCGGTGTGCGAGGGGTCGGACTGGTTCTGGTGGTTTGGCGACTACAATCCAGGTGATAGCGTCAGAAGCTTTGACAAGCTATACCGGGAAAATCTGGCTGACCTGTACCGCCTACTGCTATTGGTGCCGCCGCTGGAACTGGATGTTTCGATCAGCCAGGGAGGAGGGGATGCGGAAGCCGGCGGTGCGATGCGGAGAGCCGCGTAGCAACAATTCTTGAATTCCAAATTTTGAGCTTTGAATGAATGAGGGCATGACCGCGCATTCCAGCATTTAAAGCTCCAGGCTAAAACTCAACATTGATTTTAAAACGATGACCAGACAAATTGCATTGCTGCTCGGTGTCCATGCCCACCAGCCTGTTGGCAACTTCACGGAAGTGCTGCACGACGCGCATATGCGCTGCTATCGCCCGTTCATTCACACCCTTTACCGCTATCCCGAGTTCCCTTTTGCGGTGCATTTTTCCGGCTGGCTGCTGGATTACATGTTGCGGCACTACCCCGAGGATATGGCGCTGCTCAACGAAATGGTGCGGCGCGGCCAGGTGGAACTGGTAGGGGCGGGCGATACCGAGCCGGTGCTGGCAGTGATTCCGAACCGTGACCGTATCGGCCAGGTGCTGGCGCTGTCCGACAAGCTGGAGCAGAAATGCGGCCAGCGTCCCCAGGGTGCCTGGCTTACCGAACGGGTCTGGGAGGCGACCGTGGTACCGGCCCTGGCCGATGCAGGCATTCGCTACGTCATGGTGGATGACTACCATTTCCTCTGTGCCGGCAGGAAAGTGGAGGACCTGAAAGGCTACTACACCACGGAGGAGGATGGACGGCGTCTCGATTTGTTCCCGATTTCCGAGGCGCTGCGCTATCGCTTCCCCTTTTCCCCCGCAGCCGAGGCCGTGCAATACCTGGAAAGTCTGGCTGGCGAGGACGGGGAGGCCGCCGTCTATTTTGACGATATCGAGAAATTCGGCATCTGGCCGGAAACCTATGAATGGGTATATGAAAAGGGCTGGCTGGAAGATTTCATTCGCGGCGTGCTGGCTTCCCCCCTGATCAAACCCATGAAGTACTGTGATTACCATACCCAGTCCCGCACACGTGGCATCGTGTATCTGCCTACTACCTCGTACATCGAAATGAACGAGTGGACCCTGCCTGCCGAGGCTGCCAACGCCTATGCCGACCTGATTCAGGCGTCCAAGGAGCAGGGGCGCTTTGAGCGCGACAAGGCGTTTCTGCGCGGTGGCATCTGGAAAAATTTCCTCAGTCGCTATCCGGAATCCAACTGGATGCACAAGCGCATGTTGCAACTTTCGCAGCGTTATGCCGAACTGCCGGAAAAGAAAAAAAACCGGGCCATGCGCGACATGCTGTATGAAGCGCAAGCCAACGATGCCTACTGGCACGGCCTTTTCGGCGGATTGTACCTGCCGCATCTGAGGCGTGCCGTCTACCATGCCATCGTTGCGCTGGAGGCCATGCTGGATCATGTTGCGCCACGTCCGGCCCGGATCGAGGACGATCTGGATCTGGACGGCAAAGAGGAGATGTTTCTCCGTAACGATGATATTCAGGCCGTGTTGCGCCAGGATGGCAGTGGCGCGATCTGTGAATTTGATGCTTACGGCCTGCAGCATAATTTTGGCGATACGCTGGCGCGCCAGGCTGAGCATTACCATCGCAAGATTCATCTCAACCAGAGTTCGCACCATGATGGTGAGGGGATCGCCAACCCTCACGAGCGTGTGAGCTTCAAGCATGAAATCACGCCTGCTGATCTGGCGCTGGATAGCGAACCGCGCATGTTGTTTCAGGACAGCCTGTTGTGCGGTGCGGGGGCCATTCCCTTGCGCGGCTATGTGTTGCGACCGGGCGATGAAAAATCGGCGCATGGCGTATTTACCTGTGAACATGACAAGTTGCTGATCGACAAGCGGATTGCCGTTTCCGGTTCACGCTTGCGGGTGACCTACCATTTCAGCGGCGAGGCGGACGGTTTGTTTCGCACCGAGATCAATCTGGCGATGCCGAGCTGCGACGGCCCAGCCGGACGCTTTGTCTACAACAATCAGATTCCTGGCGGGTTCGGCCAGATGCTCGGTTTCGAAGCGGCGAGAAAACTGGAGTTGCAGGATGAGGTGCTGGGCGGCGCCTTGTCCCTGCACCTCAGCGTGCCGGCCCTGGTGCAAAGCCGGCCGCACTTTACCGTGTCACAGTCGGAAGCCGGCTTTGAGAAAATCATGCAGGCGGTGACCTTGACCCTGACCTGGCCTTTTTCTGCCCAGATGCGGGAATTGATGGTGGATATCGAGGTGAGCAAGCTTGGTTCCTGATGTTTCTCGGGCTACAATCACGCCTTTTTGGGAATGACACGCGCACCATGAGTGAACAGAAAGTCTCCAGGAACAAGGCAGTATATGTGACCTACATGATCATGGATCAGGCCGGCTCGGTATATGAGCAGTATGACATGCCGGTGGGTTATGTTCATGGCGGCAACAGCCCCCTGTTCGACAAGATCGAGACGGCGCTGGAAGGCTGCAAGGTGGGCGACCGGGTGGAAGTGACGCTTAACCCGCAGGAAGGCTTTGGCGAACCTGACCCGAATCTCAGCTTTACCGACGATATCGAGAATGTGCCGCCGGAATTCCGCCGCCTTGGCGCGGAAGTCGAGTTCCAGAGCGAGAGTGGCGAGAGCCGGCTGTTCCGGGTAAGCCGCATTGCTGACGGGAAACTCACGGTTGACGCCAACCACCCCCTGGCAGGCCAGACTGTGACTTTCGTGGTAAAGGTGGAAAACATCCGCGATGCCAGCATGGATGAAATCGTCAGTGGCCTGCCGGCAGACCAGAGCCAGTCGCTGCACTAGTGGCTATAAGGGATTCCCCTATAGCCGAATGCGCCAGAACTGGGCTATCCTGTACCTGAGAATCGTATAAGGAACACTGAAGATGGGTTTCATCGCTTTTTATA
>CAZKHJ010000013.1:0-41280 GCA_964552675.1 uncultured Sulfuricella sp. | reverse complement strand
ATTGCCATTCTGGTTGCGCATTTTACCGGCTGGCTGGCGCGCCATAATATGGAGTGGCTGGTGCTGGTGCTGGCCGCAGCGGTGTTCCCGGCGGTGATATTCCTTTGACCGGTTGAAGTTGTGGCGCTTGAGTACCAACCCATTTCGTGCGCGCAGCACGAACGCCTGGAATTCAGTGTGTTGCGCAAAATTCCCTTGTTGCTTGAATACTGCCAGGACTCGGCAACAATCCGCCATACCGTCATGCCACTTGACGTGGCGACCCGAAACGGAGCGGAATGGCTGAAATTCAGGGAGGTGGACAGCAACGAAGTGCGGGAAATCCGTCTCGATGCCATCCTTTCCTGTGTCGAGGCAACACGCCCTTGACTATCACTGATGGCGGCGCAGAAACATCGCCGGTCATTTACTGCAGCATATTTCCCCTCTCTGCATAGTCCTGCAATCCTGGCAGCCTCGAAGCCAGGGAAGCTGGAATCTGAATGTTCCTGGGCATCCTTGTCCTGGCGCGGCCCTGAGCAGCGCCAGGATGAGATTTTCCTTGAAACTTTCCGGCAGGTCGGCGCCGGCCAGAATGGATTTCTTCATGGTGCTCCGCATCTGAGGGATGTAGTGATTACCGGGGTCGACCTGAACGTTTTTTGCGCTTAGGGGCGGATATAGGCGTAGCCTTCTTTCTGTCTTTTCATCAATTCAACCACCCCGGCCGGGACAAAACCGGCGGAAGCGAGCATGTCGTCCCTGGTGAGCTTTTGCGCCTTCATGGTGTTCTCGCAGGCAACAATCCTGACCCCGTCTGCGACTGCTTCGTCGATCCGGTTTGCCACGATCGAATCGAATTTGAGCATGCCGATGCCAGGGCCATAGACGACGATTTCGACATCCACATTGTCGCTGCCCAGTTCCTGCTGCACATTCTTAGCATTGTTAAGCGTCAGATTCCAAGTTTTCGAGTCGCCTACGCTGACCTGGAATACCACTTTTTCCCTGGGGGTGGCTTTCGCCGAGGGTGCCTCGGCGGCCAGGCATTCGCCTGATGCGACGGTTATCGCCAGGACGAATCCCGCCGTCAGTCGCTTGAGTTTTTGTACGGTTATCATGATGCGTTGTCTCCGGATATGGTTTTTGAACTAAGGGCGGCATTGTTTTCCGTTACCTCGCCCTAAGGTATAGGCGCCTGTTGACTGGGTTATCTCCGGGCTGGCGCGATTATTTTCTCTGCCGTGGCAGTGTATTCCTGATTTTAGACGGGCGGCGGTAAAGCAGAAATATCGCAGGCCGTTTGTTGTAATCCGGCAGATGTTTCTTCCATTCGCTCATGCGTCTGGTCATCACGCTTTCGGAAGGCAGCGTCAGGTCCGACGCTACGCACAGCTCGGTTTCCGGATGGCAGATTTCCACCAGATCCTGCAGCAACTGATTGTTGCGGTAGGGCGTTTCGATAAAAATCTGGGCCTGGTCGAGACGCTGTGAAATCTGCTCGATTTCCGTGATTCTTTTCACCCGTTCACTTTTTTCCGCTGGCAAATAGCCGAGGAAGGCGAAACTTTGCCCGTTGAGCCCCGAGGCCATCAGGGCAAGCAGAATGGAGGATGGGCCGACCAGGGGGGCAACCCGGATGTTTTTTGCATGTGCGAGGCGCACCAGGTTTGCACCGGGATCGGCCACCGCAGGGCAACCTGCCTCCGACAGCAGCCCGATGTCCTCTCCCGCCAGCAGGGGTTGTAACAGGCTTTCCAGTTCCTCCGGGCGGGTATGCTCGTTCAGGGTGGACATGCGGATTTCCTGCAGGGGAATGGCCGTGCCGGTTTTTTTGAGAAACTGGCGCGCAGTCTTGGGGTGCTCGACGACGAAGGCATGGAGCGATGCGGCCAGCTGCCTTGCCTGCTGCGGAATGAGTGCCTCAATGTCGCCTTCCTCGCCAAGAGGGACGGGAATGAGATACAGGATGCCCGTCTTCATCGGTTAGATAACCGCAAAACCCTCATTCTGCAGCATGTCGATCAGGGCAATCATGGGCAGGCCGATCAGGGCGTTGGGGTCGTCGCCTTCCATCCGGGCGATGAGCGCGATGCCGAGCCCTTCCGACTTGGCGCTGCCGGCGCAGTTGTAGGGCTGCTCCTTGGTCAGATAGTGCTCGATCTGCGTATCGCTCAGGTCACGGAAAGTCACGGTGAACGGCACCAGGCGATTCTGCACGCTGCCGGTCTGGCTGTTGTAGAGGCACAGGGCGGTGTTGAAGATCACGCTTCTGCCACGCATCATGCGCAGCTGGCGGGTGGCATTGTCATGGGTGTGTGGCTTGCCCAGCTGCAGGCCGCCCAGGGTTGCTACCTGATCCGAGCCGATGATCAGGGCATCCGGGAAATTGGCTTCACCCGCCCGCGCTTTGGCCTCCGCCAGGCGGGTGGCGGTCTGCTCCGGAGTTTCGCCAGGCAGCGGGGTTTCGTCCACATTGGGTGCAAAAACCTCGAAAGGAATTTTCAGCCGTTCGAGCAGTTCACGCCGGTAGGGGGAGGTGGAAGCAAGTATCAGTTTCATGAGTCGGGGTCTGGTTTAAAGTGTTATTCCGGCTGGATTTCGATCAGGGCCTCATCTGGTGTGACGGCGTCTCCCTTGGCGGCGAACACGCCAATGACCGTGCCGCTGATCGGTGCCTGGACTTCGTTTTCCATTTTCATCGCCTCGATTACCAGCACCGCGTCGCCCGCCTTGACCTTCTGGCCAGCCTTCACCAGCACATCCACGATGGTGCCGGGCATGGCGGTGGTGACATGTCCCTGATGCGAGGGGCGTGGGCGCTTGCCGCCAGAGGCTTTCTTTTCGCCGCTTGCCCTGGTCTTGCCGCTGCTGCTGGCAACACCGCCGGGGCCGCCATAAACCTCGATCTCGGCCAGCGTTTCCACCAGCACCTCCTCCGGCACGCCATCGACGGAAACATAGAATGGGCGTGCGTCCTCGCCGGGACGGCCGGAGCCGGTGATGTGGATATGATAGGTTTCGCCGTGCAGGGTAACGTTGAACTCATTCGCGGCGTAGAACGGGCCACAGGCGGTGTTGGTGCCGATGGGCAACAACTGTTCCGGCTTGAGGGCGTCAGCGGCGCGCTCCTGCAGGAAATTGCGTCCCAGCTCGGGGAACATGGCATAGGTGAGGACGTCTTCCTCGCTTTTGGCCAGACTCTCGATCTCGCTGCGCAGTTTGTCCATCTCGTCTGCCAGCATGTCCGCCGGGCGGCAGGTAATCACTTCCTGGTTGCCGATGGCGAGGCTGCGCACTTCGCTGTTGATCGCGCCCGGTGCCTTGCCGTAACGGCCATGGAAATAGTTTTTTACCTCGGTGGTGACCGATTTGTAGCGCTCGCCGGTGAGCACATTGAGCACTGCCTGGGTGCCCACGATCTGCGAAGTGGGCGTGACCAGGGGCGGAAAGCCAAGGTCTTCGCGCACGCGGGGAATTTCGGCCAGCACTTCGTCCATGCGGCCCAGTGCGCCCTGTTCTTTCAGCTGGTTGGAGAGGTTGGAAATCATGCCGCCCGGCACCTGGTTGACCAGCACGCGGGTATCCACGCCGGTGAAGGCGCTTTCGAACTGCCAGTATTTCTTGCGCACCTCGCGGAAGTAAGCGGTGATGTCCTGCAATGCGGCCAGGTCGAGGCCGGTGTCGAATTCGGTGCCGGCCAGGGCAGCGACGATGCTCTCGGTGGAGGAGTGGCTGGCACCTTCGCCGAATGAGGAGTTGCAGGTGTCGAGGATGGCCGCGCCATTTTCCACCCCTCTGAGGAAGCTCATTGCCGACAGGCCGGAAGTGGCGTGGCTGTGCAGATGGATGGGGAGGCTGACTGCGGCTTTCAGGGCCTTGACCAGCTCGCCGGTGGCGGCAGGGGTCAGCAGTCCGGCCATGTCCTTGATCGCCAGCGTGTCGCAGCCCATGGCTTCGAATTCCTTGCCCAGAGCCACGAAATAGGAGATGTCATGAACCGGGCTGGTGGTATAGCAAATTGCGCCCTCGGCCATCTTGCCGGCCTTTTTTACCGCTTCAATCGAGACCTTCATGTTGCGCAGGTCGTTCAGTGCGTCGAATACGCGGAACACGTCCACGCCGTTGTCGGCGGATTTCTGCACGAAGGCGCGCACCACGTCGTCCGAGTAATGGCGGTAACCGAGCAGATTCTGGCCGCGCAGCAGCATCTGGATGCGGGTGTTGGGCAGCGCCTTGCGCAGCTTCTTGAGGCGGTCCCACGGGTCTTCACGCAGGAAGCGCACGCAGGCGTCAAAGGTGGCGCCCCCCCAGGCTTCCAGTGACCAGAAACCGATATCGTCCAGTTTGCGGCAAATCGGCAGCATGTCCTCGGTGCGCATGCGGGTTGCGATCAGGGACTGGTGGCCATCACGCAATACGAGTTCACTGATGAAAACTTTAGCCATGTTCTGTTCCTAGACGATTTTTAATTACAGGCCAGCATGGGCCGCGATCGCTGCCGAAATGGCGGCAGCCAGCAAATCCTTGGGCGGGCGCACCGAATAGTTGGTCAATTCCGGGTGGGTTTCGACAAAACTGGTGTCGAACCGCCCGGAACGGAAATCCGGGTGCTGCAGGATTTCCTGATAATAGGGAATTGTTGTTTTGACGCCGTAGACCACCATGTCGCTGAGTGCGCGACGCCCCCGTTCCACCACGCTTTCCCAGGTCAGGTTCCACACCGTGAGCTTGGCGCACATGGAATCATAGTAGGGGGGGATGGCATATCCGGTGTACATGGCGGCATCGGTGCGCACGCCGGGGCCGCCTGGCGCATAGTAGCGGGTAATCCGGCCGAAGCTGGGCAGGAAGCCGTTTTTCGGGTCTTCTGCATTGATGCGGAATTCCATCGCGAAGCCGCGATAGTTCACCTCGGATTGCTTGTATTGCAGCGGCAGGCCGCTGGCGACACGAATCTGCTCCTGCACGATGTCGATGCCGGTAATGGTTTCCGTTACCGTGTGTTCCACCTGCAGGCGGGTATTCATTTCCATGAAATAGAACTGGTTGTCGGAATCGAGCAGGAACTCGACCGTACCCGCATTGACATAGCCCACTGCGCGCGCGGCATCCGCCGCCAGATCGCCGACGTAGCGGCGCTGCGCTTCGGTGAGCTGGGGCGAGGGCGCGATTTCGATCAGCTTCTGGTTGCGGCGCTGGATCGAGCAGTCGCGCTCGAACAGGTGAATGACGTTGCCCTGGCTGTCGCCGATCACCTGGACTTCGATGTGTTTGGGGTTGACTACGCATTTTTCCAGGAATACTTCCGGTTTGCCAAAAGCCTTGCTGGCTTCGGACACCACGCGGTCATAGTTCGGGATCAGCTCGGCTTCGTTGTTGCAGCGCCGGATGCCGCGTCCGCCGCCGCCATTGGTGGCCTTCAGCATGACCGGGTAGCCGATCTTGTTGGCCAGTTCGACGGCTTCCTCGACGCTTTCCAGATTGCCCTCGCTGCCCGGCACCACAGGAATGCCGGCATTGATCATGGCCTGGCGTGCCTGGATCTTGTCCCCCATTTGCTGGATTACTTCGCTGGACGGGCCGATGAAGGTGATGCCGCGCTTGGCGCAGACTTCCGCCAGCACCGGATTTTCCGACAGGAAACCGTAACCGGGGTGGAGCGCGTCGCAGCCGGCGGCTACCGCGAGATTGACGATGTTATGCGCATTGAGATAGCCAATGACCGGATCGGAGCCGATATTGTAGGATTCATCGGCTTTTTTGACGTGGAGGGCGTGGCGGTCGGCATCGGTGTAGATGGCCACCGACTTGATGCCCATTTCGGAGCAGGCGCGCACGATGCGCACGGCAATCTCCCCCCGGTTGGCAATAAGAATTTTTTTGATCACGTGAAAACCCGAATCTCAAGTAATTTTGCCTGGCCGGCCGATAATGGGCTCTAAGGCTTTTTGACATAAAAGCCGAAAAATTATATCATGTGCGGCTTATGTCTGAACAGGCGGTGGTTGATAACCTTGAGTTTGCGCGGCGCGGGGCGCTGTTGCAGGGCGAAGTTGCCGTTGCGGAGCTGGAGCGCTTGCGGGATTTCCTGCTTTCCAGCCAAGGTGTGATCAAGTATACCCTGTCAGGTGAAACCGGCGCAAAGGGCGAGCCTCTGCTGGAGTGCGGTATTGAAGGCGGGCTTGTTTTGCAATGCCAGCGATGTCTTGAGGCGCTGGAGTACCCGCTCCACATCGTCTCCATGCTGAAAGTGGTGGAAGGTGCGACGCAGTTTGACGATGCTGGTGATGAAGACGAGGGCGTTGATTCGATCCCGGCCAGCCCGGAAATGGATGTGCTGGCATTGATCGAAGAAGAGATTTTGTTGAATTTGCCGATGTCGCCTCTGCATGCGCCTGAAGTCTGTCGGGGGCAGGGAGTGGCAAAACCGGCAAGTGAGGAAAGAACCAACCCTTTTGGTGCCTTGGCGGCATTAAAGGGCAAATTGTAATTTAAGGAGTTTGATATGGCAGTCCAGCAGAACAAGAAGTCCCCTTCCAAGCGTGGTATGCACCGTGCGCATGATTTTCTGACCAACCCCCCCCTGGCTGTCGAGCCGACCACCGGTGAAGTGCACCTGCGTCACCACGTGAGCCCGAGCGGTTTTTACCGTGGCCGCAAAGTTGCTCGCGCCAAAGGCGAATAATCAGTAGTTCTCCATCCGCGACCGGATTCCCGGTCGCCATCTAATGGATATTACCGTTGCGATTGACGCCATGGGAGGCGACCATGGCGCCCACGTTACCGTGCCCGCTGCGCTGGAAATCCTGCGCCGCGACCCCGAAGTCAATATCGTCCTGGTAGGCCTCTCCGAGGTTATCGAAGCCGAGTTGCGCGCCTGTCAGGCCCAACCCGGCTCGCGTCTGCGTATCCACCACGCCTGCGAAGTGGTGACCATGGACGACCCTCCCGCCCTCGCCTTGCGCAGCAAGAAAGACTCCTCGATGCGCGTGGCGATCAACCTGGTCAAAAGCGGTGAGGCCAATGCCTGCGTGTCGGCCGGCAATACGGGCGCCCTGATGGCGATTTCCCGTTTTGTCCTCAAAATGCTGCCGGGTATCGAGCGTCCTGCCATTGCTTCTGTCCTCCCTACCCTGAATGGTCATACCCATGTGCTCGATCTGGGCGCCAACGTGGATTGCACCGCCGAGCATCTGCTCCAGTTTGGCGTCATGGGCGCCATGCTGGTTTCTGCCGTGGAACATAAAGAGCGTCCCACGGTCGGCCTGCTCAATATCGGCGAGGAAGACATCAAGGGCAATGAGGTGGTCAAAAAGGCTGCGGAACTGTTGCGCGGCAGTGGCCTGAATTTTTATGGCAACGTGGAAGGCAACGACATCTACAAGGGCACGACCGATGTGGTGGTATGCGATGGATTTGTCGGCAACGTTGCCCTGAAAGCCTCCGAAGGCCTGGCCAAGATGATAGGCGAACTGCTCAAGCAGGAGTTCAAGCGCAATCTTTTCACCAAGCTGGCGGGATTGATGGCTACGCCGGTGATGCGGGCCTTCAAGCGGCGCGTTGATCCCCGCCGCTACAATGGCGCCAGCCTGCTGGGCCTGCGCGGCATCGTGGTGAAGAGCCATGGCGGAGCGGATATCTTTGCTTTTGAGCATGCCATCGAGGCGGCGGTGGAGGAGGTGCGCAATGGCGTGCTGCGCCGCATCACGGAACAGGTGTCGCTGTTGCACCAAGAACAAGGAGCAGCCTGATGTACTCCCGGATCACCGGCACCGGCAGCTATCTGCCCAAGAAAGTGCTGACCAATTTTGATCTCGAATCCATGGTGGAAACCTCGCACGACTGGATTGTCAGCCGTACCGGGATCCACCAGCGCCATATTGCGGCGGACACTGAATCCACCAGCGACCTTGCCCTGCAGGCCAGCCTTCGCGCCATTGAAGCGGCCGGGATCGACCCGCAGCAGATTGACCTGATCATTGTCGGCACCACCACCCCCGACCAGGTTTTCCCCAGCACCGCCTGCCTGCTGCAGAGCAAGCTGGGCGTCAAGAGCGGCGGCCCGGCCTTTGATATTCAGGCGGTGTGCAGCGGTTTCGTCTATGCCCTCGCCACTGCCGATCAATTCATCCGCAGCGGGCAATCCAAATGCGCCCTGGTGGTCGGTGCGGAAACCATGTCGCGCATCGTCGACTGGACCGACCGCAATACCTGCGTCCTGTTCGGTGATGGCGCCGGCGCGGTGATCCTGCAGGCGAGCGAAACCCAAGGCATCATCTCCACCCACCTGCACGCCGATGGCGACTACAAGGATCTGCTTTCAGTGGATGGCGGCGGTTGCGGCGTGAACCGCGAGGGCGATCCGCGCGTGGTGATGGATGGCGGCGCGGTATTCAAGTTTGCCGTGGGGGTGCTGGATTCCATCGTGGAAGAAACCCTCAGCAGCAATAACATGCAGAAATCCGACATCAACTGGCTGGTGCCGCATCAGGCCAACATCCGCATCATCCAGGCGACCGCCAAGAAACTTGGGTTGTCGATGGATAATGTGGTGCTGACCGTGGACCGCCACGGCAATACCTCCGCAGCCTCGATCCCGCTGGCGCTGGATACGGCAGTGCGCGAAGGGCGCATCAAGCCGGGTGAAACGATCCTGATGGAAGGCGTGGGCGGTGGCTTTACCTGGGGCTCCGTCCTGTTGCGTTGGTAGTGATCATTCAAGGATAGATGATGAAAATGGCATTCGTTTTCCCCGGCCAGGGTTCCCAGTCGGTCGGGATGATGCAGGGTTTCGACGCCCTGCCGGTGGTGCGTGAAACCTTTGAGGAAGCCGGGGCGATCCTGCAACAGGACTTGTGGCAGATGGTCACGGCTGGCCCGGCGGAGGCAATCAACCAGACCGTCAATACCCAGCCCGTCATGCTGGCCGCCGGCGTGGCGGTGTACCGCGCCTGGCAGCAGTCTGGCGGCAAACAGCCTGAATTCATGGCTGGCCACAGCCTGGGCGAATATACCGCGCTGGTGGCAGCCGGAGCGCTGTCTTTTGCCGATGCCCTGCCGCTGGTGCGCTATCGCGCGCAGGTGATGCAGGAGGCCGTGGCCGAAGGCGTGGGCGGGATGGCGGCGATCCTTGGCCTGGATGACGACATCGTGCGCGCAGTCTGTGCCGAAGCGGCACAGGGCGAGGTGGTGGAAGCAGTGAATTTCAATACGCCGGGGCAGGTGGTCATCGCCGGCCACAAGGCGGCAGTGGAACGCGGCATGGAACTGGCCAAGGCCAAGGGCGCCAAGCGCGCGCTGCCACTGCCGGTATCTGTCCCATCACATTGCAGCCTGATGAAGCCGGCAGCGGAAAAGCTGGCCGCCTATCTGCAATCGGTACGCTTGCAGGCGCCCGTCGTGCCGGTGCTGCACAACGCAGACGTGAAAAGCCATGACGGCGAGGCAGAAATCAGGGACGCCCTGGTGCGCCAGCTTTACCAGCCGGTGCGCTGGGTCGAAACAGTCCAGGCGCTGGCTGCTGCCGGCGTGACCCACGTTGCGGAATGCGGGCCGGGCAAGGTGCTGGCGGGGATGGCCAAGCGCATCGTGGCGGACATGCAGGGCCTGGCGCTGACCGATGCGGCAGCGCTGGAACAGGTCAAATCACTGGGGGAATGAATATGCTGGAAGGACAAGTGGCGCTGGTAACTGGTGCCAGTCGCGGAATTGGTCAGGCGGTGGCACTCGATCTGGGTAAAAGTGGCGCGACCGTGATCGGCACCGCCACCAGCCAGAGCGGTGCGGATAAGATCACAGCCTATCTGCAGGAGGCCGGTGTCAAGGGCGCCGGGTTTGCGCTGGACGTGAACGACAAGGCGCAGGTCGGTGCCGTGCTGGAAGCCATCCAGAAGCAGTTCGGCGATGTTGCCATCCTGGTCAACAATGCCGGCATTACCCGCGATAATCTCCTGATGCGCATGAAGGAGGAAGAGTGGGATGCGATCATGGAAACCAACCTCAAATCGGTGTTCCGCCTGAGCCAGGCAGTGCTGCGCGCCATGATGAAGGCACGCTATGGGCGTATCATCAGCATCGCCTCGGTGGTCGGTACCATGGGCAATGCCGGCCAGACCAACTATGCCGCGGCCAAGGCGGGCATCATCGGCTTTTCCAAGTCGCTGGCGCGCGAGGTGGGCAGCCGCAACATCACCGTCAACTGCGTGGCGCCGGGTTTCATTGATACCGACATGACGCGCGCCCTGTCCGAGGAGCAACGCAATGGCCTGCTGGCGCATATTCCCTTGGGGCGCCTGGGGCAGGTGGAGGACATTGCCGCAGCCGTAACCTTCCTGGCCTCACCGCAGGCAGGTTATGTCACCGGCACCACCCTGCATGTCAATGGCGGCATGTATATGGATTAAAAGGGGTTTTTACGTCATTGGAGCGACGGGGAAACTCTGGTAAAATACCGCGAATTTTTTGCAAGCAACACAATAAACGAAGAGGAAAAGAAGATGAGCGACATCGAAGCACGTGTTAAGAAAATTGTGGCCGAGCAGCTGGGCGTGAACGAAGCCGAAGTCAAGATCGAGTCCTCCTTCGTGGACGATCTGGGTGCGGACTCCCTCGATACCGTGGAACTGGTGATGGCGCTGGAAGAAGAATTCGACTGCGAAATTCCCGACGAGGAAGCTGAGAAAATCACTACCGTCAAACAGGCTGTTGACTACATCAACGCCCATCCGAAGTAATTTCCTGTTTGAATCGCAGTAACGGAGTCGCCTTGGCTAAACGCAGAGTTGTGATTACCGGTCTGGGGGCAATTTCCCCGGTCGGTATCGGTGTCGGAGAGACGTGGTCCAGTATTGTCGCCGGCAAATCGGGGATTACCCGGATAACCCGTTTCGATGCATCCGCTTTCGCTTCCCAGATTGCCGGTGAAGTAAAGGGCTTCGACGTTACGCAATATCTTTCCGCCAAGGAAGCGCGCCGCATGGATGTCTTCATCCATTACGGCATGGTGGCGGGGATTGAGGCCTTCAAGGACTCCGGCCTGGAAGTGACGCCAGAGAATGCCGACCGCATCGGCGTCAATATCGGCTCCGGCATTGGCGGCCTGCCGATGATCGAGGATACCCACACCACCTATCTGGAAAGCGGGCCGCGCAAGATCTCGCCATTCTTCATTCCAGGCACCATCATCAACATGATCTCGGGCAACCTGTCGATCATGTTTGGCCTCAAGGGTCCCAACCTTGCCGTGGTGACTGCCTGTACCACCGGTTTGCACGCGATTGGCATGAGCGCCCGCACCATTGCCTATGGCGATGCGGACGTGATGGTGTGCGGTGGCGCCGAATCGACCGTATCGCCCCTGGCGATTGGCGGCTTTGCTTCCGCCAAGGCCCTGTCCTCGCGCAATGAGGATCCCGCCACCGCAAGCCGCCCCTGGGACAAGGGACGCGACGGCTTCGTGCTGGGCGAGGGTGCCGGGGTGATGGTGCTGGAAGAGTACGAACACGCCAAGGCGCGCGGGGCAAAGATTTACGCGGAACTGGCCGGTTTTGGCATGAGTGGTGATGCCTACCACATGACGGCACCGGATACCGACGGGCCCAGACGTTCCATGGCCAATGCCTTGCGCGATGCCGGCGTCAATCCAGACGAAATCCAGTATATCAATGCCCACGGTACGTCCACGCCGCTGGGCGACAAGAACGAGACCGAGGCCATCAAGCTGGCCTTTGGCGATGCGGCGCGCAAGCTGGTGGTCAATTCCACCAAGTCCATGACCGGTCACTTGTTGGGCGGCGCAGGCGGTCTGGAATCGGTGCTGACCACGCTCGCGGTGCATAACCAGATTTCTCCGCCTACCATCAACATCTTCGAGCAGGATCCCGAGTGCGACCTGGACTATTGCGCCAATACCGCGCGGGAAATGAAGATCGACGTGGCGCTGAAGAACAATTTCGGCTTTGGCGGCACCAACGGCTCGCTGGTGTTCCGGCGCGTTTAAACTTCTCCTTCGCGGGCGGTAAGTATGCCGGCCATCGCTTTATCCGGTGTGCTGCCCGACCTGTTGGCGCTGCATGCCCGGCAGCCCCAGCGCTACCCCTATCTGTTGCAAAGTCTCGGCGGCTCCGGCCGCTGGGATATCCTGTTCGCCTTTCCGCAGCAGCAATATCCTGTTTTTGACCTTGACGCCGAAACGCCATTCATCCCCTTGCTGGACCGTCTGTGGGGCGATGCTGCTGCCCATGTCGGCGCAGACGAGCCGGCAGCCGGACTGCCGTTCCGTGGCGGCTGGTTCCTGTATTGTGGCTACGAGCTGTTGCACGAACTCGAACCCTCGGTAAGCGCCAGCACGTATTGTGACGGCTTTCCGCTTGCCTGGCTGACACGCATTCCCGCTGCCGTTCTGGTGGATCGTGAAAAAAAACAGGGCTGGTGCATGGCTGAGGCGGGGTTCGAAGCCTGTCTGGCCGAGATGGAGCATGACCTTGCCGCCGCGCAGCCTTTCGTTTCAGGCGAAATCGCTGTAGCAGGTCTGATGGAAGAGGATCCACAGCTGTTTCTCGATGGCGTTGCCCGCATCAAGCAGTACATTCGCGACGGCGATGTGTTCCAGGTCAATCTGGCGCGCCGCTGGCAGGCGCAATTGCAGCGCGGGAGCGCGGCGGAACTTTATGCCGTATTGCGGGAACGCAACCCGGCGCCCTTTGCCGGCATCGCCGACTTCGGTTCCTGCCAGCTCATCAGTTCTTCCCCGGAAAGGCTGGCACAAGTGCATGAAGGCGTGATCGAGACCCGCCCGATCGCGGGCACCCATCCGCGTGCCGCGTCGCCGGAAGAGGATGCCAGCCTGCGCCGGGCACTGATTTCCAGCGCCAAGGAACGTGCCGAACATATCATGCTGGTGGACCTTGAACGCAATGACCTGGGGCGTATCTGTCAGCCCGGCAGCGTGCGGGTGGATGAACTGATGGCGCTTGCCAGCTACGCCCATGTCCACCATATCGAATCCGGTGTGCGCGGGCGATTGCGGCCGGGCACGACGCCAGGGCAGATGCTGCGTGCCCTGTTCCCCGGCGGCACCATCACCGGCTGCCCCAAGGTGCGCACCATGCAGATCATCGCGGAACTGGAAGCCAGCCCACGCGGCGCCTATACCGGCAGCATGGGCTATCTCAATCACGATGGCGGCATGGACCTGAACATCCTGATCCGCACCTTCATGCTTCGGGGGGAACTGCTTAGTTTCAAGGCGGGCGCAGGTATCGTGGCCGATTCCGTCCCGGAACGAGAATTGGCAGAAACCCGTGCCAAGGCCAAGGGATTGCTGCGGGCGCTGGGCCATACCTCAGGCTAGCAGAGTTTATCCAGCCAGACGCCTATCCCCTGGGCGTTGAGCTCGAAATCCATCGCCAGCAGGCGGCTGATTTCCTCCAGTGGCAGTTGGCAGCCATGCGCCAGCAAGGCGCGCAGCATGATTTCCTCCACCCCGGCCTTGAGCCGTTCGTGCCGCTGTCCGCCGGCATCGCGGCATTGCATTCCCAGCGTGACAAAGGCATCCAGCATCTGGTGCAGGTCATTGGCCAGCCGGTTGAGCTGGGTAATCCGGCCGTAATGGGTGAGATAGGCCTGCTCCGGCTGGAGCGCCATGATGCGCTCGATTGAAGCATGCGCCGCCTCGGGTTCGAACTGTACCGGCGTGCAGGTGGGAAAGATGAATTCGCGGCCCGCCACGTCGAATTCCCGGTAGGAAATGCCGAAGGTATCGCCGGTGAAGACGGAACGGCTGGTTTCATCCCAGATGCAGAAATGATGGCGCGCATGGCCGGGCGTGTCGAGAAAGCGCAACTTTCGCCCCTGGAGCGGAAGTTCGAAATTATCCGGCGCTTCGATCACTCGCCCGGCAGGAACCGGGATGATTTCGCCATAGGTTTTTTTGACTGCCGCTTCGCCATACACGGCCGCTGCCCCGGCTACCAGTCTGGCCGGATCAATCATGTGACGCGCGCCACGCGGATGGACCACCAGCCGGGCATTGGGAAACAGCTGCATCATCCGGCCGGCGCCACCGGCATGATCGAGGTGGACGTGGGTCACGATCACGTAGGTGACGCTCTGCGGCGCGAGTCCCTTGTCGTGCAGGATTTCCAGCACGCAGGGTACTGAGAAGTTGGTGCCGGTATCGATGATGGCGGCATGGCCTTGTTCCACCAGCAGATGGATCGCAGCCAGGCCGGGGCGGACGAAACGGGAATCAATGGCCGTAATGCCGTGTTCGAAATCCTGAAAAGGGGGGATGTGCATGATCCGGATTCGTTGATTCAGATGCGCCCCAAACTATCAAAAGAGGCCGCTCCTGTCCATGTTGACCGCAAGCTCGTAGCAGTTCAAAGTTATGTTCCATGCAGCAATAACAACAAGGAAAAAACATGGCAAACGTGCAGGTACTCAGCAATCCCAGAATCAAAAACCGTGAAGCCTTGGGGGAATTCGCCGAATCCCTGCTGGATCGCGCGCCCCTGATCGAGCGTGACATGGCCAAACTGGCCACCGCCCCCAAGGACCGGGTAGTCATCGCCGACCTGTTCCGCTCCCTGCACAACATCAAGGGTGATGCCGCCCTCTGCAATATTGAATTTGCCACCCAGATCGCACACCCGATCGAATCCCTGCTAACCCGCCTGCGTTCGGGGGAGCTGCGCTATACCCGCTTGATGGGGGAGGTGATCCTGCTGGCGGTGGACCGTCTCGAACTCGCTACCGAGGCACTGCTGGCGGGTAAATCCGCCAGCCATCTCAAGCTGGTCGTGCTGGTGGAAGGATTGGAGCAGTTGTGCGAGGCAAGCCAGAGCGATCTTGATCGCATCGCTACGCAGGTAGTGAAATCCGTCACTGGTTTCAGCCCGCAGGCAGCGCTGAAACCGGTCGAGGTCAGCGCCCCTGTGCCTGAAGAAGATCAGGGCCGCATGACAGACCTGCAGTTTTTTCGCCGTCTGGCGTTGCAGTTCGAGGCGCGTTCGCCGCTGTTCGGCGGACGTACCGAACGCATCCTGGAACTGGTATCACAAGCCAATCAGGAAGCCGGTTCTCCGGTAGATGCACGGCAACTCGAAGCCGCGGTGTACATGCATGACATAGGCATGATGTTCCTGCCGGAAACGCTATGGCTCAAGGTGGGCAAACTGGACGACAGGGAGCGCGAACTCATGCGCGTGCACCCCGCCTACGGGGCCGGCCTGCTGGAGCGCATGGATGGCTGGCAGCCAGCAGCCGAAATGGTGCAGCAGCACCATGAAATGCCCGATGGTGCAGGTTACCCCAATGCCATGAAAGGCGAGGAAATCTGCGCCGGCGCCAAGATTCTTGCCATTGCCGATGCCATTGAAGCAGTCACCCTCAAGCACAGCGCGCGCGGCCATAAGAGCTCGATTTTGCGTGCGATTGCGGAAGTCAACGCCTGTGACAGGCAGTTTGCGCCGGAGTGGATCGAACCCTTCAATGCGGTGATCAGGCGCAGGCTGGAACAGCAATAAAGCCAGGCTGCCAAAGAGGGCGGATTCCTGGTAAAACACTGTGACGCGCCACCGCGTTTTGTGACGTTTTATGGCCAATAATGTTAGCGAATACTTCTATAACATCATAATAATTGGCGCGCCCGACTTGATGAAATTGAGAACTGGAATGAATTTGTCTCCGCTTTCTGACTGACTCGCCGTTCTGACCAATACTGGTCAAATTTAAATTTGGCGCGCGATAACGGAGCGGACTTTCCGCCAAATGTCTGGCATAGCTAAAACGATGCCAAGACCAGGGCTTGATTCAATCCTCTCACCGCTACGGTCGTAGACTTCCCTTCAAATGATAAGCATGCACGCGACAGAATAAGTCGTCTCCTCGATTGCCCCTTCAAAAACATCGCGACGTATTTCGTCGCGACGGGGCGCTACCATGTGGCTGTCACTTGGGAGAACCATCATGGCTAGATCACAGAAATCTGATTGCAACGGATCCATAAATTCGAGCGGCTCCTCCACCGGCGATGATCTTATTCGCTTATGGCTCCTGCGCCTGTTGATCCCCATGGGCCTGCACCGCAAATTCATCACCCGTCGCGGGGTGCAGAACGATGCCATCGCTGGCGCGCTGGATATGCTTGAGTGGGTAGGCGTGGACCCTGATGAACTCGATGGAGAGGCATTGCTCGCCGAACTCCGCCGGCAGCACAGTCGTGCGGAGCGATCCGCGCACAGCGTCCGCCCACCGAAAGAATTGACCTCTAACGTCACCCGACTGGCCGATCTTGTCGGCCTTAACGAAAGTGATCAACGAATTCTTGAGTTTGCGGTCATGATCTACACCAACCAGGCGCTCTATGACAGTGCGGATTGGCTGGGAGGGCTTTCCTCCGTCAAGGCGGCAAATACTGTTGCTAGATTGCTGGACTTGCCAAAGGAGGATGTGCGGGACTCTTTCTCGGCTCACGGGGCCTTGGCGCGTACAGGGCTGTTGAAATTGGATAAGGGTAGTCGTGCACTGAACCTCGGCTCCAAGTTGGAGCTCATATCGGATTATTTTGCAGATACCATGCTTTATCCGATGCAAGACAGCCTCGATGACTTCCTGAATGACGTGGCAACCCGACCTGCACCGCCCAGCTTGGGTCTCAATGACTTCGAGCACATCAGGAAATCGCTGGACATCCTGATGCCCTATCTGATCCGATGTCAGAAGGAGCAACGAGCAGGCGTCAATATTTTCCTTCATGGAGCCCCCGGAACAGGGAAAAGCCAGCTTGCGTCGGTCATCGCGGAAGCATTGGATTGCGATCTTTTTGAAATCGTCGGAAACGACTCGAATGGCAATCCTGTCGATGGCGCGCGCCGCCTGCGGGCCTTTCGTTTCGCCCAGAGTTTTCTTGCTGGGCAGGGCAAACTGGTGCTGTTCGATGAAGTGCAGGATGTATTCGACGATGGCGACACTTTTTTCGGTCGCAAAAGTACCGCGCAGACCCGCAAGGCATGGATCAATAGGATGCTGGAAACGAATCCGGTCCCCACATTATGGCTATCCAATTCGGTGGATTGCCTCGATCCGGCCTTTGTCCGCCGCTTCGACATGATGATTGAGCTGCCTGTGCCGCCCAGAGGGCAGCGCGAACGCATTCTCCGGGAAACATGCGGTGATCTGTTGTCTGGACCGACTATATCCCGCATTTCATCGGTTGAAGTGCTGACACCCGCAGTCGTAACGCGGGCAGCTCGCGTCGTCAGGGCGATCCGCGCGGATCTTCCGGATGGGGGCGAAATGCCCGCGGTCGAACAACTGATCAATGCAACCCTGGTTGCTCAAGGCCACACCCCGCTGAAGAAATTCGACGCAACGGATCTGCGCCCATTACGATCCGAGCTACTTGAATGTGGAACAGAACCTGGCTGCGATTGCAGCTGGTATCGGCCAGTCACGCAGTGCTCGCATCTGTCTCTATGGTCCTCCCGGTACGGGAAAAACGGCCTATGGTCGTTGGTTGGCGGAGCAACTGGGCACTCCGCTTCACGCCCGTCGCGCATCGGACATTTTGTCAAAATACGTAGGCGGGACCGAACGGAATCTGGCGCGCGTGTTCCGCGAAGCGGAGCAGGAAGGCGCTGTGCTGCTTCTCGATGAGGTAGACAGCTTTCTCCAGGATCGAGGAAGCGCGCAACGCTCTTGGGAAGTGAGCGGGGTCAATGAGATGCTGACCCAAATGGAAAGCTTTTCCGGAGTGTTCATCGCTTCCACCAATTTGATGGCTGGATTGGACACCGCGGCCCTGCGGCGGTTTGATATCAAGCTGGCGTTCGGGTATTTGAAACCGGACCAAGCGTGGCGTCTGTTCTGCAGGGAATGCGATGGATTAGGGCTGCCAACTCCTGAAATTGCCCTCAAAGCCCGGCTCGCATATCTCACTAACGCAACCCCCGGCGATTTCGCGGCCATTCGCCGTCAGCATCGATTCCATCCTTTTGGCACCCCTGTTGACATGATTAGTACGCTCGAAGCCGAATGCAGCCTGAAACAGAATAAGAGCCTGCCAATCGGCTTTGTGTGATCAGATTCATATGGAATAATGCCCTGACAAAAAGGAAAAGACGATGGCTGGACTCTCCAAATCCCGTATTCTGCTTCACCGCCAGTGTCCCCGCCGGCTTTGGCTCCAGATCAACCACCCCCGAGCTTGTCGAGGAAGCTAGCGCAACAAGTTCGCGCATGGCGGCAGGCAACCAGGTGGGTGAACTGGCCCGCAAGCTCTATCCGGGCGGCGTACTGATCGAAGGTGACAACCTGGCCCAGGCATTGGACGATACCGTTTGCATCCTTGCCGGAGAACTCTGCCAGCAAATATGGTGCTAAATACTATTAGTCTGGAATACCATCTAGCCCAGTTCTATCCATTGTTGAACAAATTCTCATCGGTTCGTCGCGGAGAGACATTTTTATCGACGTGTTTTTCCCCCAACGGTTTCGCCTAATTATGCACTCCACAATTCCTTGATCAAGGGTGTTCGGATTGTAGATTTCATCGCGGTAAAACATCAACACAAGGTCACTCATGGATTCCAGCCCCTGGCTGACACATAAATCACCAAGGAGCGGACGCCGATCTACGCGCCGTTCAACATCACGATCAACATTAGAAATTACGACCATCACCAAGTTGAACTCCTGTGCAATGGCGCGAAGGTTGCGGCAGATTTCATCTGGCACAGGGACCGGGCTTTTGTCTTCAAAACGAACGCTCTGATATGTGTCGATCAGGACCATATCTAAGTCAGGCAATTTTTCCATTCCAAGCATCTGGTTCGCCGCTTCAATTCCTCCCCGAATGGATCCCAAGGTCAAATCGGCTGAGTCATCTATCAAGAATTGCTTATCGATCGGTGATAATTTACCCACGGTCTTTATTAAAGCAATCCAGTCATCATCCTTCAGGCATTCAGGATGCATAAGTGAATCAATAAAATCCGAGCTGGAGTGACCGGCAAACAATTTCCTTACGATCTCGTAAGCCGGCACTTGGGTCGAGAACATCAATATGCTGCGCTCCTGCCGAACTGCATATTCAGCCCATTGCAGCGCCATCATGGTCTTTCCCATCGATGGGCGGCCGGCAATTGTAATAAGGCTTTTGCGTCTTAGCCCCCCACCGATTTCCTGGTTGATTTCCACAAATGGCGTTTGTATCGCATCTTGCTTTTCATCATCGTAAAAGGGTCGATCAAGGGAAACCATATACGAGTCAATGTGTTCAATATATTCGATTTCACACTGAGACAAGGATCGAATGTTGTTTTCAAGTCGCACCATTTGCTCCTGTAAAAGGTATTGATGGTGCTGAATGTTATTTGGTCGACGCGACATATGGCTTCGCAGGGTTTAGTGGTTGGGGTTCAAAGCGTGCGACACTTTCTGTCGCGCCTAGGGCGCAGACTTCCTGACATGATCCCAAACATGCAGGAGCTAACGTCATGCGCCATACCCCCTCTCAAGGCACTCCGAACAGCGAACCCACGGACGTAGTTTCACCCGACCTGGTCAGGCTTTGGCTCTGCCGCGCGATTCTCAGGACGCAGATTCGACATACGATCTTGGAAGGTGATTCTGAAGAAGGGAAGCGCTCAGCTCGGGATACCGTGCTTCACGCGCTTGGACTCGAAAGCAGGGCATCCAGCGGCACGGCGCTCGAATCCCAGATCAAAGAGCTATCAATAATCCTGGAAGCCAAGACCGATCTGGAAGATGGCACGATATTCCGTAACGTGAAATTACTCGGTCGCCGTCTGGGCCTGTCAGAACTGGATCAACGACTTCTGGTGTTGCGTGTCCTGCTGCGATTGAGTGAAGGTTTATGGGCATTGCTGGCAGGCATGATCAAGCAATGGACTGATCTACGTACATTTCGAATCCTCGGCGCAATTCTCGCAGTGCCAGAGTCGGCTATTGAACGGGCGCTGTCACCAGAAGGAACTCTTGTCAGGTCAGGGTTGTTAACGGTGGACGAAATGCTTACTGACCATTTCGTGGAAAAAATCCATTTGCACGTGGGGCTAATTAACGCGCTGTCTCGACCACATCGTACGATCTCATCTCTGATGTCATTCCTGGTATCACCCGCCCGCCCCGGGACACTGGTTATTGCTGATTACCCTCACCTCAAGGAAGAGATTGCACTGGCCATCTCCTATCTGAAGGCAGCAGGAACCGAACGCCGCAAAGGTGTAAATCTGTTGCTGCATGGTGCGCCAGGTACCGGTAAAACAGAACTCGCCTGCACGATCGCGAAAGCGCTGGGATGGACGCTTTACGATATTCATGGCAAACAAATCGGCCAGCGTGTTTTCGACGGACGTGCGCGGCTGGGTGGCTTGTTGATGGCGCAAGGGTTATTGCGCCGCTCGCGCCGCAGTGCAATTTTGTTTGATGAAATTGAAGATGTCCTAAATCCGCCAAAACACGAAGACAATGATGCCTACCAGATCAAGCAATTCGTTAACCAGTTCATGGAAGACAATCCTATCCCGACTTTCTGGATTACCAATACCCCCAGTAGACTGGATGCCGCCTACTTGCGCCGCTTCGACCTGGTGATTGCGGTTGACGAGCCGCCGCGCAGCGTCAAACGAAAGATTCTGGCCGATGCTTGCAAAGGAATCGAGGTTTCATCTGCCTGGCTGGATCGACAGGCAGATGTGCCACGGTTAACTCCAGCCCTGATCAGTCGGATGACTCAAGTCGCCAGGCTTGCAACAAACGACGAAAGTGAAGCATTCACAGCCTCCTTTAAATTGCTGAGGGATCAGCATTTTAGAGCACGGCAATCCCGGTTGGAAGAATCGGATTTGGTTCAGCCGCTCGAATATGATCTGGCCGCAGTCAACGCTTCCTGTGACCCTGCAGGGCTGGCCAGGCAGCTTCGTCAGGTCGGGATGGCGCGCCTGCTGTTTCACGGTGCACCAGGCACGGGGAAGACTGCCTATGCACGGGAACTTGCACGCGAAATCGATCGCCCCTTGCAGCCTAAGCTCGCTTCCGATCTGCTTGCGCCACATCTGGGCGAGACCGAACAGAGAATCCATGAGGCATTTGCGCAGGCGAGACGCGACTCAGCCGTTCTGCTGCTGGATGAAGCCGACAGCTTTTTGCAGCGCCGTGAACACGCGACTCGCAGTTGGGAAATCACACAAGTAAATGAATTCCTGTCCCAATTGGAGCGTTTCAATGGCGTGGTGGTGTGTACCACAAATTTCCTCGACACCCTGGATGCGGCTGCAATGCGGCGATTTGATGTCAAGGTCGAGTTTCGTTATTTGCGCCCGGATCAGCGCATTCGGCTATTTGAGAATCTTTGCCAGCGACTGGCGATCAGCATCCTGCCAGAAGAGTTGCCTGAGGTCGAAACGAGGCTGAATTGCATGCAAACCCTCACGCCAGGGGACTATGCGACTGTTTCTCGCCTGATCGGTCTCGTTCAGGAACATCCAGATGCGCTCGGGGTAGTGGCCGCATTAAGTGAAGAACAGCGATACAAGGCGCCAGCGTCGGGTAAATCCATCGGGTTTGTTGTGTGATCAAGCCATTGACCACCAGGTTTGCTGGCTATAACCTCCAGAGCGGGACCATCCAACAAACCAGGGGAGTGCATGCCATGCCATCCGGAAATGAAACGCTGCTGCGTCAGTGGTTGATGCTGAGCGTGATTCCGCGCTATCCAAATAAAAAGAGCGCTCGCCAAATCATGGAACAGCTTTGTGCGGAAGGTTATGAAGTAACAAAACGGACAGTGGAGCGTGACCTGCTGTCCCTTTCAACGAGCTTTCCACTGGTATCGGATGAGCGTGAAAAACCCTATGGATGGAGTTGGGAACACTCGGCGTCTGCATTCAACCTGCCAGGCATGTCGCCTGCGGAGGCGCTGACCTTCATGCTGGCCCAGGCGCATTTACGGGAGTTTTTCCCCTCGACCTTGCTCGGCCAGTTACGGCCATATTTCCAGTTGGCAGAGACTACGCTTACACGGGTAGAAAAATTGTCGTCACTGGCCCACTGGACCGAGAAAATTGCTGCTGTCCATACGACTCAGCCCCTGATTCCGCCGACTGTGCCTGAGGAAATCCAGCGAGCCGTCCACGAAGGACTCCTGCATGAACGGCAAGTTCAAGTCGTGTACCGCTCACGGGCGGCAGGAGAGACCAAGGAATATCGCATTCATCCACTGGGCATCGTCTTGCGTGGGGCGGTAACCTATCTCGTTTGCACGCTGTTTGATTACCCGGATCCTCGCTCACTGGCGCTGCATCGCATTGAGAAGGCGACAGTACTGGATGAGGCCAGACATAGGCCGGAAGGCTTCTCACTTAAATCCTTCATCGCCAAAGGTGCCTTTGGATTCGAGGAAAATGGGGATATTAAACTGGTCGTTCGGTTCATGAAGCATTCCGCCGAACATCTTCGAGAAACGCCATTAAGCCAAGATCAAGTTATTGGTCCAGAACAGGATGGCTGGGTCACTGTCACGGCAACGGTACTCGACACCCAGCAACTGCGCTGGTGGTTGCTGGGTTTTGGAGACCAGGTGGAAGTGCTTGAACCCAGGAAGCTCCGCGATGAATTTGACGCGATGGCGGTGGGCATGACGCATCTGTATCAGAAACCCACACAGGGATAGTATTTCGGCAACCGCGTATCCTCGCCCCCGGTCATTCAAGTCGGCGTGGCGGATTCAGCATATCCACTGGAAAAAAGCACCAGCTTTGTCTCACCAGGATTCAAGCGATCATCGATGTCACAACTCACCATAATCAAGGGCGCGTTGGGCAGGCGTGCAGTCGCACTTTTCAAAACCTCATGATAGTCAGCCAACCCGAAACTCGGTGAGGCTATGATCGAAATGAAGGTGCACCTGTGCTCTGGCGCTCCATCAGAATAGAATGGGTGTTCAAGTGCTCGACTCAAAGCCGACTCATTGGCCTTGGCGCTACTCCATCCGATACGCAAGATTTTTGATTCTTCCAGCACTTGTTTGAAATCCACGAAGTCAACGCCGATCAAACCAGAACAGGTGGCAATGGAAGTGATCGCCTGAATGCTGACTTCGATGGTCACATGCACAGCGTCAAACGTATTCTTACAGGAAATCTCCTCGTCAAAGGCGCCTTGATAGCGTGCAAGAGAAAGGGGCGCCATGCAGTCCACATAGGGCTGAATCTTGCAGAGCGCTTCATTTGCGATGTGGGCTCGTCGCTTTTCAACTCCAAAAGGAGTGCTGACCAGCGCTACAGTCAGTGCCTTTGCATCATGTGCAATTTGAGCAATGACTTCAGTGGCACCAGTTCCGGTTCCGCCGCCCAGTCCCGCGACAATAAACACCAAGTGCGCATTTTGTAATGCTTCAGAAATGGACTCGCGCTCATTCCATGTCATAGCCTGGACTGTTCCAATGTCACCCACGGCGTGATCGTGGGTTCCGCGATTGCAAAGCAAAATTTTCACATGGGCGTTTGACCGTTGCAGTGAGTCGGCGTCGGAGTCAATGCAAATATATTCGTTTATCCCTGACGTTTTCGATTGAATCAAATACTCCACGATAGCGGTTCCGGCACCACCGACCCCCACAACCTTGACCATGTCCGATAGGCTGGACATCAACTTTCCATAGCCTTCAGGTCTGTAATTCGTTTTTCCGTCATGGTGGTTTGACACCCAAGGCTATTGAGCTCCCAAACTGACGTTCCTTTATCGGCGCCTTCAACTGCGGCTGTGCAGTCTTTTTCCTTTAGCCTGATCCAGGCAATCTGCTCCCGTTTCAGGCGAACCTGCTGATCGGGAGGCAATTTTGCGAAGACCTTCTTGTAGATTTGGTTGAGCTCCTGATCGGCCTTCTCGAAATGCTCCCTTGCGCACCGTCTGAGGTCGAAATCAGTGGCTGGGTTTGCGCAAGAATTTTCCGGGGGTGGTACAGCCGTAGCAGCAGCACTTGTCACCCCGGCCGGTTCCGCAACTGCTTGCTGGTTTTGGGTGCTATTCCCTGTCACATTTTGAACTTGCCCCTGGACGTTGTGCGTTTTCTCTTTCTGAGCCGATTCCAGCTCCAGCTTTCTATTGAAACAAGCCGCCTGCTTTTGATTCATTTCTTCGTTTTTTGCTAATACCTCAGCCACTTCTTGCGGCGGATCCCCAAAAACCCAGACAGGCACATCAGCACCGAACCCGTTCTTCCCAGAATCCTTCTTAAGAAAATAGTCTCTGCCTTGGTAATAATTCTCGTTTTTGACTTGATTCTTGGGATTGATCACCAGGATATTCCGCTCTTCCCCACTCGATACCCAATGTTGATCTCTGGATCCAACGAAGGCTTTCCCCCATATCAGGATGGTTGATTTGCCTTTATCCTTCACGTCTCCAAAAATTACGAATGACGGGTTCTTTTTCAGAAGTGGGGCCGATGCGCTAATTATATTTGCCCTCTCCGCCTCGATCTCCACACATTCCTTTTGGATTTCCTCAATAGTGGATATTTTCGCAAGGTGGCTTTGATAGGTCTCCGCCACCTGCACAGGCGTTTTCGAGCAAGACGCAAGGACAAGGCACGCCATTGCAGGGATCATTACATATTTTTTGAACGACATGTTTGCAAGCTCCGAATCAAATATTCAACAATATTGGCGTTGACACCATCGATCGCCACAACTTTGACCAAATCCGATTGGATCGCAGGAAATCTCATTTTTTAATCCCCTCCCAGCGATTGTTTTTCCAATCGAACAATGTCCTGCCCTCCTTGTGATTTTTTCTCATCCGATACACGGCGTAGGCCGAATACAACCCAAACCACACAAGCGGACCTCCCGACACCACCGACAGAGCCAAGCCCAGGGCGAACAAGAAGACTATGAACGCCAGCATGTAAAGGAAGGATCCAGCCAGAAACTCAATTATTTCTTTCATATTGTTGCTCCTGCCCTCGCACCAGCTGAGTTTTGTCTTTTCACCAGTATGAGGTTTTGTGCGACAGGTTACGCCGCAGTAATTTATGTTTTGTGCGACGCCACTTGTCGGTTCAATGAAAGATCATGATGGGCGGCCAGATTCCATCCGAATAGCCGTATGATTAGTTGGCGATTAACCATTTTGGAGTCTGATATGCAGGACAAGTATGTTGGTGATGTGGGTGATTTCGGGAAATATGGGTTGCTCCGGAGTTTGTGCATGGGCAGCGCAAGCAGTGCCCAAATAAAACTGGGGGTTCTCTGGTACCTTGCTAATTCGAAAATCGATAGAAATGCACGGGGAAAAGATGGTAAGCACATTTCTTATCTGAGCAAGCAAGGATATGAGGAATGCGATCCGCCGCTGTTCCGTACGCTTGACCGCATCGCTCGTGATTCAGATTTATTTCAGCTATCTGACGTAAAAGGCATTCATAGACGGTATGTGGGAAAGTTTGGTGCCGGAATTCGTGCCATAGAGACGGTTCTTCCCTCAGGAACGAAATGCTTCGGTGAAGAGATTCCACCTTCAGCTGGCGATGCTCGGTCTCAATGGTTCGAACGTGCGTACATGCAACTCGAAAAACGCGATATTGTTTTTCTCGATCCGGACAATGGCATTTTTCTTGGTGGCAATGGCGCTCCTGCCAAGGCAGGAAAATACGTGCTACCTGGGGAAATTGAAACTCTTTGGAAACATGGTTGCTCGTTGGTAATCTATCATCATCTCGGGCGCAAGGATTCCCACGACAATCAAATAAAGCACATTTCAGGTGAATTGAGCAAATTGACGGAAGGGGCGTCCATTTGGGGATTGCGCTACCGGAGAGGCTCATCAAGAGCTTTTTTCATCTTGGCGCAGGAGAAACATCATGAAGTAATTCAGAAGGGCATTGCTTCCATGGAAGAAGGTTATTGGCAGAAAAACAATCACTTTGAGGTCACTTGTAGGCCATTATTTTCTAAATACGTTAATATTTCCCGAAGAGAAAAAGATTTTGCCTAGCGACCTAAATCAGTTTCCATGAAACATCTGGAAAAAAGGAATCAATGGAAATAAATATGGAATGCTCCTTGTGTCCGGATTTATGCGATTCACGTAGTCAGATCGTGATGCCAAATCCGGCGCCCAAGGGTGGCTTGCTGGCTGTGGGCGAGGCGCCGGGGAAATATGAAGATGAGAAAGGTTTTGGCTTTGTAGGCAACGCTGGAGAAACATTAGATTTTCTGCTGGCTGAGCACGGCATCCCTCGCGAAAGTTACGGGCAGGCCAATATCTGCCGATGTAGGCCACCTAATAACAGGAAACCAACTCGGAAAGAGGCTGCCGTCTGTCTTCCGTTTCTGGTGGATTTCATCCGAGAAACGCGGCCTCGTGTGCTGCTACTGGTCGGGAGCACAGCTACAGCCCATATCCTCGGCGCCGGCACATTGTCCCATCACATCGAAATTTCCAATAAACCGGGTGGCTGTTCGATCGACCGCAAACTTTGCCATCCGGCTATGCAACCCTTGGTTGATGAGATATCCCTCCTCGCTGTACCTATGCCCCATACTTCAGGCATGGCGTGGCGACGCAAAGCACCTACAGGGGAACAGTGGTGCGAGATTGGTCGCCGTCAAGTTTCACTTGCCATCGAGTTGATGCGTAATAAATCAATCACCGAATGAATGTGGCCGCGCCATAGAACTCAGTCCTATGCGCTACCATTTTCGTGAATGCCTTACAAACCAGCGCCATCCAAATTTTTCCCAGTTTTCGTCAATGACCGGAAATGAAAACACTGCGCTATCTTCGCGGCAGGTGATCCATTCCACCACTTGGCGCAATTCAAGTCGAAACGCTTCAAATTCTTGCGTGGGGCGACGTGCCACCTCACGAGCAAGCACCCTCATGAACGCTTCAATATGACGGGTCTGTGGGGAACATTCAACGTGTTCTTCAAATAAGACGTATTGGTATAGCTCAGCCCACTCGAAAATAAGATCAAACCACATGTCAAATTTTGTGGGTGGCAGGCGCTGTAGCATTAACATGGACCGCACCAGTATTGAAAGTGGCCGGTCAATCTGAACCGGGTTTTGCGCCACGGGTTGTATGTTTTGAAGAAGGTACAGGGAGTGGCCATTTAGCGTCATGAATCTTCTCATGCCCGTCCGAGAAACTCCTCGCCGGTGCAATGCGGCCGATAAATCTACAAGCATGTCACTGCTCGCGAAAATGGCGCCCTCAATGAGAGCTGACATCAGGAGGTGGCGCAGTGGTTGGCGGGCCTGATAGTATTTGCACAGCATTTTCTGGTGCTGCCAGGCCACACAATAGGCATCTCCCCGCACCTGTCCCATGAAATGCCGAGTTAATTCGGCAACATCCTCATCAAGTTTTATTTCCTGGTACACGCGGCTGTTGATAGCTTCGGAACTGATCAATCCCGTTTCCTTCAGTGCCTTGATGATGATCGTCATTGCAGTCTCGAAAATATCTTCGCATCGTTCGTATTCCTGTTCCGATTTCTCCGCAGGTTGACTGTTTGCGTGATCGAGGCTTGGTTTGAGATTTGCATTTCCGGGCATACCAAAGCACGAAGAAATTAGCTTTGAATGAAAGCCCCACAGTATTTCAACTTCTTCCCCCGGGCGAAGGACTGCATCCAGTGCCGGGTACATGGCAAGATGAGAAGCATCCATACAGGAATTGAGGCGGGAGATATGGATGAATGGGCGGTCGCGGGCTTTCTCGATGACAATGTGCCCGCCCAGGATGGTAATAACCTTCGCCTCTGGATAATCCTCAACGTGTACGGATTTCTCGCACAATGGGCGCAGGAAATTCCAGCAACAAGACAACGCGGTTCGGAAATCCTTATCCTTTTCGAACCTGCCGAGTTTTTTAATTGCATCAGGCAATGGAAACATACTGGTGGGCAGCTTATGGCTGGGTTTCACATGACCGCCTTCGTGCCCGCCTCTAACTCTGGCGCTTGCATGGGATCATCGTTTGCCAAGTTGGCGACCTTGAAAATTTCAAACAGTTGTATGTAGTACGGATTGCAAAGCCCCAATTCATTTGGCGCTAGCTGGCTCGCCAGCGCAACCCGGCAGCCCTGTTCCAGAGCAGCGCCGATCGTCAGGTAAAAGCATTTCTGTGCATCTTCATCGTCGCCCAGGGCTTCAAGGTCACCGACCAAGCAGATAGCCAGCCCGAGAACATTACGTGTAAATTCACTGATCCGTCCTTTGCGCCGGCAATCATCGGCCAGCTTGACGAACGCCTTGGCTGTGAATAAGCGGACCCGCAGGCTCGGGTTGGCGTCAATAATCCGGTTGCCAATGGCATTGAGCAACCAATGCCTGGTTATTCCTGTGCCCCCAGCAATAAACAATGGTGCCGAACCAGCATCATCAGCGAATTGCTGTGCAATCCTGATCACTGTGGCATCGACACTTGCATATTCCTGATTCAAAAAATTCAGATTGGGGCAGGTGCCAGCCCAATGCTTCCTGCGTTCGATGAGCATCACTCTCCATTCCCTCCTGTTGTGACAGGGTAAAGAGAAATCGCGACAATCAATGTCGCAGTGAAAATCCATAGCCATGCGACTCCATTCGTCGCACAGACTGGCATACTGATGCAAACCAATCAGGATGACATGCAATGCCCAAGCCCGGACTCTCCAAGTCACGGATTCTCGCTTACCTCCAGTGTCCCAAGCGACTGTATCTGTCAGTCCATCACCCAGAGTTGGAGGCGGAGAGCGCAGACGCAACAGCTCGCTTTCAGGCTGGCCATCAAGTCGGCGCCTTGGCCCAGGCCATGTACCCGGTCGGTATTCTGATCGGGGGCGAACAGAACGATCTCAGTGCAGCCCTGGCAGAAACAAGACTGGCGCTACGCGACTACCCCGACAAGCCCCTATTCGAGGCGACTTTCGAGCATGAAGGCACGCTGATTCGTGCTGATCTTCTGTTACCGGAAAAAGATGGTTATCGCATGGTGGAAGTTAAGTCATCCACCAGCGTGAAGGATTATTACCTTGCCGATTGCGCGGTGCAAAAATGGGTTGCCGAGAAGAATGGCGTTGAGTTCACCGGCATCGGCTTGATGCATATCGATAACCAGTTCGTTTATCCTGGAGGCAACCAATATCGAGGCCTCCTGACGGAAGCAGATGTCACGGAAGTCATTCACCCATTGGTGGCGCAGGTTTCTGGGTGGATCGCGGCCGGGCAACAAACACTCGCAGGGGAAATTCCGGACGTGGAAATTGGTGATCAATGCTCGAATCCATACCCATGCTTCTTTTACCGCCATTGCAGTGCGGGAGAGCCTGAATATCCCGTGAGCCTGCTCCCCGGTAAGGAAGGTAAGAGCATGGCACGTGAATTAAAGGTTGAAGGTTTTCGAGATTTGCGCGAGGTGCCGCTGGAACGGCTCAATAGCCCATTGTTGCAAAAAATTCTTCGAGTCACCGTAAGCGGGCAGGCTGAAGTCGATCCTGAAGCAGCAGATACATTAACCATCCTGCCTTATCCCCGATACTACCTGGATTTTGAAACCATTCAGTTTGCTATGCCGATCTGGGTGGGCACACGACCTTACCAGCAGCTTCCGTTTCAATGGTCGTGCCATATCGAAAGAGCGCCGGGCGAGTTGGAGCATTTGAGTTTTCTTGATATTTCCGGCGGTGCACCCATGCGTGGTTTCGCGGAAAGCCTTATAGATGCCATGGGAAGTGATGGACCCATCCTGGTCTATAACCAGGGCTTTGAAAACGCCCGGATAAGGGAACTGGCCATCATGTTCCCCGATCTAGCCGAACCGCTTGCCAGTCTGACGGAACGTGTTGTAGATCTATTGCCGATCGCAAGGCAGCATTACTATCACCCGGCCATGAAGGGTTCCTGGTCCATCAAGGCAGTGTTGCCAACGATTGCTCCGGAGCTGGATTACTCAACCCTCGCCGAAGTTCAAGACGGCGGCATGGCCCAGGCGGCTTTTCTTGAAGCGATTGAACCCGGCACGGCAGAAATCCGGCGAGATGATCTGAGACATGCGTTACTCGAATACTGCCAGCTCGATACGCTGGCGATGGTCAGGCTTGCTCATTTTTTTCAGGCCAGCGGGGGTAAGAAAGGGCATGGAAAAATCTAAGCGCTTTATGTCGGCAAGAGTAGGGCCGGCCCTCGGTTCTGTCTGGATTGCCGCTGTATTTTTCCTCCTGTCTCATGCCGCACAGGCCGTAAGCGGGGAGATCGTCATCAAGCCGTATAGCGGCGGATACAGCAATGCCTGGCGGTTTGATGGCAAAGTGTTGCGCCCTTATTCCGGTGGATACGACAACGCATGGCGGTTTGACGGCAAAGTCCTGGCGCCTTACCGGGGCGGTTACACCAATGCATGGCGATTTAATGGGCGCGTTCTGCAACGCTATAGTGGGGGTTACACAGATGCCTGGATATTCGAGAAGGGTGTACTGAAACCGTACTCGGGGAGATACAGCCGAGCCTGGCAGTATGACGGCAGGGTTTTGAAACCTTACTCCGGTGGATACGGCAACGCATGGATTTCGGAACAGGGAGTGCCAATACCAATCATCGCTAAAGTGGCGGGAATTATATGATCATTCTACGGTGACTTTGGCAAGTTGTACGGATGAAAATACCAGAGAGTTGATCGCCGAAATCGTGAGTAATGCATACTCAATGATTGCTCTGCCTGCTCGGCAATTGAAAAAATATTATTCCCGAGTTGAACTCGGAATAATATGTCCTGTCGTAGAAAGAGTCGCACAGGAGTGCGGCGCTTTCTATGCCGGCGTAGCCGGAAGGACATAAGGCATAACCATGGGCACAGGACAAACCATTCAGGACGAACTCACCGCGTTTGCGCTGGTGGTTGAAGCGCGCAAACTCATCACAGGCGTCAACAGCAACGTCCAGGGCGCCAAGGAACTCGACTGGAGTCTGCTCAAGAGCGAACCCGGCACCAAACTGGGCCGCCCCAAGACTTCTGCCGAGCGCTACCTTTATGGCTACCTGCGCATGAAATGGCAAAATCTGGACCCCCTCGGCATCGCCTACACCAAGAACAGTTTCTATTTCTATCGGGCGGCCTACATCTTCGTCAACACACGCAACATACGGCTCGCTCTATCCAAGGCGGACAAGATCGCCAAAACAGAAGGCCGAGGGCAGGCGTACTATGCCCAAATCAACCGCCTGGTGAACTACGTGGATCGCCTCAAGCATTACCGTCCCGATCCCGAACACCAGCGGCGCCCCAGCGCCAGGTCTATTGTAGATAAGCACGCGGCAGACCCCAGCCTGGGCAAATGGATCAACGATAAAAGAAAGCGAATTGCGCTGCAGAAACTATGCCTTGACGACACCGGGCCCAAACAGCCGCTGCGCCAGACCAGCAAGAAGAAAGGCCTTTCCACTCTGCCCGACGACTGGCGCGAACAATACTGGCACAAGGTCAAGGACAGCAGCTACGCCGATGCTATTGCCGTGCTCTACTGCACCGGCTGCCGCCCCGGCGAACTGGAAAAAGGCGTGATGGTTTCCCTGGACGAAGGTGGCAATCTCCGCTTCGTCATCGAGGGCATAAAAACCCACGGCGGGAAATATGGCCAGCAACATCGCATTCTCACCGAAGCGATCAATTCCCCCGCTGCGCGGCACCTGGTTGATCTGCTCCGGGACGGCATTAACAAACAGCTGGTGATTACCAGCGATGCCAAGAAACTCTCAGACACCATGCGCTGGCACAGCAAGGCGCTATGGCCGAAACGGAAATACATCGTCAGCCCCTACAGTTTCCGCCACCAGAAATCCGCCGATGCTAAAACCGAGCTGCCCGCCAACGAGGTCGCCATGGTCATGGGGCACTGCAACGACGAAACCCAGAGCTACTATGGCGGCACCCGCCTGGCCAAAGGCAGCAACACCGTGCTCAAGGTTGAAGCCAGCCGCGAGCCGCGCAAGACCAAACGACACAATCAGGGGCCGCCGCCCTGGATGATCGCGGATCAGTCACACTTGACCGGTCCAGACCTCGGAGTCGGTTGAATTAGAAAACGAGTGGTATGAGAACAGGATTTTGTTAACAAATTTGTTAACAAAATCCTGTTCTATATTTATAACCACTTATTCTATATACGAAATATTATTAAATTGGCAGGGAAAACGCTTTACAGGATGGATGACGCCTGGGTAGCATGGTCTCATCCACTGAATTGAAGGAAACTAGTCATGAACACCCGCACGCTGCTCACCCTCATGCTTGCCGCCTGGCTCTTCGCCGGTCTGCACCTGTCCGCCAAGAGCGAGGTGCCCGATCTTGCCCTGAACGGGCAAGAGGTTGTCCAGCAAACCCAACAGGGCGGCCTGACCGTCCGCCTCAAACCCGGTTTCCAGGATGGCCAGGCATCGCCGGCGGAAATTGACCTGATCGAAGCCTGGTTACCCGGCATCCTTGACCAACTGGCAGGAGAGTACAAGAAAACACCGGGCGACGCCAGCCAGTCCAGCTGACAGACAAAACCATCAGGACAAAACCGCCCGAACCACCCCAGACCCACCAGGAACACTCATCATGGCCGTCGCACTATACGCAAGAGTCAGCACCACCCGGCAAGCGGAAGCCGATCTCTCGATTCCGGACCAGCTCAAACAGATGCGCGCCTGGTGCTACGCCAACGGACTTGTCGTAGCCAAGGAATACGTGGAAGCCGGCGCATCGGCCATGGATGATAAACGTCCCGCCTTCCAGCAGATGATTGCCACCGCCACCCTCAAGCCTTCCCCGTTTGACGGCATCATCGTTCACTCCCGCTCCCGTTTCTTCCGTGACCTGTTCGACTGTTTGCGCTACGAGCGGATGCTGAAGAAATCAGGGGTCAAGCTGATTTCCATCACCCAGCTGACTTCAGATGATGCTCAGGGGGACATGATGGCGATGATGATCTCCATGTTCGACGAATATCAGTCCAAGGAAAACTCCAAACACACCTTGCGCAGCATGAAGGAGAACGCCAGCCAAGGTTACTTCAACGGCTCACGTGCACCGTTTGGCTACCGCATCGTGGAAGCCGACAAGGTCGGCAACCGGGGCCGCATGAAGAAACGTCTGGAAATCGATCCCGAGCAGGCTATTGTGGTGCGCATGATTTACGACTTTTACCTCAACGGCCATCAAGGCCAGCCGATGGGCATGAAAGCCATCGCCACTTGGCTGACTGGCAATGGCATGTCGTTTCATGGCCGCCCCTGGAGCATCCAGAAGATCCAGCACATTCTGTCCGATACGGTTTACAAGGGCGAATACACCTTCAACCGCAGGTGTTCCAAGGATCTGAAGATCAAAGCCAGGGAAGAGTGGGTCAAAACTTCAGTCACTCCCATCATTGACGAAGAGACCTTCCAGAAAACCGAAGAGAAGCGCAAGGCCCGCTCCTCGGATGTGGTGCCGCCCCGCATTCTCAACTCGCCGACGCTGCTCACCGGTCTGATCAAGTGCAGTTGCGGCGCGGCGATGACCACAGCTTCAGCCAAGTCTGGCCAGTATTACTATTACAAATGCTCAGGCAAGAACGCCAAGGGGATCTGCCACCAGCGCGACCTGCCGATGGAGAAAACGGATCGCCTGGTGCTGGAACGCATGGTGGAACGGGTGCTGAACCCGGCACGGGTCCAGCACATCCTGGGGCAGCTCAAAGCCAGGTTGAACCTGCGCAAGCCAGAGGAAGAAAACAAGAAAGCGGAGCTGAACCGCCAACTGAAAGATCTGGGTGAAAAACTTAACCGTCTTTATGAGGCGATTGAGAACGGTCTGGTTTCGATGGATGAAACCTTGAAACAGCGGGTTTCGGATCTTCAGATCCAGCGGGAGAGTGTCCAGGCTGAATTGAAGATGCTGGCGGAAAGGAAGGAAGTATCGCTGCGTATTACGCCGACGGAGATTGCGGCCTTCACGACTGCTTTGAAGGAAAAACTACTGTGCGGCGACAGTGGTTTTGCGAAGCATTATCTGCGCATGCTGGTGGATGAAATCCGGGTCAGCGGTAACGGGATGAATATCACCGGGAGCAAGGTGGTGCTGATCGAACGACTGGCTGAAATGAAAAAAGGAACTGAATCAGTTCCTAGTTTCATGTGTGATTGGCGCCCCGAAGACGAATCGAACGTCCGACCTACCCCTTAGGAGGGGGTTGCTCTATCCACTGAGCTACCGGGGCGTTTTTGCAAAATCAATAAGTTATATTTGATTATTGCTGTTTTGTGTTGCGTAATGTTGATCGATATTGACTGAGTGCTGCTATAAAATCGCTACAACTTGGCGGCTGTCTGCTGTCGCGTTACTCGTCCCTATAACATAAAATGCAGCACAAAATATTTTTGAAAGCGTTGAATTGTAGCATTTATCGTGATCGACTTGGATCAACTCTGCGTTAACCTTGCATCCATGATCAACGGCAAGTTGGAATATGGCTATGTTATTTGCAACAAGTGGTCGGTGCGCCGGATGTTGTGAATACTGCTTGGCGTGTCGCAGTGCAGTAACATTGCGTTGCAACGAGTCTAACCGGAAATCTTTCCAAAGGTGGTTAGATAGAAAATAATTCGCTTCCAATCAAATAGGTAATCTCACCATGAGTGACTTGCTGGATTTTGTCAGCGCAAATCCGAAAGGGGTCTCGGCAGGGGAGATTGAGCGTCACTTGAAACTCAGTCGCACCACGCTGAACCGCCGCTTGAAGGATGAGTTGCATGCTGGAACGATTGTGGTTGCAGGAAAAGGGCCGGCTACGCGCTATCACAGCGCAGACCCGTTGTTTGCACTCCGAGCCTACTTCGCAAAGCCGCATACAGAACGGAAGCTGGCGCCTTATCGGGAGGAAATGCTTGGGCCTACGCCTGCATTGTCTACCGATGCGGAGCAGAAGTTTGCGGGCCTTCCTGAGTATCGTCTGGATAAGCGCGCGCTTGGAAAGTTCCTGATCGATTTTTCATGCGCGTCATCTGCGCTCGAAGGGGGTACGTATTCCTTGTTGGATACGCAAGCCTTGATTGAGTATGGTGAAAAGTCGGCAGGCAAGCCACTTGAGGACGCGTTTCTCGTGTTGAATCACAAGGAAGCATTTGAGTATCTTCATGACCACATGGAGCTACGCTCAATCTATAAAGTGCATGACTTGCTAACCAATGATCATGACATACCGGCGCTACAAGACACCCCGCATTTCCTATCCAAGGTCCATCGTGGCGTTGTACGTGAATACAGCGAAATTGATATCCATCTGAGCACGTACCTTCCGTCATTCAGGCCAGGAACTGGGTACCTGAAGACGATGTTGGAAAAGATCCTTGTAACGGCTGAAAGCATCGCAAACCCGATTCAGGCGGCATTTTACCTGCTCTCTCGGATTGCATATCTACAGCCTTTCAAAGACGGCAACAAGCGTACGTCACGTGCGATGTGCAACGTACCCCTGATTAAAGCGAAACTGCCTCCAATCTCATTTGTCGATTTTGGGAAACAGGACTATATCGTTTCGATGCTCGCGTTCTATGAGCTTGGTGACATCAGGTTGCTGGAGCGTTGTTTCGTTGATTCCTACGCGAAGTCCATTGCTCGATTGGGGCCGAAGCGCTAGGGTAGCCCGTGTCCGTCGCCATGGCCGAGGTCCATCGAGGTAAGCGCCCAGGCCTCTTCAATGCTGAATCCTTGCTTTTCATGGTGGCCGATCGCATCTTGGGCATAAGCATAACGCAAGCTGTGGGGCGAATGCTTGCCTGTCAGACCGATTTTGCGGGCCTCGTTGGTAAAGCGATCCATTGCTTCCTTGAACCCTGGCTGGCGCTAAAATACGGGACGTGGAAAAGCTGACTGGTGGCAGGGCGGTGCGGGTTGTTTCAGCTTCCGCTGGCGTCTGGCCGGGTGGTCTGGTGGGGCTGATTCCTCAGCCATTGTTCGAATTCTTCTCTGGGCATGGGCTTGGCGAAGTAGTAGCCCTGCAGGTTGTCCACCCCCAGTTCCCGCAGTTTGGCGGCGGCTTCTGCCGTTTCCACGCCTTCTGCCACGGTTTTCAGGCCAAGGGCGCGTGCCAGGTTGATGATGGCCTGCGTCATGGACAGGCCGCTGGTTTCGTGCAGGCGACGGACAAAGGAAATGTCGATCTTGAGCTCGTCGACCTGCATTTCATGGAGCTGGGAGAGTGATGAGTAACCGGTGCCGAAATCATCGATGGCGATGCGGAATCCGGCCTGTTTCAGTTCCAGCAGGCGCTCTGCGGCATGTTCCACATCCAGCAGCGCAAGGCTTTCCGTTACTTCGAGGATGAGATGCGCCGGTGCAATCTGGTGTTTGAGGGTTTCTTCCCGCAGCCGTTCGGTGAAGTAGGGGGTAAACAGCTGGCGCTTGGAGACATTGATCGCCAGGGTGAGGTTCAGCCCGGCCTCCTGCCAGCGCCTGGCGGTAGCGAGGCTGGCCAGCAGGATCTGGTGTCCCAGTTCGTGAATCAGGCCAAGGTTCTCCGCCATCGGGATGAAGGTGGCGGGGCTGATCCAGCCCTGTTCTTCATCATGCCAGCGCGCCAGCACTTCGACCCCGGTGCAGTTGCCGCTGGGAGCCGCAATGACGGGCTGGAACCAGGCCTGAATCTGTTGCGCATTGATGGCGGTGGCAAGACGGTTCTGAATGTAAAGTTCTTTCTTGCCAATACCCTTGCTGGTCATGTCGCGGAAGAAGCAGGTCTGGTTGCGCCCCTGCGCTTTGGCGAAGAACATTGCGCGGTCTGCCTGGGAGAACAGGGTTTCGGTGTCTTCCCCGTCGTCGGGATAGAGGGCGACACCCATGCTGAACGTCACCACCAGTTCGGTATCCTCGATCTGCAAGGGGGTCTGCACTTCTTCACTGACTTTCAGGGCGACATCGCGGATATCCTGTTCCGCGTCCATGTCGGGCAACAGCAGCACGAATTCATCCCCGCCCCAGCGGGCCACGGTATCGCCTTCCCGCAACTGGCCGTGCAGACGCTCAGCGAAAGCCAGCAGAAGTTTGTCGCCGGATTTGTGGCCGAGGGAATCGTTGATGTTCTTGAAGTGATCCAGGTCGATAAAGCAGATGCCGACTTTCTTCTGGGTGCGCGATGCCTGGCGCAGTGAAACCTTGATACGGTCTTCCAGCAGCACCCGGTTGGGGAGTCCGGTGAGGGCGTCGTGCAGCGCCATGTGGGTGATCTGTTTTTCATGCAGATAGGTCTGGGTGACGTCGCGCAGCACGCCGCGAACGCCAGCCACTTTGCCGGTCTCATCATGAAAGCAGACAAAGCGGCATTCCAGCCATGACGTGTGGAGATTGCTTTCCGCATACAGGCGCAGGCGCAGCATGGCATGGCTTTTCTGGCCGCTGGAGAGAATCTGGCATTGTGCCTCCAGGGCTTCGCGATCCTCGCTGTGGATAAAATCATGGAGCCGTTTGCCGACGCCATCATTGCTGCGGGAGAGCTTGTTCCAGCCGGGGCTGGCACGCACGATGATGCCATCGCAGCTCATTTCCAGCACCGCCTCTTCGAGCAGGGAAAGCGTATCCAGGTAGGCCTTTTGCTCCAGATTGCGATTCTCGATCTCGTGCATGAGCGTGCCCATGGCCTGGGCCAGATCGGTAATCTCGTCTGGTTGCCCAACGGTGGCCTGAAGCTGTTCCCTGGCATGTGATGCCAGGCCGAGCCGGGTGTAATCATTGGTGGCCGTTTCAAGTGCCTCGACCCGCCTGACGGTACGTGCCATCCAGCGCCCCAGGCCAAGCCAGATCAGGATGGTGACGATGGCGATGACAGCGAGAGGGCGCAGCAGAAATTCTTTCAGCGGATAGGCTACATGCAGCTCGCGCTGCACGATAAGTATTGGCTGGGTGCCGCTGCCGGGCCAGGGCAGGTCGGCCTGGATCAGCAGCATTCCTGCCGGTGTGCGGGTATCTTTCATTCCCGGACGGATGAGTTCGGGATTGTCGCCATTCGAGGTGGCCAGCACCTGATTCTGAAAAAAGAGATGGAGATGTGTTTCCGGCGCGACAATGCCTTTGAGTGCGGCGTTATTGACCGTCTTGAACAGCAGCAGGGTACCTTGTCCCCCGGCGCCAAGCCAGATCGGCTGGCGGTAGACGCGATACAGCTCGCGCGCATCCCCGGCATAGTGCCAGGGGGCTGCAAACAGGGATGGGCTGCTCTGTATCTTGTGGGCTTCGGGGCCATAGCGGAACAGAATCTGGTCTGTGCCGTGCACGATCAGGAGATTGGCAAAGTGGGTGAATTCAGCCTGGGCATTGAGGAAGGCATTGAGCCTGGGCCAGCGCGTACCATCCGTTTCTTCCAGAATGCGGGAAAATTCGATGCGTGCTTTTATCTGGTCAGCATCGCTCTGCCAGCGCTCTTCTACCCGCGGCAGTTCCTTTTCGTAGAGCTGCTGGATGGAACTTCGCTTCTGCGTGATTTCCCGGTCGCGCTGGGAGTAGTAATTGTTGGTAGCCACGATGGCGATGGCGATAATGGCGAGCAGGCCAACCAGCAGCAGGCGGGCCAGTACCTGCCCGCGCAGGGTTCCCCGTCCGCGCAGCAGGTTGGAAATGTGTTCCGGGAGCAGCGGGATTATGGCTGCACTCCCGCAAACTGGCCGGCTATCAGGCTGTTGAGATCGAAGCCCTCGTCGGTGAGGATGCCCGCGGCGCGCATGAACTGTGCAGTAGCTTCGATCTGGCGGCGTGAAAAATGGACATCGCTGGCATACATGCCGCGGTTGCGGGTCAGTACTTCGATCAGTTCGAGCCGTGCGTCCTTGTCCTGCTGGTCGAGCTGACTGACAATGTCCTTGGGTGCCGTCCGGGCCAGCCACTGGAGGGAGCGGCGCAGCATGCGCACCATCAGTTCGGCGCGCTGCGGGTACTGTGCCAGGCTGTCGGCACTGGTGGTAAGGGTGGCGCGCAGGTGGCCAGCCCCGGGGATTTTTGCCATGATGCCAGGGTCGTTGAAGTTGCTCAGGCTGAAGCCCACATTTTTGCGCTTCAGGCTGGTCATGAAGGGCTCTTCGCAAAATACGGCATCGACCGATTTGCTGCTGAGGGCGCCAAACTGCCCGTCCCAGTTCTGTGCCGTGGGTACCCAGCGCACCTCATCCGCTTTGACGCCATTGGCTGCCAGAAAAACTTCCGCCACCTGCTGCAAATAGGTCTTGCTGGTGATATTCCCGACAGAAACGCCGATAGAGCGCCCCTTGAGATCAGCCACCTTCTTTACCTGCTGGCGCAGGTCGCTTCGCACCACGATGCCATAAGGCGGTACCTGGCCGTTCAGGGGAGCCAGGGCCTGCACAGGCTTGCCCTTGCTGTGGAAGGCGTGCAAAACGGTAAAGCCCTGGGCAGAGAAATGGGCATTGCCTGCCAGCATGTCTTCCAGTGCACGCACGCCACTGGGGAAATACCGGATGATCAGTTGTGCTCCCTCGCTGCGATCCATGCCCAGAATGGGGATAAGTTCGATCGGCAGAAAGGGGAGTGAATGGGGGCCGGGAATGTTGATGCGTATCGGCGTGGGCTCTGCGCCGGCTGAGGCTGCCGTGGCAAAGCCGCTCAGAGGCAGGGCGAATAGTGCTTTCAGGACATTTCTGCGCGACGGGTTCATGGTCACCTTTCATGGTCCGGTCCGCTGGTGGCGGAATTGGGTATCTACGCTATGTTAAACTTCAAGTTACTGGAATAACAATAGACCTGTAGATAATCAGGGATTTTGAGGAAAAATCATGGCTTTCCCGGCAGCTTTGCGTTGCGTTGGTTGCCAGCAGCTATATGAAAAAACCCATGCCGGCGAAAACACGCCCTCGATATAACTCATGCCATTAATTCAACTCGATAAAGTTTTCCTCGCCTTCGGCCATGTGCCGCTGCTCGACCATGCCGACCTGGTGCTGGAACCGGGCGAGCGGGTTGGCCTGATCGGCCGCAATGGCACGGGTAAATCCAGCCTGCTCAAGATCATTGCCGGAACCGCGCACCCCGACGACGGCAGGGTATGGCGTGCGCCGGGCATGAGGCTGGCCTACGTGCCGCAGGAGCCCGATCTCGACCCGGAACACACGGTGTTCGAGGCCGTGGCCGAAGGCCTGGGCGCGGCGCAGCAGCTCCTGGTCGATTACCACCACGTCGCCCATGCCATGGGCGATGCCGATGCCGACATGGACGCGCTGCTGGCGCGCATGCACGACCTGCAGAGCGAGCTGGAAGCGCACGACGGCTGGAACATGAAGGCGCGCGTGGAAACCACCATGAGCCGCCTGGCCCTGCCGGAGGATGTCCGGATCGGCGCCCTGTCCGGCGGGCAGAAAAAGCGCGTGGCGCTGGCGCAGGCGCTGGTGATGCAGCCGGACGTGCTGCTCCTGGACGAGCCGACCAACCACCTCGACCTTGCCGCCATCGAATGGCTGGAAGGCCTGCTCAACGAATTCGCCGGCAGCGTGATGCTGATCACCCACGACCGGCGTTTTCTCGACAACGTGGCAACGCGCATCGTCGAGCTGGACCGCGGCCTGCTGTCTGGCTTCCCCGGCAATTTCAGCGCTTACCAGGTGAAGAAGCAGGAAATGCTCGAAGTCGAGGCGGTGCATAACGAAAAATTCGACAAGGTGCTGGCGCAGGAAGAAGTCTGGATCAGGAAGGGCATCGAGGCACGCCGCACCCGCAACGAAGGGCGCGTGCGGCGGCTGGAGGCCCTGCGCCGCGAGCGCGCGGCACGGCGCGAACGCAGCGGCACGGTCAACCTCAATGTCGATCAGGGCGAGCGCTCCGGCAAGCTGGTGGCGGAGCTGGAAAACGTCAGCAAGTCCTGGGGCGATAAAACCATCATCCGCAATTTCACCGGCCGCGTCATGCGCGGCGACAAGATCGGCCTGGTCGGCCCCAACGGCGCGGGGAAAAGCACCCTGCTCAAACTCATCCTGGGCGAGCTGCAGCCCGACAGTGGCACGGTCAAGCTGGGCACCAAGCTGGCCGTGGCCTATTTCGACCAGTTCCGCACCCAGCTCGACGAGGAAGCCACGCTGGCCGACACCATCAGCAAGGGCAGCGACTTCATCGAAATCGGCGGCGAGCGCAAACACGTCATCAGCTATCTGGAAGACTTCCTGTTCGCCCCGCAGCGCGCCCGCTCCCCGGTGAAATCGCTGTCCGGCGGCGAGCGCAACCGCCTGCTGCTGGCGCGCCTGTTCACCCGCCCGGCCAACGTGCTGGTGC
>CAZKHJ010000012.1:68715-71490 GCA_964552675.1 uncultured Sulfuricella sp. | reverse complement strand
TAGCGCCGATGATAGTGTGCACTACGCATGTGAAAGTAGGTCACCGCCAAGCTCCCTACCCAGACAAAGCCCTCCTTGCGAGGGCTTTGTCATTTCCGGCGTGGATTTGCGCTGGTAAGATTGACACCTCGAATGACCCAGCAAAGCGCAAGTGGCAAAAAAAATCTTCATTAAAACCTTTGGTTGCCAGATGAACGAGTATGACTCGTCCAAGATGGCCGATGTGCTGCATGCACACGAGGGTATGGTCAGTACGGATAATCCGGAAGAAGCGGATGTGCTTCTGCTCAATACCTGTTCGGTGCGTGAAAAGGCACAGGAGAAAGTATTCCATCAGTTGGGACGCTGGCGCAAACTCAAGCTGCTCAAACCGGATTTGCTGATTGGTGTTGGAGGCTGTGTCGCGAGCCAGGAGGGGAGTGAGATCATCACTCGCGCCCCCTATGTCGATGTGGTGTTCGGCCCGCAAACACTACATCGTCTGCCACAGTTGATCCAGGAGCGGCGATCGAGTGGCAAATCGCAGGTGGATGTTTCTTTTCCGGAAATCGAAAAATTTGATCATTTACCGGAGGCACGGGTTGAGGGTGCAACGGCCTATCTTTCCGTGATGGAGGGGTGCAGCAAATATTGCACCTATTGCATCGTCCCCTTTACCCGGGGTACCGAGGTTTCCCGTCCCTTCGACGATATTCTTGCCGAGGCGGTGCAGCTTTCCCAGAACGGGGTGAAGGAAATTACCTTGCTGGGGCAGAATGTCAACGCATACCGGGGCGCGATGCACGATGGTGATAGCGCTGACCTTGCCTTGCTGCTCCACTACCTGGCAGAGGTGCCTGGCATCGAGCGCCTGCGTTTTACTACCTCCCACCCAGTTGAATTTTCTCAGAGCCTGATTGATGCTTACGCTAGCATTCCCAAGCTGGTAAGCTTTCTGCATTTGCCTGTTCAATCCGGCTCTGACCGGATCCTGGCGGCAATGAAGCGCGGCTATACCGTGCTTGAATATAAATCCAAAATCCGGAAGTTGCGCGAGGTTAGAACGGATATCGCGATTTCATCGGATTTCATTGTGGGATTTCCGGGTGAAACCGAGGCCGATTTTGAGGCGACCATGAAGCTGATTGCCGAAATCGGTTTTGATAACAGTTTCAGTTTTATCTTTAGTCCTCGACCGGGAACGCCTGCCGCTGAGCTTGCTGATGATACGCCGCATGAGATCAAGCTGGAGCGCTTGCAGCGTCTGCAGGCAGCAATTGATGCACGGGCACAGATGATCAGTCAGGAAATGATCGGTTCGACGCAGCGAATTCTGGTGGAAGGCGTTGCCAGAAAAGATGCTAACGAGTTGTCTGGCCGGACGGATAATAACCGGGTGGTCAACTTTGTTGGCCAGCCACGGCTGATCGGCCACTTCGTGGATGTGAAAATTACCGCTGCGCTGCCCCATAGTTTGCGCGGTGAAATTCTGACGAGCGAACTTTGAAAGCCAAAGCTCTGGACATCACTTTTACGCCGGTTGACAACACCCGCCTGGCACATCTTTGCGGTGTCCTGGATGAAAACCTCAAACAGATTGAAACCGCCCTCGATGTCACGATTTCTCGTCGTGGAGAGCATTTTTTTGTTGCCGGGGGCCAGGAGCAGAGTCAGTTGGCGGCACGGGCACTGGAGAATTTTTATGCTCAGTCCAGACATGCGCTATCCATAGATGAAATCCAGCTGGGCCTGATCGAATTGAGCAATGAAGGCAAGGCGGAAGCCGGGGTGGTTCCTGTGCTGATGACACGCAAGCATGATCTGCGTGGCAGGACATTGCGCCAGAATGTTTATTTGCAGCAGATTCAGGAACATGACATCACCTTTGGCATTGGCCCGGCAGGAACCGGGAAGACCTATCTGGCGGTGGCCAGCGCAGTGGACGCGCTGGAGCGCGATGTGGTCAAGCGCATTGTGCTGGTGCGTCCGGCGGTCGAGGCGGGCGAGCGGCTGGGTTTTTTGCCCGGTGATCTGGCACAAAAAGTCGACCCCTATCTGCGCCCCCTGTATGACGCCCTTTATGATCTGATGGGCTTTGACCGGGTCGGCAAGCTGTTCGAGCGTGGCGCCATTGAAATTGCGCCGCTGGCTTATATGCGTGGCCGTACCCTCAATCACTCCTTCATCATCCTGGATGAAGCGCAGAACACCACACCGGAACAAATGAAGATGTTTCTGACCCGCATCGGTTTCGGAACCAAGGCGGTGATTACCGGCGACGTGACACAAGTCGACCTGGCCAAGGGGCAGAAGAGTGGTCTGGCCAATGTGCATGCGGTGCTGGGTAAGGTGCGCGGGATTGCCTTCACTTTTTTTGAATCCGAAGATGTGGTGCGCCATCCATTGGTGCAGCACATCGTTAATGCTTATTCTCGCTATGAGGCGGATGGAAAATGAGTTTGCCCAAACGCAAGCTGGTGCTTTCCGTTCAATATGCCGTGAAGCCGGCGGATGCCCCAAGTCGCGCGCAGATTCGCGCCTGGGCCATGGCGGCCCTGGAAGGGGATGTGGAGGCGACGGTGCGGCTGGTGGATGCGGAAGAGGGGCAGGAACTCAATCGGGATTATCGCAACCGTGATTACGCCACCAATGTGCTGACCTTCGTTTATGAGCAGGATCCGGTGTGCCAGGGAGATCTGGTTCTGTGTGCCCCGGTGGTGAGTCGCGAGGCGGCAGAGCAGGGGCGGGATGTGGAGGCGCATTATGCCCACCTGGTGGTGCATGGCATGCTGCATC
>CAZKHJ010000012.1:64418-68705 GCA_964552675.1 uncultured Sulfuricella sp. | reverse complement strand
CAAGTTGCAACTGCAGGGGTATGACCATGAAAATGATGCGGATGCCCAAGTGATGGAGGCGGTTGAGTCGCACATCATGAAGAAGCTCGGCTATACTGATCCCTATGCCGTTTAACGAGGTAATGCCGCAGCATGGATGAACCTGCCAAACCTGGCTGGCTGGAACGCTTGGGGGCGTGGCTCTCGCCCGAACCGGATAACCGGGAAGAGCTGGTGGAAATTCTTCACACCGCCTACGAAAAAAACCTGCTGGATGCTGACGCCCTGTCGATGATCGAGGGCGTTCTCCAGGTGTCCGAAATGCAGGTGCGCGACATCATGATTCCCCGCGCGCAAATGGACGTGATCGACATTGCCGATGCGCCGGAAGCCTTTATCCCCTTCGTGATCGAAACCGCACACTCACGCTTTCCCGTGATAGGTGAGAACAAGGATGACGTGATCGGCATCCTGCTCGCCAAGGATCTGCTGCGTTACTATGCCGGCGAGGAATTCGACGTGCGCGACATGCTGCGTCCGGCAGTGTTCATTCCTGAAGCCAAGCGCCTTAATGTGCTGCTCAAGGAATTTCGCATGAATCGCAACCATATCGCCCTGGTGGTGGACGAATATGGTGGCGTATCCGGGCTGGTGACGATCGAGGATGTGCTGGAACAGATCGTGGGCGAGATCGAGGATGAATATGACTTCGATGAAACCGAGGACAACATCATCCAGGACCGTGCCGGCGGCTACCGCGTGAAGGCGGTAACCGAGATCGCGGATTTTAACGAGGCGCTCGGGACCGAATTCAGCGATGAGGAATACGACACCGTTGGCGGCCTGGTGGTGAGTAAATTCGGGCGTCTGCCCAAGCGTGGCGAGGCCATTGTGCTGGACGGCGTGAAATTCAATGTCCTGCGCGCCGACAGCCGCCGCCTGCATACCCTCCTGGTGGAAAAGCTGCCAGCCGAATCCTGAGATTTCAGGCAATCCGCCGGAACACGATATCCCAGACGCCGTGCCCCAGCTTTATCCCGCGCTGCTCGAATTTGGTCAGGGGGCGGTAGTCCGGGCGCGGGGCATAAGCTTCCGCGCTATTCTCAAGGCGCGATTCGGCGTTGAAAGTGGCCAGAATGTGCGTGGCGTATTCTTCCCAGTCGGTGGCCGCATGGAGATAGCCCCCCGCTTTGAGATGGTCACAGATCAGGGCGGTGAAAGCCGGCTGAATCAGGCGGCGTTTGTGGTGACGCTTTTTGGGCCAGGGATCGGGGAAGAAAATATGCACGCCGTCCAGTGAGCCTGGCGTCAGCATGTTTTTCAGTACCTCCACCGCATCATGCTGGATGATGCGAATGTTAGTGAGTCCGATCTCCCCGATTTGCTTTAGCAGGCTGCCTACTCCCGGCGTGTGAACCTCGATGCACAGGTAATCATTTTCCGGGTGATCCTGGGCGATTCTGGCAGTGCTGTCGCCCATGCCAAAGCCGATTTCCAGTATTTTCGGTGCATTCCGGCCAAATACCTGATCGAGATCGAGTTTTTCAGCGCGGTAAGGAATGCCAAACTGCGGCATCAGGGTTTCGTGAGCGCGGTTCTGGGCATTGGACATGCGCCCCTGGCGCAGGACGAAGCTGCGCACCGGGCGATGCAGGGATTCGTTCATGAATTATTTACCAATCAGGCCGGTGGTGGGCGAGCTCGGGCTGGCAGAATACAGTTTTTTCGGCATCCGTCCGGCGAGGAAAGCTTCGCGCCCTGCCTCGACGGCCTTTTTCATGGCCGAAGCCATCAGTACCGGGTTATTGGCACCGGCGATAGCGGTGTTCATCAGGACGCCGTCGCAACCCAGTTCCATGGCAATGGCCGCATCGGATGCGGTACCCACACCGGCATCTACGATAACCGGCACTTTGGCGTTCTCGATAATGATTTGCAGATTCCATGGATTGAGAATCCCCATGCCGGAGCCAATCAGGGAGGCCAGCGGCATGACGGCGACACAGCCGATTTCCTCCAGTTGCCTGGCGATGATCGGGTCATCGGAGGTGTAGACCATCACCTTGAAGCCCTCCTTGACCAGTATTTCGGCGGCCCTGAGCGTTTCCACCACGTTGGGATAGAGCGTTTTCGGGTCGCCCAGCACTTCCAGCTTGACCAGCTCATGGCCATCGAGCAATTCACGCGCCAGCCGCAAGGTACGGATGGCATCATCGGCGCTGTAGCAGCCGGCGGTATTGGGCAGGTAGGTGTATTTTGAGGGCGGCACGGCGTCCAGCAGGCTGGGCTCGCCAGCATTCTGGCCGATGTTGGTGCGGCGAATGGCGACCGTGACAATCTCTGCCCCACTGGCTTCGATCGCGCGCCGGGTTTCGTCAAAATCCTTGTATTTGCCTGTTCCCACCAGCAGACGGGAAGAATAGCTTTTACCTGCAATAATCAGATTGTCCATATGTTCCAATAGAAAGTATTTAGCCGCCGCCAACCGCCACGACAATTTCCAGCTTGTCGCCATCGGCCAGCGAGGTTGTGGTGAACTGGCTGCGCGGCACGATTTCGCCATTGCGTTCCAGCGCAATGCGCTTGCCAGTCAGTTCAAGCCGTTCGACCAGTCCGGCTACGTCGAGCGGTGTTTCAAACTGGCGCGGCGTGCCATTGATGATGAGATCGATCACAGAATGAAGCCTTGGTTTGAGCAAAGGCGGATTTTATCACTCTTGCCGGAAGGCGGGCATCACCTCCGTGGCGATGCAGTGCAGGGATTCCTGCACGATCTCGGTTTTTACTGCGCCCGCACCGATGGCGCACAGAATATGGGTTACGCCGGCGGCCTCGTAGGCACGCAGCTGTTCGATGCATTCCTGCGGCGAGCCAACTACCGCCATGCCGAAGTTTTCCAGCAGACTCAGGTTGATGCCAAGTTTCATGAAATCGCGAAAACGGCCCAGTTCGCGAAAGTGCTCGTAGCTGGGGTAGAGCTTCTCCAGAACCGGCAGGGTGGTTTTGTACAGCTCGTGGTAAAACCAGGTCATCGCCTGTTTTGCGATTTGCCGCGCGCGTTTGCCATCGGGAAGGCACAACATTCCCACGGCCAGACCGATGCGTGGCGGTGTTTCGCCGTTCCAGGCGCCCAGGTAATTCTTGATGTCGTATTTGGTCATCAGCCATGGCTTGAATGGCCCTGCCAGCATGCCCAGGCCCTGCTGTGCCACCCAGGCGAAACTGTCCGGGCTGACCGCGGCGGACCATAGGGGAGGGTGGGGCAATTGCACGGGGTGCGGCAGGATGTCCACCTGGTCCAGATGGTGATGAACGCCATGAAAGGATACCGGCTGGCGTGCAAAACTGGCGCGCACAATTTCCAGCATTTCGCCGGTAAGGCTGCGGCTATCGCCCATGCCAACACCGAAGGCCCGGTATTCGGCGGGAGAAAAGCCCCGTCCCAGGCCAACCTCGATCCGGCCATTGCTGATGAGATCAAGCGTGGCAACGCGCTCCGCTACATGTACCGGGTGGTGGTAGGGGGCGGGGACAATGCCCAGGCCCAGCCGGATCCGCCGGGTGCGCTGGGACAGTGCTGCCAGCACCAGTTCTGGCTTGGAACAGTGCGAGTATTGGCGCATGAAATGGTGTTCCACCAGCCAGGCGCAACGGAACCCCAGTTCATCGGCCAGCACCAGCTCCGCCAGGGTGTCCGCGTAGGCCTGGCTTTCGCTGCGCGCGAGAAACGGGGGCATGGCGATTTCATGAAAGAGATCGAATTCCATGACATGCATGATGCCAGTTCATCGCGGAAACGCAAAATACCCTGTCGCTTGCGTGGTGTTCATGACAGGGATGGGGCCAGCTTGGTTTGGGCAAGCATTTCCATTGTGAGTGCTGTTCTGGTTTAGGCTATCCAGATGGTATAGAATTTCAGCTTTTGCTAATGCGCCCGGTCAACCATGCCCAGCGATAATCTGGTCGAATTCCGCAACGTCAGTTTTGCCTATGGCAAGCGCCCGATTCTCAAGGGAATCGACATGGCCGTGCCGCGCGGCATGGTGGTGGCGATCATGGGAGGCAGCGGCTGTGGCAAGACCACCCTGCTGCGCCTGATCGGGGGCCAGATCCGGCCTGCCCAGGGCCAGGTGGTGGTGGATGGCCAGACGGTGCATGAGCTCGACGCCGATGGCCTCTACCATCTGCGCCGCCGCATGGGCATGCTGTTCCAGTTCGGTGCCTTGTTCACCGATATGTCGGTATTCGACAACGTGGCATTCCAGATGCGCGAGCACACTGATCTGCCCGAGAGCGTCATCCGCGATC
>CAZKHJ010000012.1:0-64408 GCA_964552675.1 uncultured Sulfuricella sp. | reverse complement strand
GGTGCTGATGAAGCTGCATGCCGTCGGCCTGCGCGGCGCGCGCGACCTGATGCCGTCCGAACTGTCCGGCGGCATGGCGCGGCGCGTGGCACTGGCGCGGGCGGTGGCGCTGGACCCGATGCTGATCATGTACGACGAGCCGTTTGCCGGGCTGGATCCGATTTCCCTGGGGGTGGTCGGCAACCAGATCCGCCGCCTGAACGATGCCCTGGGCGCAACCTCGATTGTGGTGACCCATGACGTGCATGAATCCCTGGAAATCGTGGATTATGTCTATTTTGTTTCGGATGGCGTGATCGTGGCGCATGGCACGCCGGAGGAAATGCGCGTCTCCGACAAGCCTTTCGTTCATCAGTTTGTCCATGGCGAGGAGGATGGCCCGGTGCCGTTCCATTACCCCGCAGCGACTTATGCCGACGATCTGCGGTTGGGAGGAAGTAATGCCTAGGCGCGTGGCAACAGGGATCAGGCATATCGGCCATCGCGTGATCAATGGCGTCTGGCGCTTCGGTGTGGCTGCCCGCTTTCTGTTCCTGACCCTGCTCTATTCCGGCACCAGTTTTCGCCGCTTTCACCTGACCATCAAGGAAATCTATTTCACCGGCGTGCTGTCCCTCATCATCATCCTGGTGTCTGGCCTGTTCGTGGGCATGGTGCTGGGGATGCAGGGCTATGAGACCTTGCAGCGTTATGGTTCGTCTGAGGCGCTGGGCGTGATGGTGGCCTTGTCCCTGGTGCGTGAACTGGGGCCGGTGGTAGCCGGACTGCTGTTCGCCAGTCGCGCCGGCTCGGCGATCACGGCGGAAATCGGTTTGATGAAGGCGACCGAGCAGCTTTCGGCAATGGAAATGATGGCGGTCAATCCCATTGCCCGCGTGGTGGCGCCGCGTTTCTGGGCGGGCGTGATCTCCATGCCGCTGCTGGCGGCGATGTTTTCCGCCATGGGTGTGTTTGGCGGCTATCTGGTCGGCGTGAAGCTGATTGGCGTGGATGAGGGTTCGTTCTGGTCGCAGATGCAAAGCGCGGTGGATTTTCACCAGGATATCGTCAATGGCGTGATCAAGAGTTTCATGTTTGGCGTGGCGGTGACCGCCATTGCGCTGTTTGAGGGCTATGATGCGCCGCCTACTGCCGAGGGTGTGTCCGGTGCCACGACGCGCACCGTGGTGACCTCGTCACTGGCGATTCTGGCGCTGGATTTTGTGTTGACCGCATTCATGTTTCGGGGAGAAGGCTGATGGAACGCACCACAATGGATTTGTGGGTGGGGCTGTTTGTGGTGATGGGCCTGGGCGCCCTGCTGGTATTGGCGCTCAAGGTCGGCAACCTTTCCAGCGTGAGCATGTCGGAGAGTTATGCGGTGACAGCGAATTTTGGCAACATCGGCGGACTCAAGGTGAGAGCGCCGGTGAAAAGCGCCGGGGTGGTAGTGGGACGGGTAGCGGAGATCCGCTTTGATGGCCAGAGCCATGAAGCCAGGGTGACGTTCAGGCTGGACAGGCAATATCCATTCTCCCGCGATACGTCGGCCAGCATCATGACTTCCGGCCTGCTGGGCGAGCAGTACATCGCCCTTGAAACCGGAGGCGACAGCGCCTTGCTCAAGGAAGGCGACCGGATCCGGATCACCCAGTCGGCGGTGGTGCTGGAAAACATGATCGGCCAACTGCTTTACAACAAGGCGGCTGACAGCGGAGAGAAAAAATGAACAGGAACTTGCTGGTAGCAGTGATAGGCGCCTGGACGGTTTTTTCGGGCGCCCCAGGCTGGGCGCAGACGGTGAACTTGCAGCAGGCGATCGACATGAGCCTGGCTGCGGATCCGCGTATCCAGGAACGTGAACAGCTGGTGGAGCAGGCGCGCGCCCTGCTGGAAGAAGCGCAGGGCAATAACGGCCTGCGCCTTGATGCGAACCTGTTTGTCGCCCTGGCGCCCAAGGTCGAGGGCGGTTTTTACCAGGGGGGTGCCACCTCCGGCGCGGTTCCCCGCAACGATGCCTATGACTGGAAAGGCCTGTCGGACTGGACGGCATTGCAGTTTTCCATCGTCAAGCCACTCTACACCTTCGGCAAGATCGAGCGTTACGCCGATGCCGCGCGCGGCAATATCGACGTAAAGCGCCAGGATGTCCGTCTGCAGCGCGGTAGTACCATGCTCGACGTGAGCCGTGCCTATTACGGCTATCTCACCGCCCGCGATACACGCCTCATGCTGGAGGATGTGCTGTCCAAGGTGGATGGTTCCCTTAGTCAGGTGGAAAAATGGCTCAAGGCAGACAATGGCCAGGCCAGGCAATCCGACCTTTACGAATTGCAGGCCAAACGGGGTCTGCTGAAAAAATATCTGTCCCAGGCCCAGGCGGTGGAGACAGTCAGCCTGAACGGCCTGAAAGTGCTCACCGGCGTTGGGCTGGATGGACGCCTGGAAGTCGCTGACGAGGGGCTGAAACCGGTGGCCTTGCCAGCCACCAGCCTGGCCGATTATCAGGGCAAGGCAATGATGGGGCGCCCCGAACTAACGCAGCTGGAAGCCGGTTTGCAGGCGCGGCGTGCCCTGGTGGAAGCGAAGAAGGCGGAAAACTACCCCAATGTCTATGCCGGTGTGGTGGGCACTTTTGCCTATGCCTCAAAGCGCGACAAACTCGACAATCCCTACGTCTACGACCCGTTCAATCATGCCGGACTGACCCCGGTGGTGGGCGTGAAATGGGATCTGGCCTTTGACGTGGTGCCGGCGCGGGTGGCCCAGGCCCAGGCGGAGCTGGAGGCCTTGCTGGCAAAAAACCGTTTTGCGCTGGCCGGTATTCCCTTCGAAGTGGCGGAAACCTATGTCCAGATGCAGGCTTATTACCGGGCGCAGCAGGATCTGGCTGCCGGTGCAGCCGCAGCGCGGCGCTGGATGGTGTCCTCCTATGCTGATTTCAACGCCGGGCTGGAGCGCACCGAGCGTGTGAGTGAAGCCCTGAAATCCTATGCCACGATCCAGGCCGAATATCTGCTGACGGTGAACGAATACAACCTGTATGTGGCACAACTGGCCAAGGTAACGGGAGATTACAAATGATGCGTAACATCAAGGTCGTCCTGCTGGGGTTTTCCATGCTCGCGGCGACTCATGCGGGGGCGGCGGAAACAGCCCCCGATGCGCTGGTGAAGAGCACGGCTCAGGATGTGCTGGCCATCATCAAGCAGGACAAGGATATTCAATCCGGCAACAGCAGGAAGGTGCTCGATCTGGTGGAAGCCAAGGTGTTGCCCCATTTCGATTTCAGCCGCATGGCGATGCTGGCGGTCGGACGTCACTGGCCCAAGGCTACACCGGCACAGCAGCAGGCGCTGACCAGCGAGTTCCGCACGCTGCTGGTACGCACCTACTCCAATTCCCTGTCCTCCTACAAGGATCAGACCATCGATTACAAGCCGCTGCGGCTGCAGCCGAGCGATACCGACGCGAGCGTGAAAACCGTGGTCAACCAGCCTGGCTGCCTGCCGATTCCGATTGACTACATTCTGGAAAAAACCGATAGCGGCTGGAAAGTCTATGACGTGGCAGTAGATAACGTCAGCCTGGTCACCAATTACCGCAGTTCGTTCAGTTCCGAAATCCAGAGCAAGGGCATCGATGGCCTGATCAAAACCTTGTCGGACAAGAACCGCCGGGAAGCAAACGGCAGCGAAAAAACCGCTACGCCGGCGAAAAAGAAATGATCGAGCAAAGTGGCGGTGCTTTCCGCTTCAGCGGCGCGCTGACGATGGCCAATGTGAGCGAGATGCTGTCCCGCAGCGAGGCATTGTTCACGCAGCAAGGCCCCTGGGAACTGGATTTCTCCGGTGTGGATGATGTCGATTCCGCGGCCGTCAGCCTGTTGCTGGAGTGGGTGCGCCAGGCTGCGCAGCGTGGCCGGCAACTGCGTATCAGCCATCTTCCGGATAACTTGCAGTGCCTGGTGAAAGTCTACGGCGTCCAAGCGCTTCTGCCCGTCGCGTAAGCGCGAGGCGCCGGTTTCACCATGTTGCCTGCCATTGAAATCCACCAGGTTCATAAACGCTTTGGCCGCGTGCAGGCCTTGCGCGGAGTCGATCTGGAAATCCGGCAGGGCGAGTTTTTTGCCCTGCTCGGCCCCAACGGCGCAGGCAAATCGACCCTGATCAACCTGCTGGCCGGCCTGGCGCTGGCCGATCAGGGCCGGCTCAGTATTCTCGGCCATGATGTGAGGGCTGACTATCGGCAAGCGCGGCGTTCCATCGGCGTGGTGCCGCAGGAGCTGGTGTATGACGCATTTTTCACGGTGCGTGAAATGCTGCAGTTCCAGTCCGGCTATTTCAATCTTCGCCACAACCATGCCTGGATCGACGAACTGCTCGAAAACCTGGGACTGAGCGACAAGGCCGATGCCTATGTGCGCACCCTGTCCGGCGGGATGAAGCGGCGCGTACTGGTGGCGCAGGCACTGGTGCACAAGCCGCCGGTGATCGTGCTGGACGAGCCGACCGCCGGGGTGGACGTGGAGTTGCGCCAGAGCCTGTGGGCATTCATCCGCCGCCTCAACCGGCAGGGGCACACCATCGTGCTTACCACCCACTATCTGGAAGAAGCGGAAACCCTGTGCAGCCGGGTCGCCATGCTGAAACAGGGTGAAATCGTGGCTCTGGATAGCACCGCCAATCTGCTCCAGCGTTTCGCCACCATTCAGGCGCATGTCCGGCTCTCCCCGCCCCGCTTGCCGGAGGCGCTGGAGCCGCTGCTGTGCGGCCGGGAGGGAGAGGTGTTCAGGCTTTCGCTCAGGCATCATGCCGAACTGGAAGACGTGCTGCGTGCTTTGCGTGAAGCGGACATCACGGTGGAAGAGCTGGATGTGGCCAAACCCGATCTGGAAGAGGTATTCCTCCGGCTGGTGCAATCATGACCGGCCTGTGGACGCTGTTCTACAAGGAGCTGCTGCGTTTCTGGAAGGTCAGCCTGCAAACCATCCTGTCGCCGGTGGTGACCACCCTGCTGTATCTGATGATTTTTTCCCACGTGCTGGAAGAGCACGTGCATGTTTATCCCGGCGTGAACTACACCGCCTTCCTGATTCCCGGTCTGGTGATGATGGCGATGTTGCAGAATGCCTTTGCCAACAGTTCGTCCAGCCTGATCCAGTCGAAAATGAACGGCAGTATCGTGTTCGTTCTGTTGCCGCCGCTGGCCTATGGAGAGTTTTTTGCCGCCTATGTCGCCGCCTCGGTCGTGCGCGGCATGGTGGTGGGTCTGGGGGTGGGGCTGGCCGGCCTGTGGTTTGCCGCCATGCCGCTCGCCCATCCCTTATGGATGCTGGCCTTTGCCGTGCTCGGCTGTGCCTTGCTGGGCGCGGCGGGGATCGTTTCCTCGCTATGGGCGGAGAGTTACGACCAGATGTCGGCAGTGCAGAATTTTATCATCGTGCCGCTGACCTTTCTTTCCGGGGTGTTTTATTCGATCCATTCCCTGCCGCCTTTCTGGCAGGAGGCATCGCGCTTCAACCCGTTTTTCTACCTGATAGACGGCTTCCGCTACGGCTTTTTCGGCGTGTCGGATGTCGATCCGGGACTGGGATTGTCGATTGTCGCCGCCTGCTTTTTGGCATTATCATGGGCGACTTTGCTGCTGCTGAAGAGCGGCTATAAACTCAGGAAATAGCGATGGTGACCAAGGAAGAAATCAGGGGCTATATTGAAAACGGCCTCAAGTGTGACTATATCGAGGTGGAAGGAGACGACGGCGAACACTTTCAGGCGCTGGTGGTCAGCCCCGAATTCGTCGGCAAGAACATGGTGCAGCAGCACCAGCTGGTATACAAGGCCCTGGGCCACAGGATGGGCGGAGAAATCCACGCCCTGTCATTCAAAACCCTGACCCCCGAGGAATGGCGCAAACAGTCGGCTGCCTGATTCGACGGGTCAAACGAGCAATAATTTAAGGAATATCATGGATCAGAAAGTGCTGGATCGCATCAAGGACATCGTGACAGGCCACTCCGTGGTGCTGTTCATGAAGGGCACGCCGCAGTTTCCGCAGTGCGGCTTCTCCAATACCGCAGCGCAGGTGCTGCGCGCCTGCGGCACGGATTTTTTTGCGGTCAACGTGCTGCAGGACCCGGAAATTTTCGAAAATCTCAAGTATTACGCCAACTGGCCGACCTTCCCGCAGATCTACATCAACGGCGAACTGATCGGCGGCGCCGACATTTCCGTGGAAATGTACAACAAGGGCGAGTTGCAGCAGCTTCTGGCCAGCGCCAAACAGGCCTGATGGATGGATAAGCTCGTTATCCAGGGCGGCGTTCCGCTGGCCGGAGAAGTACGCATCTCCGGGGCCAAGAATGCCGCCCTGCCGATCCTGTGCGCGGGCCTGCTCGCCGATGGCACGCTCCAGGTTGCAAACGTCCCCCACCTGCACGATGTGACCACCATGATCGGACTGCTCGGCCAGATGGGCATGGGCATCTCGGTGGATGAAAAACTCGGCGTGGAACTGGACGCGCGCAATATCAACAATCCCGTGGCGCCTTACGAGCTGGTCAAGACCATGCGCGCCTCGATCCTGGTGCTGGGGCCGTTGCTGGCGCGTTTCGGCCGGGCGCGGGTGTCGCTGCCCGGCGGCTGTGCCATCGGCTCGCGTCCGGTGGATTTGCACATCAAGGGGCTGGAGGCGATGGGGGCGAAAATCTCCATCGAGCATGGCTATATCAACGCCACGGCGGAACGCCTCAAGGGCGCGCGCATTTTCATGGACCTGGTGACGGTAACCGGCACCGAAAACCTGATGATGGCGGCAGCGCTGGCCGATGGCACCACGGTGCTGGAAAACGCCGCGCGCGAGCCGGAAGTGGTGGACCTGGCGGAATGCCTCAAGGCCATGGGGGCGAACATCGAGGGTGCGGGCAGCGACGTGATCACCATCCAGGGCGTGGCGCGTTTGCATGGCGCCAGTTACAGCGTGATGCCGGACCGCATCGAGGCCGGCACTTTCCTGGTGGCGGCCGCGGCGACCCAGGGCAAGGTGAAGCTGAAAAATGTCCGCCCCGACATTTTCGACGCGGTGCTGGACAAGCTGCGCGAGTCGGGCGCAGCGGTCGATGCCGGGCCCGACTGGGTGAGCCTGGAAATGCACAACCCGATCAAATCGGTGAATATCCGCACCGCGCCCTATCCCGCCTTTCCCACCGACATGCAGGCCCAGTTCATGACCCTGAACACGGTGGCCCAGGGCGCGGCGACCATGACCGAGACTATTTTCGAAAACCGCTTCATGCACGTGCAGGAATTGCGCCGCCTGGGTGCCGACATCGAGGTCGAAGGCAATACCGCCATCGTGCGCGGCAAACCCGAACTGAGCGGCGCCACGGTGATGGCAACCGATCTGCGCGCCTCGGCCTCGCTGGTGATCGCCGGCCTGGTGGCACAAGGCGAGACCACGGTGGAGCGGATTTATCACCTCGACCGCGGCTACGAATGCATCGAGGAAAAACTTTCGCAGCTTGGTGCCAGAATCAAACGAGTACATTGAAAACAATTTAACCACGGGGCACACGGGGAGCGCGGAGGAAACAAACCCTTTGAAAGGAATTACCCATCAGCCTGCTGGTTTCGCTTGCTCAAGCAATTGATTTTCCCCGTGCTCCCCGTGTGCCCCGTGGTTAAAATAAGGTTTTAGGATTTAATATGATTACCATCGCCCTTTCCAAAGGCCGCATTTTCGAGGAAACCACGCCGCTGCTGGCGGCCGCCGGCATCGTGCCGCAGGACGATCCGGAATCCTCGCGCAAGCTCATCATCGGCACCAACCACGATGATGTGCGCCTCATCATCGTGCGCGCTTCCGACGTGCCGACCTACGTGCAGTACGGCGCTGCCGATCTGGGCATCGCCGGCAAGGATGTGCTCCACGAGCATGGCGGCGCCGGGCTGTACCAGCCGCTCGACCTGCAGATTGCCAAGTGCCGCATGATGGTCGCGGTGCCGCAGGGCTTCGACTACGAAGGTGCGGTGAGGCAGGGCGCACGCCTCAGGGTGGCGACTAAATACCTGCAGACGGCACGCGAACACTTTGCCAAGAAGGGGGTGCATGTCGATCTGATCAAGCTCTATGGCTCGATGGAGCTCGCCCCTCTGGTCGGTCTGGCGGATGCCATCGTCGACCTGGTGAGCAGCGGCGGCACGCTCAAGGCCAACAATCTGGTGGCAGTGGAAGAAATCATGCAGATCAGCTCGCGCCTGGTCATCAACCAGGCCGCGCTCAAGCTCAAGCACGACCGCATTCAGCCTTTGCTGGATACTTTTGCCAGTTGCCTCAAGGCCTGATTTATAATTCCAACCTTTACCCTTTGCGTATCCCATCATGTTGAACATCAAACGCTATCGCAGCGCCCAAGCCGATTTCCCGGCGCGTCTGCACGAATTGCTCGCCTTTGAAGGCGCTCAGGACGAATCCATCGACCAGGTGGTGGCGGATATCCTGCACAACGTGAAGACACGGGGCGATGCCGCGGTGCTGGAATACACGCAGCGCTTCGACCGGCTGGAAGCGGCCTCCATGAGCGAAATGGAAATGTCCGCCACGCGCCTGAAAGCGGCTTTCGACGGTTTGCCGGCAGCGCAGCGCGAAGCCCTGCAGCAGGCGGCGGAGCGGGTGCGCGTGTACCACGAGAAGCAGCTGATGCATTCGTGGAGCTACACCGAACCGGACGGCACCATGCTGGGCCAGCAGGTCACGGCGCTGGACCGCGTCGGTCTGTACGTGCCCGGCGGCAAGGCGGCCTATCCTTCCTCGGTGCTGATGAATGCCATCCCCGCCAAGGTGGCGGGAGTGAAGGAGCTGATCATGGTGGTGCCCACGCCGGGCGGCCTGGTGAATGAGCTGGTGCTGGCCGCAGCGCATGTGTGCGGCGTGGACCGCGTGTTCACCATCGGCGGCGCGCAGGCAGTGGGCGCATTGGCCTATGGCACCCAGACCGTGCCGCAGGTCGACAAGATCGTCGGCCCCGGCAACGCCTATGTGGCGGCGGCCAAGCGCCGGGTGTTCGGCGTGGTGGGCATCGACATGGTGGCCGGCCCGTCTGAAATCCTCATCATCTGCGACGGCCAGACCGATCCCGACTGGATCGCCATGGACCTGTTTTCCCAGGCCGAACACGACGAACTGGCGCAATCCATCCTGCTGTCTCCGGATGCGGCATTCGTTGACGCAGTTGCCGCCAGCATTGAAAAACTCCTGTCCGACATGCCGCGCCAGGAAATCATCCGCACCGCGCTGGAAAACCGTGGCGCGCTGATCACGGTGAGGGATCTGGACGAAGCGGCCGAGATCGCCAACTACATTTCTCCCGAGCACCTGGAACTGTCGGTGGCCGACCCGGTGGCGCTCACCGCCAAAATCAGGCACGCCGGTGCCATCTTCATGGGCCGCCAGACCTGCGAATCGCTGGGCGATTACTGCGCCGGACCCAACCACGTGCTGCCGACCTCGCGTACCGCGCGGTTTTCCTCGCCGCTGGGGGTGTACGATTTCCAGAAACGCTCCAGCCTGATCATGGTTTCTCCCGCCGGGGCGCAGACCATGGGCAAGATCGCGGCTGAACTGGCTTACGGCGAGGGGCTGCAGGCCCATGCCCGCTCCGCTGAATACCGCATGGGAAAATAGTCCTCATGAGCCGCTACTGGAGCGCCGTGGTCCACGGCCTGACCCCCTACGTGCCAGGCGAGCAGCCCAAGCTGGCGAATCTGGTCAAGCTCAACACCAACGAGAATCCCTACGGGCCAAGCCCCAAGGCGCTGGAGGCGATGCGCGGCGAGGTGGGCGACAGCCTGCGCCTCTATCCCGACCCCGCTTCGGACCGCCTGCGCGAGGTGGTGGCAGCCGTTTACGGCGTGACCCCGGCCAATGTGTTCGTCGGCAACGGCTCCGACGAGGTGCTGGCCCATGCTTTCCAGGCGCTGCTCAGGCATGATGCGCCGCTGTTGTTCCCGGACATCACCTACAGCTTCTACCCGGTATATTGCGGCCTGTATGGAATCAAGTTCGAGCAGATCCCGCTGGGTGAATCATTCGAAATTCGCGTCGACGATTATTTCCGGGCCAACGGCGGCATTATCTTTCCCAACCCCAACGCGCCCACCGGCAGGCCGCTGGCACTTTCCGAAATCGAGCGTTTGCTGCAAGTGAACACTGACTCGGTAGTGGTTGTCGATGAAGCCTACATCGATTTTGGCTGCGAGTCCGCAGTTGCCCTGGTGAACCGTTATCCCCAACTGCTGGTGATTCATACCCTGTCAAAATCCCGTTCCCTGGCCGGCCTGCGCGTGGGCTACGCCATCGGCCACCCCGGCCTGATCGAGGCGCTCAACCGCGTCAAGGACAGCTTCAACTCCTATCCGCTGGATCGTTTCGCCCAGGCGGGCGCCGCTGCAGCCATCGAGGATAGGGCGTATTTTGAGGAGACCTGCCGCAAGGTCATCGCCACCCGCACCCGCCTGGTGAACGAGATGGAAAGCATGGGTTTCGCGGTGCTGCCTTCCGCTGCCAATTTCATCTTCGCCCGCCATGCACGGCGCGATGGCGCGGAACTTACGGCAAAATTGCGCGAGCGCAGCATCATCGTGCGGCATTTCAGGAATCCTGCCCGCATTGCGCCATTCATGCGCATCACGGTCGGGACGGATGAGCAGTGCGAGGCGCTGGTCACGGCGCTCAGGGAGATACTGTCGGCCTGATTTCAAAACAGCTTCTTGGCCCGGGAACTCCTGGGTTAGAATGGACACCATTTTCAGCGACTTACCAACATGCGCACAGCCCAAGTTACCCGCAATACTCTTGAAACCCAGGTCAGCGTCACGCTTGACCTGGATGGCAGCGGCCAGGCCAGCTTGGCCAGCGGCGTGCCATTCCTCGACCACATGCTCGACCAGATTGCCCGTCACGGGCTGATGGACCTGGAAATCAAGGCCAAGGGCGATCTGCATATCGACGCGCACCACACGGTGGAAGACATCGGCATCACCCTGGGCCAGGCCTTTGCCCAGGCGATCGGCGACAAGAAGGGGGTGCGCCGCTACGGCCATGCCTACGTGCCGCTGGACGAGGCGCTGTCGCGCGTGGTGCTGGATCTTTCCGGCCGTCCGGGGCTGGTGTTCGAGGTGGAATTCACCCGCGCCCGCATTGGCGAATTCGATGCCGACCTGGTACGCGAATTTTTCCAGGGCTTCGTCAACCATGCCGGGGTGACGCTGCATGTGGATTGCCTGCGCGGCATCAATGCCCACCATCAGGCTGAAACCGTGTTCAAGGCCTTCGGCCGTGCCTTGCGCATGGCGGTGGAAGCGGACGAGCGCATGGCCGGGGTGATGCCCTCGACCAAGGGAAGCCTGTAACATGGCTGATATTGCGGTAATTGACTATGGCATGGGCAATCTGCGCTCGGTGGCGAAGGCGCTGGAGCATGTCGCCCCGCAGCTGGACATCGCCGTGACCAGCGACCCGGACGTGATCGCACGGGCGGGCCGGGTGGTGTTCCCCGGCGTCGGCGCGATGCCCGACTGCATCCGCGAACTGGATGCGCGCGGCTTGCGCCAGGCTGTGGTGGAAGCCGCGCAAACCCGGCCTTTCCTGGGGATTTGCCTGGGCATGCAGGCGCTGTTCGAATTTTCCGAAGAAGGCAATGCGGCAGGCCTGGGGATTCTCCCCGGCCGGGTGCTGCGTTTTCCTGCCGAAGCCATGGTGGATGACAAGGGACAGAAACTGAAGGTGCCGCATATCGGCTGGAACGAAGTGCATCAGGCGGCGGAGCATCCGATGTGGTCGGGGATCGCAAACGGAGCGCGTTTCTATTTTGTGCACAGCTATTACGTCGAGGCCGGCGAGCCTGACCTGGTGAGCGGCTTTACCCTGTACCCCTTTGCCTTCACCTCGGCGGTGGCGCGGAACAATATTTTTGCGGTGCAGTTCCACCCCGAAAAAAGCCAGGCCGCAGGACTGACCCTGCTCGCCAATTTTGTGATGTGGGATGGGCAGGAGCAGCGCCGCGCATGCGGTGGCGATGCCTGCCTGTAATTTAATCTTAGCCAGTAAAACCGCCTACCATGTTAGTGATTCCAGCAATTGATTTGAAAGATGGCCAGTGTGTTCGCCTGAAGCAGGGCGAGATGGATTCGGCCACCATCTTTTCCGAGAACCCTGCCGAAATGGCGCGTCACTGGGTCAAGCAAGGCGGCCGCCGCCTGCACCTGGTGGATCTCAACGGCGCCTTTGCCGGCAAACCGGTGAACGGTGAGGCCATACGCGCCATCGTCAAGGAGATGGGCACCGAAATTCCGGTGCAGCTGGGGGGCGGCATCCGTGATCTGGCCACCATCGAGCGCTATCTCGACGATGGCATCAGCTATGTCATTCTCGGCACGGCGGCAGTGAAGAACCCGGGTTTCCTGCATGAAGCCTGTTACGCTTTCCCCGGTCAGGTCATCGTCGGGCTGGATGCCAAGGACGGCAAGGTGGCGGTGGATGGCTGGTCCAAGATGACCGGCCACGACGTGATCGACCTGGCGAAAAAATTCGAGGATTACGGCGTTTCAGCCATTGTCTATACCGATATCGGGCGCGATGGCATGCTCTCCGGCGTAAACGTCGAGGCGACCGTGAATCTGGCGCGGGCGCTGACCATTCCGGTGATCGCCAGCGGTGGCCTGACCGACCTGAATGATATCCGCAAGCTGTGTGAAGTGGAGTCCGAAGGCATCATGGGCGCCATCACCGGGCGCGCCATCTACCAGGGCACGCTGGATTTCGCCGCCGCGCAGAAACTCGCGGACGAACTGAGCGCCTAGAGGACACCGACAAACATGGCTCTCGCCAAACGCATCATTCCCTGCCTTGATGTCACCGCCGGCCGCGTGGTGAAGGGCGTCAACTTCGTCGGGCTGCGCGATGCCGGCGACCCGGTCGAAATTGCGCGCCGCTACGACGAGCAGGGCGCGGACGAACTGACTTTTCTCGACATCACCGCCAGCTCCGACGAGCGCGACATCATCGTGCACATCATCGAGGAAGTGGCGGCCCAGGTGTTCATCCCCCTGACCGTGGGCGGCGGCGTGCGCTGCGTCGATGACGTGCGCCGCCTGCTCAATGCCGGCGCCGACAAGGTGAGCATCAATACCGCCGCGGTGACCAACCCGCAACTGGTGGCGGATGCTGCAGCGCGCTTCGGTTCGCAGTGCATCGTGGTGGCGATCGATGCCAAGCGCGTATCCGCTGACGGCGAGCCGCTGCGCTGGCATGTCTTCACCCATGGCGGGCGCAAGGACGTGGGCCTGGATGCGGTGGAATGGGCGCAGAAAATGGAAGCCATGGGCGCTGGGGAAATCCTCCTCACCAGCATGGATCGTGATGGCACCAAGATCGGTTTCAACCTGGAACTGACCCGCGCGGTGTCCGATGCCGTGAATATCCCGGTGATTGCCAGCGGCGGGGTGGGCAACCTGGATCATCTGGTGGATGGCGTGAAGCAAGGCCATGCCGATGCAGTGCTGGCGGCCAGTATTTTTCATTATGGCGAATTCACCGTGCGCCAGGCCAAGGAACATATGGCCAGAAACGGTATAGAGGTAAGGTTGTAGCGATGACGGACGCCTGGTTAAATAAAGTTAACTGGACCCATGACGGTTTAGTCCCTGTAATAGCACAGGACAAGGACAGCGGCGCGGTGCTGATGGTGGCGTGGATGAACCGCGAGGCATTGAAACGCACGGTGGAAGGCGGCGAGGCGGTGTACTGGTCGCGCTCGCGCAAGAAACTGTGGCACAAGGGCGAGGAGTCCGGTCACGTGCAGAAGGTGCATGAAATCCGCCTCGACTGTGACGAGGACGTGATCCTGCTCAAGGTGGAGCAGAAGGGTGGCATCGCCTGCCATACCGGGCGCCACAACTGTTTCTTCCAGAAACTGGAAGGGCGCGAGTGGGTGTCGATCGAGCCGGTATTGAAGGATCCGGCGGAAATCTACCGCGTGGCGCAGGCCGCCCTGCTGCATCAGGGTGAAAAATGAGCGACATTCTCGACCGCCTGGCTGAAACGCTGGAAAGCCGCAAGAGCGCGGATCCCTCCAGCTCCTACGTGGCGAAGCTGTATGCCAGGGGACTGGATACCATACTGAAAAAAATCGGCGAGGAAGCCACGGAAACCGTGATCGCCGCCAAGGATGGCGACAAGGCCCAACTGGTCTATGAAATGGCCGACCTGTGGTTTCACAGCATGGTGCTGCTGGCGCAACAGGGGCTGCATCCTGACGATGTGCTGGCCGAGCTGGCGCGGCGCGAGGGCCTGTCCGGGCTGGCGGAAAAGGCCAGCCGCGGCCAGGATCACTGAAACAGGCTCTAAAGGGGGCTGACATGCTGGACTGCATCTTCTGCAAGATCGTCAAGAAACAGATTCCGGGCAAGAAGATCTATGAGGACGAAGAACTCCTTGCTTTTCACGATATCCACCCGATTGCGCCGGTGCATTTCATGATCATTCCCAAGGAGCATGTGGATTCGCTGGAGCGCTGCACGGTGGTTCACCAGTCCCTGCTGGGGAAAATGCTGCTGCTGGCGCCAAAACTGGCAAGGGAACAAGGCCTGGAGAATGGTTTCCGCACCATGATCAATACGGGTCATGGCGGCGGTCAGGAAATCTATCACCTGCATGTGCATGTATTTGGCGGTGACGCGACGGTTCCCCGCACCTGAAATTAGAGATTTGGAGATAAAACATGGGTTCTTTTAGCATCTGGCATTGGCTGCTGGTTCTGGTGATCGTGCTGGTGGTCTTCGGTACCAAGAAACTGCGCAACATCGGCGGCGACCTGGGGGGGGCGGTGAAGGGCTTCAAGGATGCGGTGAGGGAAGAAGAAAAACCGGCCCCCAAGGTCGAGGCAAACGCCAGCGGACAGACCATCGAGGGCGAAATCAAGGAAAAATCGAAGGCCCAGTGAGGAGACAAGAGTGAGGCGTGGGGGGTAACCCCCCGTGCCCCCTCACTCCTCACGCCTCACGCCTCACTCCCATGTTTGATATCGGTTTTTCCGAACTGCTGCTGATCGGCATCGTCGCGCTGGTGGTGATCGGGCCGGAACGCCTGCCAAAGGTGGCGCGTACTGCCGGGCATCTGTTCGGGCGCATGCAGCGCTATGTGGCCGACGTCAAGGCGGACATCAACCGCGAAATCCAGGCTGAGGAACTGCACAAGCTGCAGGAAGAAATCCGCTCCTCGGTGAATTCCATCGAGCAGTCCGTTGCCAGGGAACTGCATCAGGGCTCCCAGGCTGTCTCGCAACAGGTCCACGAAATTGTCGAATTGCCCCAGGCACCGGCAAATAATCCGGAGACCGCCGCGCTTGCGGAAACCGCACCCTTGGCCGCAGAGCCTCAGCCGCAACTGGAACTGAATCTGGATGCCCCGGCTGCAGATGGCACCACAACTCCATCCAGGAACACCCCGGCATGAGCGCCAGCGAACCCGGCGATTCCTTCATCTCCCACCTGATTGAGCTGCGCACCCGCCTGCTGCGGGCGATCATCGCGGTGGTGGTGGTGTTTGTCTGCCTGTTTCCCTTTGCCAAGGAACTTTATTCGCTGCTGGCCCAGCCATTGCTGGCAGCCCTGCCCAAGGGTGGCCAGATGATTGCCACCGATGTCACCACGCCATTTTTCGTGCCGATGAAAGTCGCCATGATGACGGCTTTTCTTGTTTCCTTGCCCTATGTGCTCTACCAGGCGTGGGCATTCGTCGCGCCGGGCCTCTACAGTCATGAGAAACGGCTCGCTGCGCCGCTGGTGGCAGTGAGCACGATCCTGTTCCTGTGCGGCATGGCATTTGCCTACTTCCTGGTTTTTCCGGTGATTTTCGGCTTTATTTCATCGGTTGCGCCGGAAGGCGTGGCGGTGATGACTGACATCAACAAATACCTGGATTTCGTGCTGACCCTGTTTCTGGCTTTTGGCGTTACCTTTGAAGTGCCGGTGGCGGTGATCGTGCTGGTCAAGATGGGCGTGGTGAGCGTGGCAAAACTGCGCGAAATCCGTCCTTACGTCATTGTCGGTGCTTTCGTGATCGGCGCCATTTTCACTCCGCCCGATGTGGTGTCGCAGATCATGCTGGCGGTGCCGCTGTGGCTGCTCTATGAAGCGGGCATCGTGGCAGCGGCGATCATTACCCGATCCAAGCCAGTAGCGGAAGAGGCGCCCTATCGCCCTCTCAATGAGGACGAAATGGAGCGTGAACTGGACGCCATCGAGGCGAAGCAGGACAAAACCGAGTAACCCGGCCTGTTCGATTCTTCAAGTCAGACAGGCTGCTAGCGGCTTTGCTGCATCAGCTTGGGGCGCTTGCCTACGCTGATTTGCAGCTTCACTTCGGCCTTGTTGCGGCGGATCTTCAGGCTTGCCGTCTTGCCCGGCTCCAGAGTGGAAATCTGGTTGAGCATGCTGGCGGAATCGCTGACCGGCTTGTCGTTTACCGCCTGGAGTATGTCGCCGGGCTTTACTCCCGCCCTGTCTGCCGGCCCGCCGCGCAATACCCCGGCGATCATGGCGCCGCTGGCGGAAGGCAGCTTGAAGGATTCGGCCAGCTCTGGCGTGATGTCCTGCACTTCCACCCCGATCCAGCCACGGGTTACCATGCCATGCTGGATGATCTGCTCCATTACCTGTTTGGCCAGGCTGACCGGGATGGCAAAACCGATGCCGAGCGAGCCGCCAGTTTTGGAAAAAATCGCACTATTGATGCCGATCAGGTTGCCATTGCCATCCACCAGCGCGCCGCCCGAATTGCCGGGGTTGATGGCGGCATCGGTCTGGATGAAATTTTCGTAGGTATTGATGCCCAGATGGCTGCGCCCCAGTGCGCTGACAATGCCCATGGTGACGGTCTGGCCGACGCCGAAGGGGTTGCCGATGGCGAGCACGACATCGCCAACCTGGACTTCTTCCACCCGTCCGAAGGTGATGGCGGAGAGATTGGGCAACTTGATCCTGAGCACGGCCAGATCGGTTTCCGGATCGGTGCCGATGACTTCGGCAGAGGAGGTGCGCCCGTCGGAAAGGGCGACCTCGATTTCGTCCGCTGCTTCCACCACGTGGTGATTGGTCAGGATGTAGCCCGCGCGGCTGACAATGACCCCCGAGCCCAGGCTGGACTGGCGCTGTGGCTCCGCTTCGGGCCGGTCACCAAAGAAATGGCGGAAAATCGGGTCATCCATCAGGGGATGGCGCGGAATGGGAACTTCCTTGCTGGTGAAAATATTGACTACCGAGGGCATGGCCTTTTTGGCGGCACTGTTCAGCGGCGTCAGTTTCTGCGGTCCGCTCTGGGGAGCAATTTCCTGAACCAGTACATTGTTGCCGCCGCTGTTGCGCCAGGGCATCAGGTCGGGGCGCAGCACCGAGATGGCCAGCAGCACACCGAGAGCGATGGTTGCGCTTTGCGCGAAGATCAGCCAAAGTTTACGCATGGAGGGCTTTGAATGTTATTGAAGGAACTGGAGCGGTATATTGGGCAATTGCTGGAAATTTCCAGCTTCCGCGATTATTGCCCAAACGGCGTGCAAGTGGAAGGACGCGCCGAGGTGACGAAGATTGTCAGCGGCGTCAGCGCCAGCCTCGACGTGCTCGAAGCGGCCAGCGCCGCGGGCGCGGATGCGGTACTGGTGCATCACGGTTATTTCTGGAAAAACGAGGGACCGCAGATCACCGGCATCAAGCGCGCCCGTATTGCCCACCTGATCGAGCACAACATGAGCCTGCTCGCCTACCATCTGCCTCTGGACGCCCATCCGGTGCTGGGCAATAACGTCCAGCTGGCGCAGTTGCTGGGATTTCAGCTGGAGGAGCGTTTCGGCGAACAGAATATCGCTGCGCTGGGACGCCTGGTTCAGCCCATGTCCCTGCAACGGCTGTCAGGCGTGGTGGAGGAAAAGTTGCAGCGCCAGCCGCTGGTGGTGGGCGACGATGCTGCCATCATCCGGCGTATCGCCTGGTGCAGCGGGGCGGCCCAGGATTATCTGGGGGCGGCGATCGAGCTGGGCGTGGATGCCTTCCTCACCGGCGAGGTGTCGGAGCACACCGTGCACCTGGCGCGCGAATCTGGCGTGGCTTTCATCGCTGCCGGCCATCACGCCACCGAGCGCTACGGGGTGCAGGCGCTGGGCACGCATCTGGCGCAGCAGCTCGGCCTGAAGCATCAGTTCATTGAAATCGAGAATCCGGTCTGAAAGTCGCTTGATCTCTGTATTGTCATGTAAAATCAAAATAATAAATCCGATTTTGTGAGCTTATGGCGCAGTTGAAACCCAGCCTGCTGATTGTTGACGATGATCCGCTGATTACCGATACCCTGCATTTCGTCCTGGGCCGGGATTTTGAGGTTTATGTGGCGGACTCGCGCGAACAGGCGGCGAGTCTGCTGCGCCAGCTTGACCAGCCTCCCCAGCTGGCCCTGGTGGATCTGGGTTTGCCGCCCCTGCCGCATCGCCCCGACGAGGGTTTCCGGTTGATTGGCGAGTTGCTGGCGCGGGTGCCGGGGATCAAGATCGTGGTGCTTTCCGGCCAGAATGACGACGCCAATGCGCGTCATGCCCGTACCCTGGGCGCGGTGGAATTCATCGCCAAGCCATGCGAGCCGGAACGGATCAAATCCCTGCTGCTTGGCGCATTGCGCATGCGTGCGGCGGAGCAGGCGGGAGAAGCCGCAGAATCCGGCGCGGCCCAGGCGTGCGGCATTCTGGGCCAGAGCTTCAATGTGGAAAAACTGCGCCAGCAGATCAGCCAGTTTGCCGATGCGCCCTTCCCGGTGCTGATCGAAGGCGAGTCCGGCAGTGGCAAGGAGCTGGTGGCGGGATGCCTGCACCGCCTCAGTGCCCGCGCGCGCAAACCCTATCTGGCGCTGAATTGCGCGGCGATTTCTCCCACTCTGGTCGAGCCCACCCTGTTCGGCTACAGCAAGGGTGCGTTTACCGGCGCGGCCACGTCGCGTTCCGGCTATTTCGAGGACGCCAGCGACGGCACCCTGTTTCTCGACGAAATCGGCGAGCTGCCGGTCGAATTGCAGGCAAAATTGCTGCGCGTGCTGGAAAACGGCGAATTCCAGCGCGTTGGCGAAACCCAGACCCGGCATAGCAACGCCCGCATCATCGCGGCCACCAACCGCGACCTGCGTCAGGAAATCCGGGCCGGGCGCTTCCGCGCCGACCTCTACCACCGCCTCAGCGTCTTTGCCGTGAACGTGCCGCCGCTGCGCGAGATGGGGGAGGATAAAACCCTGCTGCTGGAGCATTTTCGTGAGTTTTATGCCCGTCAGGGCGGCTTTGCGCCTTTCCGGATCGATCCGTCCGCGCAGCAGATCTGGCAGGTATATCCCTTCCCCGGCAATGTGCGCGAACTGCGCAATATCGTCATCCGGCTGGTCACCAAATATGCCGGCCAGACGGTCAGCCGCGAACAGCTCCAGGCGGAGCTGGATACCGAGGCCGATGCCCTGCCCGACCTGGTGCTGCCCAACGATGGTAAGGCGATGCAGGAACTGGCGAAAAAACATTTGCAGCTCCATGCCAATTTCAGCCTCGACCAGACCCTGAAGCTGTGGGAGCAGAGCTACGTCGAGGCCGCGCTCAAGCTGACCCACGGCAACCTGAGCCAGGCCGCCAGACTGTTGGGCGTCAACCGCACCACCCTGTACAGCCGGATGCAGACCTATACCAGTCAGGAGCTCTCCTAAGCAATGTATCTCGCCCATTTCGGCCTGTCCCAGCCGCCCTTCAAGATCACCGCCCACACCGAGTTTTTCTATTCCGGCGGCAATCGCGGCGCGATTCTCGACGCCCTGATCTATGCCATCCGCCAGGGCGAGGGCATCATCAAGGTCAGCGGCGAGGTGGGCAGCGGCAAGACCATGCTGTGCCGGATGTTGCAGGAACGCCTGCCGGCGGAGGTGGAAACGGTCTACCTCGCCAATCCCAGCGTATCGCCGGACGAAATCCTGCACGCCATCGCCTTCGAAATGCAGCTCTCGCTGCCGCGCGAGGCTTCCCGGCTGGAAGTGATGCAGGCCCTGCAAGACTATCTGCTGGAACGCCATGCCCAGGGACGGCAGGTGGTGGTGTTCGTGGAAGAGGCGCAGGGCATGCCGCTGGCCACGCTGGAGGAAATCCGCCTGCTCTCCAACCTGGAGACCCAGCACTACAAGCTGCTGCAGATCGTGCTGTTTGGCCAGCCGGAGCTGGACAAGAACCTGGCTGCCCCGGAAATTCGCCAGCTCAAGGAGCGCATCACCCACAGCTTCACCCTGAAACCGCTGACCGCCAGCGAAATCAGGGATTACCTGATGTTCCGCCTGCGCGCGGCGGATTACCATGGTCCCGACCTGTTTGGCCCTGCCGTGATCAAGCTGATCGCGCGCGCCTCCCGGGGGCTGACCCGGCGCGTCAACATCATCGCCGACAAGACCCTGCTCGCGGCCTTTGCCGGGAGCACGCATACCATCACCGTGCAGCATGTGCGCGCCGCGATCGAGGACAGCGATTTCGACCTGCCGCCCGGCACCGTGCCGTGGCAAAAACTGGCACTGGCAGTCGGCCTGCTGGTGCTGGGGGGCGGGCTGGGCGCGGGCCTGCATGCCGTGTTGCAGGGGGCGCCGCGGCTGATCGCCACGCCGGCGGTCGCGGCGGAGCCGGCTCGGGCACCGGAACGGCAGGCCGTGCCGGACAAGCCTGTGCCTGTGTCGTCAGCTGCCGCGCCTGCTGTTTCGCCCGCGCCGCTTGCCGGCGATATGGTGGAGCAGCGCCTGGCCGCAACGGAAGCCTGGCTGGCGACCCGGAACCCCGTCACCTGCAGCATCCAGCTGATGGTGTCGAACGATCTGCGGCAATTGCGGCATCACCTGGGAAAGATCGGCCATGAGATTGAAATGGAGCAGGTTTTTGTGTACCGTACCAAGGTAAATGGCCAGCCCGCGTGGACTGTGCTGTATGGCAGCTTCCCCACTCGCGCCCAGACGGTCGCCGCGATGCAGGCCTTGCCCGAATCGCTCAAGGTTTATCACCCCTATCTCCGCACGGTGCGGGGAGTAAAAGCAGAGATTGGGCAGAATCAATGACCTTGCCGCATAACAATAAAGGTTGCGCAGTAATGCAGACGATGAAACGTGCCGGGAAGCAGGGTGGCTGGCTGCAACGTTGGGGTGGACTGGCTCTTGCCGTCACCCTGCTTGCAGGCTGCGCCTATCCGCCGCCGCTCCCCGTTTCCCGCAACCATATCCAGTCCGAACCCCAGGCCAGGGCGAGCGACATCCCCGAGCCCGTCAAGGCGGGCAGCTTCGTGCCGCCGCCCAAGCCGTCTGCCAGGCCGCAAACCTATAGCGTAGTGGTGAATGAGGTACCGGTGAAGGAACTGCTGTTTGCCCTGGCGCGGGATTCGAAGCTCAACGTGGATGTCCACCCGGCGATCCAGGGCCTGGTCACCATGAATGCGGTGAACGAACCCATCGAAACCATTCTGGAAAGGTTGTCAGCCCAGGTTAACCTGCGTTACAGGATTGATGGCAATACCTTGTCCATTACCCCCGATACGCCCTACATGCAGACCTACCGGGTGGATTACGTCAATCTGTCGCGCCAGACCGAATCGGCCATTGGCATTACTACCCAGATCGCCAGCGTGGGCTCTTCCACTGCCACTGGCGGGCAGGTTAGCGGTGGCGGCGGGGCGGTGGGCAACAGTTCCACCACCTCGGTGAAAAGCAAATCCGATAACAGTTTCTGGGACACGCTGGGCGAAAATGTCCGCAATATCATCAGTTCTACCCGAACCGTTAGCCGTCTTGCGGAGCAAAAGGCTGAACAGAAGGAAATGTCTGCTGCGGAACGCACCGCACGGCAGGAGGCCGCCCGCCTTGAGCGCGAGGAGCGGCGCCGGGATGCCGAGGCTGCGGCCAGGGCCACGGCCGGGGCGCCCGAGCTGGCGCGTACGGTTGGCTTAGGCCAGGGTACAGCGCAATTGACCCAGAACGTGAAGGAAGAGGTGATTGTCAATCCGATTGCCGGCACGCTTACTGCGCTGGCGACCGAGCGCCAGCACAAATTGATCAAGCAGCATCTGGATAGCGTGATGGCTTCTGCGAAACGCCAAGTGCTGATCGAGGCAACAATCGTGGAAGTGGCGCTGGGCGACCAGTACCGTGCCGGGGTGGATTGGACCAAACTGTCTTCCACCGGATCAGTGACCCAGTCGCTATTGGGGGGACGAGGACTGGGGCCTTCACCCTTGCCGTTTTTTACGCTGACCTACACCAACCCGGACAGCAAGATCGGCAATATTGCCGCCACCGTCAGCCTGCTGGAACAGTTTGGTGATACCAAAGTACTGTCCAGCCCCAAAATCATGGCGCTCAATAACCAGACTGCGGTGCTGAAGGTCGTGGACAATCTGGTGTATTTCACCATCAGCGTCGTGCCGGCCATCATCAACAGCAGCGGAGGGGTAACGACTCCCGCCACTTATACTTCCGATCCCCACACTGTCCCTGTAGGGCTGGTGATGAGCGTGACGCCACAGGTCAATGGTGACGGCATGGTTTCGCTCACGGTCAGACCGACGATTTCACGCCATGTCACCGATGTGGAAGACCCTAACCCCGCGCTCGCGCTCGCAAAAGTCAGCAACAAGGTGCCGGTCATCCAGGTGCGCGAGATGGAGTCGGTGCTTCAGGTCAAGACCGGGCAGACCATTATCATGGGCGGCCTGATGCAGGATGATGTGAGCAAGAAGCGCGACGGACTTCCGCTCGTTTCGCGCATTCCCGGACTGGGAGATGCGTTCAGCTACCGTGACGATAATGCCAAGAAAACCGAGCTGGTGATCTTCCTGCGCCCCACGGTGATTACCAACCCCTCCCTCGACAGCGATGAGCTGCGTGCCTATCGCCATTACCTGCCTGCGGACGCACCCGCGCCAGCAGCCAAGCCATGAGCCTGTTGATGAAGGCCTTGAAGAAGGCCGAGGAAAGCCAGCAGGGGCATTCTGCCGGGGATGAGCCGACGCTCAGCGAGCTGGCCGAGGAGCTCTCCCTGGAGCCGGTGCCGGAGCGCGCTGCGCCGGGGCAGGGCAAAACGGCGGAGCAAAAAATTGCGGAAACGCCCGCGCCGGACGTGACGCAGCACAGCGCAGCCAATCTGTTCGCCGCCAAGGAGCAGCCGGAAGGGGGGCGCCACAGCCGGATGGTCGTCATGCTGGCCATCGGCGCGCTGCTGTTTCTGGTGGGCGGGGGCGCCTACCTGTATGTCGCCATCAACAAGCCGGGCCTGCTGCTTTCCCTGAAACGTTCACCCCCTGTGCCCGCTGCCGTTGCGCCTGCTCTTCCTGTGGCATCCCAGGCGCCGCAACCTGCGGTGGAAATCGAGCCGCCTGCTCCGGTCGCGGAAGTTTTGCCCGGGCAAGCGGCGCTGGCCGGGCGGGTCTGGAACGAGGCTGCCCCGGCGAGAAGCGCGGCGGAACCGGCGAAGGCGCCGGTTGTTGCGGAGCCCGCCCCTGCGGATGGCGCGGTCAAGGTGCTGCACGGCAAGCCGGAGGAAGTCAGCCCGGATCTGACGCAAGCCTGGCAGGCGCTGCAGGATGGGCGGCTGGAAACAGCGCGGGGATTGTATCAGCGCCTGTTGCAGCAGGAGCCGCGCAACGTCGATGCCCTGCTGGGCATGGCGGCGGTGATGGCGCGCTCGAATGCGCCGGGCGAGGCCGGCAGGTTTTATCTGCGTGCGCTCGATGTCGAGCCGAAGAATGCTTTTGCCCAGGCCGGGCTGGTGAGCGTGCTCGGCGGTGCCGACCCTGCCGGCAGCGAGGCCCGGCTCAGGCAACTGCTGGCCGAGCAGCCGGCTGCGTTCCTGCATTTTGCGCTGGGCAATCTGTATGCCGCGCGGGGGCGCTGGAGCGAGGCGCAGCAGGCCTATTTCGATGCTTGCCGGCTGGAGCCGGACAACCCCGATTATGCTTTCAACCTGGCGGTGAGCCTGGAGCAGATCAGTCAGCCGGGACCGGCACTGACTTATTACCGGCGCGCCCTGGCATTGCAGCAGAAAAGGGGGGCGGGCTTCGAGCGCGCCGCTGTGGAAGCGCGCATCGCGCACTTGCAGGGGATGGGCGAATAAGATGGCGGAGCAGCGCAAGAAACTTCGTCTCGGCGAGCTGCTGGTGCAGCAGGGCCTGATCAGCCAGGATCAGCTGCGCATCGCGCTGATGGAGCAGAGTGAGCACGACATGCCGCTGGGGCGGCAGCTGGTGCGCCTGGGCTTTGTCACCGAGGCCATGATCCGCGACATCCTGGCGCATACCATCGGCCAGGAAGGCATCGACCTGTCCAATGTGGTGGCTGATGCCGAGGCGCTGAGTCATGTGCCGGAAGAATTCGCGCGCCGCTACCGCCTGCTGCCCATCGCCTTCAATCTGGAGCGCAAGGAATTGCTGGTGGCGATGAGCGACGTGTTCAACGTCGTGGCGCTGGACCTGCTGCGCGCCCATCTCGGCGGCCAGACCGAAATTCGCACCGTGCTGGCGGGCGAGGCGCAGCTGGAAGAGTATATCGACCAGTTCTATGGCTTCGAGCTGTCGGTGGACGGCATCCTGCGCGAGATCGAAACCGGCGAGATCGACTACCAGAGCCTGCAGGCGGGCAATGAGGAATACACCCAGCCGATGGTGCGGCTGGTCGGTGCGCTGCTGGTGGATGCGGTGAAGCGCGGCGCTTCCGATATCCACTTCGAACCGGAATATGCCTTCTTGCGCATCCGCTACCGTGTCGACGGCGTGCTGGAACAGATTCGCAGCCTGCACAAGACCTACTGGCCGGGCATCGCGGTGCGCCTCAAGGTGATCAGCGGCATGAACATTGCCGAGACGCGCGCGCCGCAGGACGGGCGGCTGTCGCTGAACCTGAATGGCCGGCCGATTGATTTCCGCGTGGCTGCCCAGCCCACCATTTATGGCGAAAACATCGTGCTGCGCGTGCTGGACCGGGAAAAATCCATCATTTCCCTTGAGCGCATGGGCCTGAGCCAGGATACGCAGGACAGGCTCAAGCTGATGATGGCGCGGCCCGAGGGCATCCTGATCGTCACCGGTCCGACCGGCAGCGGCAAGACCACCACGCTGTATTCGATGCTCAGCCACCTCAACGACGATACGGTCAATATCATGACCCTGGAAGATCCGGTGGAATACCCGGTCACCATGATGCGTCAGACCTCGGTCAATGAACTGGTGAAAATGGATTTTGCCAATGGCATCCGCTCCATGATGCGCCAGGATCCGGACATCATTCTGGTGGGCGAGGTGCGCGACCGCGAAACGGCGGACATGGCCTTCCGCGCAGCCATGACCGGCCACCAGGTGTTCACCACCCTGCACACCAACTCCGCCCTGGGGGCATTTTCCCGCCTGCTCGATATCGGCATCCTGCCCGACATCATGGCCGGCAACATCATCGGGGTGATCGCCCAGCGCCTGGTGAGGCTGCTGTGCCCGCATTGCCGGCAGGCCTACACGCCGGGCCCGGAGGAGAAGATTTTGCTGGAGCTGTCGCCCGATGACGAAACCCAGGTCTATCGCGCAACCGGCTGTCCCCAGTGCAATTACAAAGGCTACAAGGGCCGCATGGCGCTGCTGGAAATGCTGCACATGGATGGCGATCTGGACGAACTGATCGCGCGCCGCGCAACCGCCAGGGAATTGCGCAACGTGGCGCTGGAGAAAGGTTTCCGCACCCTTGCCGATGACGGCATCCGGCGCATTCTGGAAGGCAAGACCAGCCTGGCGGAGGTGTCCCGCGTGGTGGATCTGACCGGGCGCCTGCATTAACGCCCCGGCGGGCTTGGTGATGCCGGATTCGCGATCATGCAAACATTTCAATACAACGCGGTAGACAAGAACGGCAGCCCCGCCCGCGGCAAGGTCGCCGCGGTCAACGAGGTCGACCTGGAATTGCGCCTGCAGCGCATGGGGCTCGACCTGATCACTGCGCGCAAGGTGAACGAGCCGATGCAGCTGGGCCGTGGCAGCATCACGCGGCAGGATCTGATCACCTTCTGCTTCCACATGGAGCAGCTCTCCCGTGCCGGCATTCCGCTGCTCGAAGGGCTGGCCGATCTGCGCGATAGCCTGGAACAGCCGCGTTTCCGCGAAATTCTGTCCGCCATCCTGGAAGACATGGAAGGCGGCAAAACCCTGTCACAAGCGATGAACAGTCATCCCGCCGCGTTCGATAACGTGTTCGTGAGCCTGATCAAGGCGGGCGAGCAGAGCGGCACCATGACCGAAGTGTTCGAGAATCTCGCCACCACGCTCAAATGGCAGGATGAACTGGTGGCCCAGACCAAGCGCCTGCTGATGTATCCGTCCCTGGTGTTCGTGGTGGTGGGCGGGGTGATCGTGTTTCTCATGATGTATCTGGTGCCGCAGCTGGTGTCCTTTCTCAAGAACATGGGGCAGGAGCTGCCGTTCCAGACCCGGGCGCTGATTTTTGTTTCCGGGGTGTTCGTCAATTACTGGTATCTGGTATTCGGTCTGCCGCTCGCAACCATGGCGGCTGCGGCGCTTGTCATTCGCCAGAGTTCGCGTGCGCGCTACTGGTGGGACTATGCCAAATTGCGCATCCCATTTATCGGGCCGATTCTGCAAAAAATCATCCTGGCCCGTTTCGCCAATTTTTTTGCCCTGATGTACCAGTCAGGCATCACCATCCTGGATGCGCTCAAGACCTCGGAGGAAATTGTCGTCAACCGCGTCATTGCCGACGGCCTTGCCCGTGCCGGGCAGCAGATCAGCGCGGGCGACAGCGTGGCGGAAAGCTTCGAGAATCTCGGCATGTTTCCGCCGCTGGTGGTGCGCATGCTGCGGGTAGGCGAGGCCACCGGCGCGCTGGACACGGCCCTGCTCAATGTGACCTACTTCTACAACCGCGAGGTGAAGGAGTCGGTGGAAAAACTGCTCAAGATGCTTGAACCCGCCCTGACCGTAATTCTCGGCCTGGTTCTGGCGGTGATCATGTTCTCGGTGTTGACGCCGATTTACGATATATTGGGCAAAATGAAGTTCTAGGGCCTGTTCACAGTAATTCATGTCCGCAAAAATTATTGTCTGTGTGACGACGCAACGCGCCATTGCTGCCGTTTTTGAACATGGCAGGCTGGGGCCGTGTCACGATTTCGCCATCAGCGAGGAAGGGCAGCGGGCGTTTGGCGACCTGCTGCATGCGCACCCCGGCCTCCCGGTGTATCTGATGGTGGATTCGGTGGAGGAGGATTACCACGCCGATGTCCTGCCCCATGTTTCCGGCGCAGCCCGCCAGGAACTGGTCCAGCGCAAGCTCAGGCAGCTCTATCGCAGCAGTTCCTACTACACGGCCTGGGTGCAGGGGCGTGAATCCGACAAGCGGCGCGATGACCGCTACCTGTTTGCTGCCCTGACCAACACCGAGCTGTTGCGGCCCTGGCTGGATACGCTGCATTCATTCCGGGCGGCGCTGGCGGGGGTGTATCTGCTGCCCATGGTGAGCCAGGAACTACTTGCCAGGCTCAAGCTGCGCGAGCCGGATTTGCTGATTGTGACCCGGCACAATGGGGGACTGCGGCAGAGTTTTTTTCAGGGCGGCCAGCTGAAAGCGAGCCGTCTTGCCCTGGCTGATCTGGAACAGGCCTCATCTCCGGCTCATCTTGCCACCGAAGTCGGCAAGACCCGGCTTTACCTCAACAGCCTGCGCCTGATCACGCGGGAAGCCAAACTCACGGTGCTGCTGCTCGATACCGATGGCAGCATGGAGGAGTTGCAGCAGCGCCTGCTGGCCGATACGAGCTTTATTTGCCATCGCCTGACGCGAGATGAACTCAGCGCCCGCCTGGGCGGTGCACCCCTGAATTGTCCCTATGCCCTGCACATGACTACGCTGGGCTTGCAGCAGCCGGCCAACAACCTTGCGCCGGCAAGCGCAACCCGTCATTTCTGGCATTACCAGCAGCGGCGGCTGCTGTATGGCACCAGCCTCGCCGTGGTGGTGACCGCGGTAATCTGGGCAGGAGGGAATCTGTTCCAGCGTTATCAGCTCGATGACGAGGCGCGCCGGCTTGAAGCCCAGACCCAGGAGCAGCAGACGCGTTATGTCGAGGTGACCAAAACCTTCCCGCAGGCGCCGGCTTCCGCCGACAACCTGGAGAAGGCTGTCCAGCTCGCCGCCCGGATCAGGCAGGACAGCCGCACACCGGAAGCGATCATGCTGGCGGTGAGCCGGGCGCTGGCAACCAGCCCGGAAATCATGCTGACGCGCCTGAGCTGGAAATTCGGCACGGATGGTCATGATGCCGGCCTGCCCCCCGGCACCAATGTGCCACCGTCCTCCATCCCCGGCAGCCAGCTTGAATCGGGCGTGGTGGAAGGCGAAATCAGGCCGTTCCATGGGGACTATCGCGCCGCCATGGCGAGCGTCAACCGCCTGGCGGAGAAAATGAGGCATGACCCTGGCGTTGCCGGCGTCAACGTGATCCAGATGCCTCTCAATATTCAATCCACAACCGCGCTGAGCGGCAACACGCTGGATGCGGCAAGCAGTGACGCAGCCCGCGCCGAATTCAAGCTCAAAGTGGTATTGAAGGCGCGCACATGAAGCTCTCCGGCGCTGACTGGCAAGCGTTACGCTATCCGCTGCTGACACTGCTGGCAGCCCTGCTGCTGGGCGCTGCGCTGGTGTTTTTTACCCGCCAGGGGCTCAATCAGGCCAGCGCGCAGCTGGCCAAACAGGAACAGGCACTGCGCGAGGCGCGTGACCGGTTGCACAAGTCCGGCGAGGAAAAGGACAAGATCCTGCGCTATCGCGCTGCCTACATTGATTTGCAGCAGCGCGGCTTCGTCGGCGAGGAGCAGCGCATCAACTGGGTCGATGCCCTGCGTGCCGCGAGCCTGAATCTGAAAATGTTTGGCGTCAGCTACCAGATCGAGGCGCAGAAACCTTACAGCGCGCCTCTGTCCATGGACATCAGCCCCTACCGGTTGCAGCAGTCGGTCATGAAAATCAGCCTGGGATTGCTGCATGAAGAAGACCTCATGCGCTTCATGCAGGCCCTGACAATACAGCAGGCCGGGATTTTCATGTTGCGGGAATGCTCGTTGCAGCGTCAGGGCGCGGGCAAGGCCGAGAGCCTGAAAGTGCAGCCCAATTTGCAGGCCGATTGCAGCCTGGCCTGGTTGAGCATCAGCGAAGTCAGGGGAGCGGGGCAGCCATGAAGTGCCGCATGATGCTGATCGGTTTTTTCATCTTGCTGCCCTCCACGGGCATGGCAGAGCAGGCCATGGGCCGCCTGTTCTTCACTCCCGAGCAGCGCGCCAGAATGGACGTGGCGCGGCAACAGGAACGCAGCATCAAGTTCGAAGTGGAGCTGGAGCCGGAAGCAAGCGCTCCCCCTCCCGCCAACCTTACACTTAACGGAGTGATCACCCGCAGCGACGGCAGGACGATCATGTGGATCAACAACAAAATCCAGGGTGGCGAGAAGGCAGGCCTGGATGCCATCATCCCCGGCCAGGGAAAAAATACAGGGCAAGTCAGCGTCGCCACGCCAGATGCGAAACGCGCCATTCAGCTCAAGGTCGGGCAGAGCGTCGACATGAGCAGCGGCCAGGTGGAAGAGGGCTACCGCCGCCCGCCGCCCGCTCCTTCCGCCTCGGCGCCCAGCACGGCTAAACCGCCTGCTCCTGCTGGCCGCAAGGATAGCGCGCCTGCGGATGCTCAGGACGAGACGCCACCTCCACGCTAGGCCGGGATTCATGCCTGCCATGCCAAGAAAATATTTGCCCTCTCTCCGCTGCCAGCGTGGCGCAATGCTGATGCTGCTTTTACTGCTGGTCGGTGTGGGTGCGTTGGGGATTTTTGTGTCGGGACTGAACCGTGCGGCGGTGCAGCAAGAGCGGGGCCGGGTTACGGCAACAGCGCTGGCGCAGGCAAAGGCGGCGCTGATCGGGTATGCATTGCGTGGCGACGACGGCTTAACACCTTCCCGGCCGGCGGTTTTCCCTTGCCCGGACGCGCATGTGCCGACAGATCCGATTCAGCCGGCTAATGACCCCATGTATGGTACTTCCAGTACCTCTTGCGGAGACGGATCAATCGGTCGTTTCCCCTGGCGCTCTCTGAAGACGCCCGAGCTACTGGATGGCAGTGGAGCTCCTCTCTGGTATGCGATTTCCGGGAATTTTCGCAACTCGCTCAGTATTATCAACAGCGATTCCAAAGGAACTTTGCAGGTCCGGGCGCCAGATGGCGTTGCATTATTGACGCAACAGGGTTCAGAAGCAGCGGCAATCCTGTTTTCACCTGGCGAAGCGCTGGCTGGACAGATGCGCGGCAGCGCAATAGAAAAAACTACGGCCTTAAATTATCTTGAAACTGCCGGTGGCATTAACAATGCGACAGGAGCAGCCATTGCAGGCAACTGCAATGTGCAGAACCAGGGCGGTACGACACAAACCAATTGCCCGACTTTTGTGGTCGGAGATAAATCTGGTTCATTTAATGACCGCTTGCTTATTTTGACTCCAAGGGATTTTGTTCCTGCCATAGAGAAGCGCGTGGCAAAGGTTGCGGAAACGGCCTTGACCGGGTACTTCTCGACCTGTGGCTATTACCCGCGACCAGCGAGCTTTTCCAACCCGGCATGCCTGCCAGGTGGCAGCGTTATCAACTGCATTCCTGACCCGATTGCCACCCAGGGGCGCTTTCCCTACTATGCAAGGACGGGAGGCAATCCAATCACGGATTGGGATAGCCTGCCGACCTGGTTTCTCGCCAACCGTTGGAATCGGGTGATTTATTACGCGGTTGCTCCTGGTTACGTGCGCAATGCCTCCGACCAGAGCTGTCCCGGAAACTGCCTGCGCGTGGATGGCGACCAGTCTGTCCGGCGCCTGATTGTGATGCCAGGCAATACTACTAATGCTGGAAACCCTCGCCCATCCATTTCACTGGCTGATTATCTTGGAGATGCAGAAAATGTTAACTTGGACAATATTTTTTCCATGCCGTCGAGTGCTACCCTTGATCAGATGTTCAAGCATCCCCGTTCAGGCGTGACGACCGATTCCTCCACTTATGTGCCGTCAGCCCCGAACCCAGCGTGTGATTAAATGGATGTTATTGAGGAAGGGGAGGTGAATTGAGCAGGTTTCCATCACAATTGGGTTTTACTCTGGTCGAGTTGGCCTTGGTTTTCGTTGTCGTGGCATTGCTCCTGGGTGGTTTCTTGATGCCACTGACCATGCAGATCGAACAACAGAAAATCCGGGAGACACAAAAGTCGATGGAGGAGATCAAGGAGGCGTTGATCGGGTACGCATTGGCTCATTCGTCCACACCGAATAATCGCCCTTATCTGCCTTGTCCCGATGTAACTGCTGCAGTAAGCGGTCAAGCGGGAATGGTGCCGAGTGATGGGTTGGAAGATCGTTGTTCGGATGCGAATGGAGCTTGCGCGGGGGTTGGTGGAGAAGGTTATTGCCCAGTTGCGGAAGGCAACATTCCTTGGGCGACTCTTGGCGTGGCTGATGCAGATGGATGGGGAAACCGGATGCGTTATCGGGTTCATAATAGTTTTTCATTTAGTGGCTCTGCGGCTGCAACCACGGACGGTATTTTGTTGACTTCTAACCTTACTTCGTCGCCAATGATTCGCGTGTGTTCAGGAAATGCATGCGTTTCAACTTTGGCGACAGCGGTGCCAGTTGTGATTTTGTCACATGGCAAAAATGGCTTGGGTGCGATCAACTTGGCTGGTAACGTAAATCCTCAGCCGATTGCCGCAGCTCTGGATGAAATACAGAATGCCAATAGTGCGAGTGGTTTACCCAGTTACAGGAATTTTACGATCCGCACCGTGACTACTGAGCAATTGCCTTGCAGCGATTCAGTGCCAGGACCCACGCAGCCTTTGTGCGAATTCGACGACCTCGTCACCTGGCTCTCCCCCAACATCCTGTTCAGCCGCATGGTGGCAGCAGGGCGCTTGCCTTGAATATTGCATGTTGTGCTACTTACGTGCTACATTCGTTTCGGGCAAGTAATTCAGATAAGGGGAATGCGCCGTGATTACCGTCAATATTCGCAAGCAGGGAGGAGCCGCTGTCATGACTATTCCCGCAGATGTGCTCAAGGTGCTGAATGTCGGGGTTGGCGCAACGCTGGAGCTCGATGTGCGTGACGGGGTTTTTGTTGCACGCCCTGCGCGCCAGTCGCAGCGCAAGCGCTATTCCCTGGCTGAACTGATGCGTGGGGTGACGCCGGAAATGATGGCGCAGCTTAACGCAGAAACAGAGTGGGCACGTGAGGGGGATTCGGTTGGGCGAGAATTGGCGTGATCAGACGCCGGATACCGCAAGCGGGGGATGTGTACTGGATTGACCCGAATCCGGTCGCTGGACGTGAAATGCAAAACCGCCACCGCTTCGTGGTAATCTCGCCCAGGGAAATCAATGCGTTGGGTATTAGTATCACGGTTCCGGTCACGAGTGGCGGCGCCTTTGCGCGAGAAACCGGGCTGACGGTTTGCATCAGTGGGCACGACACGACGGGCGTGGCGGTCTGCAACCAGGTTAGATCGTTTGATATCGAGGCGCGGGAGCGCGCCGGCTCTGCTGCTTATGTGGAAACCCTTGATGCCGGAATTACCGGAGAAATCATTTCAAGGGTGGTCAGCGTGATTGATCCTGCCGGCTAATCTACTCCCCCGCCACCGTCATCTGCCCCACCAGAATCGAGCCACACTGCCGCGCGCCGCGTGCCAGCACGTCATTACCCACGGCCACGATGTTGCGGAACATGTCTTTGAGGTTGCCGGCGATGGTGATTTCTTCCACCGGATACTGGATTTCCCCGCCTTCCACCCAGAAGCCCGCTGCGCCGCGCGAATAGTCGCCAGTGACGGGATTCACGCCCTGGCCCAGCAGTTCGGTGACCAGCAGGCCGCGATCCATGGTTTTGAGCAGGGCAGCGAAGTCCTGGCCGGTGTCCGCCAGGATCAGGTTGTGGCTGCCGCCGGCGTTGCCGGTGCTGGTCATGCCGAGCTTGCGTGCCGAGTAGCTGGAGAGGAAATAGCCCTGCACCACGCCGTCCCTGATCACGTCGCGGCTCCGGGTGGCGACGCCTTCATTGTCGAAGGGGCTGCTGGCCAGGCCTTTTTTCAGGTGGGGCAGTTCCTGCAGCTGGATGAAGGGGGCGAAGATTTCCTTGCCCAGGCTGTCGAGCAGGAAGGAGGATTTGCGGTACAGGCTGCCGCCGCTGACGGCGCCGACAAAGCTGCCGATCAGGCCGGCGGCGAGGGACGCCTCGAACAGCACTGGCACCTGCATGGTCTTGAGCTTGCGCGCGTCGAGGCGCCGCACGGTGCGCTCACCTGCCATTTTTCCCACGCTGATGCCGCTTTCCAGATCGGTGGCGGCGCGCGCGGTGGTGTACCAGTAGTCGCGCTGCATGCCCTGCTCCGATTCCGCCACCACCGCGCAGCTGATGCCCTGGCGCGTGGTGGGATAGCCGCCGATGAAGCCCAGGCTGTTGGCGTACACGAATAGCGATTCGTGGGTGGAAACCGAGGCGCCTTCCGAGTTGTTGATGCGCGTGTCCACGCCCATCGCTGTCGCCTCGCATTCCTGCGCCAGCGCAATGGCCTGCTCCACCGGCAATTCCCAGGGGTGGTAGAGATCGAGTTCGGGAATCTCCTTTGCCAGCAGGGCTTCATCGGCCAGGCCGGCAAAGTCGTCGCTGGCGGTGTGCCTGGCGATGCTGCAGGCGGCCTTGACGGTATCGCGGATGGCGTCGGCCGACAGGTCGGAAGTGCTGGCATGGCCGCGCCGCTGGCCGAAATAGACCGTCACGCCGAGGCCCTTGTCGCGGTTGTATTCGATGGTCTCCACTTCGTTCTGGCGCACCGTGACATTCTGGCCGAAGCCTTGCGAGACTTCTGCCTCGCAGGCGCTGGCGCCGACTTTTCTGGCCTGATTGAGGATGTCCTGGGAAATCTGCTGGAGAGTGTCGAAAGAATGGCTGAAGCGGGAATCCTGCACGGTGACCTCAAGTGGTAGAAGCGGCGCGGCTGAAAGCGGGCCGAAATGCGGTTATGATAGCAACTTTACTCAGCGAAGCGAAACCATGCAGGACAGCGATCAGCCGGAATACGAAGAAGTCAGCCGCTCCCAGCGCAAGCGCGAAGTGGAAGCCCTGCAGGAAATCGGCGAAAGACTGATCACGCTGAATGCTTCCCAGCTCGGCCAGCTCGACCTGCCCGACAATCTGCGCGACGCGGTGAAGGAAGCCAAACGCCTGAGCGCCAACGGCGCCATCCGCCGCCAGAAGCAATACATCGGCAAGCTGATGCGCAATGTCGATCCGGCTCCGATCGTGGCCAAATTCGCCGAGTGGGACGGCACCAGCCGCGAGCAGGCGGCGAAGTTCCATCAGCTGGAACGCTGGCGTGACAAGCTCCTGGCCGACGACAAGGCCATCAGCGATCTGGTGCTGGCCCATCCCCGCGCCGACGTGCAGCGCCTGCGCACCCTGATCCGCAACGCCCACAAGGAACAGGCTGCCGGCCGGCCGCCCAAGAGCAGCCGCGAGCTGTTCAAGGAATTGCGCCAGCTGATACTGGAAGACGCCGCCCCGGCAGCCGGGGTGGAGGACGAAGAACATACTCATCAGGAAGATTGACCATGCCCGTGAACCTGGCCCCGCTTGAGGCGGACAAACTGTTGCCCGTGAAGGGCGTTTCCCTCGGCATTGCCGAAGCCGGCATCAAGAAAGCCAATCGCCGTGACCTGCTGGTCATGCGCCTGGGCGACAAGGCCCGCGTGGCCGGGGTGTTTACCCTCAACCGCTTTTGCGCCGCGCCGGTGACGCTGTGCCGCCAGCACTTGCAGGGCGGCAAGCCGATGCGCGCGCTGGTGGTGAATACTGGCAACGCCAACGCTGGCACCGGCGAGGAAGGCATGCAGCGTGCCCGCCAGACCTGCGCTGAAGTGGCGAAGCTGCTGGCTTGCGGAGAAGATCAGGTGCTGCCCTTCTCCACCGGCGTGATCCTGGAGCCCTTGCCGGTGGACAAAATCATCGCCGGACTGCCCGCTGCCGTGGCGAATCTGAGGGAAGCCAACTGGTTCGACGCCGCCCATGCCATCATGACCACTGACATCCAGCCCAAGGCCCTGTCGAAGCAGATTGTTCTGAATGGCCAGACCGTGACCATCACCGGCATTGCCAAGGGCTCCGGCATGATCCACCCCAATATGGCCACCATGCTGGGCTATGTCGCCACCGACGCCGCCGTCAGCCAGCCGCTGCTGGATGCGCTGGTGAGGCATGCCGCCGACCAGTCCTTCAACTGCATCACGGTGGATGGCGACACTTCCACCAACGACTCCTTCATCCTCATTGCCAGCGGCGAGGCCGGCACGGCGGAAATCACGGATGCCGCGAGCGCCGAATACGCCGCCCTGCGCGATGCTGTCACCGAAGTGTCGCAAGTGCTGGCCCAGGCCATCGTGCGCGATGGCGAGGGTGCAACCAAGTTCATGACCATTGCGGTGGCAGGCGGCGCCAGCGCTGCTGAATGCCGCCAGGTGGCCTACGCCATCGCCCATTCGCCGCTGGTGAAAACCGCCTTCTTCGCCTCTGACCCCAACCTGGGGCGCATTCTTGCCGCGATCGGCTATGCCGGCATCACCGATCTGGACGTGGACAGAATCCGGCTCTATCTGGGCGACGTGCTGGTGGCGGAGAACGGTGGACGCGCGGCAAGCTATCAGGAGCAGGATGGCCAGCGTGTGATGAAGGAAGCGGAGATTCTGGTGCGGGTGGAGCTGGGGCGCGGATCAGCCAACGCCACGGTGTGGACCTGCGATTTTTCCTACGACTACGTGAAAATCAACGCCGAGTATCGCAGCTAGTCTGGAATAGGCGGGTGCCGATGCTACCCGCACCCCCCCTCGATCCCCCCTTGTCAGGGGGGAGCCGGTTGTCTCCTCCCCTGATAAGGGGAGGCCGGGAGGGGTTGGATGACTTTCAGGTTGATTGGCTACTAGGCGTGCTTCGCCAGGAAGCGGTCCAGCTGATTGGCAAACGCCGCGCGGTCGCTCTGGCTGAAGCTGGAGGGGCCGCCGGTTTCCACCCCGCTGTTGCGCAGCTGGTCCATGAAATTGCGCATGGCCAGGCGCTCCCGGATGTTGTCCGGGGTGTAGAACTCCCCCCGCGGATTGAGGGCATGCCCGTCTTTAGCGATCACTAACGCGGCGAGTGGAATGTCCGCAGTGATGACCAGATCACCGGCCTCGATTTGCTGGACGATCTGATCGTCGGCCACGTCGAACCCGGTGGGTACCTGGATTGCCCGGATAAGGCGCGAGGGCGGGGTGCGGATCAGCTGATTGGCCACCAGGGTGACCATTGTTTCCGTTCGTGCCGCAGCGCGGAACAGGATGTCCTTGATGACGTTGGGGCAGGCGTCGGCATCGACCCAGATTTGCATGGCATGGCCTTGATGAGTGGAAAGCGGGCGTGGTCGTCCTCGAAGGGCAATAGCGCTTTTTCACATGCCGCGCAGCCGGCGGGATTTTTTGGGCAAGGCGGCTTTCAGCCCCGCTCCCGAATACTGCAGCACCCGCATGACATATGCTTGTGTTTCGTCGTAGGGCGGGATACCCCCGAACCTGACTACTGCGCCTTCCCCGGCATTATAGGCTGCGATGACGCGCACCAGGTCGCCTTCGAAATAATTTCCCAGCCAGCGCAGATAGGCAAGCCCGCCGCGAATATTCTGCTCCGGGTTGAAAGGATTCCTGACATTGAAGCGCGCCGCTGTTTCGGGGATGAGCTGCATCACGCCCTGGGCATTTTTGGGGGAACGGGCCGAAATGTCGAAATTCGACTCCACACTCGCTACGGCAAGGGCGAGCCGGGAATCGACTGCATAGCGGGGAGCCAGTTTCCTGATGAGTTCGGCTACCTGGCGCTTGTGGCGGGGCAGCTCCGTCACGTAGCGGTCGAGATCGAAACCGCCGGATTCCTCGATGGAGATGCAGGGCAGCGACATGTCACCAGGCGGGCCGGTGACTTCGAGCAGTTTTCCGGCATCAAGATGGCCGAGCCGGCTGGCGGTCGAAAAGAACCCGGCTGCGGCTTCCCTGTTCTGGAGCAGCGCGTTGCCGGAAAAATAGATCAGGCCGACACGATAATAGCCTTCGACGCTGCCCAGCCGCCCCGCCTCGCAATACAGTGCCGCTGCCAGCGGAATGTTGCGGAACTGGCCGCGTCCAGCCTCGGCCGCCCACGCCTGCTCCAGCAAGGCGCGCAGGCGGGGCGGCTCGGCCGCCAGTACAGGGGGAGAGGGCTTGGAAACGGCCGCAGCTGGCGGCACATGCGCCAGTTGCGCCACGGCCAGGACAAGGATGAAAAACCAGCGTGACATGTTTACCTCGTGGGCAAACCCGGGTGTTCACGATGAATGCCGCAACACCCTTCCGGCCATTTTAATCTCTTGCGCCAAACAATCAACGCCCAGCAGGATGCGCTGGAGGGATCAGGCCGAGCCCTTATCTTTTGGGGCTTCCTTGTGCCGCTTCAACACGCCGCGCAATTCGGAAAAAAGCTCGCGCAAGCTGCCACGATAAAGCCAAACGACGCCACACATGCCATAAAGCGAGAGGGAGGCAGGAAAGTTTGCAGCGCGCATATAGGCGAGAGCGGCAGGGTTTTTGACGTGCCAATATAAGGCATAGCAGCCATCTACAGAAAACCACACGGCAAACAACATGGCCGGCCAGTAAACCCACTGACGCTCAAGGATGACGCGCATGCTCCAGGGGGCGGTGAGATAGGCAAAGAATGCCATGATCAGGCTGATGGGAATGTCCCAGTCAGGCGCTGGCGTATAAAACGAGCCTAAAATGAGCAGAACAATGCCGATGGCCAAAGTAACGAGCTTCCAGGGGCGAAGATACTCCGGAAGGCCATAAAGGAAGATTTTGCTCATGCCTGGCAAGGTGAAAAACAAGTGGTCAATTTGCCACGTGCTTCATTATGTATATGCCAATAATGGGATGTAAAGGGTGGCTACGCGTTTTTGAGGCTAAAATACCCAGCGTATATGCTCAGGAGCACGGCCGGCTTGACGATGACGCACCCCACTAGGGCAGCATCTTAGGGGGTGAGGCTTTCGTGGCGATGAAGCTCTGGCAAGAGAAGCGCAAGTAAGCACGCACTTGCTGCAAAGCGGCTGCAATTTTGGCTTAGGCCGCTCTTCGAGCTTAACCAGCGCCGCAACTGTGCATTGCTTGTTGCCTCCGCCGTGCCGGGCTGCTCGGCTACTCCGATGCTTCCTCTACGATGATTTACACCCATGCTCTAACCGTGGCGGGCGTGGCTTCACCAGTCCTTGGAATACGATTTGATGAGTGATCTTGAACAGTTTCTTTCCCGCGCCGAATCCCTTTTGCAGCGCGTGGAGCAAATTCTCCCCCGCCAGCCACCCGCGCCGGACTGGGATGCCGCAGTCGCTTTTCGCTGGCGCAAGCGTGGCGGACAGGGTTTTCTCCAGCCGGTGGCGCACCCGCACCGCATTTGCTTTGCCGATTTGCAGGGCGTGGAGGCGCAGAAAAAACAGATCGAGCGCAACACGCGCCAGTTCGTGCGCGGGCTGCCGGCCAATAATGTATTGCTGACCGGGGCGCGCGGCACCGGCAAGTCCTCGCTGATCAAGGCGGTGCTGAACCAGTACGCGGCCAAGGGGCTGCGCCTGATCGAGGTGGAGCGGCTGGATCTGGTCGATCTGCCGGATATCGTGGAATTGCTGTGCCAGCGCCCCGAGCGTTTCATCGTGTTTTGCGACGATCTTTCCTTCGATGCCGGCGAGCCGGGCTATCGCGCGCTCAAGGTGGCGCTGGATGGCTCGGTGGCGGCGCCGTCCGAGAATGTGCTGATCTACGCCACTTCCAACCGCCGCCACCTGATGCCGGAATACATGGCGGAAAACCTGGAAACGACCACGGTGGAGGGTGAAATCCGGCCTGGCGAAACCACCGAAGAGAAGGTGTCGCTATCCGAGCGTTTCGGCCTGTGGCTGTCTTTTTATCCCTTTGACCAGGACGAGTACCTGGCTATCGTGCGCTACTGGCTGACGCAGCTGGGCGTGGCGCAGGTGGATTCGGAGGCCGTGCGGCGCGAGGCGCTGCAATGGGCGTTGGGGCGCGGTTCGCGCAGCGGGCGCTCGGCTTGGCAGTTTGCACGTGACTGGGCGGGGCGGGCAGGGTTGAAATAATTATCGTCCCCTCCCCTTCAAGGGGAGGGTTAGGGAGGGGATGGGGTGAATGGATTCCAGGCCTTGAGTGCCCCATACCCCACCCAGCCACCCCCCTGAAGGGGGAGGGGCGGCCGGCATTGCTTAACACTTGGCGCTGTTCACCGCGCTTCTCGGCTTTAGATAACAGGACAAATAATGACAACATCCAAAAAAATCGTGGATGTGGTGGCGGCGGTGATCCTGCAGCCGGATGGCCGCTTCCTGCTGGCGCGGCGGCCGGAGGGCAAGCCTTATGCGGGCTACTGGGAGTTTCCCGGCGGCAAGGTCGAGGCGGGCGAGCCTCTGCTTCATGCCCTGGCACGCGAGCTGCACGAGGAACTGGGAATCGAGGTGGAGCGAGCCTGGCCCTGGCTGGTGCGGCATTTTGACTATGAGCATGCCAGCGTGAAGCTGCATTTCTTTCGCGTCGCGGGCTGGCATGGCGAGCCGCATGGGCGGGAAGGGCAGTTGCTGGCCTGGCAGGCGCCGGGCGTGGTGGAGGTGGAGCCCCTGCTGCCCGCCAATGGGCCGATTCTGCGCGCACTGGAATTGCCGCCCATTTTGGCCATCAGCCAGATTGCCGAGCTGGGCGAGGAAGTGTTCATGGCCAGGTTGCAAGGAGCGCTGGGACGCGGTCTGAAGCTGATCCAGCTGCGCGAGAAAGCACTGTCTCCGGCGCAGCTGGAGAGCGTGGCGCAGCGGGTGGTGGCGCTGGCACGTGCGCATGGCGCGCGCGTGGTGCTGAATGGCGGGGTGAAACTGGCCGTAAAGGTGGGGGCGGACGGGGTGCACCTGACTGCGGCGGCACTGATGGCGCTGGATGCGCGCCCCCAGGCCGGGCTGGTGGGGGCGTCCTGTCATTCCGCCGCCGAACTGGAGCGGGCGGCGCAGTTCGGGCTGGATTTCGTGCAACTGAGCCCGGTGTTGCCGACCAAAAGCCATCCGGGCGCGGCCACGCTGGGATGGGATGGTTTTGCCACGCTGGTCCGGGATTATCCGCTGCCGGTCTATGCCCTGGGCGGGATGGGGGCGGCGCAGCTGGGCATGGCGAGGGAGATGGGCGCGCACGGCATTGCCATGCTGCGCACGGCGTGGTCGGAAGATCTGGGTTTCATGCCCTGACTTGCCATCAGGCCGGTAGCCGCCCTAGCCCGGATATTTCATAAATTGACACCCGCCCTCGCTGGCCTTTTGATCCATATGAAAATTTTACTCAGTCGGGCGTATGAATAACTACGCCGCTCCTTCGCAAAATTCCCCTATGAATCAAAATTCTGCGCGATCATCGGGCGAATTTATGAAATATCCGGGCTAGATGTCGTCGGCCAGCGGTCTTTCCTGTTCCGGGATGCGGTATTCCTCGTTGGCCCATTGTCCCAGGTCGATCAGCTTGCAGCGCTGGCTGCAGAATGGCCGCCAGGGGTTGTCCGGCGAGTAGGGCGTGGTTTTGCCACAGGTGGGGCAGGTGACGTTACGCGGCATGGGCGCTAGAAGTTACACAGGGTGAGATCGAATTCGACATTTATGTCGCAGGCGCGTGGCTTTTGCGTGCCGCCGAGCGTGGTGAAGCGGATGTTGATGGCGTATTTGTTGGCGCTGATCTCGGGGAAGCAGGGCTGCTCTTTGTTCAGGGTGATGCGTATCATCTGGGCGACGCGGCCGGCCAGCATTTGCTGAAAGGCGCCCTGCTGGGCTTGCTGGCGGGTGGTTTTGCCGCTGTCGCGCAACAGTTTGAGCACCAGGCGCAGGCCATCGTTGACAGGCTGCAGCGGGTTCAGCCATTCGTGCAGATCCTTGCGCCGCGTTTGCTCATCCAGGTGGAGCCAGAAATGGTAGGACGGCAGATCGAATTCGCACACGCCACCGGGAATGTTGATGCGCTGCTTGATGCTCATCAGCCATTCGTTGTCGCGGATATGCTGGCCCAGTTTGCCAGAAAGTTCGTGCAGCCGGGCTGCGGTGCTGCCAATATCGGACAGGATGCCTTCCAGTGCTTCTTCGGAAATGGCAGGGTTGTGGCGCAGGGTTTCCAGCATCTGTTTTTGCCGTTCCAGTTCCTGCAGCAGGTCGCTTTTCAGGTCGGCACGGCAGGCGACTTCGAGGATCTCGAACAGGCAGAGCAAGGCGGCATGATGGTCGAGCGCATAAGGCTTGGCGGCAAAGAAGTCGGCCTTGGCAAACAAATCCTCGAGGCGCAACAAGGTGCGTACCCGTTCGTTGAGAGGATAGTCGTAGCTAATCATGCAACTGGACAACCCTTTGGAGTCGGGCGCGTGAGCCATGGCCGATGCCGCAGCCGACACGTGTTGATGGGTGAAGATTCGTACAATTCTGACGGAAAATCATGTGTTTGACAAACATAATTTAGGTTGTTTGTAGCCATGGGGCGATTGGCGTGGCGAGGAGGTCCGAAATCAGGACATCAGTATCGCCGTAATTTTTCTAGTACATTCATACTACTCATTGAAAAATAAGGGAAATTATTTTTTAAAAGGCTTGCGCCGAGGGAAAAATCGGGTATGCTAACCACCATCCGCTAAAGGATAAAAGTTAACTGGAGGAGAATACGATGCGGAAATGCGTTTCCCTTTTGCTTGCCACCCCGTTGCTGGGCGCGTGTCTGGCCGCTCCGGCATGGGCAGCCGAGGAAAAAAAAGAGATGCCGGGCCAGGAAATCGCCTTTGACAACAAAAAAGGCAACTGTCTGGCCTGTCATGCAATGCCCGGCACCAAGGGCGAAATGGCTGGCTCGATTGCCCCCCCGCTGATCGCCATGAAGCTGCGCTACCCCGATCGTGCCAAATTGCGTGCGCAGATCTGGGATGCCACGGTAACTAACGCCAAGACATCCATGCCCCCCTTTGGCCGGCACAAGATACTGACCGAAGAGGAAATCGACAAAGTGGTGGATTTTGTTCATACCCTTTAAATATAACTAGCGAGGAGTTCCAGATATGAATCAGATGCGCAGAACATTTTTGAAAGGCACCGGCGCTGCCGGTACGGTAGCTCTGGCGATTGCTGCCGGTCTGCTCAAGCCCGGCCAGGTGCTGGCGGCAGAGTGGAACAAGAATGCGTTTGAAGCAAAAACCACCGCCGATGCATTCAAGGGCATCAATGCCGCTGGCGCGGCCAAGAGCGCAGACATCCTGATCAAGGCGCCGGATATCGCCGAGAATGGCGCGGTCGTGCCGGTCGAAGTGACCAGCAAGATCGCGGGCACCACCGGAATCTCGATTCTGTCGGAGCAGAATGTGAATCCGCTGGTGGCGGACTTTACCCTGGCCAATGGCGCGGAAGGCTACGTTTCCACTCGCATCAAGATGGCCAAAACCTCCAATGTGACGGTGGTGGTGAAAGCCGGTGGCAAGACCTATGTCGCCGCCAAGGAAGTGAAAGTAACCATCGGCGGCTGCGGCGGCTGATCCCGGGACGGGCGGCCTTCAGGCCGGCCTACCAGGCGTTCAATTTAACTAAAGGATACGAAAATGGCTGAACCGATGAAAATCCGTGCCCAGATGCAGGGCGATACCGCTGATATCAAAGTGCTGATGAACCACATCATGGAAACCGGCTTGCGCAAGGATGCCAAAACCGGCCAGATGATTCCGGCGCATTTCATCCAGGAAGTGACTGTGACCGTGGGCGGCAAGACTGTCCTGGACGCGCAGTGGGGATATGCCGTGGCCAAGAACCCCTTCCTCGGCTTCAAGGTCAAGGGCGCCAAGGCAGGTGACAAGGTCGTGGTGAACTGGGTGGACAACAAGGGCGACAAGCGCACCGACGAGGCGGCAATCGGCTAATTGTCTGGCGGGCCTGGCCAGGCCGGGCCCGCCACACCCCACGGAGGACTGGTATGAAGAAAATTGCACTGGCGCTGCTTTCCGCAGGCCTGATGATGAGCGCGGCAGCACAGGCCGGGCCGGAAGAAGACCGCAAGCAGCTGATTGATTATTACAAGACCAGACTGCCGACGGTCAAGTTTGACGACATGATCTATGGCGCGCTGGCTCTGGAGAAGGATGCCAAGGCGCAATACGACAGCATCATGGAATTCCCGCCGTTCGAGGGCGTGATCGAGCATGGCAAGGAAATCTGGAGCAAGCCGTTCAAGAATGGCAAGACCTTCGCCAGCTGCTTTCCCAACGGCGGCAAGAATGTGGCTGGCAACTATCCCATGTTCGATGACAAGCTGAACAAGGTGGTAACCTTCGAAATGGCCCTCAACCAGTGCCTGCACGATAACGGCGAAACCGAGTTCAAGCAGGGGGATGTCAATACCATGGGGATGCTGACCGCCTATGCCCGCACCCTGTCCGACGGCATGAAGATGAACATCAAGGTCCAGGGCCCTGCCGCACAGGCTGCCTATGAGGCTGGCAAGCGCCATTATTTCCAGCGTCGTGGCCAGCTGAATTTTGCCTGTTCGACCTGCCATATCGACAATGTGGGCAACCGCATCCGTGCCGAGGTGCTGTCCCCGGCGCTGGGGCAGGCAACGCACTGGCCGGTATTCCGTGCTGGCGAAAACCTGGTGACCCTGCATGCACGCTATCGTCAGTGCAACAACCAGGTGCGTGCCGTGCCGCTGGAATTCGGCAGCGAGGAATACAACAATCTGGAATATTACATGTCCTACCGGGACAATGGCCTTGCCCTCAAGGCTTCGGTATTCCGCAAGTAATATCATGACAAGGCCGCCGCGCCTGTCGCCAGGTGCGCGGCCTTCATTTCTTTCCGGCGCATTGCAACATCACTGCAACGCCAGCAAAAAAACAACAAATAAAGCCAACAGAAACACAGGAGAGCATCACCATGTCCATGAATCGCCGCGAATTCCTGCAGCTTCTTGCAGCGGCAGCCGCAACCGGCTTCGCTCTCGATGGCAGACAGGCGCTTGCTTCCGCGAATGGCAGCAGCTTCTATGATGTGCCCAGGTTCGGCAATGTCAGCCTGATGCACTTTACCGATTGTCATGCCCAGCTGCTGCCAATCTACTTCCGCGAGCCCAATGTCAATCTGGGTGTGGCTTCGAATTTCGGCCAGGCACCCCATCTGGTGGGAGAAAGCCTGCTCAAGCATTTTGGCATCCGCCCCGGCACTTCGGAAGCGCATGCGTTCACCTACCTGAATTTTGCCGCCGCCGCCAAGACTTATGGCAAGGTGGGTGGCTTCGCGCACCTCTCCACCCTGGTCAAGAAAATCCGCGCCAGCCGCCCCGGTGCCTTGCTGCTCGATGGCGGCGATACCTGGCAGGGTTCGGCGACCTCACTGTGGAGCAATGGCCAGGACATGGTCGATGCCTGCAAACTGCTGGGCGTGGACGTCATGACCGGGCACTGGGAATTCACGCTGGGCGCGGAACGCGTCAAGCAGATCGTGGACAACGATTTCAAGGGCAAGCTCGATTTCGTGGCGCAGAATATCAAGACCACCGATTTTGGCGACCAGGTATTCCAGCCTTATGTCATGAAGGAAATCAACGGCGTGCCGGTCGCCATCATCGGCCAGGCCTTCCCCTACACACCGATCGCCAACCCGCGCTGGATGGTGCCCGACTGGAGCTTCGGCATCCAGGACGAGAACATGCAGAAGACCGTGGACGAGGCCCGCGCCAAGGGCGCGCAGGTGGTGGTGGTGCTGTCCCACAACGGCATGGACGTGGACCTCAAGATGGCCTCGCGCGTCACCGGCATCGACGCCATCATGGGCGGCCATACCCACGACGGCATTCCGGCGCCCTCCATCGTCAAGAACGCCAAGGGCCAGACCCTGGTGACCAATGCCGGCTCCAACGGCAAGTTCCTTGGCGTGCTGGATTTCGAGGTAAAAGACGGCAAGGTGGCGGACTTCCGCTACAAGCTGCTGCCGGTATTCTCCAACCTGCTCGCCGCCGATCCCGCCATGACCGCGCTGATCGAAAAGCATCGCGCACCCCATGCGGCCAGGCTGAACGAGAAACTGGCCGTGACCGAGGACCTGCTCTATCGCCGTGGCAATTTCAACGGCACCTTCGACCAGCTGATCCTCGATGCGCTGATGGACGTGAAGGGCGCAGATGCGGCGTTCTCCCCTGGTTTCCGCTGGGGCACCACGCTGCTGCCGGGCGAGGCCATCACCATGGACCGGCTGATGGACCAGACCGCCATCACCTACCCGTCCACCACCCTGACCGAAATGACCGGCCAAACCATCAAAACCATCATGGAAGATGTGTGCGACAACCTGTTCAATGCCGACCCCTACTACCAGCAGGGCGGTGACATGGTGCGCGTGGGCGGCATCCAGTACACCTGCGATCCGCGCGAGAAAATCGGCAAACGCATCAGCAACATGACCTTGAAGGGCAAACCGGTCAGTCCCACCAAGAAATACAAGGTTGCCGGCTGGGCGCCGGTGGGTGAGGGCGTGACCGGGGAACCGGTATGGGATGTGGTGGCGACCTGGTTGCGTGACAAGAAAGTGGTCACGCCGCGCAAGCTCAACATGCCGAAGCTGATGGGCATGAAGGACAATCCTGGCATCGCCTGAGGGAGCGGTTGCCAGGGCATGAAAAGGGCTGCGCAGGCAGCCCTTTTTCGTTCCTGAAAATAATTTGGGCCAATACTGATTCTCGGTAGGGTAAACTTTCCGGCCATCGGCCGGTCTCATCCCGGCAATGACATCAAAACACCTTAATGCGCCCCCATCGCACATGAAAAAAATCATCCGACCGTTCGCCCCGACCCGCTTGCAGGCTGTTCCGCTTGGCGGTGTGCTGGTGGTGCTGGCATTGTCGGCGCAGGCCGAACAGGCTGACCCTTTCTCGACCGGGAAGCTGGTTGCCGCCTCCCCGGCGGGGAGCATGCTGCGTCCGGTGCTGCCCGCGCCTTGCGGCGACGAGGCCGCTGCAGGGCCGCTGACCCTGGCCGGGGTGGTGGAGCGCGCGCTGTGCAACAATCCGCAAACGCGCGAAGCATGGGCCAATGCGCGGGCTCAGGCGGCGCAGGTGGGAGTGAGCGAGTCAGCCTACCTGCCGTCGGTCAGCCTGAGCGGCGGGGATAGCCGGAACCGGGCGAGCGGTGTTGAAAACCACAACCAGTTGAGTGCCACGGCCTCCCTGAGTTATGTGCTTTACGATTTTGGCGCCCGCGCAGCCAGCCTGGAAAGCGCGCAACAGATTCTTGCTGCGGCCAATGCGACTCAGGATGCCGCCATCCAGTCGGTGTTCCTGGCCGCAGTGCAGGCCTACTACCAGCTTTTTGCCGCCCAGGCCGCAGTTGACTCGGCGCGGGAAGCGGAAAAATCCGCCCAGGAGAGCGTTGCTGCCGCCGGCGCGCGCTACAAGGTGGGGGCCGCCACCCCGGCGGACAGCCTGCAGGCGCAGACGGCCCTGTCCCAGGCAGTGCTGAACCGGATCAGGGCGGAAGGCGAGTTAGCCAACGCCCAGGGCGCGCTGGCTAACAGCATGGGGCTGGACGCCAACCGTCTGCCTGCGCTTGCCCCGCCTGCTGCCAGTGCGCCGGATGCGCGTTTCGAGCAGGGCATCGAGCAGTTGATCGCGGAAGCGCGCCGGCTGCGCCCCGATCTGTCCGCAGCAGCGGCGCAGGTCAAGGCTGCCCGCGCGGGAGAGGATGCCGCCCGGGCAGCGGGTATGCCGGCCATCGCGCTGGCGAGCAATTTCAATCGCGCTGACTCCAGCCTGGCCGATTCCACCAGCAGCGCCGCGCTGGGTGTTTCCGTCACGGTTCCGCTGTTCACCGGCTATGGCAATACTTACCGCATCCGCGCCGCACAGGAAGTGACCGAAGCCCGGCGCGCCCAGCATGAGCGCCTCAACCGCCAGATTGCGCTGGAGGTGTGGAAGGCATATCAGGGCGTTGCCACGGAAACCCAGGCGGTCAAAAGCAGCGCCGATCTGCTGGCCAGCGCCAGCCAGTCGGAGCGGGTCGCGCTGGGGCGCTACAAGGCCGGGGTAGGGAACCTGCTCGACCTGCTGGCGGCCCAGAGCGCGCTGGCCAGCGCCCGGGTGCAGAACATCCAGGCGCTCTACAACTGGCGGCTTGCCCGGGCGACATTGGCCCAGTCCATCGGCAGGCTGGATTTCTTGGCCATCGAAATGCCGGCGCCGCAATCAATCACTCCTTGATATCCATCGACCCATGAAACTGCGCTCACTGTTGTGGAATAAATTTACTCTTCTCCTGATCCTCGCCGCTCTGGGTGCGGGGGGATATGTCTACTGGAAGAAAACCCATGCACCCTCGCTGGAAGAGCGCTACAAGACCCAGGCACTGGAAATGGGAGACGTGACCCAGACTGTCTCCGCCAATGGCACGCTCAACCCCGTGGTGCTGGTCAATGTCGGCACCCAGGTGTCGGGCACGGTAAGAAAGCTGCATGTGGATTTCAATGACAAGGTCAGCCAGGGCCAGCCTCTGGCCGAACTCGATCCGGCCCTGTTCCAGGCCCAGGCGGGACAGAGCGACGCCAGCGTGAGCAATGCCCAGGCTGCGCTGGAACTGGCGCAGGCCAACGAGGCGAGGATGCGCGGCCTGTTCAGCCAGGAATATGTCTCCCGGCAGGAACTGGACCAGGCGGTGCAGGCGCTCAAATCCGCGCGCGCCCAGCTTGCCCTGGCGCGGGCGCAGAGCCAGAAGGATCGCACCAACCTGGCCTATACCGTGATCCGCTCGCCGGTGTCCGGCGTGGTGGTGTCGCGCGAGGTGGATACCGGCCAGACCGTGGCGGCCAGCTTCCAGACTCCGACACTGTTCAAGATTGCCCAGGATCTGAGCAAGATGCAGATCAATTCCAGCTTCGCCGAGGCCGATGTCGGCAACATCCAGGTCGGCCAGCCGGTGCGTTTCAGCGTGGATGCATTCCCCAACCGCACTTTCAGGGCCGTGGTCAAACAGCGCCGCATCAATCCCACCACCGTGCAGAATGTGGTGACCTACGACGTAGTGGTGGCGGTCGACAATCCGGAGCAGATCCTGATGCCGGGCATGACCGCTTATGTCAACATCACCGTTGCCCAGCGCAAGAACGTGCTGCTGGTGCCCAATGCGGCGCTGCGTTTCAAGCCGGCGGATGCAGCCGGCAAGAATGAGAAGGCGAGCCGCAAGGAAGAACGCAGGAAGGGCGCGGGTGCGACCGTTTACGTTCTGGAAAACGACAAGCTCAAACCGGTCGCCATCACGACCGGGATTACCGACAACAAGTTCATCGAGGTTACCTCGGGCAGCCTCAAGGCGGGCGATGCCGTGGTGATCGAGGAAAATGCGGCGAATCCGGGCAAGAAGAACGGGCCGGGCACCATGCAAATGAGACTGTTCTGATGAACGGCGAGGCGATCATCCGCATCAGCGGGCTGAGCAAGGAATATCAGACCGCAGCGGGTGCCGTGCCGGCGCTGAAAAACATCAGCCTGTCGATTTTCCCGGGTGAGTTCGTCGCCATCATGGGGCCGTCGGGATCGGGTAAATCCACCTTCATGAATCTTCTCGGCTGTCTGGACGTGCCCAGCGGCGGTGCCTACTTTCTCAACGGCACGGACGTGCGCACGCTCGACAAGGATCAGCTTGCACGGCTGCGCAACCATGTGATCGGTTTCGTGTTCCAGGGCTTCAACCTGCTGCCCCGTGCCAGTCTGATCGACAACGTGGCTCTGCCCCTGGTTTACGCCGGGGTGGGACGGAATGAGCGCACCCGGCGGGCGCAGGAAATGCTCGACAAGGTCGGCCTGGGCAAATACGGCGCCTCCCTGCCCAGCCGCATTTCAGGCGGCCAGCAGCAGCGGGTGGCCATCGCGCGCGCCCTGATCAACCGCCCGCGCCTGATCCTGGCAGATGAGCCGACCGGCAACCTGGACACCCGAACCAGCCAGGAAATCATGAGCCTGTTCACCGCGCTCAACCGGGAAGAGGGGATCACCGTGGTGCTGGTGACCCACGAGGCCGACATCGCGGCCTATGCCAAGCGCCTGGTGCGCTTTGTCGACGGCCATCTGGCCCACGATGGCGCGGTCGATCATCACCTGCTTGGGGCGCATGCATGATCAGCCCGATGCTGAGCGAAGCCTGGAGTGCCATGGGCGCCAACCGCCTGCGCACTTTCCTGACCATGCTGGGGATGATGATCGGCGTCGGCGCCGTCATCCTCATGCTGGCCATCGGTCAGGGCGCGCAGTACCTGGTGGACCAGTCGATCTCTTCCATGGGCAGCAACCTGTTCATTGTTCTGTCCGGTTCATCCACGTCCGGCGGCCTTCGTCTCGGAGGGGGCGCCGCCCCCACGCTCACCGTCGCGGATGCCCAGGCGATTGCCGAGTTGCCGAGTGTCGCGGCAGTGTCGCCCAACGCGCCCGGCACGGCGCAACTGGTGTATGGTTCCAACAACTGGAGCACCCAGGTGATCGGCACCATGCCCAGCTACCTTGAAGTGCGGGACTGGAAACTGGCGGCGGGTTATCCCTTCACCGGCTCGGATGTGCGCTCCGCCACCCGTGTCGCCCTGCTGGGGCAGACGGTGGTGAAGAACCTGTTTGGCGACGAAGATCCGGTGGGCAAGACCATCCGCGTCAAGCAAAGCCCCTATCAGGTGGTGGGAGTGCTGGAAATGAAGGGGCAGAGTCTGGACGGACGCGATCAGGACGACACCGTGCTGATCCCCGTCACCACTGCCCAGCGCAAGCTGTTCGGCACCCAGTTCCAGGGCAGTGTGCGCATGATCATGGCCCAGGCGGTGTCGGCGGAGGCCATGCCTGCTGCCGAACGGGGCATCACCCAGTTGCTGCGCCAGCGTCACCGTATCAAGGAAGGCGCGGAGAACGATTTTACCGTGCGCAACCTTACCGCCCTGGCGAATACCCAGGCCGAAACCACCCGTGTCATGTCCCTCATGCTCGGCGCCATTGCCTCGATTTCGTTGCTGGTAGGTGGCATCGGCATCATGAACATCATGCTGGTATCGGTTACCGAGCGCACCCGGGAGATCGGCATTCGCGTCGCCATCGGCGCGCGCCAGCGCGACATCCTGCTGCAGTTCCTGCTCGAAGCCATCATCATTTCCATCGCCGGCTGCCTGGTGGGCGTGGGGCTGGGCATCGGCGGCGCAGTGCTGGTGAACCAGATCACCGAAACCGCCGTGGTTATCACCCTGAGCTCGGTCATCATGGCTTTCATGGTGGCAGCGGCGGTAGGGGTGTTCTTCGGTTTCTATCCGGCCAGAAAAGCGGCCCGGCTGGAGCCGATTGAGGCATTGCGCTATCAGTAGATCGCACTGACAAGTGGCTAGTCAATCGTCATGAGGCGCGCTATAGTTTGTAGCAATTGGAGGAAAAGCAGCCATGAACTGGATTACGCGCAGCATCCGCAACAAACTCCTGCTGATTTCCGGCCTTGGCACAGCCATGCTGCTGGGAGCCGCCATGGTCGGGATGCTGGCTTCGTGGCGCAGCATTCAGGCTTTTGAAAATGATGTTGCTGCGCGGCACAGGGAAGAAGCCACGATTCTGGAAACCCAGGCGAAGTTCAAGGTGCAGGTGCAGGAGTGGAAAAATGTTCTGCTGCGTGGCAGCGCTCCAGATGCGCTCAACAAATACTGGGAGCAATTCGAGAATAATGAGCGCAAAGTGCAAGACAATATTGCCGCGTTGCTGCTAAAGGTGGATGAACCTGGAATCAGGGATTTGCTTGGCCAGTTCCAGAGCGCGCACCAGAAAGCAGGAGAGGGTTATCGCAAGGGCTTGCAGGCCTTCAAGGAAGCCAATTTTGATGCCAAGGCCGGTGATAAGGCGGTCAAGGGCATTGACCGCGCGCCGGAAGAGCTGCTGACCAAGGTGGTGGCGGCCATTGAGGAAAGAACCGGCTATATCAGCAAGGAAATTTCCGCTCGGGCAAACAGTGCCTTGAGATGGAGCCTGGGTCTGGTCGGTTTGGTGATCGTTGCGTCATTCGCCATGTTTTTGTGGATGGTGCGGAAAATGCTGCTGATTCCAGCAGCGGAACTGGTAGAAGATCTAAAAACCATTGGCAGTGGTGATTTTTCCCATGCCATTCGCCATAGCACCGAGGATGAGCTGGGGCAAGTGGCTTCATCGGCCGAGACGCTGCGCCGTGATGTCAGCCAGATTCTGGCACGGGTTGAGGCATCCGCCAGTGAGATCAGTGATGCAGCACAGCGACTGGCCGTCGCTGCCAATCAGGTTTCCAGTGGCTCGCACCAGCAGAGCGATGCCGCTTCGGCCACTGCTGCCGCCGTCGAGCAAATGGCGGTGAGCATTGCCTCCGTCGCGGAAAATGCCGAAACGGTCAATCAACTCTCCCACCGGAGCAAGGAACGCACCGAGAAGGGGAATGTCAAGCTGTCCGAGTTGATCGGAGAGATTTGCGCAGTGGAAAATGCCGTCGACGAAATAGCCTCCTCGGTTTCCTTGTTTGTTCACAGTACCGTGGAAATCACCAATATGACCCGCCAGGTGCGGGATATTGCCGACCAGACCAACCTTCTCGCCCTCAACGCCGCCATTGAGGCTGCACGGGCTGGAGAGCAGGGCCGTGGCTTTGCCGTGGTGGCGGATGAAGTACGCAAACTGGCGGAGAAGTCTGCCCAGTCCGCGAGCCAGATCGACCAGGTGACTCTCAGTCTTAGCCACCAGTCGGAGCGGGTGGAGCAAGCATTACAGAAAGGGCAGCAGTCGCTGGTTGCCAGTCAGGATCATCTTGAGGACGTGACGATGGCGCTGGGCGAGGCCGGGCAATCCGTGGACGAAGCCACCCGGGGAGTCGACGGCATCACTTCCGCTGTCAACGAGCAGCGTGCCAGCAGCAATGAAATTGCCCGAAATGTCGAGCAAATCGCCCGTATGGCTGAGCAGAATGGCAGCGCGGTGCAGGAAAATCATGCAGAGGTCGAGCATATGGAGCGGCTGGCGCGTTCCCTCCATGAGTCAGTAAGCCGTTTCAGGTTATGATTTTTTCTTCTTTTTTCTGGCGGGAGCCAGGATTGAACGGACTAGTTCCACGCCTTCCACAGCAGGGAGATGCCGCTGCCCAGCAGCAGGGCGCCGATCAGCCTGAGCATTTGCTGGTTGGACAGGCCCAGGTGCGCCTTGTGTCCCAGCTTCAGGCCCACTGCCATGATCGGCAGCGCGCCGAGGTAAGCCAGTAGCAGGCCGGGCTGCAACAGCAGGCCAGTGATGAGGAAAGTCACCAGGCGCGTCCCGCCGTCGATCATGAACAGCCCGGAAAAGGATGCGCGCAGTTCCGCCTTGTCGCGCAGGCGGTGCGAGAGGTAGATGATATAGGGCGGCCCGCCGGTGCCAAACAGCGCGCCCACCATGCCGCCGGTCAGGCCGGTGGGCAGGGCCCACCACTGGGAAATGGGCTTTTCACTGTGCAGGTTGAGGACGTTGCGCACGCCGAAAGCCATCACAAACAATCCCAGGCCGGTCAGCAGGGGTTCTTTCGGCAGATTGATCAGCATGGCCGCACCCAGAACCACCCCGATCAGGCTGAAGGGCAGGAGGGGGCGGATTTCCCGCCAGTTGACATGCTGCCGCGCAGTGCGGCCCATTACCACCGAAGCAGTGAAATCCAGCAGCAGGATGAAGGGGACGACGAACAGCAGGGGGAGGAAGTGAGCCAGCAGAGGCACGGCGATCAGGCCCGAGCCGAAGCCCGAGATGCCGCGGATGAAATAGGCCAGCGCAAGAATCAGCAGCGCGGCGACCAGTATCTCGCCGGAAAAGCCGCTCAGGATTTCGTGCCCCGCTCGATGGTGATGCCGAGCCGCTTCACGCCACGGATCAGCCCCAGCTTGGTGATGCTGATCCTGATCCAGGGCGCGCCGAATTCGGTCATGACCAGGTTTGCCAGATATTCGGCCAGCGCTTCCACCAGGGAAAAGTGTTTTACCGTCAGTTCCTGCTGGATGCGTTCCACTACCTTGCCGTAGTCGATGGTGTCCGCGACGTCGTCGCTGGTGCCGGCGCGGCTGTGGGGCAGGCCGATTTCCAGGTCGAGCTGGATGGTCTGCGGCATTTCCCGCTCCCAGGGGTAAACGCCGATGATGGTTTCGGCCCGGAATTCGCTGAGGAAGATGATGTCCATGGTGTGCGGGCGCGATCATTACGCGGGCGCCCAAGTTTTGCCGTAAAATTCAAAGCCTGCGATTTTAAGTGATTTGTTATGCCCTCGATAGTTTTTGTTGTCGCCGCTTACCTGATCGGCTCCCTGTCCTTTGCCGTGATCGTCAGCAAAGCCTTCGGCCTGGCCGATCCGCGCTCGTTCGGCTCGAAAAACCCTGGCGCGACCAATGTCCTGCGTACCGGCAAAAAGCTGGCTGCCGCGCTGACCCTGCTGGGGGATGCGGCCAAGGGCTGGCTGGCGGTGTTTCTGGCGATGAAATTCGGGCCTGCCTATGGCGTGGGTGAGCCGATCATTGCCGCAGTGGCGCTGGCGGTGTTCATCGGCCATGTTTTCCCCGTATTTTTCGGCTTCCACGGCGGCAAGGGCGTGGCCACCGCGCTGGGCATCCTGCTGGCGCTGAACCCCTGGCTCGGCCTGGCCGTGCTGGCCACCTGGCTGCTGGCTGCCTGGCTGTGGAAAACTTCTTCCCTCTCGGCCCTCATCGCCGCCGGCTTTGCGCCGCTGTACGGCGTGGCGCTGGCCGGCTTCGGCTATTACAGTTTCGCCATCCTGCTGCTCTCCCTGCTGCTGGTATGGCGCCATCAGTCCAATATCCGCAACCTGCTGTCGGGCCAGGAAACCCGCATCGGCAAGAAGGCGGGAGACCAGTCTGCGCCATGACCTGGTTCCAGAAGGAAATGGACTACGCGCGGGAAAACCTGGAGCAGGTGTCCCGCACCGCGATCAATCACGCCAGCGAGAAGCTCGACGGCGTGGTGCGCGAGGGTATAGTCCAGGCCAGCGGCGAGTTGCGCGAGGTGGTGCTGGGGGCAAGCCAGGAAGTGGATGCCAAGCTCGACAAGATTTCCGCCGAACTGCACAACCAGCGCCAGTTCACCAAGTCGGACGTGAAGGAAATGGTGGATTATGCGGCGGAGCGTCTGGGTGCGACGCTGGACGAGCGTACCCGGGTGATGAAAGCCGAAATCGCTTCCCTGGTGCAGGAAAAGGTCGAATACCTCAAGCACGAGGTGGACGCCTTCTTCATCCAGCGCCAGCAGGACCTGGCACGCGAACGCCGCCGTCTGATCGCCAATGTGCTGATCGCCGTTGCCGCCTCGCTGGCCATGGGCGTCATTTCCCTGCTGTTCCACCGCGTCGGCCAGGGTGGCGTGGACATGCTGACGGTTTTCCGCATCGTGTTCGCCTCGCTTGGCGGCGGCTATCTCGTCTATCTGCTGGTCAACATGGTGATCAAATACCGCCGCATGTCAGAGCACCGCAAGGACTTTGTCTTTCTTACCATGAAATACTGGGGCATCCTGCGTCCGGAAAGCCTGTTCAGCCATGCCCTGCTGGTGGTGGCGCTGGGTGCGCTGGGTGCGTTGCTGTTCTTCCCGGAGTATCTCGGGCGCTGGCTGGGCAATGAGGCCTTGCTGCACTGGGCCGCACGGATCAAGTCATAAAGTATGTGGCAATACGCCCTGAAAATCGCTCTTTCGGCCGTCATTGTGGTGGCCGTTGCGGAACTGGCAAAGCGCAGTTCCTTCTGGGGCGCAGCCCTGGCATCCCTTCCCCTCACTTCCCTGCTCGCTTTTGTCTGGCTTTACCTGGATTCCGGAGATTTGCAGAAAGTTGCCGCGCTCTCTCACGGCATCTTTTGGCTGGTCCTGCCTTCGCTGGCGCTGTTCATCGTTTTGCCGCTTCTCCTGCGCAGCGGCTGGGGATTCTGGAGCAGCCTGGCGGTTTCGTGTGCAGCGACTGCGCTGGCCTATGTCGGGATGGCCAGGACGCTTGGCTGGCTTGGCGTGAAAATTTAGCCGGGTGCGCTCAGCGTTTCCAGGTCCCATCTTGGCTTGATCGGAAAGTTCATGGTGCGGTGTCCTTCCTGACGCAGGCGCATGGCGCCGGCGAAGGCGATCATGGCGCCGTTGTCGGTGCAGAATTCCAGCTTGGGGTAGAACACCGCGAACTTTTTTTTGCTGGCGGCGTGCGACAGGCTTTCGCGCAGCTGCCGGTTGGCACCTACGCCGCCCGCCACTACCAGGCGCGACAGGCCGGTCTGTTTGAGCGCGGCGATGGCTTTCTTGGTCAGCACTTCGACAATGGCTTCCTGAAAAGCCAGGCAGATGTCGGCCTGCGTCTGCTGATCCAGTTCCTGTGCGCTGTTGCGGTGCTGGTTGGCCAGGGTCAGCACGGCGGTCTTGAGGCCGCTGAAGCTGAAATTCAGGTCGCCGCTGGTGAGCATCGGGCGCGGCAGCTTGAAGCGCCCCGGCGTACCCTGATTCGCCAGTTTCGATAATGCGGGGCCGCCCGGGTAGCCCAGGCCGAGCAGTTTGGCGGTCTTGTCGAAGGCTTCGCCGGCGGCGTCATCGAGGGTGTCGCCCAGGGTGGTGTATTGGCCGATGCCGCTTACTTCCATCAGTTGCGAATGGCCGCCGGATACCAGCAGGGCAATAAAGGGGAATTCGGGCGGGTTTTCTTCCAGCAGCGGCGCCAGCAGGTGACCTTCGAGGTGATGCACGCCGACGGTCGGCACCCTGAGCGCGAAAGCCAGGGAGGCGGCAATGCTCGCGCCCACCAGCAGCGCGCCGGCCAGCCCCGGCCCTTCGGTGTAGGCGATGCCTCCGATATCCTGCAGGGTGCAGCCCGCTTCGGCCAGCACTTGGCGGGTGAGCGGCAGCACCCGGCGGATGTGGTCGCGCGATGCCAGTTCCGGCACTACGCCGCCGTATTCGGCGTGCATTGCTACCTGGGAGTGCAGGGCATGGGCGAGCAGGCCGCGTTCGGTGTGGTAGAGCGCGACGCCGGTTTCGTCGCAGGAGGATTCGATGCCGAGGACTAGCATGTTTGTTCCAGAGTCTTGAGTGTGCCAGCCAGGAGGAAGTCGATTTCCTCGTGGCTGATGATATAGGGTGGCATGAAATATACCGTGTTACCCATGGGGCGCAACAGTAATTCGTGTTGCAGTGCCTGCTGGTAAAAGGCGCGCGAAAAATGTGGCGTGCTGCTTTCGGCTTCGAAAGCCCAGATCATGCCGCAGTGGCGGAAGTGCCTTACATGGGGGTGGTCGCGCAGCGGCTGTGCGGCCTGGTTCAGGTAGGCGGCTTTGGCGCGGTTGGCGGAGATCACCTTGTCCTGCTCGAAAATATCCAGGGTTGCCAGCGCGGCGCGGCAGGCCAGTGCGTTGCCGGTGTAGGAGTGGGAATGCAGGAAGCCTTTCGCTGTCTCGTCGTGATAAAAGGCCTGAAAAACCCCCTCCGTGGTCAGCACCGCCGAGAGCGGCAGATAGCCGCCGCTGATGCCTTTCGACAGGCACATGAAATCGGGCCGGATACCGGCCTGCTCAGAGGCGAACATCGTGCCGGTGCGGCCGAAACCCACGGCAATTTCGTCGGCGATGAGATGGACCTTGAACTCGTCGCAGATCGCCCGTGCCTGGCGCAGGTATTCGGCATCGTACATGGCCATGCCTGCTGCGCCCTGCACCAGCGGTTCGATGATGAAGGCGGCGGTTTCGGCATGATGCCGTTCGAGATGGGTACGCAATGCCGCTGCGCAGCGCAGGGCGTAATCGTGCGCCGACTCGCCTTGTTCGGCGCGGCGCCAGTCCGGTGTTGGCACTTGCGTGCTTTGCCGCAGCAGCGGGGCGTAAGTGTCCTTGAACAGTGCGACATCGGTGACCGACAGCGCGCCGATGGTTTCGCCGTGGTAGCTGTTGTGCAGGCTGATGAAGCGGGTTTTTTCCGGCAGGCCGCAGTTGCGCCAGTAATGGAAGCTCATCTTCAGGGCGATCTCGGTGGCCGAGGCGCCATCCGAACCGTAGAAGCAATGCCCCAGGCCGGTCAGGCGCGACAGGCGTTCGGAAAGTTCGATCACCGGCTGGTGGGTGAAACCGGCCAGGATGACGTGCTCCAGTATTTCCAGCTGATCCTTGATTGCCGCATTGATGCGCGGGTTGCAGTGGCCGAACAGATTGACCCACCACGAGCTGATGGCGTCGAGATAGCGCCTGCCCTCGAAGTCGTGCAGCCACATGCCTTCGCCGCGTGAGATGGGAACGAGCGGCAGGGTTTCGAACTGCTTCATCTGGCTGCATGGATGCCAGACCGAATGCAGGCTGCGCTGGAGGTAATCGGCGTTGTTCATGAGGGAAGACCGGTTGTGTGTGTTATGGGTTTTTCGGTGGACACAAAAAAATGCCCTTGAAATCCGCAGGGGCTATCCCTATTATTAGCACTCGCTGGATGGGAGTGCTAACAGCACCCCGTCGCCATGGAATTTCAATCAAGTTCAACAACAGGAGATTCAAGCAATGAAAATTCGTCCTTTGCATGACCGCGTGATCGTCAAGCGCCTGGAAGCCGAAGAGAAAACCGCGTCCGGTATTGTACTGCCCGGCAATGCGGCCGAGAAGCCGGATATGGGCGAAGTGCTGGCCGTAGGCGAAGGCAAGGTGCTGGACAATGGCTCGCTGCGCGCGCTGTCCCTGAAAGTGGGCGACAAGGTGATCTTCGGCAAATATTCCGGCCAGTCCGTCAAGGTGGACGGCGAAGAGCTGCTGGTAATGCGCGAAGAAGACGTGATGGGCGTGGTTGAAGGCTAATCGGATTGATTTAAAGGAGAGTTAGAACATGGCAGCTAAAGACGTGAAATTTGGTGATGACGTGCGTCACCGCATGGTGGCCGGTGTAAACGTGCTGGCCAATGCAGTTAAAGTGACCCTCGGTCCCAAGGGCCGCAACGTGGTGCTGGAGCGCTCCTTCGGCGCCCCCACCATCACCAAGGATGGCGTGTCCGTGGCCAAGGAAATCGAACTGAAAGACAAGTTCGAGAACATGGGCGCACAGATGGTCAAGGAAGTGGCTTCCAAGACCTCCGACGTGGCTGGTGACGGCACCACCACTGCAACCGTGCTGGCTCAGGCGATCGTGCGCGAAGGCATGAAATCCGTGGCCGCCGGCATGAATCCGATGGACCTCAAGCGCGGCATCGACAAGGCCGTGGAAGTGATCATCGGCGAGCTGAAGAAGATTTCCAAGCCCTGCACCACCAACAAGGAAATCGCCCAGGTAGGTTCCATTTCCGCCAACTCCGACGCCGATATCGGCGATATCATTGCCCAGGCCATGGACAAGGTGGGCAAGGAAGGCGTGATCACCGTGGAAGACGGTTCCGGCCTGGCCAACGAGCTGGACGTGGTGGAAGGCATGCAGTTCGACCGCGGCTACCTCTCCCCTTACTTCGTCAACAATGCCGAGCGCCAGATCGCTGCGCTGGAAAATCCTTTCATCCTGCTGCACGACAAGAAGATCTCCAATATCCGCGATCTGCTGCCGGTGCTGGAGCAGGTGGCCAAGGCTGGCCGTCCGCTGCTGATCATTGCTGAAGACGTGGATGGCGAAGCGCTGGCCACCCTGGTGGTGAACAACATCCGTGGCATCCTGAAAACCGTGGCCGTCAAGGCGCCTGGTTTCGGCGACCGCCGCAAGGCCATGCTGGAAGATATCGCCATCCTGACCGGCGGCACCGTGATCGCCGAGGAAGTGGGGCTGACGCTGGAAAAGGCCACCCTGGCCGACCTCGGCCAGGCCAAGCGCATCGAAGTGGGCAAGGAAGAAACCACCATTATCGACGGTCACGGCGATGCCGCGACTATCGAAGGCCGCGTCAAGCAGATCCGCAAGCAGATCGAGGAAACCACCAGCGATTATGACCGTGAAAAACTGCAGGAGCGCGTGGCCAAGCTGGCTGGCGGCGTGGCCGTGATCAAGGTGGGCGCCGCGACCGAAGTGGAAATGAAAGAGAAGAAAGCCCGCGTGGAAGATGCGCTGCACGCGACCCGGGCTGCGGTGGAAGAAGGTATTGTTCCTGGCGGCGGCGTGGCCCTGTTGCGCGCCCGTTCCTCGATTGCCAATCTGACTGGCGCCAACCACGACCAGGACGCTGGTATCGCCATCGTGCTGCGTTCCATCGAGGAACCGCTGCGCCAGATCGTCGCCAACGCCGGCGACGAGCCGTCCGTGGTGGTGAACAAGGTGTCCGAGGGTAGCGGCAATTTCGGCTACAACGCCGGTACCGGCGAATACGGTGACATGGTGGAGATGGGCGTGCTCGACCCCACCAAGGTGACCCGTTATGCGCTGCAGAACGCCGCTTCGGTGGCCGGCCTGATGCTGACCACCGACTGCATGGTGGCCGAGCTGCCGAAGGAAGAGGCCCCGATGCCTGGCGGCATGGGTGGCATGGGCGGCATGGAAGGCATGATGTAATTCCGGCTTTGCCTTAAAGCAGCAAGTGACAAGGGCCGCAAATTTTGCGGCCCTTGTCTTTTCTGAAAAAGTTGCGAACAGGGTTTGGAAAAATAGTCTCTCTCTGTTAAAATCTCCGCTTTTCCCATTTAATTTTCTGTCGAGAAAGACTGATATGCCAAGTGTCCGCGTAAAAGAAGGTGAACCGTTTGACGTTGCACTGCGCCGTTTCCGCCGTACCATCGAACGTTCCGGCCTGCTCAACGAACTGCGCGCCCGCGAGTTCTACGAGAAGCCCACTGCCGAGCGCAAGCGCAAAGGCGCTGCTGCCGTGAAGCGCCACTACAAGCGCCTGCGCAGCCAGATGCTGCCGACCAAGCTGTACTAAATCTCCCGTCTCATGAGTTTGAGAGAACGCATCACCGATGATATGAAATCGGCGATGCGCGCCAAGGATACGCCGCGCCTGGCGGCCATCCGCCTGCTCCAGGCGGCCATCAAGCAGCGTGAAGTGGACGAGCGCATCGAACTGGATGATGCGCAGGTGGTCGCGGTGATCGAGAAGATGCTCAAGCAGCGCCGCGATTCGATCTCCCAGTACGAAGCCGCGCAGCGCAACGATCTGGCGGATGTCGAGAAGTTTGAAGTCTCCGTGCTTCAGACGTATATGCCGCAGGCCTTGTCCGAGGCTGAAGTGGAGCAGATGGTGGCGGATGCCGTCGCCGCCTCTGGCGCTTCCGGCGTAAAGGATATGGGCAAGGTGATGGCGGCGGTGAAGCCGCTGCTTGCCGGCCGGGCCGACATGGGCAGGGTTTCTGCCCTGATCAAGGCGAAACTGGCTGCCTGATGACGGCCTGCCCGGATCGGGTATGAGATTGCCACGCCAGGATCAACCGTCCTGGCGTTTCTGTTTCCGGGGTTTCCGCGCGCGATGATTCCTCAGTCGTTCATTCAGGATCTGCTGAATCGCCTCGATGTGGTGGATGTGGTCGAACGCTACGTCCCACTCAAAAAGGCGGGCGCCAACTACATGGCGTGCTGCCCCTTCCATAACGAAAAATCCCCTTCCTTCAGCGTCAGCCCGACCAAGCAGTTCTACCATTGCTTCGGCTGTGGTGCGCACGGCACCGCAATCAGTTTTGTCATGGAATACCAGGGTCTGGGTTTCGTCGAAGCGGTGGAGGAGCTGGCGCGCAGCGCGGGCATGACGGTGCCCCAGGAAGCCGTCAGCGAAAAACAGCGCGCCGTGCAGGATGCGGACTTGCCCGGCATCATGCTGCAAGCCACGCGCTATTATCGCGACCAGCTCAAACGCGCGCCCCAGGCCATTGAGTACCTCAAGCAGCGCGGGCTGTCCGGCGAAATCGCGGCGCGTTTCGGCATTGGCTATGCGCCGGCTGGGTGGCAGAACCTGGCCGGGATCTTTCCTGATTACGCCGCGAAGCCGCTGGTCCAGGCCGGACTGGTGATCGAGGGAGAAAACGGCAAGCGCTACGACCGTTTCCGCGACCGCATCATGTTCCCCATTCTCAACCAGCGCGGCACGGTGATCGGCTTCGGCGGCCGCGTGCTGGGGCAGGGCGAGCCCAAGTATCTCAACTCGCCGGAAACGCCGCTGTTCGAAAAAGGCCAGGAGCTGTACGGCCTGTACCAGGCGCGCAAGGCCATCCGCGAAGCGGACCGGGTGCTGGTGGTCGAAGGCTATATGGATGTGGTGGCGCTGGCGCAGCATGGCGTCGAATATGCCGTGGCGACTCTGGGAACCGCGACTACGCCGGTTCATGTGCAAAAACTGCTACGCCAGAGCGACACCGTGGTGTTCTGTTTCGACGGCGACAATGCCGGGCGCAAGGCGGCCTGGCGGGCGCTGGAAAACAGCCTGGGCCAGGTGGTGGACGGCAAGAACCTGAGCTTCCTGTTCCTGCCGCAGGGCGAGGATCCCGATTCCTATGTGCGTCGGGCGGGCAAGGCGGGTTTCGAAGCGCTGCTGGCGGAGGCGGTGCCGTTCTCGCAGTTCCTGTTGCGCGAGCTGACCGCCCAGGTGGACATGGATACCCAGGAGGGCAGGGCGCGGCTGCTGCAACTGGCCAGGCCGCTGCTGGCTCAGGTTGCCGCGCCCGCGCTCGGGATCATGCTGCGCAAGCGGCTGGCCGAACTGGCCGGTATTTCGCAGGCTGAACTGGAGGAGTTGTTCCAGATCAGGCCGGTAAAAAATGTAAAAGCCTTGCCCAGACTCAAGCGCAGCCCGCCGTCTCTGGTGCGTCAGATGCTCCAGTTTCTGCTGGTGCAGCCGCAACTGGCGCAGGGCGTGGCGCTGGAGAACAAAAACCGCGAAGGGGAAGAATCGACCCTGGCGGTATTGCTTGAATTCCTTGCCGCGCACCCGCAGTTAAAGGATGCTGCGCCGCTGATCGAGCATTTTCGCGGCACTGTCCACGAAGCCCGGCTGCGGGATGCGGCGGCGGAAGTGATGCAGTGGGAAGATCGCTTCGATCCTGCCGAGATTGCCCAGGAGTTTGCCGGCGCCCTGGAGCAGTTGAAACGGCAGGGGCGGCAGGGGGAAATCGACGCTCTGCTTTCATTGTCGCGTGCTCAGGGATTGACGATGGAGCAGAAGGAACGTTTGCAGCAATTGCTGTTGCGCGGCAAGGAGTAAAATTGACACGGAAATAGGGTATAATGCTCTGTTTTGTTAAACGCTTTTTCGGGACAAGGTATGGCGACGGAAAATGAAAAGTTGGATGGCCGCGTGAACGACGCAGACGAGCGGCGCATGCGCTTGAAGAACCTGATCGTGCTGGGTAAGGAGCGTGGCTACCTGACCTATGCAGAGATCAACGACCACCTGCCCGACGACATGCTCGACGCCGAGCAGATCGAAGGCGTGATCAGCATGATCGGCGACATGGGCATCGCAGTGTATGACGAAGCGCCCGATGCTGAAACCCTGCTGATGTCCGATGCCACTCCCGCAGTGGCTGACGAAGATGCAGTAGCCGAAGCTGAAGCCGCATTGTCGACAGTGGATTCCGAATTCGGCCGCACCACCGATCCGGTGCGCATGTACATGCGCGAAATGGGTACGGTCGACCTGCTCACGCGCGAAGGCGAAATCGAGATTGCCAAGCGCATCGAGGATGGCCTCAAGCACATGGTGCAGGCCATTTCCGCCTGCCCCACCACGATTGCCGAAATTCTGCGTCTGGCCGACATGGTCGAGCGCGACGAATTGCGTGTCGACGAGTTGGTCGATGGCCTGCTCAACGGCCAGAGCGCCGATGAATTCAGCGAGGAAATGGCTGCCGCCGAGGAAGTTGCGGAAGAACCGGAAGCGGAAGTCAGCGAGGAAGATGCCGATGCCGCAGGCGCAGCGATTGCCGCCGCCAATCTGGCGCAACTCAAGGCCGATGCACTGGAGCGTTTTGCCGTGATTCGCGTGGCCTTTGACAAGATGCAGCAGGTGCTGCAGAAAAAAGGCTCGCGCAACAAAGTCTACAAGGAAGTGCAGGAGCAGATTTCCAATGAACTGATGGGCATCCGCTTTTCCGTCAAGCAGGTGGAAGCCCTGTGCGACAGCCTGCGCGGCCTGGTCGAGGAAGTGCGTGGTCACGAACGCACCATCATGGAATTGTGCGTCAACAAGGGCGGCATGCCGCGCCCGCACTTCATCCAGGTGTTCCCCGGCAACGAAAGCAATCTGGAATGGGTGGTGGAGGAAATGGCTGCCAGCAAGCCCTATAGCGAGAAGCTCGGCCGCTTCCAGCATGCCATCGTGGATCAGCAGCAGCGCCTGACCGATGTGCAGGCCAAGGTCGGCATCCCGCTCAAGGACCTCAAGGAAATCAACCGCCAGATGTCCACCGGCGAAGCCAAGGCGCGCCGTGCCAAGCGCGAGATGATCGAGGCCAACCTGCGCCTGGTCATCTCCATTGCCAAAAAATACACCAACCGCGGTCTGCAATTCCTCGACCTGATCCAGGAAGGCAACATTGGCCTGATGAAGGCCGTGGACAAATTCGAATATCGCCGTGGCTACAAATTCTCCACCTATGCCACATGGTGGATCCGCCAGGCCATTACCCGCTCCATCGCCGACCAGGCGCGCACCATCCGCATCCCGGTGCACATGATCGAAACCATCAACAAGATGAACCGCATCAGCCGCCAGATCCTCCAGGAAACCGGCCAGGAAGCCGATCCCGCGCTGCTGGCCGAAAAGATGGAAATGCCGGAAGAAAAAATCCGCAAAATCCTCAAGATTTCCAAGGAGCCGATCTCCATGGAAACGCCGATTGGCGACGACGAGGACTCCCACCTGGGCGACTTCATCGAGGATATTTCCACCCTGGCCCCGGCCGATGCTGCGATGTATGCCAGTTTGCGCGAAGCGACCAAGGAAGTGCTGGAAAGCCTTACCCCGCGCGAGGCCAAGGTGCTGCGCATGCGTTTCGGCATTGAAATGAATACCGACCATACCCTGGAAGAAGTTGGCAAGCAGTTCGATGTCACCCGTGAACGCATCCGCCAGATCGAGGCCAAGGCGCTGCGCAAACTGCGCCATCCTTCGCGCTCCGAGCGGCTGCGCAGCTTCCTGGACAACGAAGGTTAAACTTTGCCGGGCCTGTAGCTCAGTTGGTTAGAGCAGAGGACTCATAATCCTTTGGTCCACG
>CAZKHJ010000011.1:73130-85979 GCA_964552675.1 uncultured Sulfuricella sp. | reverse complement strand
ATCGACATAGGCGCCGATGTTGACGTAGGAGGGCATCAGCACCACATTTTTGGCGATGAAGGAACCCTTGCGTGCGGCAGCAGGGGGCACCACGCGGAAACCGCCTTCACGGAAATCCTTGGAGTTGTAGTCGGCGAACTTGGACGGCACTTTGTCGAAGTAGTTGGTGAAGCCGCCCTTGATGAAGAAATTGTCTTCCAGGCGGAAGGACAGCAGCACGGCCTTTTTTAGCCACTGGTGGGTGACCCACTGGCCGTCGATCTTGGAAGCGACGCGCAGTTGACCCTTGTCGAGCATTTCCAGCACGCTGTCCACGGCGTCCTTGACCTTGGTTTCGACGTTGCGCGGGGTAATGTCAGCACGGCGTTCAAAGGCTTCTTCGATGATGCTTTGTAGTTCTTGCATGATTTTTCCTAGAGGATTATTTGATTTTGTTAACGAATTCCTGAATTCTCTGTGCCGCATCCAGGCACTCCGCCAGCGGCGCGACCAGGGCAATGCGCACGAAATGCTCGCCGGGGTTGGTGCCGCGCGCTTCACGTGCCAGAAAGCTGCCCGGCAAAACCGTGACATTATAATCCCGGTAGAGTCCCAGGGCGAAATCACGGTCGGATATCGGCGTCCTGGCCCAGAGGTAAAAAGCGGCGTCCGGCTGCTCGACCGTCAGCACGTTTTGCAGCATGGGTGTCACGGCGGCGAATTTTTCCCGGTAGAGGCGGCGGTTTTCCACCACGTGCGCTTCGTCGTTCCATGCCGTTGCGCTGGCGGCCTGCACCGCCGGGTTCATGGCGCAGCCGTGGTAGGTGCGGTAGAGCAGAAATTTTTCCATGATTGCCGCGTCGCCCGCGACAAAGCCGGAACGCATGCCAGGCACATTGGAACGCTTGGACAGGCTGCTGAACATCACCATGCGGCAATAATCCGGCCGTCCCAGGCGATAGGCCGCTTCCAGCCCGCCCAGCGGCGGTTTGGCCTCGTCCGGGTAGATTTCCGAGTAGCACTCGTCGGAAGCGATGATGAAGCGGTAATGGTCGGAAAGTTCGAACAGATGCTTCCATTCCGCCAGATCCATCACCTTGCCGGTAGGGTTGCCGGGTGAGCACACATAGACCAGCTGGGTGTGTTGCCAGATGCCTTCCGGCACCCGGTCGAATTCCATGCGATAGCCGTTTTCCGGCAGCGTATTGAGATAATGGGGTGTGGCCCCGGCCAGCAGCGCCGCGCCTTCGTAAATCTGGTAGAAAGGATTGGGGGAGATCACCACCGGCCGGGGGCGGCTGGTGTCGATCACGGCCTGGGCAAAAGCGAACAGCGCCTCGCGGCTGCCATTCACCGGCAGGATCTGCTTGTTGATATCCAGCGCCGGCACGTTGTAGCGGCGTGTTACCCAGTCGCCAATCGACTGGCGCAGCGCTTCGCTGCCCTGGGTTGTGGGATAATTCGCCAGCCCTGCCAGGCTGTCGGTCAGACTTTGGCTGATGAAAGCCGGTGTGGCATGCTTGGGCTCCCCAATGGAAAGGTTGACCGGCGCATAGCTGGCGTTGGGGGCCGTGCCCTGAAACAGTTCGCGCAGCTTCTGGAAAGGGTAGGAGTGCAGGTGGTTTAGATTGGGGTTCACGGTCAGGGCATTCGAGTCTGGATTTCTGGATTAACGGCAGAGCGGAATTATAAGAGCGTCGGACATGGTTTCAAAACAGAAAATGCTTGCTGTCTCGGGATTGCTATCCGGCGCAGTGATCTGGGGGCTGATCTGGTATCCCTACCGTGTGCTGGCGGAAGCGGGGATTTCCGGCGCCCTGTCCAGCCTGATGACCTACGCAGTGTCCCTGACACTGGGTTTGATTTTATTTCCCCGCGCCTTCCAGCAACTCAACCGGGCCGGATGGCTGGCCATCCTGATCGGGATCAGCGCGGGCTGGACCAATCTGGCTTATGTGCTGGCGGTGATCCATGGCGAGGTCATGCGGGTGTTGCTGCTGTTCTATCTTTCGCCTTTCTGGACGGTGATTTTTGCCCGTCTGTTGCTGCGCGAAAAGCCGGTGCTGGCCGGATATGGCGTCATGGCGCTGTCCCTGGGGGGGGCGGTGGTAATGCTGTGGCACCCCGAGTTTGGCTTGCCCCTGCCGCAGAGCCAGGCTGAATGGCTGGGCTTGTCCGCCGGGCTGATGTTCGCACTTTCCAATGTGCTGGCACGCAAGGCGCAGAATCTGGATGTCCAGGTCAAATCGGTGAGCATCTGGGTCGGGGTGGCGCTGCTTTCGCTGCTGCCGGTGTTGTGGACACCCGGCGGAGCGCAGCCCATGATCACTCTGGCATGGAGCGGATGGCTGTGGCTGTTGCTCATTGGTGTGGCGATTTTCGGCATCACGCTGACGGTGCAGTTCGGCCTGAGCCATACGCCGGCCAACCAGGCGATCGTGATTTTTCTGTTCGAACTGGTGGTGGCGGCGATTTCCTCCTACCTGCTGGCCGGGGAGGTCATGAGCAGCCAGGAATGGCTGGGCGGAATCATGATTGTCATGGCCAGCCTGTTTTCTGGAAAACTCGAAGATAAACAAAATGATCAATAAACTACTTCATGTGTCGCTTCTGGTGTCAGACCTGGGCCGGGCGCGGGCATTTTACGAGGGCGTGCTGCAATTGTTCCCCAGCGCCAGCCGCCCCGACATGGTTTTCGACGGCATATGGTATGAAATCGGCGCGCAGCAGATCCACCTTCTGGCCCTGCCCAACCCCGACCCTGTCACCGGGCGGCCGGAACATGGGGGCAGGGACCGTCACACCGCCCTGGGCGTGGATGATCTGAGCCATTTGAAGCAGGCGCTGGAACAGGCCGGAGTGCCCTATTCCCTGAGCAAATCTGGCCGTCCCGCCCTGTTTTGCCGTGACCCGGACGGGAATGCCCTGGAATTCGTTTCACTGACGTGATGGCGTAATGAACAATCTTATTCTCCTCGCCACCTGTTTTATTGCCGGCATATTGCTGCGCCGGGCCGGACACATGCCGGAGCACGCGCCGGCTGCGCTCAACAGCTTTATCATCCATATTTCCCTGCCGGCGCTGACCCTGCTGTATATCCATGACCTCAGGCCTGGCGGGGACGTAGGGCTGATTGCGGCCATGGCGTGGATTCATTTCGGCCTGGCAGCGGGTTTCTTCTGGGCGGTGGGAAAATGGCTGGCGCTGCCGCGTCCCACCGTGGGAGCGCTGATGCTGACCGGCGGGCTGGGCAATACCTCCTTCCTCGGCCTGCCGATGATAGAGGCCTATTATGGCAAGGAAGCCATCGTCACCGGCCTGATCGCCGACCAGCTCGGCTCCTTCCTGGTGCTGTCGATACTCGGCATTACCGTCGCCGGGCTGTATTCTTCCGGCGCGCCCAGTGCCCGGACCATCCTGCGGCGCATCGCGCTGTTTCCGCCCTTCATCGCGCTGATCATCGCATTGGCGCTGATTCCTGCCACCTATCCCGAGTGGTTCTCCCTGCTGCTGAAACGCCTCGGTGATACCCTGGCGCCGCTGGCACTGCTATCGGTAGGATTGCAGTTGCGCCTGGGACATCTTGCCGGCAATGGCCGCAATCTGGCGCTGGGACTGCTATTCAAGCTGCTGCTCGCACCGCTGGCGCTCTTTCTGCTCTATGTTCCGCTGCTGGGTGCGAGTGGGCAGCATATCCAGGTCACGCTGTTCGAAGCCGCCATGCCGCCCATGATCACCGCTGCCATCGTGGCCGCCGAGCATGATCTCGACCCAGAACTGGCTACCCTGATGGTGGCGGCCGGCATTTCCCTGTCTTTTCTGACACTGACCGGATGGTGGTGGATAATGAGGGCGGTGTGAGCATCGCATAAAGAATGCAGGACTTAATTTGAGGCGTCAAAATGGGATTCGGCTCTTTTTTCAGCTCCCTGCTCAAGGGAAAGGATGCGGATGTTTCGTCTTCCAGGGGCGAAAGCGAGATAAAGGCAGCGCCTTCAGCGACGATTCCTGCTCCGCCAGAGCAAAACACCTTGGGCCGCGCGGAAGCGGATGCCATGCTGCTGCGCGAGGAAATCATGGACGCCAGGGGCCGGCTTTGCGGCTATCGCTTTTCGCTGAAACCTCTGGATGAGCAGGCTTTTTCTTCCGAAGCGCAGTTTTTTGAGGCGCTGCAAACGGCGGGAATCCAGACCTTTGCCCAGCGCAGGCTCGCGCTTGTCCCAATCAGCCCGGATGGGCTCGTCTTCGGCCGCCACAAGCCCTTGCAGGCCGAGAATACCGTTTTCCTGCTGGATATGCGTGGCAGCGCATTATCGGCGGAGGGGCTGCTGGGGCGTCTGAGCGCCATTCATGGTGCGGGCTGCAAAACGGCATTGCGCGGCATGACCCTGTCGGATGAAGAACTCCCGCTGCTGGCGGAAACCGACATCGTTCTTCTGGGTATTACCGATTTTTCGCTGCAGCAATTCCAGAAACTGGCCCAGCGGCTGCGTTCCCTGGCGCCCAAAGTGGCACTGGGGGTGGAAGGCGTTCAGTCCTGGGCCGAACAGCGCATGTGCGCGGCGAGCGGGTTCGAGTATTTTCTGGGCGAATTCCTTGCGACTCCCGATGAAACGGAGAAGGAAAAGAAAATCGACCAGAGCCGCCTGGCGGCCATTGAAATGCTCAACCTGCTGCGCAGTGAAGCGGATTTGTCCGAATTGGGGGAAGTTGCCAAGAAGGATCCGGGAATCGCCTTCCAGCTGCTCAGAGTCGCCAACTCCGCCGCCTCCGGGCTGAATGCGCCCGTTGATTCGCTGGATCATGCCATCCTGGTTCTGGGCCGGGAACAGCTGTATCGCTGGCTGACCATTTCCATGTTCCGCATCGGCTCGACACGGGAAAGGGACGAAGCCCTGCTGGAAATCGCGCTCATGCGCGCCCGTTTCCTTGAAACCGTGGCAGCGCCAGGCCTGACAAAAAAAGAACGTGATGAGCTGTTCCTTGTCGGTATGCTGTCGCTATTCGATGTGCTCCTTGCCATGCCAATGCAGAAGGTGCTGGAAAAGATGCACTTGTCCGAAGCGGTGCTGGAGGTGCTGTTGCGCAGCGGCGGGCCGCACGGGAAATTCCTGATGCTTGCCCTTGCCGTGGAAAAGGGCCGCACGGCCCAGGCGGCAAATCTGGCGACAGACCTGGGTATCGCGCTCGCTACACTTGAACCTACCCGCCAGGCTGCTTTTGCCTGGGCGCAGGAGGCGCTGGGAGAAAACGGCTGACGGGAAAGCCAGCTCCGCTTTTTGCCACATCAGTGTGGCATTGCGGGATAGCCCTCGGCGAAGCGGTAGTTGTTCTTTCCCGCTTTCTTGACGGCATACATGGCGTTGTCGGCCTGGCTCAGCAACGCTTCGGCGCTCACGCCATGCTGGGGGTAAAGCACGATGCCGAGCGAGGCGCCGATGCGGCATTCATGGCCAAGCAGGTGATAGGGCGGGGTGAGCGTGGCGAGAATTTTCTCCGCCACTGCGGCGGCGTCTTCGGGGCCGTGGATGCCGCGCAGGATCAGGGTGAATTCGTCGCCGCCCATGCGTGCCACGGTGTCCGATTCGCGCACGCATTCGAGCAGGTGCTCGGATACGGCCTTGAGCAGGGCATCGCCGGTATCGTGGCCGAAGGTGTCGTTGACTGCCTTGAAACCGTCGAGATCGACAAACATCAGCGCGAACTGCCCCTGGCTGCGCTTGCTCTGGGTGATGGCCTGGCCGAGGCGATCGAAGAACAGGGCGCGGTTGGGCAGGCCGGTGAGGGCGTCGTAGTGCGCCATGGCTTCCAGTTTCCGCTCCAGTTCCTTGCGGTCATTGATGTCCTGCACGATGGCAATGACGTTGCGGATATAGCCGTTTTCGTCCGGCACGAGGGTGAAGGAAAGATGGCCCCAGAAAACCTGTCCGCCATTGCGAACAATGCGCTTGTCGATCGGCTGGGGGAGTTCTCCTCCACGGGCCAGTTCGGTGAAGAGCTGCCTGGTCTCGGCCACGTCATCGTCGTGGAAGATGTCGCCGAGGCTGAGCGTGGCGACTTTTTCGCTCGGGTAGTCGAGCATGTCCAGCCAGACCTCGTTCACCTTGATGAAGTGCCCCCACAGGTCAAGCAGTGCGATACCGACGCCGGCGTTATTGAAAATTTCTTCCGGGTTGGCGCTGCCGAGAGCATCTTCCTCTTCCAGCGGCCGGCGGGCAGTAATATCGCGCGAAACGGCAACGAATCTTTCCGGCTGCCCGTCATGGCCCGGCACGGGGGTGATGATCATCTGCAGGGTAATGGCGTTGCCATCCTTGCCGCGATTGACAACTTCGCCGCGCCATGTCTCGCCCCTGAGGACGGTTGCCCACAAATTCGCGTAAAAACCTTCATCCTGGAAACCGCTTTTGAGCAGGGAGGGTTTCTTGCCGATAGCCTCCTCGGGAGCGTAACCGGTACTCGCGCTGAAGGCCGGGTTGACGTATTCGATCCAGCCGTCGCGATCGGTGACATGCAGCACTTCGCTTGATGAGCGGATCGCTGCATCACGCCAGGCCAGCTGTTTGCCCAGGTCGTGAATCCGGCGCAGCTGCACGTCCACAAGCTGGCTGATGAGGAGCGCCATTCCGGCGGCCGGCACAGCCAGCAGATTGAAGCGCATCAAATCGAAATGGCCCAGGCTGCCGGAAAAGCTCACCAGCAGGTTGGGCCCAAGGAGCAGCAGCAGGTTGCCGGCCAGATTGATGCGCCAGCGGAAAATGAAGGCGGTGAAGGGGGGTACGAGAAACCAGAACAGCACGCCTGCGCCACCCTGGGCAAGGCCACCCGGCAGACGGCTCAGGCTGTGGAGGAACATGCCCTGGGTTAGCAGCAGCAGCCCATAGAACAGCCAGGGCAGGAAACGCCGGGGCAGGCCGGCAAGCATGGCGGCAGGGTAAATGGCCAACAGGGCGCCCATCAGGAGATGCAGGCCCAGCGTATCGGGCGCGCTGGCCGGGGCAAGGCTCCAGTCCCACGCCCACAATGCCCATGGCAGGAATACCGTGGCGAAGCCGCATGCCAGGGTGAAGCCGCGCAAATCCTCGAACCTGCTCTGGAGATAGTCGTCTGTTGGTTTGTCCGTGGATTTGCGGGGGAGAGCGCGCGGCTTGGGCAACATGCTCAGGCCTCGCTACGCTGGCGGGTGTGGGCTTGCTGGATGCGGCGGCGGTGAAAACGGAACAGGGTGCGCTCCAGCCATTCCGCCAGTTCTTCATTCAGATGGATGAAATCCGCTGTTACCCGGATTCCTTGCTCCCGCACTTCCGTGGCCGTCACGCTGGCCGGGAGGGTCAGGGGCTGGGGCAGCTTCGGGCTGATATGCAGGGAGATGAGCAACATTTGGCCGGGTTCGGGTGCGCTTTGGTCAATCCATTCCACCGAACCGGCGCGCAGGATGGCGGCGCAGCAGGGCGGCAGCCCGATCTGTTCGCGGGCCAGCTGCATCATCAGGCTGAGCGTTAAATCCAGCTTGGCTTCCAGCCGTTCCATCGCCTTGCCGGCGGCGGAAGCGGTATCCCTGTCCAGTTCGGAAACCGGCATCTCGATAACCGACAGGGCGCGCAGCAGGGCAATGTCCTGCTGCTGCCACTGTTCCATCTGGGCTGGCTGGGTCTGGCCCAGTGGCGTCCAGCTCAAGGGCAGGTCGGCGGCATGAAAAACGCCCTGCGGCTCAGATTGATTTGTCATGCCCGGAGTATAGCAATTGCCTGCCATCCCTGGCGAGAAGGGCGCTGCCATAGGCTGCCTCGGCATGGGACGCTGTTTGTACCGGCAGCCCCAGCAGGCGGGCGCGGATGGCGCCGAGGATAGGATTATGGGCGCCGCCGCCAGCGCTGAATACGGCTGTCAGCGGTGTGGCGCCCAGCTGTTGCAGCAAGCGGTAGCCCTGCGCCTCGATGCGGGCAATGCCTTCCAGCAAGCCATACAGGAAATGCGCGTCGTCTGCCGGCCTGGGCGCGAGGCGCGGGGCAAGCGCGGGATCATTGACGGGGAAGCGCTCGCCGGCCTGGAGCAGGGGGTAATAATCCAGTCCGCTGGGCCGATCTGGATCGATGCGCTGGCTCAGTTCTTGCAATTCCTGGCCGCTGAAATAGTGCCGCAGCACGGCACCGCCGCTGTTGGATGCGCCGCCGGTCAGCCACAGATTGCCGCAGCGATGGCTGTAGATGCCGTATTGCACGCTTTCCACTTTCTTTTCCGACAGCAGCTTGAGCACCAGGGTGGAACCCAGCGAGGTGACGGCTTCACCAGGCTGGGTCGCGCCAGCGGCGAGAAAGGCGGCAATGCTGTCGGTCGTGCCGGCACGCACCACGCAGTCACGCGGCAGGGCGAAATGGTGCGCGATGCGGCTGCTGACCGGGCCGATGGCCGTGCCGGGCTCCACGATGCGCGGCAGCACTGAGGCAACCGGCAGGGCCTTGATCCAGCGAGGATAATCCAGCACTTCCGGATCGCAGCCGGATTTCAGGGCATTGTGATAGTCGCTGATGCCCAATTGCCCATGCAGCAGGAATGCCAGCCAGTCGGCCTGATGCAGAAAATACGTTGCACCGGAAAATTCTGTCTGGCGGCTCAGCCACATCAGTTTTGCCAGCCCGGAAGCCGGGGTGGCAGCGATATGATCAACCGGCGCGATTTGCTGCAGCGCGGCAGCCTCTGTGCTGGCTCGGGTGTCGTGGTACAGCAGCGGCGCACCCAGCGCTTCGCCTGTGGCATCGCAGAGCAGCACTGTGGCGGAAGTGCCGTTGATGGCGATGGCACGCAGCATGGTGCGCAGGGGAAAGGGGATGCGTCCGATCAGTTCGAACAGCGTAGTGCGCCACAGTGGCGCAGAGGGTGCGTCCTGGAATTCAAGATGGTGCCGGGCAAGAATTTCTCCGGCGCCGTCGATGACAATGGCGCGGGCACCACTGGTACCGAAGTCGATGCCGAGAAAGGCATCAGCCACGGGTGTTGGAATTCCCCTCGAACGTGGTCAGGTCCACGCGCGGCGCAGGCAGCCACCCCGCTTTGCGGTGTTCGGCCACGACATTGGTGAAAATCCCCCCGCGCACATAGAACTTGGCCGTCAGGCGCATGAAGCGCGGTTGGGTTGCAGCGGCGAGATCGTTCAGGATGCGGTTGGTGACTGCTTCGTGAAAGGCGCCCTCGTTGCGGTAGGACCACATGTACAGTTTGAGGCTCTTCAGTTCGACGCATTTCTGGTCGGGGATGTAATCCAGGATCAGGGTGGCGAAATCAGGCTGGCCCGTCTTGGGGCAGAGACAGGTAAATTCCGGAATTTCCATGTGGATGTGGTAATCCCGCTCCGGATGGGGGTTGTCGAAGGTTTCGAGTTCCTTGCTGGGTTGGCTGGCCATGTTTCTGGGGTATCCGGGTGCTCAAATGGCATCATTATAACGCTTTGCCGGCTTCCGGAGGTGAGCTCTGGCGTGCTTCCGGATTGCTTCCGGGAAAATGCAAAAGTCATGCTTGCCGCCAAGGCTGGTGTTACCATTATCATATGATCATGTGCTGACAGCTGTGGAGCCATCCTGGCGGGGCCATTCCTGCCTGGGGTGGCCACGAGAGGTCAACCGGTTTGGCATGGGGAGCCCGCCATGAAAAGATTTCTTCGCTATCTCGGTGTTGTTCTTCTGGCTGTTCATGTTTCCTCTGCGTGCTGTGAGGAGGCAAAACCGCTGCATTTTGGCGTCATCAACCAGCGCAGCGTATAGCTTCGCTGCGCAATCCTTGGTTATCATACAGCTTTCACCTGGTTGCCATAACAGGCTGCACGATCCACGCTGGGTAGCGCAGCTATTGAAAACATAGGATAGATACTGGATGGTCGGCAACATACAGGATGACAGGCAGCTTGCATCCCCGGGACGGGAAAAACGCGCTTTTACGCGCAATGCCATTTCCCTGACAGGGGAATGTGCAATTTCAGGGCAGCCGGGCCGTGCGGTCGAGATCCTGGATTTTTGCCCGGGAGGTGTCTATCTTTCCTTCGCCTCTCAGGATCAGTCTCATCCTGTCCCGCTTCGCGGCGACAGTATCGAAATTCGCTGCACTGTCCCCACGGCTGACGGCCCGCGCTCCCTGCTCTTTCTTGGGCGTGTTGCCCGCGCGGATCATGCCGGCGCCGGTATCGCCTTTATCAATCCCAGCTTTGAAGCGCTGCATATCCTCCACGAATATGCGAAGAATTTCCCCGTTGAACCACATGAGGAACAAAGACTGGAAAACAGCAACGCTGTCGATTCAGGCACTGCATCCCTCATTGGCGCTTGCAGCCAAGTGGTCGAGAATCAACTTGAACCGATGGCAAAATCTTTTGTGGAGCAGGCGGTCGAACAATTTTTCAACCTTGCTGGAGAAGTTCGCAACATTGCCGAGAAAAACGCCTATTACGCGGCCTTGAATACCTTGAACAAGGATGGGGTGGCCTTCACCGGTGAATTTCTGGCGCGCATGCAAAACCGCCTGAAACAAACTCCGCTGGTAGGCAGAGCCGCCCCGAAGGAGGCACAGGGATCAGGGGAAACCGGGGAGCTGAAGCTTTCGCTGATCGAAGAGGATGTGTTTGAAGACTGGCTGGCCTTTACGGATATGGCTCGTGCTGCGGAACTCGAACACAAGGAACAGCTCAACGCGCTGGAGCGGCGCCTCAGTGCGCTCTTCAAGCAGAATGTTGACAAGGAAAACAACCCTTATGGCCCCGGCGCCATCAGCCAGGCATTCCAGGAGTCGCTGGCGACTCTCGCGCTTGACCGCAAGATTGCAGCGGAAGGTTGCAAGGTTTTCAAGAAAGTATTGTGCGAACAAAGCGGCGAACTGTATGAGAGGCTCAATCGCTGCCTGATCGACGGTGGGGTGCTGCCGGTTCTGCGCTCTCCGACCATACCGCGAGCAACCGCACCTGCCGCGCCCGCAGTGCCGGCCCAGGTTGCGGAGCCGCCGTCACAGGCCAGCAGCGCACCTGCTCCTGACGCCGTGGCGCCGCAAGCGGAGAGATCGGCGTCTCAGGAAATAGCTCAAGCCACGGGGTTTTCTGCATCGGACAGTCCGGTGCCAGCTCCGGCGCCGCCTGTTCCATCCAGCGGGACGCCAGCTGTTGTGCCAGCTAAGGAACACGGCCCTACCATTGCGGGGAGCATGCTGCAGCCATCGCAGGATTGGTACCATCTGATCCAGGGTCTGAGCAGCCTGCAGCACCACCTTCAGGTCCTGCCGCCCCATTCTGGCACTCCTTCACAGACGCAGATCCGGAATGTTTCCACTGCAGCTGGCGTATCACCCTCTCCAGCCGAACCGGTCATGGCGGAGGGAATCGAGCCGCCTGCGGAGCAGGCTGCCAGCCCCCGTCACTTTACGACTGAAGAGGTACTGCTGGCACTCTCCAGCATCAGGCCGGATGCGTCCGGCAAACCGCCGGCCGAAGGCTTTCACCAGGATTTCATGCACAAGCTCCAGTCAGCCCTGGCAGATGCCGGGCCGAGCGCCGAGGCCAGGGAAGTGCCGAGTCGTGAAAACAATATTCTGGAGTTTGGCGGCCATCTCTTTGATTCGGTGCTGACCGACAAACTGGTGGCCGACACGGTCAAGCCCTGGCTCAACCAGCTTTCGATTCCCCTGATCAAAATGGCATTGCGCGACGACTCTCTGTTTTATGACAAGTCGCACCTTGCCCGCCAGCTGATCAACCGGATTGCCGAACTGGAACTGTTTGGCGATGTATCCAGGGTTGAAAACGCGGTCAGAAAAAAGGTTGACGGACTGCTCGAAGAAATTGGCGATGCAGATGAAGTCACGCCTGAACTACTGCAAAAAATGCTGAAAGAAGTGGGCTTGCTGGTCCATGTCCAGAACAAGGCGTTTGAAGGCAATGTTCGCGATCTCCGGGCACTCTGCGAGGCCGAGGAACAACGCAGCAAGAGTGAACCGCCGAGCGCCAAAAAAACCGCCCTGAACAAGTTATTGGCCGGGCTCCACCCGCTGGCGGATGAAGAAGCGCCGGCCATAAAAGATGATACGCCGCAGGAATTCAGACAGCAGGCGCGCCGGCTGAAAATCGGCAGCTGGCTGACGCTACAGCGCAACGAACTGAACAAGCGCATCCGCCTGGCCTGGGTGGCCAAGAATCGGGAGAAATATGTTTTCGTCAATGTCCAGGGATTAAGAGAGGAAACCCTCAGCCAGAACGAACTGGCGCAATGCCTGCACAAGGGCGAGGCCGTGGTGCTGGAAGACGGCGATGAGCAGCTGGTCGACCGTGCCCAGTCCAGCATGCTGCAGAAAATGCATCTCCAGCTGCTGCATGAGACCTCTCATGACCAGTTGACCAGCCTTATCAACCGTCGTGAGTTCGAGAAACGGCTGTCGGAAACCCTGGCCAGGGTGCGTGATTCCGGCATGGCCTCGATGCTGTGCTATCTCGATCTGGAACAGTTCAATGTGGTCAACAATACCTTCGGTTATGAGGGGGGCGACCGCGCGCTGGTCGAGGCATCCCGTCTGCTCAAGCAGGAACTGGGCGAGAAAGGGGTGCTGGCCCGCATCGGGGGCGACGAGTTTGCCATGCTGTTCGAGAACTGCAGCCTTGATGAAGCACTGCAAGTCACATCCCGTCAGACAACGGCCTTTCGCGATTACCGCTTTGTTTCAGGCGATAAAAGCCTGTCGCTTTCATTCAGTGCCGGCCTGGTGGCGATCGACCCCGACAGCGAAAATATCGAAACCCTGCTGCAGGCTGCCGAAGCGAGTTGCCGCATCGCCCGCAGCAAGGGGACCAATTACGTACAGGTCTACCGCGCCGATGAAGCCAGCCTGACGCGCCACCTGAA
>CAZKHJ010000011.1:0-73120 GCA_964552675.1 uncultured Sulfuricella sp. | reverse complement strand
GATTGATGAGGCGCTGGACAATGACCGCCTCGAATTGCGCTGCCAGCCGATTGTCAGCATCAGTGGCAGCAGCGTGGCGGTGCACCACTCCGAGGTGCTGCTGGGCGTGCCGGACGAGAATGGCAAGCTGATGTCCCCGGTCGACTTCATCATGGCCGCCGAACACTTCCGGCGCATGGCCAGCGTGGATCGCTGGGTGCTCGAACACGCCTTCCGCTGGATGGTTGATCGTGCCGACAAGCTGGCCGAACTGGGCGGATTCGCCATCAATTTGTCAGGCGCTTCCCTCAATGAGGAGGGGTTGACCGACTTTGTCATTGGCCTGGCTAAAAAACTCAAGGTTCCAATGGAGAAAGTCTGTTTTGAGATCACTGAAACAGTGGGGATTTCCCATCTTTCCGGCGCATCGGAATTCATCAGCGAGTTGAAGAAGCAGACGGGCTGCACCTTCTCCCTCGACGATTTTGGCAGTGGCCAGTCTTCTTACGCCTATCTGAAAAATTTGCCGGTTGATTACCTCAAGATTGATGGTGCATTTGTCGAAAAAATGGATCAGAACCCCTATGATTTTGCCGTGGTGAAATCCATCACGGAAATTGGCCATTTCATGGGCAAGAAAATCATTGCCGAACGGGTGGAAACCGAAGCAGTTTTGAAAATGCTGCGCCAGATCGGTGTCGATTACGCCCAAGGCTACTATCTGGGGAAACCCCGCAACATGAAAGCGTTGGGCGGCTGATTTCAATCCGCAGCGAAACGGTTGACAGGCCTCTCCATGCAGGAATCCGGCGCCTTCAGGGCGGTGGATGTGGAAGAAGCAGTGCGCCCCGGGAACGTGGCGGCGGTATAATCATGCAGAATAATCTGGACGATAAAAGAATCCGAGTATGAATGAACTGCAATTGTATTTATTGGCTATTGGCGTAGTGGTGATTGTTGCCGTGCTGGGTTTCAATCGCTGGCAGGAATACCGATACCGGCGCCAGGCCGAACAGCGCTTTTCGTCTGGCCATGATGATGTTCTGCTGGCCGAGGACACTGTACCCGAGCGGCTGGAACCGGTCTTCAATGAGCCGCTCCGAAGCGATGACGAGCATCTGCCGGACGAACCCGTGCTGGTGGAAGAGGGTAGCCATCTTTCCGGGACGGATGCGGTGATGGCGGAGGATAACGAGATCGTCGAGCAGCCAGTTGTCATGGCAGACATTGCTGCGGAAGAGCCGGCGGCACAGGCGCAGCCGGTAATGCCCCCCCTTTCTGCTCAGCCGGAGGCCGTTGCCTCTCCACATGATGTTGCGCTTGCTCCCGATCCGCAGACTGAATATGTCGTTTCCCTCAATGCCAGCGATCCGATTACCGCCCACGCACTGGTGCTGGTATTGCAGCAGCTGAGGAACATGACCAAGCCGGTGCGCTGGCTGGGGCAGCGCAATCGCCACGAGAGCAACCATCCTTCCACCTGGGAAGAAATTGGCCAGGCTGCGCCTGGCGCCGAATTCGTCAGCTTGGCGGCATGCCTTGCGCTGGCAGACCGCAACGGCCCGCTGAGCCTTGAGGAGATCAATGCTTTTTGCGAGATGACACAGGCCGTGGCTGCCAACCTGTATGCGGTGATGGACTGCCCGGACAAGCAGTCTGCCCTGGCTTCTGCGGCAGCGCTGGATCAGTTCTGTGCCGATGTGGATGTGCTGATCGGCGTGAACATCATTTCCCGTGACGGCTCCCCCTTTGCCGGCACCAAATTGCGCGGCCTGGCCGAATCGGCCGGGATGCGGCTGATGCCGGATGGCAGCTTCCACTATATCAACGATCAGGGCGCGACCCTGTTTACACTGACCAATCTCGAATCCTCGCCCTTCACCGCCGAAACCATGAAGCACCTGTCCACGCACGGGGTTACTTTCGTTTTTGACGTGCCCAAGGCAGCAGGCGGAGTGCAGGCTTTCAACCAGATGCTGCTGGCGGCGCGCCAGTTCACCGGGCCGCTTTCCGCCCTGATGGTGGACGACAACCGCAAGGAATTGAGCGACAGCGGCATCGACAGGATTCGCCAGCAACTGGCTGCCATTTATGCCACGATGGAGCGACACCATATCGTTCCGGGCAGCGCCCAGGCCATGAGACTGTTTGCCTGATGCCCGTACCGCCACAGCCAGGTGATCGTGCCCGGGCGCTGCGCGAGGAACTCGAACACCACAATTATCTTTACTACGTTCTCGATGCACCGGTGATTCCCGATGCCGAGTACGACCGCCTGTTCCGCGAACTGCAGCAGCTTGAGAGCCAGTATCCCGAACTGCTCACCGCTGATTCGCCCACCCAGCGGGTTGGTGCTTCGCCGCTGGCGCAATTCGCCCAGGTCGAGCACCGCACACCGATGCTTTCCCTCAACAATGCCTTCGATGACGGCGATGCCATTGCTTTTGACCGCCGCGCACGCGAGGCCCTGGGCGTGGATGTGATCGAATATGCGGTGGAGCCAAAGTTCGATGGCCTGGCGATCAGCCTGACTTATGAAAATGGCGTGCTGGCAAAGGGAGCTACCCGGGGTGATGGCTATACGGGTGAGGATGTCAGCGCCAATCTGCGCACCATCAGGGCTATCCCGCTCAGCCTGCATGGCGCCCATATCCCGCCCCTGATGGAGGTGCGTGGTGAGGTGCTGATGCTGAAAGCCGATTTTATCCGGCTCAACCAGAGCCAGCGCGACAGGGGTGAAAAGGAATTTGCCAATCCGCGCAACGCAGCAGCCGGTTCGCTGCGCCAACTCGACTCGCGCATTACCGCCAGCCGTCACCTGACTTTCTTTGCCTATGGCCTGGGGGCTGTTGCTGGCGACCTCTCATTCGGGCGGCACGGTGAAATGATGGATTTTCTCGCCACACTGAGGCTTCCGCTGTGCCCCGAGCGCAAGGTGGTGACCGGGGTAGCTGGGCTGCTGGATTATTATCAGGCAATCGGCACACGGCGCGACAGCCTGCCTTATGAGATCGATGGCGTGGTGTACAAGATCAACGACCTCAGGCTGCAGGAACAACTGGGCTTTGTTTCCCGCGCGCCGCGCTGGGCCATCGCCCACAAGTTCCCTGCCCAGGAAGCGCTGACCGAAGTGCAGGGAATCGATGTTCAGGTCGGCCGTACCGGCGCATTGACGCCGGTGGCGCGCCTCAAACCCGTGTTTGTCGGCGGGGTGACGGTTACCAATGCCACCCTGCACAATGAGGATGAAGTCCGGCGCAAGGATGTGCGGATTGGCGACACCGTGATTGTGCGGCGTGCCGGTGACGTTATCCCGGAAGTGGTGGGCGTGGTGGTGGAAAAGCGCCCCACGGACGCGCAACTATTTGCCATGCCGCAGCATTGCCCGGTATGCGGTTCCCATGTGGTGCGCGATCCGGAAGAAGCCGTGGCACGCTGCAGTGGTGGTCTGTATTGCCCCGCGCAGCGCAAACAGGCGATTCTCCACTTCGCCAGCCGCCGGGCCATGGACATTGAAGGGCTCGGCGACAGGCTGGTGGAGCAACTGGTGGAGCGGGAAATCGTCCACAATCCGGCCGATCTGTACAAACTGGGCACCCTTGCCCTGGCCGGCCTTGAGCGCATGGCAGAGAAATCCGCCCGGAATATTGTCCAGGCCATCGAAACCAGCAAGCACACGACGCTTGCACGCTTCATCTATGCCCTGGGAATTCGCAATGTCGGCGAGGCCACGGCCAAGGAACTGGCAGGCCATTTTGGCAGCCTGGAACGCCTGATGGAAGCGGATATGACTGACCTGCAGCAGGTGGCGGATATTGGCCCGGTGGTGGCGGATAGCATCCTGCAGTTTTTTGCCGAGACGCATAACCGCGAGGTGATCGAGCAACTGCGCGGCGCCGGGGTGCAATGGGCGGAAGGCGAGGGGAAGCCCAGCGGTGGCGCATTGCATGGCAAGACTTTTGTGCTGACGGGAACGCTGCCCAATCTCACGCGCGATCAGGCCCGGGAGCAGATCGAGTCGCAGGGCGGCAAGGTGAGTGGAAGCGTATCGAAAAAAACCACTTATGTGGTGGCTGGAGATGACCCTGGCAGCAAGTATGACAAGGCGTTGGCGCTTGGTGTTAAGATTCTGGATGAAGAATCCCTGCTGGGATTATTGAAAGGTTAAGAACAACTCATGCAAAAAATAACCAAAGCGGTGTTTCCGGTTGCAGGTCTGGGCACGCGCTTTCTCCCCGCCACCAAGGCCAGCCCCAAGGAAATGCTCTCGGTCGTGGACAAGCCCCTGATCCAGTATGCAGTGGAAGAGGCGATTGCCGCCGGCATCACCGACCTGGTATTCATTACCGGGCGCAACAAGCGGGCGATCGAGGACCATTTCGACAAGGCCTACGAAATGGAGTCCGAACTCGAAGCCAAGGGCAAGACCCAGATGCTGGCGGTGCTGCGGAATGTCATTCCCAGCCATGTCTCCTGCATTTACATTCGCCAGGCGGAAGCCTTGGGCCTGGGCCATGCCGTGCTGTGCGCCAGACCGGTCATCGGGGATGACCCCTTTGCAGTGATTCTGGCGGATGACCTGATCGACGCCGAGCCGCCGGTGATGAAACAGATGGTGGATAAATTCACCTATTACCAGTGCTCGGTGCTGGGGGTGCAGAATGTGGTACGGGAAGAGACCGGGCAATATGGCATTGTGGCTGCGCAACCCTTGTCCGAACAGGTATACCGGGTTGACAGCATCGTGGAAAAACCGGCCCCCGACGTGGCGCCCTCTACTTTGGGCGTAGTTGGCCGCTATATCCTTACACCGCGCATTTTTCATCACCTGGAACATGTCCAGGCCGGAGCGGGCGGGGAAATCCAGCTTACCGATGCCATCGCCGGACTGCTCAGGGAGCAGCAGGTGCTGGCCTACCAGTTTGATGGCACGCGCTATGATTGCGGCAGCAAGCTGGGTTATCTCAAGGCAACGGTGGAACATGCACTGAAACACCCGGAGTTGAGCCACGAGTTCGCCCACTACCTGAGCGAATTGGGGCGGACATTGAAATAGTCGCTTTTATCTGTACTCGATAGGAGGCTGGATCTGGATTCCCTGGTTATTACCTGGCGTGAGCTGCTGATTGTCGTGGCGGTCGTTCTTGCAGTGTACGTCGCGGAAATGCTGTTGTTGCTGCGTTCCAACCGCGGCTTTCGTCGCTGGAAGCCCGAATCGACAGCACTTGACCCTCGAATGGAAGCCTTGGAAAACGAAATCAGCTTGCTGCGCGAGCAATTGTCAGTGCTCAAGGAACAGGTGGAGCTCAGCAGTTTGGCGCAAAACGAGCATGTCGTGCCTCAATCCCCATACAGCCAGGCCATCCAGTTGGCCCGGCAGGGCATGGATGCTGGCGAAGTCGCGGTGAATTGCGGCATCTCGCGCGGTGAAGCGGAGTTGATCGTGGCCATGCATCGGGGCAAATCACCGTGATCCATAACGATCTGTCCACCCAGCTGCAACTGTTGCTCAAAACTTCCGCGCCGCCGTTGCTGGAAGTTTCGCAACAGCAGTTGGAGCTGCCACAGCTGGTGCCTGGCCAGAAAGTGCCTGCCCATGTCATCGCCAATCTGCCCAATGGCCGGTTTCAGGTGCTGATTGCCGACAAGACACTGGACATGAATCTGCCCCGGAACACCCAGCCCGGCGATACGCTGGAGCTGGCTTTTGTCACCGCCCGGCCGCGCCTGACTTTTGTTCTGGCAAGCGATCTGGCCAACGCGGCCAGTACCGGCAATGCCGCGAATACAGCCAGTACCGTCGCCAGGCCCCAGGTTTCCCTGAGCGAGACTGCGCGTTTTCTTGGCGGCCTGCTGGAAAAAATCACGCAGCCGGAAACTCGCCAGGCTGCGGCATCAAACATTGCACAGGTTGCGCCGCTGCTTTCCGGCGCCCCGGCGAAAACGCTGGATTTTGCCCAGGCTTTGCGTGGCGCGCTGACGCAAAGCGGACTGTTTTATGAGTCCCATCAGGCGCAGTGGATAACTGGGCAGCGCCCGCTTACGGATTTGCTGCGAGAACCGCAGGGGCGGCTGTCGCCTGCTGCAGCCAGTCTCATGCAGCTTGAACCGGGCAGGGAAAAAACCAGCCATTTGAATACGCCGCTTCCCTCGGTATCTGACGAAACACCAGCTTCCCAGAATCAGCACGACGCACTTTTTTCGGGCAAACCGCTTGCCGTTGCCCAGCCTCCCGCAATGCCGGAGACAAGAGCAGCCGAACTGCAAGCAGTTTATTCCCCCCGGGCTCATGGGATTGTCAGAGAGGATGCACCCAGCCACATCTCGACGACAGGTACGCCTGGCATAAAGCCCGACGAGCCGCAGCAAACACCGGTTCTTCCCCAGAACCAGAACGATGTATCTTCTTCAGGGAAACCGCTTGCCAGTACGCAGCCGGCCCACCCTGAAACGTTGCCCATCGTGCGTCAGCAGCTGGAAGCGATCGATTCACGCCAGGTCATGTGGCAGGGACAGGTCTGGCCAGGGCAGACAATGGAGTGGCAGATCGAGGAACGAAACGCGCGCGCGCCAGGCAGTGAAATGATTATGCCCGAATGGCAAACCAGCTTGCACCTGATGTTGCCGCAGCTGGGTGAAATTTCGGCCAGACTGACGTTACAGCCCAACGGTATTCGTGTGCAACTCGATGCAACGGATCCTGCAAGCGCCAGCTTGCTGGCGGAACAACGAACTGCGCTACAGCAGGGCATGGCGTCTTCCGGCCTGCAACTGGTTGAAATGAAGGTGAGCCATGAGCACCAAGAAGCCGCTGGATGACCGTCGCACCGCCGTTGCCCTGGCTTATAACGCAGGGCAATCGGCGCCGACCGTGGTTGCCAAGGGACGCGGGCTTCTGGCTGACGCGATCATAGAACGCGCCAGGGAAGCGGGCGTCTACGTGCATGAATCTCCGGCATTGGTGTCACTGTTGATGCAGGTCGACCTGGATCAACACATCCCGCCCGAGCTTTATGTGGCGGTGGCCGAATTATTGGCCTGGCTTTATCGTCTGGAGCATGGGCTGACATCGGAGATACCGCCCGCCGTGGCGGACAAAATGCTGAAGTAAACCCCTTCAGGGCTGCAACTGCTGCAGCAGATCAGCCTCGAAACGCAGCACATCCCTGGTTTTGTCCAGAATGTTCCCGGCAATCAGGAAGGTGTCCTCGGCACGCTCGCCCAGGGTATTGATCCGGGCGGTGTGTAAATGTACGCCATGTGCCAGGAACACCCTTGCCATGCCATAGAGCAGGCCAGGTCTGTCCCCGGCTGTAACGGAGAGCACCTGATAACTTCCCTTGTCATCGGGCCGGATGCTGACCTGGGGCGTGATGGGAAAATGCTTCAGGTGACGGCTGATCCTGCCGCGTAGCGGCGCTTCCAGCGGTCTGGCGTCCCTCAGCTGTTGCGCCAGTTCGTATTCGATGTAATTCAGCAGGTCACGATAATGGCTGGCGCGCTGATCTTCGTCCAGCACCACGAAGCTGTCCAGTGCATAGCCCTGGCGGGTGGTGTGGATTTTTGCTTCCACGATATTGAAATTAACACGCTCGAAAAAGCCACAAATCCGGGCAAACAGATCATCGCGATCCTGCGTGTAGATCATGACCTGGATGCCTTCTCCGCTGGGCGCCAGGCGAGCCCTGACCACCGGTTGCCCGTCCTGGCCACTGTGGCTGCGCCCCAGAACGCGAGTATGCCAGGCGATCTCCTGCGCTTCGTGGCGCAAGAAATAACTTTCATCGAGCTTTGCCCACAGGGTCTGCGCCGCCGATTCCGGTATTGCATGCTGGCGCAGGATGTTCAGCGCTTCGATCTGCCTTTCCTGCAGCGCCTCCCCAGTGGGCGCAGCACCGCACAGATATCGGCAGGTGGCATGATAAAGATTTTCCAGCAGGCGGCCTTTCCAGGCATTCCACACTTTCGGGCTGGTGCCGCGAATATCCGCCACAGTCAGGAGATAAAGCGCGGTGAGATGGCGCTGGTCGCGCACCTTGCTGCCAAAAGCAGCAATGACGTCAGGGTCGCTGGTGTCTTCCTTCTGTGCTACGGCAGACATGGTCAGGTGGCTTTCCACCAGCCAGCTCACCAGCTCGGCATCTTCCCGGCTTAACCCGTGCTGGCGGCAAAAGCGCCATGCGTCTGCTTTGCCAAGACGGGAGTGGTCGCCGCCCCGTCCTTTGGCGATATCATGGAACAGTCCTGCCAGATACAGCACTTCAGGCCGTTCAAAAGAGCCGATCAGGCGGCTGCACAGGGGAAATTCGTGGGAAAACTCGGGAACGGTAAAGCGGCGCAGGTTACGCAGCACCATCAGGATATGTTCATCCACGGTGTAAACATGGAACAGGTCATGCTGCATTTGCCCGACAATACGGCCAAAGGCCGGAATATAGCGCCCCAGCACGCCATATTGATTCATCCGGCGCAGGGCATGCGTCAGGCCGCGCGGTTCACGAATAATCTCCATGAAGCGTGCCTGATTGAGCGGGTTACGGCGGAAAGTTGCATTGATCGACGGTACTGCGCGCCACAGTGCACGCAGGGTAGGGGCACAAATGCCTTTTAGCCCGCCATGTTGTTGCAACAAGAGAAAGCATTCGAGAATGGCATCCGGCTCGCGGAGAAAAACTTCCTCGCTGCACGCCTCCAGCAAATGGCCTCGCGCCTGAAAGCGTGGGCTGAGGGGGAGGGGAGAGGCAATTGGGATGGGATAGGTGCGTGCCCGCAGATTCTGCAATAGAATCTCATTCATCAGGCTGACTGACTTGGCGGTGCGATAGTAGCGTTGCATCAGTACTTCGCTGGCACTGCGGTTGCCTTGTGGCCTCAGTCCCAGCTGCTGGGCCAGCGTGGCCTGGTAGTCAAACAGCAGGCGGTCTTCGCGCCGTTTGGCGAGGTAATGCAGGCGAATCCGCAAGCTTTGCAGAAACTGTTCGTGCCGCTGGATCTGGCGGGCCTCCTGCGGGGTAATCAAACCCTCTGCAACCAGTTCTTTCCATGAGCCACCGAGCTTAAGTGCCTGGCTGATCCACAGCACGGTCTGCAAGTCACGCAAGCCCCCCGGGCTTTCCTTGAGATTGGGCTCCAGATTGTAGGCCGTATCATGAAAGCGCGCATGGCGTTGCTGCTGTTCCAGCAGTTTTGCCTGAAGAAAGGCAGCGCGATCCATCTGGGCGAACAGGGACTGTTGCAGCTGCGCAAAAAGCACGGAACTGCCACACAACAGGCGTGCCTCGAGCAGGTTGGTTTGAACTGTGACGTCCTTGGCGGATTCTTCAATACAGTCGGATACCGTGCGTACGCTATGGCCGACTTCCAGTCCAATATCCCAGAACATGCCGATCAGCGCTTCCAGGCGGCTGGCAAGCTCGCTGTCTGGCGCGCTGTCGAGCAGGAGCAGAATATCCACATCGGAGTAAGGGAAAAGCAGTTCGCGTCCATAACCACCCACCGCGATCAGAGCGGCTGAAGACGGCAAATCATTGGATTGCCAGATGGCCTGCAATACTTCGTCCACCAACCACGCATGATGGCGCAAATTGGCTGACGCATTCGGCTTGCTTGAATACGCTTCAGCAAGCCGAGTGCGGCCTTCTTTCAGTCTGGTGCGCCAATATGCGACATCCCGGGCCAGCCCGGCAGCAGGCAATGGCATGACGGAATCAGGCTGCAATGGCCGGCATGGGGGGCATGCCTGGAGAAATAGTCAGAACTTCGCAGCCGTTCTGCGTGACCAGGATTGTGTGTTCCCATTGCGCTGAAAGGCTGTGATCCTTGGTGACAATGGTCCAGCCATCTCCAAGCTGGCGGATATCGCGCCGCCCGGCATTGATCATGGGTTCGATGGTAAACGTCATGCCAGCCTCAAGCACAGGCCCCGTCCCAGCCTTGCCATAATGCAGGACCTGGGGATCTTCGTGAAATTCACGTCCAATACCATGCCCACAAAATTCGCGCACCACACTGAACCCGTTGCTCTCCGCATGACGCTGAATAACATGGCCAATATCACCCAGGCGGGCGCCGGGCTTGACCACTTTGATGCCGAGCCAAAGGCACTCATAAGTAATTTCGCACAGGCGTCTGGCCTGAATGGATGGCTCGCCGACATAAAACATGCGGCTGCTGTCGCCATGGAAACCATCTTTGATTACCGTAACATCAATGTTGATGATGTCGCCATTTTTCAGCTTCTTGTCGCCGGGAACGCCATGGCAGACCTGGTGATTGACTGAAGTGCAGATCGAGCGTGGATAGGGATTATGGCCCGAGGGCGCATAATTAAGTGGAGCAGGAATGGCGTGTTGCACATTAAGCGTGTAGTCGTGGCATAACTTGTCCAACTCAGCGGTGGTAATCCCGGCAGAGACAAACCGTGCAATGTAATCCAGTTGTTCCGCTGCGAGACGTCCGGCAACACGCATTTTTTCAATTTCTTCCAGGGTCTTGATGGTGATGCTCATATCGCTAAGATCAGCTTAAATAAATGAATAGAGCAAGGATAGAGGATTGCCTGGAATAGTTCAATTCGCAACAGCAAAGCCTGTTGCTAACCAGCAATCCTCTCGAACATCGCCCCTAGGCGCGAACCCGCACCGCCATCCGTCGAGGTAGAAAAGGCCGTCCCGGCCAAAGCGCAATACAACTCAGTGGAAATGTAGATGGAAGCGGTGGGCTGGCTGTCATCGGTGGCGGTGGGCGTATTGAGTGCCTACGTTTCCGTGCGAGTGGCGCTTGCTGTGGGTCGGGTCGAAATGAAGTATCTTAGGCGGGACGTCGATCACGCCCACCGGCGCGTTGACCAGATCGAGCGCATTCTTTAAAAATTGACAATCCCGGGTGTACAATGCAGCGAATTGAAACACCGGGGGCCGCCATGCAATCCATCAAACCAGCCAAAAAAGACGCATACCGCGAATGGTTCGACGAGCAGGTAAAGCTCGGCCTGGATGACATCGAAGCCGGGCGCATCGTCAGCCATGAAGAAGTCCGGGAACGGATCCTCAAAAGACGTCTGCAACGTGTTCGAACCCGCAAAAAAGCCGCTTAAAATCGAATGGTCCAAACGGGCCGATAAAGACGTCGAGCAGATAGAGCGGTACTACCTGGAACAAGCCGGAGAGGCGGTGTCGGATGCCGCCGTGGATGCCATCTACTGGCAGGCCGACAAAATCGCCGGGCTTCGCCTCAAAATGCGGGAAGGGCAGCGCGGTACCCGCGAATGCGTCATGAAAACCTATCCCTACACCATCGTGTACCAGATCGGCGCGCAAACGGTCAGGATCGTCCGCGTCCTGCACCAGCGCCGCGAGTATTTCAACCGGCCGAAGTAATCCTCTCAAACATCGCCCCCAGGCGAGACTCCAGCACCAGCTGCTTGCGATACCATCCCACCATCCTTTCCGCCTCCTGGGCATCCTGTATGGCCTGCTCCAGTTCCTTCCTTGCCTGCTGCGCGACCTGCTCCAGGAGCCGCACCTTCTGCACCTGGAAGAACTGAGCGCGAATCTCATGTGGCGTGAACCCGCGCCGCCATCCGTCGAGGTAGAAAAGGCCGTCCCGGCCAAAGCAGAAATTCCCCCAGTCCGGCCCGGCCAGGGTGATGAGTTTTTCCTCTGAAATGCCTATCACGTGCGTTTGCCATGCATCACTTCATGAAATGTTTTTATTGGCCAATAAGGCTCGGGGAAAAGCTGGAAATAATGCAAGAAAGCGGTTTTTTATGCGGCGCTTGCGATTTAACATAATATACATTATACGAAGTAATGTGGTGAGCAAAAAAACATCTTTGATTTTGTGGGATATGGAATTTGGGGTGGCTGATGGGACTCGAACCCACGACAACCGGAATCACAATCCGGGACTCTACCAGCTGAGCTACAGCCACCACTTGAACAACAGAACCAAACTTTGGCCTGCCCGACAGGAATCGAACCTGTAACCCCCAGCTTAGAAGGCTGGTGCTCTATCCGGTTGAGCTACGGGCAGATTGTCGGACAAACAAATACTGGTCGGGGTGGAGAGATTTGAACTCCCGACATCCTGGTCCCAAACCAGGCGCGCTACCAGGCTACGCTACACCCCGAAAGAAGCGGCACTATACATTGGAGTTCATGTAACGTCAACTTTGCATCCGGAGCAAAAGCGCTTTAAAGTGTGGGATATCTTTATTTTTCAATATCAGCAAACTACTCAATAACCATGTCCGCACAGATCATTGATGGCAAGGCGATCGCCGATAAACTTCTGCAAGAAATCAAACACCGGATTGAGGCACGTTTAGCAGCGGGAAAACGCCGTCCTGGATTGGCAGTAATTCTCGTTGGCGATGACCCCGCCTCCTCTATTTATGTACGCAACAAACGCCGGGCCTGCGATACGACCGGATTTCATTCCGTTTCGTACGATCTGCCCGCATCCACCAGCCAGGATGAACTTCTGGCCCTGATCGATCAGCTTAATGCCGACCCTGCCATTGATGGCATTCTGGTACAGATGCCCGTTCCGGCTCATATCGACAGCGAGGCCATTGTAGAGCGCATCCACCCGGATAAGGATGTAGATGGTTTCCACCCTTACAACATCGGGCGCCTGGCACTGCGTATTCCCGTCTTGCGCCCCTGTACCCCTCGTGGTGCCATGACGTTGCTGAGAAGCACGGGAGAGGAACTTAAAGGCAAGAATGCGGTAGTCGTTGGCGCATCCAATACTGTGGGTCGCCCAATGGGGCTTGAGCTATTGCTTGCTGGTTGTACCGTGACAACGACTCACAGATTCACCCGCGATCTGGCGGGCTACGTGCAGGAAGCAGAAATTCTTGTGGTCGCTGTTGGTAAGCCAGGTTTGGTCAAAGGTGAATGGGTGCGTGAGGGCGCAACCGTGATTGATGTTGGCATTAACCGTCTGCCAGATGGAAAAATTTGTGGTGACGTGGAGTTCGCGACGGCTGCGCAGCGCGCAGCCTGGATCACTCCTGTTCCAGGCGGTGTCGGCCCCATGACAGTCGCCACCCTGCTTGAAAACGCCATTGACTCTGCGGATAAATTACATTTTTAATCAATCTGTAATGCTGTAACTCTAATCTGATACTTTAATCTTAATTAAGGGAGCGTCAATGGGTTCCAGGAAGTCGGTCAAGCAATCCAAAATTTTCGTGCTGGATACCAACGTGCTGATGCACGACCCTACCAGTCTGTTCCGTTTCGAGGAACACGATATCTACCTGCCGATGATGACCCTGGAGGAACTCGACAATAACAAGAAAGGTGTTTCCGAGGTGGCGCGCAATGCACGTCAAGCCAGTCGTTTCCTTGATGAAATCGTGAGCGGCGCCAGCAATGGCATTGAGAGTGGCATTCCTCTCAAGGGCCATAGAAATGGCAGTAGTAGCGGCAAGCTTTTCCTTCAAACCGAGGCTATTACTGGCGAGTTACCGGCCAATTTTCCGATTGGCAAGGCGGACAATCAGATTCTTGCTGTTGTGATGCACCTCCACCGCCTTCACCCCAAGCGTAATGTTGTCCTGGTCAGCAAGGATATCAACATGCGCATCAAGGCGCGTGCGCTGGACCTGGCGGCTGAGGATTATTTCAATGACAAGGTGCTGGAAGATACTGATCTTCTCTATACCGGCACCCGGGAACTTGCTGCCGACTTCTGGGAAAAGCACAGCAAGGATCTGAAATCCTGGCAGGAGGCGGGACATACCATGTACCGCCTTACTGGCCCCCTCCCCTCCAGCCTGTTCATCAATGAACTGGTTTATCAGGAAGACCCCAAGCCGTTCTATGCCATGGTCAAGGAGCAGAATGGCAACACCATGGTTCTTCAAACGCTGAAAGATTACAGCCATCATAAAAATGCAGTATGGGGCATCACGGCTCGGAACCGTGAGCAGAATTTTGCCCTCAATCTATTGATGAATAAGGATATTGATTTTGTTTCCCTGCTTGGGCAAGCAGGTACGGGGAAAACCCTGCTGACCTTGGCGGCTGCATTGCAGCAGACTCTGGATCAAAAGCTCTATTCGGAAATCATCGTTACACGTGTCACCGTGCCGGTAGGCGAGGATATCGGTTTCTTGCCAGGCACTGAACTGGAGAAAATGAGTCCATGGATGGGTGCACTCGAAGACAATCTTGATGTGCTCAACAAGACCGATGAGGAAGCCGGTGAATGGGGGCGTGCCGCAACCCAGGATTTGATCCGTTCACGCATCAAAATCAAGGCGCTGAATTTCATGCGCGGGCGGACTTTCCTGAATAAATTTCTGATTATCGATGAGGCGCAAAACCTTACGCCCAAACAGATGAAGACCCTCATCACCCGGGCAGGGCCGGGTACCAAGGTGGTCTGCCTGGGCAATATCGCGCAGATTGATACGCCTTATCTGACCGAGGGCAGCTCCGGGTTGACTTATGTGGTGGATCGCTTCAAGGGATGGCCTCACAATGGACACGTCACATTGATGCGTGGCGAACGTTCCCGTCTGGCTGATTACGCTTCCGAAACGCTATAACCAGCAAATCAGTCATGTGCGGCTCAGCGGATCATGAAGAAGCACGCTTCTTCATGATCCGCTGAATTGTTTGCGTCAGTTCAGGCAATAACTGTGCATCTCTGGCCAGCACGTAATCGGGGTCGATATCGCGCTTGCGGCGCGAGGCAACCACTGGAGTGGCGCTGATCAATATGGTCGTGGTTTTCTGGTGCCCCACATGGGACAAGCGCAGTGATGAAATCAAGGCCTCTCCCCTGAGCAAGGGTAGTTCAGAGGACACAACCAGAAGGTCAAAGGGCTGGGTCAAGAGGCGGTGCAGCGCCGCAAGCGCATCGTTTTCTTCCACCAGTCTGATTGATGAGGCCTGCAATACTTCATGGCACATGCTGCGAGTCAATTTTGAATTCACCACCACCAGGGCCGTAAACTTGCGCGTAAAAATTGCGTCATGCAACGTGGCAAGCCTGCTTTCAATATCAGGGAAAGTAGTGTTTTCAATAGATGCCTGATCGCACACCGACCGCATCAGGTCGATATACAACAAGCCATTATCAACAAAACTTCGGTCGAATCGAGGTGCATCGAGTGGATACAGATTAAGGAAGTCTTCCATCTCATGGCAGATTGATGTGATGACATGCAGACCAAACGTGCCACCGCTCCCCTTTATGCTGTGGACACTGCGGTATAAATCATTAAATATTTCCCGAACGCCCTCCTCCCTTCCTTCCAGGGAAAATAGCTGCTGTTCCAGCCTGTCCAGCCGCTCTGGCAACTCGGCGAGAAAAGAGCGGCGAAACGACTGAAGCATATCCTGAATCATGGCCGGGTTGGTCATATGGATTCCTGATGGATCCTACCGGGCAGTGCCCTGGGTATCCTCTATATAGCGCTGGTAATGATGGGAAAACATGATTTCCAGCTCATTGATCACTTCTGCGGCAGGTTTTCCATGCAGTAGGTGTTCCGTCATGTGCTGAGAAGTTTCGTGAAACAGCTTGTTCTGATCCAGCATGGGATAAGTTGCGCGCAGGCGCTTGATTGCCTTGACCACGCTTTCCTGTTCCGGGCGAGGTAATGCTACTGGCCGTTCAGGTTCTGCCGCGGATGAGCGATCGGTATTGCTGGAAAGAAATTCTACAAATGCTGCCACTGTTTTTTGCTGTTCCTGGCCAAGGGTGCGAAACAGCCGCAGCATCTTCTTTTCCAGGGGATCGAGGGATATTCCACCACGCATTAGCATTTGATATTCATTTCAATTATTTTATTTAATGCATTGAATTTATTCATTCAATCTCGTCGATGCGTAATCCAGAAAAGCTTGCAACAAGCGCGAGCGAAATTTTCCATCCGCATACACGACAGACAAAGGACGAATCAGTGGCGGGTTCAAGGAAACGGCCACCAGATCGCCCAGCTTGAGTTCTTTCAGTATAGTGGCGCGGGACACAATCGCAATTCCCAATCCGGCCTCCACCGCGCCCTTGATTGCTTCCAGGCTCCCCAGTTCCATCACGATATGGAGATCTTCCGGGTGGACGCCTCCATTACGGAAATAATCATCCACCACATTACGCGTACCAGAGCCGGATTCACGACTGATGTAGGGTTGCTCGGCAAGTTGCGAGGGCGCAATTTCAGTTAATTTGGCAAGAGAGTGCTGCGGGGAACAGATCATTACCAGTTCATCCTCGCAACACACAATGCTTTTCAGTTGTGGGTGCTGCGATGGCGCCTCGATCAGGCCGACATCAAGGGTATGGTCTGCAACTTTGCTTTCAATGGTTTCGGAATTGGCAACGGTAAGGCGTGCCTGTACCTGTGGGTAGCGGGTTTTGAAATCACCCAGCTTGCGCGGCAGCATGTACTCCGCAATGGTGGTACTGGCCCCCAGCATCAGAATTCCGCTAATCTGACCGGTCATTTCCCCCATGCGGGTTTCCATCTCAGCGGTCAGATTCAGGATACGCTCGGCATAATCCAGGACCAGTTCGCCTGCCGGGGTCAGGGTAATCTTGCTGTGGCTGCGTTCGAACAGCCGGGTATTGAAATGTTCTTCCAGTTGCTTGACCTGGAAAGTTACAGCAGGCTGAGTCATGAACAGCAATTCTGCAGCCTTGGTAAAACTGAGTTGCTTGGCAACCGTGTAAAAAACCTGTAAACGGCGATCTGCCATGGTAAATCCGTGCGTGTGTTAATCTAGACCGGCTATTCAATCATAAAATGTGAATTATTCATAGAATAAAAATATGGTGACAAAAGACAGATTTATCTCAAAACATGGTAAACGCAATCGTGACTGAAAACGCAACCGTGATAATGAAACAGGCACTTGAACTGGCCCATCAGGGCGGCGCTTTGGGTGAAGTGCCAGTGGGTGCCGTGGTGGTGTTTCAGAACCAGATTGTCGGTCGTGGCTATAATGCGCCAATCAGCCAGCACGATCCGTCGGCTCATGCCGAAATACAGGCGATGCGCGATGCTGCGCGGTATCTGAATAATTATCGCTTGGTGGATTGCGACCTGTACGTCACGCTGGAGCCTTGCATCATGTGTGCAGGCGCCATCATGCATGCGCGTATCGCTCGACTGTTTTACGGCGCCAGCGACCCAAAAACAGGTGCTTGCGGCAGTATCGTCAATCCGTTTCAGGAAAAGCGCCTGAATCACCATACCAGCGTAACCGGGGGCATTCTTGCTGCCGAGTGCGGACAGATGTTGTCGGATTTTTTTGCCGAGCGACGGCGTCAGCTCAAAATTGACAGGGAAAATCAGGCGAAATAAAAACGGGCCAGATAAATTATCTGACCCGTTTTGTATCTGGTCGGGGCGAGAGGATTTGAACCTCCGACCACCTGCACCCCATGCAGGTACGCTACCAGGCTGCGCTACGCCCCGAAGGCCGCAATTATAGACAAAAACTCCCTGCGAGGCCAGCCCGAATGTTGCAATATCGGGCGGTTCAGGCGCGTAGCAGTGCTAATACGCTCTTGATTTCGTTTCGGATGAACGCAAGATCAACGGAATCACTAGCAGTGATAGTGATCGCAGTTTGTTCCTCGATGGCGGGTGCAATCTTTGTATCCGGAGTTTCATCCAGTCTGTTGCGCGCGCCGCTGATGGTGAATCCCTGTTCATACAGGAGTTCGCGGATACGACGAATCAGCAGCACCTCATGATGCTGATAGTAACGTCGATTGCCCCGGCGTTTGACGGGTTTGAGCTGGGTAAACTCCTGCTCCCAGTAGCGCAGTACATGAGGCTTTACCCCGCATAATTCGCTTACCTCACCAATGGTGAAATAGCGCTTGGCGGGAATGGGGGGCAGTTCAGACTTGGGCGTTATTTCCGGCATAGGACTCTTCCACTAATGCCTTGAGTTTCTGGCTGGCGTGAAACGTCACCACACGACGTGCAGTAATGGGGATTTCCTCTCCAGTTTTTGGGTTTCTGCCAGGACGCTGGGGCTTTTCGCGCAGTTCGAAATTACCGAAACCGGACAGTTTGACGCCGTCACCATCTTCCAGTGCCAGGCGAATTTCCTCAAAGAATGATTCCACCATATCCTTTGCCTCGCGCTTGTTGAGGCCAACTTTTTCAAACAACATGTCAGCCAGTTCGGCTTTGGTGAGTGTCATCAATTATTCCTTAAACTCGTAGCGTCGCATTGAAACGATTCTCCAGAGCATTCCGGATATGGGCGAGCGCCGCTTCGACTTCTTCGTCGGTTAATGTTTTCTGAGTATCTTGCATCAGCACTTTGAATGCAAGACTTTTTTTACCTAAATCAATGCCTTTGCCACGATATACGTCAAATAACATGAGATCTGTAACACTTGCAGGCAGATCTTTTCGCATCCCATCCAGTAGAGCTTGGACGTTGACGCCCTCTTCCACCACAACGGCAAGGTCACGCCTGACTGGCGGGAATTTGGAGATTTCACTGAAAATCGGGATACGCCGGCGCATGAGCGGCACAAGATTTACTTCAAACATCACTGCCGCCAGGGGTAAGTCGTATTTTTGTTGCCAGCGCGGGTGCAGGGTGCCAATCCAGCCAATTGCTTCGCCATTCAGCGATACCTGTGCCGATTGCCCTGGATGCAGGGCAGGATGACTGGCAGCGGTGAAAGTTAGTTCTGCCGGATAAGCCAACGCTTCCAGATCCGCCTTGGCATCAAAAAAGTCAACCTGACGCAGCGCCTCGCCCCATTGCTCTGCTTTGATTCCACCATAGCACAAGCCCGCAATCCGCTGCGGTTGCTCATAGTTGCCATCTTTTACGTCAAAACAGCGCCCAATTTCAAAAATCCTGATCCGTTCATGCCTGCGATTCAGATTAAAACGCAAGACATTGACCAGCCCACCCAGCAAAGTGGAGCGCATTACACTCATCTGGCTGGCGATCGGATTCTGCAGTGCCACTGGTGCCTCATTGCCCGCGAGATCGGCTTCCCAGCCCTGATCCACAAAACTGTAGGTCACGACTTCCTGATAGTCGCGCGCCACCAGGAGTTGGCGCATGTGTTCCGGCCCCTGTTCCGCCTCGGGCCGGGGCAGCAGGCGCAAGGCACTGCGCGGCGGCACGGCGGGGATATGATCATAGCCATGCAGACGTGCCAGTTCCTCGATCAGGTCGGCTTCAATGGACAGATCGAAACGATAACTGGGAGGGGTGACATGAAATACACCCTCATCCACGCTAAACTCGAAATGCAAACGCTGCAGCAGGGAGGAAATGGCGGAATCACTCAAATCAATCCCCAGCACACGTCGTGCACGTACACCGCGCAGCATGATTGCTGTACGCCGGGGCAGTTCGCCAATGGCTTCCGCCACTTCTCCTGCGATGCCACCGCAAATTTCCAGGACCAGTGCACTTGCCCTTTCCAGCGCTGCTCGTGTGGACGAGAAATCAACGCCTCGCTCGAAACGATATGAAGAGTCCGTGGAAAGCCCCAAACGCCGGGCTCTGCCTGCAATGGCATCGGGGTCAAAAAATGCACTTTCCAGAAATATATCAGCAGTGTCAGTCGTTACTGCGCTACCCTCCCCGCCCATGATGCCCGCAAGTGCCAGGGGATGCGAATGATCGGCGATCACCAGCATGTCCGGTGCCAAATTCACCGTTTGCTGGTTGAGCAATGTCAAGGTCTCGCCAGCGCTGGCAAAGCGAACCTGTATGCCGCCTTCGATCTTGTGCAAATCGAAAGCATGCAAGGGCTGACCCTGTTCAAGCATGACGTAATTGGTTATATCCACGACCGCATTGATGCTGCGAATGCCGGAGCGTTCCAGGCGGCGTACCATCCAGTCCGGCGTTGACGCGGCCATATTGATGCCGCGCACGATCCTGCCGCAATACCGCGGACAGGCAGCAGATTCGGCCACGGAAACCGCTATTGCGTCGGCATTGCCGGCTTGCACCAAAACCGATGGCGGCAAATCAAGCTTGCTCCCGGTCACCGCTGCCACTTCCCGCGCCACACCAGCCAAGCTGAGGCAGTCACTGCGATTGGGGGTAAGTTTCAGGGTGAAAAGCTTGTCATCCAGGTCAAGGTAGGAGCGAATTGAAGCACCTATGGGAGCATCTGGCGGCAATAACAGCAGGCCAGAGCTTTCTTCCGCCAATCCCAGTTCCTTGGCCGAGCAAAGCATGCCGAAGGATTCAACACCCCGCACCTTGGCCTGTTTGATCGCGATGCCAGGCAGCACAGCACCAACCAGGGCGCACGGCACGCGGGCGCCGGCATGGACATTGCTGGCGCCACACACGATTTGCAGTGGCTCCGGCGCACCAACATTGACCTGGCATACGTTGAGGCGGTCCGCATCGGGATGTTTTTCCAGCGACAGGACTTCGGCCACAACAATCTTTTCAAATGCGGGCGCAACAGCTTCGAGCGCCTCCACTTCAAGGCCGGCCATCGTCAGGGCATGGGCCAGTTGATTGCTGTCAAAGGCGGGATTGACGTAAGTGCGTAACCAGTTTTCCGAGAATTTCATATCTTCTATTACCACGGAGAGCGCGGGGCGTTGGGCAGCGGGGGCATATCCCCATGTTCACCATGCGCCACGTGCTCAATCAGTTAAATTGCCTAAGAAACTTTAGATCATTTTCAAAAAACAGGCGCAAGTCATTGACTCCATATCGCAACATGGCCAAGCGTTCAACGCCCAGGCCAAATGCAAAGCCAATATATTTTTCACTATCGACATTTACATGCTGCAACACATTGGGGTGCACCATGCCGCAGCCCAGCACTTCCAGCCAGCCGGTGCCGCTGCACACGCGGCAGCCTGAGCCGCCACACATGACGCAGCCGATATCCATTTCAGCCGAAGGCTCGGTAAAGGGAAAGAACGAGGGGCGGAAGCGTGCCTGCAGATCCTCGCGTTCAAAAAAGCGCTGCATGAAATCGACCAGAACCCCCTTCAGCTCGGCGAAACTGACACTCTCATCCACCCACAGGCCTTCCACCTGATGGAACATGGGGGTGTGGGTCACATCCGAATCGCAGCGATATACCCGCCCTGGCGCAATGATCTTGAGCGGTGGCTGATGATTCTGCATGTAACGCACCTGTACCGGTGAGGTATGGGTACGCAGCACATGCTGCGCATCGACATAAAAAGTATCGTGCATCGCCCGTGCGGGGTGGTTTTCAGGAATATTGAGCGCGGTGAAGTTATAAAAATCAGTCTCGATTTCGGGGCCTTGCGCCACTTCAAAACCGATTGAGTGAAACAGCGACTCGATACGCTCCAGCGTGCGTGTAACTGGATGCAAGCCGCCCCGTCCGGTGCCTCGCCCTGGCAGGGTAACGTCCAGTGCTTCCTTCGCCAGTTGTGCCTGCAACTGCTGTTCGCGCAGCGCGTCGCGGCGTACGCCAAGCGCCTGTTCAAGCTGTTCTTTTACCTGGTTGATGCGTGCACCGGCGGCAGGCCGCTCTTGGGGCGCAAGTTTGCCCAGACTCTTCATGATTTCGGTCAGCGCCCCGCTTTTGCCGATATATCGCGCCTTGACCTGCTCCAGATCGGCGGGATTGTCAATGGCGGCAAAAGCTGCCAGACCCTGATTCAGTATCTCTTCTAGTTTTTCCATATTCGGATCAAGTCGCCGAAATAAAAAAGGAGGCCGGAGCCTCCTTTTTCAAGTGTTACTGCTTAAGCGCTGAGGCTGGCTTTGGCTTGCTCGGCAATCCTGGCAAAAGCCGGCTTGTCGAACACGGCCAGATCGGCCAGTACCTTGCGGTCCATATCAATCGCGGCTTTCTTCAAACCGTTGATGAACACGCTGTAGGTCATGCCCAATTCACGCGCTGCCGCGTTGATACGGGCGATCCACAGGGTGCGGAACTGACGCTTGCGCTGGCGGCGGTCACGGTAGGCATATTGGCCTGCCTTCATCACCGCTTCTTTGGCAATACGGTAGACATTCTTGCGACGACCGCGATAACCCTTGGCCTGATCCAGAACTTTCTTGTGACGGGCGCGAGCCGTTACACCACGTTTAACTCTTGGCATCGTTCGTCTCCTTAGGCGTAGGGCATCATGGCGCGAATACGGCCCATGTCGCTTTCAGCAACCATGGTTGTGCCGCGCAACTGGCGTTTACGTTTGGTGGTTTTCTTGGTCAGGATATGACGCAGGTGGGAATGGGTGCGTTTGACGCCGCCACTGCCCAGAGCCTTGAAGCGCTTTTTCGCGCCGCTCTTGGTCTTCATCTTAGGCATTTACAACTCCTGGTTTATAACATGGACCTGGGCGTTCTCCGACGGAGACACTTGTTAGCCTGGTACCACTTGTTCTACCCGTGAAGGGCATCACCATCATTGTAAGCCGCTAAAGCGACAACAATGATGCGATAGCCATTGGCCTCTGGCCAACAGCTGAATTCCGGCAATTATTTTTTCTTCGGCGACAACACCATTACCATCTGCCGTCCTTCCATCTTGGGGAACTGCTCGACCACGCCAAATTCGGCCAGGTCTGCTTCCACCCGCTTCAGGAGGCGCATGCCCAGCTCCTGATGGGTAATTTCCCGCCCCCGGAAACGCAGGGTAATCTTCGTCTTGTCGCCTTCGCCCAGGAAACGAACCAGATTACGCAGCTTGACCTGATAATCACCTTCGTCCGTTCCCGGGCGGAATTTCACTTCCTTGACCTGGATCTGTTTCTGTTTCAGCTTCGCTTCGTGCTGTTTCTTGCTCTCGCTGTATTTGAATTTTCCATAATCCATCAAGCGGCATACCGGCGGTTGTGCCGTCGGAGCAATTTCCACCAAGTCGATCTCGGCGTCTTCTGCCATTTGCATGGCAGTGGACAAACTTACGATGCCGAGCGGCTCGCCTTCTACACCAACCAACCGGATTTCTGGTGCGGTAATCTCACCGTTAATCCGGTTTTCTTTTGCCTGAGCGATAGCTAAATCTCCAAATCAATTAAAAAATTAAGCCGCGCTTCCCTTGTCGGCCAGTTCCCTGTTCAACCGCTCCAGCAAGGCTTCAAGCGGCATCTGTCCAAGGTCTTCACCAGTCCGGGTACGCACGGCAACGAGGTTCGCAGCGACTTCCTTGTCGCCGATCACCAGCAGATAAGGCAGCCTCTGCATGCTATGTTCGCGAATTTTATAGGTAATCTTCTCATTTCTCAAGTCCAGATGGACGCGGAAGCCATTTTGTTTCAACTGATCGGCCACCTGGCGTGCATATTGTTCCTGGGATTCGGAGATATTCAGCACCGCCATCTGCACTGGCGCCAGCCATAAGGGGTAGGCGCCGGCATGGTGTTCGATCAGGATGCCGATGAAGCGCTCCATGGAACCGAGGATGGCGCGGTGCAGCATCACTGGTACCTTGCGCGTGTTGTCCTCAGCCACATATTCGGCGCCAAGTCGCTCGGGCAAGGCGAAATCCAGTTGCAGCGTGCCGCATTGCCAGACACGGCCGAGGCAATCTTTCAGGGCAAATTCGATTTTCGGGCCATAGAATGCGCCTTCGCCCGGCTGCAGATCAAAGGCTAGTCCCTTTGCCGTCAACGCTTGTGCCAGTGCCGCCTCGGCACGATCCCATACGGCGTCACTGCCAATACGCTTTTCCGGGCGGGTGGACAGCTTGACCTGAATTTCCTGGAAGCCGAAGTCGGCATAGACCTTCTGGGTCAGCGAAATAAAATCTGCCGCCTCGTCCTGTATTTGCTCTTCCATGCAGAAGATGTGCGCATCGTCCTGGGTAAAACCGCGCACGCGCATGATGCCGTGCAGCGCGCCGGAAGGCTCGTTGCGGTGGCAGCAGCCAAATTCCGCCAGGCGCAGCGGCAGGTCGCGATAGCTTTTCAAGCCCTGGTTGAATACCTGGATATGCGCCGGGCAGTTCATCGGCTTGACCGCATAATCACGATTCTCGGAGGACGTGGTGAACATGTTTTCCGCGTACATTTCCCAGTGGCCGGATTTTTCCCACAGGGAGCGGTCCATCACCTGCGGGGTGCGGATTTCCTGGTAGCCGTTGCCACGGAAAATCTGGCGCATGTACTGTTCGACCACCTGCCAGATATGCCAGCCCTTGGGGTGCCAGAACACCATGCCGGGTGCTTCTTCCTGCAGGTGAAACAGGTCCTGGGCCTTGCCGATCTTGCGGTGATCGCGTTTTTCCGCCTCTTCCAGGCGGTGCAGATAAGCTTCCTGATCTTCCTTCTTCGCCCAGGCCGTGCCGTAAATGCGCTGCAGCATTTCGTTCTTCGAGTCGCCGCGCCAGTAGGCGCCGGCCACCTTCATCAGCTTGAATACCTTGAGTTTCCCGGTCGAAGGCACGTGCGGGCCGCGACACAAATCGGTGAAGTCGCCCTGGGTATAAAGCGACAGATCCTCGTCACTGGGGATGGATTCGATAATCTGGGCCTTGTAATGCTCGCCCAGGTTCTTGAAAAAGTGGATTGCATCGGAACGCGATACCACCTTGCGCTCGACTTTCAGGTCAGCCTTGACGATTTCCGCCATTTTTTTCTCGATGGCCTGCAAATCTTCGGGAGTAAATGGGCGTTTGTAGGAAAAATCGTAGAAGAAACCATCCTCGATCACCGGCCCAATTGTGACCTGCGCTTCCGGAAATAGTGATTTGACCGCCTGGGCCAGCAAATGCGCGGCAGAATGGCGGATCACATCCTGCCCTTCCGCATCCTTGTCAGTCACGATAGCCAGATCGGCATCACGCTCGATCAGGAACGATGTGTCAACCAGTTTGCCGTTAACCTTGCCTGCCAGGGCGACGCGGGCCAAACCGGCGCCGATGTTGGCAGCAACTTCCGCCACTGTCACAGGCTGGTCAAATTTGCGTTCAGATCCATCGGGCAAACGAATTACAGGCATAGAAATAAATTCCAGAAACAAAAAATGCGGCATAGCCGCATTTTAGGAAAAGCTGGTAGGCGCGATTGGACTCGAACCAACGACCCCCACCATGTCAAGGTGATGCTCTAACCAGCTGAGCTACGCGCCTAAGGGTGGCCGAATTATACGGAGAAGTCGGCGACAATACAACGAAAACCTTCGTTGCCGTTTCAGCAGGTGCAATGTTAGGCTGCATCTTGCTGTTTCAGCACCAGTAAAGTGATGTCGTCATACACCTTGTGGTCTCCAATATGCTGGCGCACGTCATCCACCACTGCCTGGCGGATTTCATCAACCGGACGGGTAAAGTTTGCCTTGATGACATCGCACAGTCGTTCGACCTGATAGTATTCCTTGCGACAATTCTCGGCTTCGGGAATGCCGTCGGTAAACAGTACCGCCACATCGCCCGGAGCAAGCTGGATTTGATGGGTATGCACAAAACCCGAGATGTCATCCTGCAAGCCAATGGGGAAACCCAGGTCTATGGTATCGATACGCTCCACATTGCCCGTTTCCTTGCGCACCACGATCATTTCCTCGTGCTGGCCATAAAGTGTCAGCTTGCCGGCATCGTATTCCAGCAAAGCCAGAGTCAGATTCTTGTGGCTGCCCATGCGCTGGACGTTATCGTAAACAGTACGGTTCAGCACATTGAGATACCGGACCGGATCAAGTTCCTTGCTGACAGCCAGGGTACGCACCGCCATCTGCACCATCAGCATGATGACGCTGCTTTCCAGTCCGTGTCCGGTGACATCGCCAATGCCAATGATGGTGCGGCCATCGTAATTCAGCACGTCGTAGTAGTCGCCGCCCACCTCGTCTGCAGGTTCCATGAAGCCTGCAATATCCAGCCCCTTGACCCGCAACAGCTCCTCTTCTCGTGGCAGGAGCATATGCTGCAACTGATGGGTCACTTCCAGTTCAGCGCTCATGCGCATGTTTTCGGCCTTGGTGCTCATCAGTTCGTTGGTGCGTTCGATCACCCGCTTTTCAAGATTGGCATTGATATCCTCCAGCTCCAGCATGGCCTGAGTCAGCGCCTTGTCCTGACGGCGGATGATGAATAGCACAAAGCCAATGATCACGGCGGAAATGCCGATAGCCAGCACCAACAGAGAAAGGATTTTCTGGCGTGCCATGGCTGTGGCTGCCGCTGATTCGCTCACCGAAGATTCGGCAATTTTCTGCTGCAATTCGCGCATTTCCTGCAACTCGGTCAGCACCCGGTCATTCATTTCATGGGCTTTGATCGCCTGCTTGCTGGCTTCTTCATATTGTTCTGCACGCACCAGATCAAACACCTGATTCAGGATGACCTGCGCTTCGCCAAGAATTTTTCGCTGTCCCTCGAGCTGCGCCTTTTGCTCTTCGGTCAACCCCACGGCAGATAGTTTGTCACGCGTATCGATGAACTGGCTGGCAAAACTGGAATATTTGCTCTGGTACTCGTCTTGCTCAAAGGGATCGCGCACATTGACCACGGCATAGACAATCAGCATGCGTTCACGAATCACATCGCGCATACGGGTCATGAGCAGGGACTTGACGTTGTTTTGCTGCACGACTTCCTGCAGCCGGGCGTTGATGTCGTTAATGTTTTTGAAGCAAATGCTGGCAGAAAGGGTCAAAACCCCAATCACAGCAAGGAATCCTACGATAATCAGGATGAAATGCGTCTTGGCGACATTCTTGTGCTTTTGATCCAAGGGTCTTCCTCCGGGGATGATGAACCCCGCCATCTCTTGCGGATGGTCGGGTTGCGTGGGTCGTTATTCCACGACCAGGGTGATCTTGGGCATCAGACGTTGCAGATTGACAAGCGATTTGCCTTGCCATGGCACCGCGCTGCTGCCACAAAGCGTCAAGTCAACATTTCCCTTGTTGCGCGCTTCAATCACGAATTTTGAAAGCATGGCGATGCCGGAGCTGTTAAGAAACTCCAGCTGCTTCATGTCCAGAGTGATGTTGGTATGCGCGCCAAGCGCGGTATTCAGCACTTCGATAATGGGCGCATATTCACCCAGCCCAGCCAGACGCAAAGCGCCGCTAATGGCGATGTTTGCGCTTTCCGGATTGTATTCGACCTTGTAGTTTTCACCTTCGATGGTTGCCACTGAAATAACTCCTCGTCTTTTTACACTGCGACCTTGACTTCGGTAGTGACGGCCACGCCATTGTCACCCACATCCTCGAATTGCCATGCCAGTTCGGCGCCATAGTCGTTAACCATGGTCAGATAGCCGAGGCCGGCGCTGCTGTCGGTCATTGCATTTTCTTCCAGTTGCTGGATGTACAGTTCATTAGGGTCTGTATTCATTATCTTGTTGATGAAGGTCCGGAAACTGTCCGCCTGTTGGCGTGAAACCCCATTGGTTTCGGAAAATATGATGCGATCCTTGTCGAGCAGGAGGCGGATGGAAATCGTGTGGTTCAGTTGCTCATCGCTGAATTTCATCGCATTTTCGAGCAGCTCGTTGGCAATGTAACTGATCGCATTCTTGATTTCATTCTGCCGGCGCAGGCTGGCAGGATCATCATCGCTCTTGGGGAAGAATGTGGTGAAGTAATCACCGAGAAAATCAGCTGACAGGCCGTTGTTGCGCCAGCGCTGCTTGATTGGAATGGAGCTGGGCGAAAAGCTCAGTTTCAGATATTCCTGATCCTGCGCACGTGCTTCATTTATATCTTCGTAATTGCCAAAAGTTTCGGCCATCGGCCCCTCCTCAATGAAACAACAGTCTTATCGTAACCCGTTAATCAGAAAGAAAATTGATTTCTGCCTTTTTGCTTGGATGAGTATAACAAACTGTCAGCTGCCGCAATCAGCTCACTGGCATCATGCTGCAAGGACGGCACCCAGCTCACCCCCCCCTGGCTCAGGGTAACCGTTCCGGCAGGGGATTCTGGGTGCGGCAAGGCGAGCCGCCGGATTTCATCCTGTATTCGCTGCGCCACCTCGATGGCGCCGGGTTTGTCGGTATCAGGCAGCACCACGCAGAATTCCTCGCCGCCATAGCGGGCCACCATGTCCACTTCGCGGTGGCATGCCCTTTTCAGGGCTGCGGCGACTTCCTTGAGACAGGCGTCGCCGGCGGGATGGCCATAATGGTCGTTATACAGCTTGAACAAATCGATATCGCACAGGATGAACGCCAGATGGGTCTGGTTGCGCAAGGAGAGCTTCCACTGTTGCGCCAGATATTCATCGAAATAACGCCGGTTGGCGACTCCGGTCAACGCGTCATGCCGCGCCTGCTGTTCCGCCACGTCAAATTTTTCCAGCCACGCGAAATCAACCTGATCGCTGTGTTCGGTAATGGTTTGCAGCAACACTTCCAGGTCGTCTTTTTGCTGCGTCAGAATGCCCAGCAGTTTTTGCAGGCGTTTTTCGGCCAGGCGGCGTTCGGAAATTTCTTCCTGCATCTGGCGGTTGATCTCGTCGAGCTGTGATTCAACCGCATCACCATGTTCCACGGCTGTTTCCAGGGCGATTTCAAGATCCTGCTTGTCGCGCTCGAAGCGTCCCACCATGGCGCGCAGCATGGCATTTTCTGCCTGCAGAATGGTTATTTCAGATGCAAGCGGCTTTTCCATCGCGGTGGCTTACTCGTTCGGGCGCCCGGCCCACTCCAGAAGGAGATAGGATATTACCATAAGCAGCGCAGACTTCGGCCATTCCCGAGGGGTGCCCAGGTTTTTGCTACCCTACCCACTTGCGCGCGTTACGGAACATGCGCAGCCACGGCCCGTCCTCACCCCAGCCATCGGGATGCCAGGAATGCTGCACAGTGCGGAAAACCCGCTCCGGATGCGGCATCATGATGGTGAAACGGCCATCCGGCGTGGTCAGGCCGGTGATGCCTTGGGGCGAACCGTTGGGATTGGCCGGATAGTTCTGGGCGGGCAGGCCGCGATGGTCGACATAGCGCAGCGCCACCAGTGCTTTCTGCTGCGTCTCGGCGGAGGCGAACTCGGCATAGCCCTCGCCGTGGGCAACCACGATGGGCAGCCGGCTGCCCGCCATGCCGTCAAGGAACAGGGAGGGGCTGTCTGGCACTTCCACAGTCACAAAGCGCGCCTCGAACTGCTCCGACCTGTTGCGCACGAAGTGTGGCCAGTTTTCCGTGCCGGGAATGATGGAGTGCAGGTTGCTCATCATCTGACAGCCATTGCATACCCCGAGAGCAAAGGAATCACCGCGCCGGAAAAATGCCTCGAATTCATCGCGGGCACGGGCATTGAACAGAATGGACTTGGCCCAGCCTTCCCCTGCCCCCAGCACGTCGCCGTAGGAAAAACCGCCGCACGCTGCCAGCCCTTTGAAATCACGCAGGGAAACACGCCCGGCAATGATATCGCTCATATGCACGTCCACTGCCGCGAAACCGGCACGGTCGAAGGCTGCGGCCATTTCCACCTGGCCGTTCACGCCCTGCTCGCGCAGGATCGCCATGGCAGGGCGAACGCCGCTTTTGATGTAGGGCGCGGCGACATTATCGTTGATGTCGAACGTGGGGGCCGCCTGCAGGCCTGTGTCGCCCGTGTCGAGAATACGGTCGAATTCCTGCTGGGCGCATTCCGGATTGTCGCGCAGTTTCTGCATCTGGCAGGTGGTTTCCGACCAGGCGCGCTGCAAATCCACACGGCTTTCGCTGAAGATTTCCACCTCATTGCGCTGGATGCGCATATGGTCATCCTGATTAAGCGTGCCGATGACGTGGAATTCGCTGCGCATCCCGGCGTCGAAGAAGGCCTGCATCACCAGCGGCGTATCCGCGCGGCGCACCTGCAGGACTGCGCCCAACTCTTCGTTGAACAGCACACCAAAAATACGGCTCGAATAGGTGCCGACAGGAATTTCCGGCTCAGCCTTGCCATTTTCCTCTACATCGCTGCGGATCTGCTCGTAGCACAGTTCATCGAAATCCAGCGTAACGCCGACATGGCCGGCGAACATCATTTCGCACAGGGAAACGAACAGGCCGCCATCGGAACGGTCGTGATAAGCCACGATCCTGCCGTCGCGGTTGAGCTTCTGCACCGTTTCGAAAAAAGCCTTGAGATGCGCGGCAACCAGCACGTCCGGCGCTTCGTTCCCCACCTCCCTGTAAACCTGGGCCAGCGCGGAACCGCCCAGGCGGGCGCGGCCACGGCCGAGATCGATCAGGATCAGGTCGGTATCACCCAGATCGGCGCGCAACTGCGGAGTCAGGGTGCGGCGCGCATCCGGCGTGGGCGCAAAGGCGGAAATGATCAGCGAAAGCGGTGAAGTCACCGATTTCCTGGACCCGTCTTCTTCCCAGACCGACTTCATCGACATCGAATCCTTGCCCACCGGGATGCTCACCCCCAGTTCCGGGCAGAACTCCATGCCGACCGCGTGCACTGTGTCGTACAGGGCCGCATCCTCGCCCGGGTGCCCTGCCGCCACCATCCAGTTGGCGGAAAGCTTGATGTCGCCGATATCGTCGATCAGGGCGGCGGCAATATTGGTCACCGCCTCGCCGATCGCCATGCGGCCCGAGGCTGGTGCGTCGAGCAGGGCCAGCGGCGTGCGCTCGCCCATGGCAAAGGCTTCGCCATGGCAGGTGTCATAACCCATGGTCGTCACCGCCACATCGGCCACCGGCGTCTGCCACGGACCGACAAACTGATCGCGCGCGGTGAACCCGCCCACGGTGCGGTCGCCGATGCTGATGAGGAAAGTCTTGTCGCCTACGCCGGGCAGCCGCAAGACACGGTAGGCCGCATCCTTGAGCGCCAGTTTTTCCACATCGAAAGCTTCCAGGGCGCGCTGTGCGTGCTCCACGGTGCGGGTCATGCGCGGCGGCTTGCCGAGCAGGACGTTCATGTCCATGTCCACCGGCTTGTTGCCGAAGTGGCTGTCTTCCACCACCAGCTGGTGTTCAGCCGTAGCCTCGCCGATCACGGCGTAAGGGCAGCGCTCGCGCTCGCACATGGCGGCGAAAGCCGCCAGGCTTTCCGGCGCGATGGCCAGCACATAGCGTTCCTGCGCCTCATTGGACCAGATCTGCATCGGCGACATGCCCGGCTCTTCCGAAGGCACATCGCGCAGACGGAAGCGCCCTCCCCTGCCGGAGCCATGAACCAGCTCGGGCAGCGCATTGGATATGCCGCCCGCGCCGACGTCGTGGATGGAGAGAATCGGGTTGGCCGCGCCCATCTGCCAGCAACGGTCGATGACCTCCTGGGCGCGGCGCTGCATTTCCGGGTTGCCGCGCTGCACCGAATCGAAATCCAGGTTTTCGGCATTGGCGCCGGTATCCATGCTGGAGGCCGCGCCCCCGCCCAGGCCGATCAGCATGCCGGGGCCGCCGAGTTGAATCAGCAGCGCGCCGGGCGTGACTTCGCCCTTGAACGAGTGCCGGTCGGAAATGTTGCCCACGCCGCCAGCCAGCATGATGGGCTTGTGGTAGCCGCGCATCTCACCGGCAACTTCTTCCTCGAAAGTGCGGAAGTAGCCGGCCAGATTGGGGCGGCCGAATTCGTTGTTGAAAGCCGCAGAGCCGATCGGGCCTTCGAGCATGATCTGCAGGGCCGAGGCGATACGGCCCGGCTTGCCGTAATTGCCCTCCCAGGGCTGGATGAAGCCGGGGATATTGAGATTGGACACCGAAAAACCGCACAGGCCCGCCTTGGGCTTGGAGCCGATGCCGGTGGCGCCCTCATCGCGAATTTCGCCGCCCGAACCGGTCGCCGCGCCGGGGAAAGGAGAAATGGCGGTGGGATGATTGTGGGTTTCCACCTTCATCAGGATGTGGGTTTTCTCGCTGACATAGCGGTAATGCTTGCCGTCACTATCGGGATAGAAACGCGCGATTTCAGTGCCTTCGATCACCGAGGAATTGTCCGAATAGGCTACCACCGTGCCGCGCGGCGCCTTGGCGTGAGTGTTGCGGATCATGCCGAAGAGCGAATGGGCTTGCGGTTTGCCATCGATCACCCAGTCGGCGTTGAAAATCTTGTGACGGCAGTGTTCGGAGTTGGCCTGCGCGAACATCATCAGTTCCACGTCGCTGGGGTTGCGTCCGATGCGGGTGAAGTTCTCCACCAGATAGTCGATTTCGTCCCCCGACAGCGCCAGTCCCCATTCGCGGTTGGCCTGCTCCAGCGCCGCTGCACCGCCGCCCAGGATGTCCACCGCGCGCATGGGTTGTGGCTCGACATGATGGAACAGTTTTTCCGCCTGCGCGAAATCAGGCAGCACCAGTTCGGTCATGCGATCATGGAGCAGCGGCAGCAGCGCGGATTTTTCTTCCGTGGTCAAAGCCGACTCATCACGTTTCTGCACATAGAAGGCGATGCCGCGTTCGATGCGCTCGATCATTTCCAGCCCGCAATGGCGTGCAATATCGGTGGCCTTGGATGACCAGGGAGAGATGGTGCCGAAACGCGGCGTGACCAGCAGCAATGCGCCCTTGGGCTCCTCCTCCTGTGCGGCTGGCCCATAAGTCAGGATTTGCTCCAGGCGCGCCTGCTCGCTCGCATCCAGGTTCCGTTGTAACGATACAAAATGCCAGTATTCGGCATAAATGTGTGAAATGGCCGGCGCTTGTCCAGCCACGGCGCGCATCAGTTTTTCGTAGCGGAAAGGAGAAAGGGCATTACGGCCGCGCAGCGAAATGGTTTGGAGTTTGGGTTGCGACATGGAACATCCGGAGCAGGTTTAGGGTAAGCCGCGATTTTACCCCAAAACAGCCGGGCCTAAGGAACCACTGAACAAGTCAAACATGGGCCATGTTTGACTTGTTCAGTGGTTCCTACGCTGACCTTTGACCCAAGCAACGGTCGAGCGTGTCGAGGATTTTGGCTGCGTTGTAGGGTTTGACGATGAAGCCGCAAGCGCCCTTGCCAACAGCCTCGCGCACCACTTCAGCCTTCGCTTCCGAGGTCACCATGATCACACTGATCTCGGGATGCCTGGCTTTGATCGCTTCCAGTGTCTGAATGCCATCCATTTTGGGCATGTTGATATCGAGACAGACTACATTGGGGCTCAGGTTTTCGCATTGCAACAGCGCGGCCTCGCCGTCGTGTGCCTCCCCCACGACATTCAACTGTTCACGGCGCAGGATGGATTTGAGCAATTCGCACATGATGTGGTCGTCATCCACCACCAGGATCTTGGGTTTTTTCATATCGTTCATTGCATTTGCCTCGACGGTTTTTTCCATACTTTAGCGCAGCACGCTGATCATGCGCCAGAGTGCCGTCAACTGGCGATAGCCGAGATTTTCCAGCAAAGCGGCAGCCACCAGGCTGAGCGTAGGCCTCAGCTTCCGTCCGGGGTTGAACACAATCTCATCCAGCAGCAAGGCGCTCACGGAAAGCAGCATACCCAGGCCGATGGCGGCCAGCAAAAACGTCCACAAAGCGGTCGAGGAAATCATGCCGAACAGCCATAGCAGTGTCATTGCCACGTAAGCCAGTGTTTCCAGCCAGGGGGCCAGCCACTCGAACAACAGCAAAAAGGGGAAACCCAGCCAGCCGGCAGCGCCATGCTTGCGGCCAAACAGCATCTGGCGGTTCATTTCCAGGCTCTGCACCAGGCTGGCTTGCCGCTGCATGTGCTGGCCTTTCAAATCGCGCCAGTTTTCCGGCACATGCGCCCAGCACACCTGCTCAGGGACATGGGCGATGTGGTAGCGCCTGTTTTCCTGGCGCTGCCGGCGATGGATGCGCGCCACCAGTTCCATATTCTCGTCCATGGCGTCGGTGCAGTAGCCGCCGGCCGCCAGCACGGTCTCCTTGCGAAACACACCCAAAGCCGCGGAGCTCAACAGCATCGCATTGAGCCGGGACCAGGGCATCCGTGCCAAGCGGGTGTTGCGTAAATGCTCGATCAGCTGGAGCAGCGCTGGCCAGCTGCGCGGCAGGCCGATGCTGCCCATGAAACCGCCGTGCAGGATACTGCCATTGGCAACGCCGACTGAAGCACACGCGGCCACGATCCCTGCATTGTTCTCGAATGCCTGCCCCATCTTGCGCAGGCTGTCGCGCTGCAGGATGAAGGCGGTATCCATATTGCAAAAGAGAGGATAGCGGGCGCAATTGAGCCCGGCATTGAGCGCATCCGCGCGCCCGCCGCCGTATTTGTCGATCAGTTTCAGCCCAGGGTAAACCGTGGATGCATAGACGGCTTTCACATGCGCGCATGGCAGGCGGTCACGATAAACCTCCGGAAACGGGATCAGGGAAAGCTCACGCTTCAGTGCCGGCAAAACCTGACCCTGCTGATCATCGTTGACCACAATGACTTCAAATTCCGAATAATCGAGTTGCAGCAGGGCCTTTATGCTGGTGATAGCCACTGCTGCGTCCTTGCCTGCCGGCAGGATGATGCTGATGGGCAGTTCATCACGTACCTCATCCCGCGATGGCGCCGCCGCATCCTGTTCGCGCAGATAGCCCCTGAGCATGAACATGGCAGCCAGATTGAGCAGCAGATGGCCGCCATGCAGTGCAATGAAGTACAGCAGGAAAAACCATTGCAGCAGCGGCACGGCATCCGTCCATGCTCCGTGCAAAGCAGCCAGCGCCTGCCCCCAGTCGAATCCGGGTTCGGGCGCGGGGGGCGGTGGCGGCAGAGAGGCCAGCAGCGGGTCATGCTGCAGCGCAAGCGGCGCGCCATCGGTGGACAAACCTTCCGCCTGATCGGCGGGGGCTGGACCTGCCGTGTAGCCGAGTGCGGAATCAAGGCGCAAGCGCTGTTCAGCCATGCGGCGCAGCCATGAAAGCTTCGTGCAATTCCCGTTCCGCCATGACCTGATGCAGCATGTCGCGCGCATCGCTGTCGGGCTGGGTGTCCTTGATATGGCGCAGCGCGCCACCGTTCATTCCGGGCAGTTGCGACAAGGCCTGCGCCGCGCGATAGCGCACCCACCACTGGGTATCTCCCAGCATATCCGCCAGCAGGGCTTCGTCCTCAGGTGTGCCGATCCTGCCCAGCGCCCTTGCGGCATGAACCCGCACGGGCCAGCTGGCATGGCGGGCCAGCGCACGCACTGCTGCCAGATCCTGGGGTGTAGTCAACAGGTCAAGGCAGGTATTGAGCAGGCTTTCATCATCTGCCGGGCCGGCGAGTATGCGGCTGATCAGCGGCGCCGCTTCGCCTGGCGTGATTTCTGCCAGGCAGCGAAGCAGCTGGCGGGCCGTTTGCGCAGATGCCAGCGGAATGGCATGCAGCAGCGGTTTGGCCACCAGCCCCGCACCTGCGTCATGAAGAATCTCTGTCACTGTTCCCGGGCGCCAGTCGTCACGCCTGGTCAGATATGGCATCACGAGCGGCACTGCGCGGGGCGCGTCGATCCGGGTCAGGGCGCGGGCGGCCGCGAGCGACAGGGCGGGACTATTGCTTGCCAGCAGTTCCCGCAATGTCTCCCATGTGCTTGCCAGCCGCAAATTCCCAGCCGTTCTGACCGCCAGATAGCGGGCGTGAAAACACTTCTTGCGCAGCATCCGGCTGACTGCCTGAGGAATCCGCACCTGTCCTGCCATCCGGCTCAAAGAAGCTCTGGCGTCTTCACCCAGAGATTCGTGCAGGTGATTCCATAATTCGAGCACATGCGGCAGATCGAGACGGGATAGGCGCGGCAGCGCATTGGGTTGTTCATACAGACTCGACATCAGCAGCGGGCGCCAGCGCTGGAGCGCCCTTTGGCGCTGTTTTTGCTGCACCAGCAAGTACAGGCGAAAAAACAGGAAATACAGCAGCAGGGCACCCGTCAGCACCAGTGCCGCAGCCCCGGTCCAGAACGCCACCATGACGGGCTCAGTGCTGGGGAGAAATGCCAAGCGGGTGATCCTTGACGCCGGGAGATTCGGGGCGAACCGTCACTGGCAGCATGCTCATGCCGGTGTGGTAATCGCCATTGTCAGGCTCGTTTTCCAGCAGCAGCTCGTACTGCACCCGTGCCTCGGCGTTTTTTTCCTGCCAGGCCAGCACCCGCGCCAGCAGAAAGCGGGCTTCCTGATCCTCCGGATGGCTCGCCAGCCATTGCTGCAACATTTCCTCGGCATCGCTCAAGCGCGCGTTCTCGACCATCACCGTATTCTGGTCGAACATTCCGGAAGCGCTCCAGGCGGGGGAAACGATAGCCAGGCAGGCGGCCAGCAACAAAGTGGCAATGGGAAAAAATTTCATGAGAACGGATTATAAACACACAGGTATCCATTCGGGTGTTCGCACTTCAGAATAGGGAAAGCTGCCCGCCTCGGGCCAATGGATTGAAGTCCCTGCAATTCAGCTGCAGCCGCTCCTGATTCAGGCCGAATCGCCTGCAGGCCAATTCAAAACGCCGCTCGATCAGGCCGGCGAAAAGCCCCGTGCCGCGCATGCGCGAGCCGAAATCGCTGTCGTTTTCCCTGCCGCCACGGCTCTGCCGCATCAGGCTCAGGATATGCCCCGCCTTGAGCGGGTGATGATTTTCCAGCCATTCCCGGAACAAATCCTTCAGTTCATGCGGCAGGCGCAACAGGGTATATGCCGCCCAGCGCGCACCAGCTGCTGAAGCAGATTCCAGGATGGTTTCCAGATCGCTATCGTTGAGCGCGGGAATGACCGGCGCAGTCAGCACGCCGACGGGCACTCCGCTCTCCGCCAGGGCCTGCAGGGTTTCCAGGCGGCGCCTGGGCGTGGCGGCGCGCGGCTCCATGATGCGCGCCAGTTCACGATCCAGCGTGGTAACGGAAACCATCACCTGTACCAGGCCGCGTGCGGCCATTTCCGCGAGCAGGTCCAGATCGCGTTCGATCAGTGCCGACTTGGTGACGATGGTGGCGGGATGGCGCGCTTCCAGCAGCACTTCGAGCACCTGGCGTGTGATCTGCCACTGGCGTTCAATGGGCTGATAGGCATCAGTATTGGCGCCGATGGCAATGGGCCGGCAGCGATAAGCCGCCTTGGCCAGCGCTTCGCGCAACAGCTGGGCAGCATTGGGCTTGGCAAACAGGCGGGTCTCGAAATCCAGGCCCGGCGACAGATCCCAATAGGCGTGGCTGGGGCGGGCATAGCAATAAATGCAGCCATGTTCGCAGCCACGGTAAGGGTTGAGCGACTGCTCGAATGGCAGGTCGGGAGAATCGTTGCGGGAAATGATGCTGCGCGCAGCTTCCTCCGTCACAGTGGTGCGGAGTGTAGCGCCGGGTCCGCTTTCCTGTTCCCAGCCATCGTCAAACGGGTCGCGCAACCGCGAGGCAAAACGCCCCTGCGGACTCGAAACCGCGCCGCGCCCCTTGATGCTCATGCTGGATGATCGTGTTTTGCCCGCCATAGGCCGAGGCACTCAAGGCCGCAGAAATGGTGCACGTAATCGCTTCCCTCCGCATTTTGCGCCACGCTGGCCGGCACCTCGGTCATGCATACCTCGCACTGGACCACTTCACACACCTCATCATTTGCACAGGACGCAACATGAGCGCCTTCATGAGTTACGTTTTCCATGATTTCCTCCGTTAGTGCCATAAGGGGTGTTTCCCTGAGCCCTGGCCCAATATAGACTAAACATATCGGACAGGAGACCCCCATGGTCGTTGCAGCCTCACCCCACCGCCAGCCCCTATCCCGCAGCCACGAAATCCGCTCGATCGAACACGCAGCTGCGGCGCTCTCCCCTCCCCCCCTGCTCATGGAGCGGGCCGGCAAGGCAGCAAGCGAACTGGCTATTCAACTATTAGGCAACCACTATACGGTATTGGTTCTCGCCGGGCCGGGCAATAACGGGGGCGATGCCCTGGTTGCGGCCCGCTGCCTGCGGGAGCGCAGCTACAAAGTCACGGTAGTGCTGGCTGGCGACCCGGCCAGATTACCGGTGGATGCTGCCGCCGCGCTCCACGCCTGGACGGAAAGCGGTGGCGGCATCCTGCCTGCCATCCCCGCCGACGGGCACTGGGACCTGGTGCTTGACGGCCTGTTCGGCATCGGCCTGGAGCGGGATCTCGCGGGCATGTATCTGGAACTGGTCAAGCAGGTTAACCGGATGGAAGTGCCTATCCTCTCGCTCGACATCCCCAGCGGCCTCGACAGCGAAACCGGCCAGCCTTTCCGCGCTGCCGTGCGTGCCGACCACACGCTCACCTTCATCGGCCTCAAACCCGGTCTTTTCACTGCCTATGGCCCTGATTACTGCGGCCAGGTTCATCTGGACACCCTGAACCTGCCTGCCGGGCTGTTGCCCGCAACCAAGGGCAGCCTGATCGGAACGGATGAAGTATCCGGCTATCTCAAACCACGCCCGCTCAACAGCCACAAGGGCATGCTGGGCAGCGTGGGCGTACTGGGCGGAGCCGAATCCATGACCGGCGCCGCGCTGCTGGCGGGCCGCGCCGCGCTGCTGCTTGGCGCAGGCCGTGTTTATCTCGGCCTGCTGGCCGAAAATGCGCCCGCCGTGGATGTGCTCCAGCCCGAACTGATGTTGCGTGCACCGGATGCCTTGCTCGACATGGAACTCGACTGCCTGGTCATCGGCCCCGGCCTGGGGCAATCCGCGCGGGCGCTGGACTATCTCGAACGGGCGCTGGACAGCGAACTGAAACTGGTAATCGACGCCGATGCCCTCAACCTGCTCGGCAGCCATGGAGAACTGCAAAACCGGTTGAAACAGCGCAAGGCCGCCAGCATCCTCACCCCCCACCCCACCGAGGCAGGCCGGCTGCTGGGTTGCAGCAATCACGACATCCAGCAGGACCGCATCGGTTCCGCCCTGGTGCTGGCCAGCCGGCTCAACAGCCTGCTGGTGCTCAAGGGCGCGGGCACGGTCTGCGCCTTTCCCGACGATACCTGGCATATCAATGCCAGCGGTAATCCCGGCATGAGCAGCGCCGGCATGGGGGACATACTGTGCGGCATGATCGCTGCCCTGATCGGACAGCGCCTGCCAGCGGAAAAAGCAACCTTGCTGGCCGTGCATCTTCACGGCCTGGCGGCAGATGAACTGGTCGCAAGCGGCTGCGGGCCAATCGGCCTGACTGCATCGGAAACCCTGATGATGGCGCGCGCTTTGTTAAACCGTCAGGTATATGGCTGCCAGCGCCCAGGCATGATGGCAGCCAGATAGATGAGCATCTCCGCCATGAACCTGCGCTTCCTGCTGGCACTTTTTCTCCCGGCCCTGACCGCAGCCTGCGCCACCGCTCCCCTTCCGGCCACGAACCGCGCCGTTGCGGCTCTCGCTCCGGCCGACGCCACTACACCGCAACACATCGGCGCAACCGTGCGCTGGGGCGGGCTGATCATCGAAACCAGGCCAGGCAAGGGCGAAACCTGTTTCGAGATTTCCAGCCGCCCGCTGGACACGGGCGGCGAACCCCTCGACAGTGACCGCACCGGCGGCCGCTTCATCGCGTGCGCCAAGGGATTCCATGAACCCTCGGTGTATGCCGCCATGCGCAAGCTGACCGTTGTCGGCACGCTGGAGGAGCCAATCAAGGGAAACATAGGCGACCACGAAATCGTCTTCCCTCGCCTCAGGGTTGAAGCCCTTCACCTCTGGCCCGTGGCTGCCACGCCCCCCTACCCGTGGCACGATCCCTTCTGGAATTGGCCGTACCATCGCCGTTACTGGCGGCCTTGACTTCGCCCTCGATCCTGCTAGAATGCGCAACGTTTCGGGGGTATAGCTCAGCTGGGAGAGCGCTTGCATGGCATGCAAGAGGTCAGCGGTTCGATCCCGCTTACCTCCACCAAACATGAAAACGCCGGTTCCGACCGGCGTTTTCTATTTCCGCCGCGCCTGCATCACCCCGCCGATTTCGCGGATCAGCCCCAGAATCCTGGCCAGTTGTTCGCTGTCCGCCACCTGCGCGGTAAAGCTCATGCGCGCGCGCTCGCCGCGGCTCTGGGTGTTGACGGCGGTGACATTGACCTTTTCCCGCATCAGCACATCTGAAACGTCACGCAACAGCCCCTGGCGATCCTGTGCCTCGATTTCCATGTCCACTTCATAGCCGCCGCCAGTCTTGCCACCCCAGCTTGCCGGGAGCAGCCGCTCCTGCCTGTTTTCCGGCAGATGCACGATATTGGAGCAGTCCTGGCGATGGATCGCCACCCCCCGGCCCCGGGTGACAAAACCGACAATAGGGTCGGGTGGAACCGGCTTGCAGCATTTGGCCATGGCGGTCAGCAGATCACCCACGCCCACCACCAGCACGCCTGCCTTGGCGGGCATCGCACTGCGCGCGGTTACCTGCCATTCATCTTCCCCGGCCGGAGATTTAGGCTCATCCTGGGCGCTGGCCATGATTTCACGGGCAGTGACGTGATTGCGGCCAATGGCAGCAAACAGGTCGTCAGGCTTGGGGAAGCCATTTTTCTGCGCCAGTTTTTCCAGGTTGGGAAAGGCTGTGCCGAGCCGATGTATTTCTTTTTCCAGTGCGGCACGGCCCTCGGCCACGTTTTCCTCATAATGCTGGGCGTTGAACCACTGGCGGATTTTGGCGCGGGTGCGCCCGCTTGCGGCAAAGCCCAGTGTCGGGCTGAGCCAGTCGCGGCTGGGGCCGCCCTGCTTGGCGGAGATGATTTCCACCCGCTGGCCGTTGTGCAATTTGAAGGTCAGCGGCACGATGCTGCCATCCACCTTGGCGCCCCGGCAGCGATGGCCGAGATCGGTATGCACGTGGTAGGCGAAATCCACCGGCGTCGCGCCCTGCGGCAACGCAATCACGCGCCCCTGCGGCGTCAGTACGTAAATGGTGTCGACGAACAGGCTGGTCTTGAACTGTTCCATCAGTTCGCCGGCGTCCTGCACGTCCTCCTTCCATTCCATGATCTGGCGCAGCCAGGCGATTTTTTCCTCGAAACGCGCGTCCTGCTTGCCGCCTTCCTTATAGCGCCAGTGCGCCGCCACGCCGAGTTCGGCATGGTTGTGCATGTCGCGGGTGCGGATCTGGACTTCCAGCGCCTTTTCTTCCGGGCCGATCACGGCTGTGTGCAGGGAGCGGTAGTTGTTGCCCTTGGGGTGGGCGATGTAGTCGTCGAATTCGCTCGGAATCGGCTGCCACAAACCATGCACCACGCCCAGCGCGGTATAGCAGTCCTTGAGCTCGTCCACCAGCACCCGCACCGCGCGCACGTCGTAGACCTCGGAAAAATCCACTTTCTTGCGCTTCATCTTCTTGTAGATGCTGTAAATGTGCTTGGGCCGTCCACTGACCTCGGCATGGCGCACGCCATTCCGCTCCAGCTCGCCTTTCAGCCGCGCCATCACGTCATTGATATAGCGCTCACGGTCCAGCCGTTTTTCATCCAGCAGTTTGGCGATCTTCTTGTAGAGCGCGGGTTCGAGAAAACGGAAGGACAGGTCTTCCAGCTCCCATTTCACCTGCCACACCCCCAGACGGTTGGCCAGCGGCGCGAAAATATCCTGGGTTTCGCGGGCAATGCGCCGGCGCAGGCCCTCGTCTGCCCCCGGCAGTTCACGCATGGTCTGGGTGCGCTCCGCCAGTTTGATCAAGACAACACGGATGTCTTCCACCATGGCCAGCAGCATCTTGCGCAAAGCCTCGATCTGGGCGCTGCTGTCCTTCTTGTCCTTGCCGCTGGCAGCCGTTTCGCTGACTTCGCGCATCAGGCCCATGCGCGCCACGCCGTCAATCAGTTTGACCACGCCGGGACCAAATTCAGCCCCGATCTTTTCGGCCATTTCCGGCGCATCATTCAGACTGCCCTGCAGCACGGCGGCGATGATGCTCTCTGCATCCATGTTCTGGGTGGCAAGAATCGACGCCGTGCCCAGGGCATGATCAAGCAGGGGGGCGCCGGTCGCGGCTGCCCTGCCGGCACAAACGCTGGCAGCCAGATCAGCCGCGCTGCGGATCATGTTCATTTCAGCCATGCCGAAATGGCCCGTCATGATTTTCAGCCAGGCATCAAGACCTGTGCTATGGGCAGAAATAATGGATTTATTCGTCAGGGTAACCATATCTCCATGATAGCCCGGTTATGATTCGGAAAAAAACTGCGCGCCGTATAGGCGGTCTTCGCATTATTGGGTTGGGTTCAAGGGCGAAATAATGTCAAATGCAATAAGATTTGACAAAGCGATATTAACGACATTATCGTTAATATCGATATGGCGCCATTTAATGAGAACATCATGGAAGCTTATAAAATCCTGATTATTGAGGATGAACCATTACAGCGCCTGCTGTTACGTGATGTTCTGGAAAACTCAGGGATGAGTTTTACCATAGAGGAAGCGCAGAACGGCATGGAGGCGCTAAAAAAAGTGGCGCGACAGGAGTTTGATGTCATCCTGACAGACAAGCGCATGCCATACATGGACGGAGATGAGGTATGCGAGCGAATCCGCAATGATTTATCCCGCCCGCTAGTGCCCATCATCATGGTGACCGGGACGAATGACAGCCACGAACTCGCCAAAAGCTTTGCCGCAGGCGCTACAGATTTTATCCATAAACCCTACAGCCCGCTGGAGCTTTGCGCCCGTATCAGGTCAGCCGCCCACAGCAAACGCCTGACAGACCAGCTGGATAGCGCGGAAGCGCTATTGTTCGCGCTGGCGCGCATGGTCGAAGCCAAGGATGAAACCACGGGCAACCATTGCACGCGGCTTTCCCACATGGCTACGATGTTTGGCCGGCGTCTTGGCTTGAGTGAAGCGCAACTGGAAGCATTGCGCCGTGGCGGAATACTTCATGACATTGGCAAGCTTGGCATACCTGACAGTATTTTGCTCAAAACCGGCCCGCTCCTCGACGAGGAATGGTCTGTCATGCGCGAGCACACCAATATCGGCGCCCACCTTTGCCAGGGGCTCGCTTCGATGAAGAATGTCGTGCCGATTATCCTGCATCATCATGAACGCTGGGACGGGAGCGGATACCCATACAAACTTTCCGGGGAAGACATCCCCTTTCTGGCGCGGGTATTCCAGATTCTCGATATTTATGACGCGCTTGCTTCCGAACGCCCCTATAAAAAGGCAATGCATCATGAGCAGATTATTGCGGAACTGGAGCTCGAAACAGCGCGCGGCTGGCGTGACCCGGCACTGATGGATGAATTTATCCGGCTTTTGCGCACCGAACCCGAATTGCTCCGGCTGCCAGAGCATATTGACCCAACCGAAGACGAACTGATTTTTGACTCGATCGAAGCAACCGGCGCACTGAAATGGGGCAGATGAAATTCCGCCCTGGCATGTTTTCTGGAGAAATGAATGCAGGCGCTTCTGCTTGACGATGATCAATACACCGTGGCGTGCCTCAGCGACATGCTGCGGGCATTAGGCGTGTCAGACCTGCTCAGCGCGAACAATGGCGAAGAGGGAGTGGTTCTGCTGGACCATGCCATCACCAAGCCGGACATGCTGTTTTGCGATCTCAGCATGCCTTACATGGACGGCATTGAATTCCTGAGGCAGCTGGCCCAACGTCAATATCGTGGCCGTGTCATTTTGATGTCAGGCCATCAATCCTTCCTGCTGAAGAGTGCCCATATCCTTGCCAGACGCTATGGATTGAATGCCATTGCGGCACTGCGGAAGCCGATTGGGCTGAATGATCTGGCCGACGTGATAGCCAGGCCGGATGTTTCATAAAGGGGGGCAGCAGCGCGTCCCCAGGATAACTGGAGCAGAAACATGAGCACGAAAGAATCCAAAAAACTGTTCTCCCCTGCTGAAGTGGCCAGCCGCCTCGGCGTATCGCCGGTCACGGTACGCTCCTGGGCATCAAAGGGCTGGCTAAACCCCCAAATCACGCCTGGCGGCCACCGGCGCTATCTATGGGAAGACGTGGAACGCCTTTTGCTGGATCACCCGGTCCAAACGGCTTCGAGCCATGCACACAGAATTCTGCTGGTAGATGACGACACCCAGTTCCGTTCCTACCTCGCCGATGCACTTTCAGCATTGGCGCCAGAAGCTGAAATCATGCTGGCGGCCGATGGCTTTCAGGCCGGCATGGTCATGGTGGATTTCCGTCCCGACCTCATCTTTCTTGATTATGTCATGCCCGGCCTCGATGGCGCCGCCATATGCCGCCAGATACGGTCAGACTCACGTTTTACGGGCACCCGGATTTTCGCGGTTACCGGTTATTCCGGGCAGGCGATTGAGCATGATCTGCTGACCGCTGGGGCGGACAAGGTGTTATTGAAACCGCTGCCCATCGCGACCCTGATGGAGATTCTCGCGCAATGCTGCCCGCAATTACTGGCCGACCCACAAACCAGGCCAGGAAAATGATGCACAGCTATTGGGTTCACAGTATGTATGCGTTGGGCGGCGCCTGCCTCTATTCGAGCATGCACCATTTTTTTGCCGGTTTCAGGCCATTGGACAGAAGGCATTTGCTGTTTTCCGCATTGAGCTTTTTTGCCGGGCTGTTCGAAATCACCCTTGCGTCAAGCTGGGAATCGGCCAATGTGGCGCAAATGGCCACCGCCTTGAAATGGCAACTGTTCTTCGTTGGCGGGTTCGCCATCTTCCTTACCTTGCTGGCCATGGAATCGGCCAGCCAGCGCGGCCGCCAATGGGGCAAGGCTTTGCTGCTCCTGGCTGTCGTGTTCGTCAGCCTCAATCTCAGGTCTCCCCACAGCATCCAGTTCGATGAAATTCTTGGCCTGAAACAGGTTCTCCTGCCGTTTGGCGAAACCATCGTCATGCCTTATGGCCGCAAGGGCGGCTGGCTTCTCGCGGCATCCCTGTATTATGTCTGCGTCCTGCTGTTTGCCTTGATCTCCTTCATCCAGGCCCACCGCAGGAACCGCAACGGACCGTTTCTCGGCCTGGCCGTGGGCACCATGATCTGGATGATCACGACCATACACGGAATTCTGGTCCGGAACCAGGTGATCGACTTCGTCCCGTTAGGCGCATACGGCTATTTTGCGCTGGTCGTCGTCATGAGCGCAGCGCTGAACCGAGATTCGCGCAACCGCATCCTTGCCTCGGAAAATCGCTTCAAATCGATTTTCCAGCAGTCGCCGCTCAGCATGATGCTGATTTCCCCAGCGGGGAAAGTCAGCCAGACCAACCCGGCTTTTGAAAACCTGTGGGGAATATCACCAAAAGCAATACAGAATTACGATCTTATGCAGGATCGGCAACTACAGGAAAACGAGGTTGTTTCCCAGATCCAGCGCGTGCTTTCGGGCAAAGCCACGGAGATACCCCCCTTCAACTACAACCCGGCTGAAAACGAAGTACTGCGTGGCCCCGCCAACGACCGCATCATACGTTCCTTCGCCTATCCGATTCTGGACAAAACCGGGGCTGTCAGCGAGGCTATTATCATTCACGATGATGTCACCGAACTCAAGCGCGCAGAAACAGCATTACGCGAAAGCGAATACCGTTTCCGCATGATTTTTCAGCATGCGCCGCTAGGAATCGCACTGGTTGACAGCAATAGCGAAAGATACATCAGCGTCAACCAGAATTACTGCGATATTGTGGGACTATCCTGCAAGCAGGTTATGAACAGAAGTTTCAGGGACTTTACCCATCCGGAAGATTTGCTGGCCGACCTCGATTACCGGGCAAAGCTCAAGGCGGGCCAGCTCCAGGGTTTTTCCATGGAAAAGCGCCTTCTCAAACCGGATGGAACAGTCACCCATGTGCACCAATCCCTTGTGCCATTGTGGCACGAGGGGGAAAAACCCGGCTACCACATTTCCGTGATCGAGGACATTACCCAGCGCAAGGCCAGCGAAGAACGGGAGCGCCAGATCAACGCCCAGTTGGCGCATTCCTCCAAGCTGGAAGCCATCGGCCATTTGACCAGCGGGATAGCGCACGATTTCAACAACATCCTGGGCGCCATCAGGGGGTATGCCGAACTGACCCAGCATGTTTTGCAAAAGGAAACCGCTTCTGCGCAAGCAATACGCTATCTGGATGAAGTGCTTGCGGCCAGCAATCGCGCGAAGGAATTGATTGCGCAGATGATGCTTTTTGGCCGGCAATCACATGAAACTCAGGAGGGCGAAACCCCCACCATTCTGCTGGCACCGATCGTGAAGGAAGTTACAACCTTGCTGCGCGCATCCCTTCCCAGCACGATGGAAGTCGGTTTGACTTGTTCCGGAGATGACTTGCAAGCCACCATCCAGCCGGTTCAGCTGCATCAGGTCTTGCTTAATCTGGGGATCAACGCGCGTGATGCTATCGAACAATATGGCAGCATCAACTTTTTTCTGAACATGAGGCAAATTGGCGACTGTATTTGCGCGTCTTGCAACCAGCGTTTTTCCGGCAATTTTGTCGAGCTTGCCGTTGCCGATAGCGGCGGCGGGATTACCCTTGATTTGATGCACAAGATATTCAACCCGTTCTTTACCACCAAGGAAGTGGGCAAAGGCACCGGCATGGGTCTTGCGGTCGTGCATGGGATTGTACACGCAGCGTGTGGGCACATTCTGGTGGACTCGATTCCAGGCCTGGGCACAAGATTCAGCGTGCTGCTGCCAGCCGCAGGCCACGCCCATCCCCTTCTGGCGGAAAGTGGGGGAAAAGGTGATGACAGCGATACGCCACTTTCCGGCCTGCGCATCATGGTGGTGGATGACGAGCAGGCAATCACGGCCATGATGCACGAATTATTGACCCTCATGGGTGCTTCGGTGGTTTCCTTCAATCAGCCTGAAGCGGCATTGGCTGCATTTTCAGCCGATCCGGCCCGCATTGACATTGTGATTACCGACGAAAGCATGCCCGTGCTTTCTGGAATGCACCTGGCCGGGAAACTGCTTGAGTTGCGCCCGGATTTGCCGGTCATCCTGTGCACTGGATACAGCGAACTCGCCACCCCGGAAACAGCGGCAAGCAATGGAATAGCGGCATTCATGTACAAGCCGTTAGATACCCGTTTATTGATTCAACAGATTCGGAAGCTGAGGATCGTCTCCTGAAATGACAATAGCACCTGTAAAAACCATCTCCACTCAGTACGTGCCCGCAATATGGGTACTGATGCTCACCTTGCTGCTGATATTTGGCAGCATGTTGCCGGCCTGGAAGTTCTTTTCAGCGCCCTCTGATTACCTGCCCCTCCATACAGTTCTTGAATTCGCCTCCATGACCATATCGGCAATGCTGTTCCTGCTTGCCTGGAGCTTGCGTAACACACGTAACAACAGCCATCTTTTCGTGCTCGGCGCGGGGTTTCTTGCTGTTTGTCTGATTGATCTCGCGCACGCCCTTTCTTATAGCGGCATGCCAGCCCTGATCACCCCCAGCGGAGCGGAAAAAGCCATCAATTTCTGGCTCGCAGGACGTTATGCAACAGCTGGAATAATGTTGTATATCGCCCTTACCCAGGTTCGAAGCTGGCCAGCCATGGCTCGCCATATCGCCCTGCTGGGTTTTCTGGCGTTTGCCGGAGTGGTCTGGTGGCTGGTCATCGGGCACGCGGCCTGGTTACCACGCACCTTTATCCCAGGGCAGGGCCTGACCGCATTCAAGATTGGTTCTGAGTATTTGCTTGGGCTGCTGTATGCCACAGCGGCCATACTGCTTTTCCGTCAGAGCCGTGAAACTTGTGATCCCAGTTTGCGCTGGCTCTCAGCCGCTGCATGGGTGCTGGGGCTGGCGGAGATGTTTTTTACGCTTTATGCGGATGTTACGGATCTCTTCAACTTATTGGGGCATGTCTACAAGGCCATTGCCTATTTGATGATCTACCGTGCCATCTTCGAAACTTATGTCAGGGCGCCTTATGCAGAACTTGACCAGGAACGCTCGGAATTACGTAAATTTTCCCTGGCTGTCGAACAAAGCCCCGAAAGCATCGTAATTACCAACCTTGACGGGAAAATCGAGTATGTCAACCAGACTTTCATCAGAAAAACCGGCTACAGCAGAGAAGAGGCGATCGGAAAGAACCCGCGTGTGCTTCAATCAGGCAAAACTCCGCCTGAGGTCTATCAGGGGCTGTGGGATAGCCTGAACCGGGGCTTGATCTGGCGCGGGGAATTCACCAATAAAAAAAAGGATGGAACGGAGTATGTCGAGAAAGCGCAAATAGCACCGATCCGTCAGCCAGATGGGCAAATTACCAACTACCTGGCCATCAAGGAAGACATCACCGAACACAAGGCGAACGAGGCCGAATTAAATACGTATCGCGAAAATCTGGAAACCCTTGTGGCAGAACGTACTGCGGAACTGGCCCACAACGAGGCTCGCACCCGCTCCATCCTCAAAACCATGGCTGATGGCGTTGTTCAAATCAACAGCCAGGGGACGATTCTGGCAATCAATGATGCGGTGCTTGAGTTGTTTGCTTATGAAGAGCATGAATTGATTGGCCAGAACGTAAAAATTCTGATGCCTGAGCCTTACCATTCGGAACACGATGACTATCTCCAGCGCTATCAAGCCTCACGTTCTTCCAAAATCATCGGGAAGCGCGTGGAAGTTAGTGGCAAACGCAAAGATGGTTTCATCTTCCCCCTTGAACTGGTAGTGAACGAAGTTCCGGACGATTCGGGTAGCACTTATATCGGGGTGCTACACGATATTACGCAGCGCAAGGTAGCAGAGCAGCAACTACTAAAGGCCAAGGAAGCAGCAGAAACCGCCGCACGTACCAAGAGCGATTTTCTCGCCAACATGAGCCATGAAATCCGTACCCCGCTCAATGCCGTGCTGGGGCTGGCGCAAATCGGCTTGCGTGACAGTGCGGGCCGAAAATCGGGGGAAACTTTCCGGCGAATCACTGATGCAGGCGAACACCTGTTGGCCCTGATCAACGACATTCTCGACATCTCCAGGCTCGATGCAGGCCGACTCAAGGTCGAAACACACCCTTTTGCCCTGGCTTCCGTCCTGGATAGTGTAATCAGCCTTGTGGCGAATCGTGCGGAAGCCAAGGGTTTGCTACTCGTGCCCAGACTGGCACCCGATCTCCCCCCCTGGGTTGCTGGCGACGCCCTGCGCCTGTCCCAAATCCTGACCAACTTGTTAAGCAATTCCATCAAATTTACGCATGGCGGTGAAATTTTTCTGTGCGTGGCATGTGAGGGCGACAAAATTTTCTTCCGCGTCACCGATAGTGGCATCGGCATGAATGAAGAACAAATGGGCCGTCTATTCAAAGCCTTTGAACAGGCTGACGCTTCCACTACCCGCGAATACGGCGGCTCAGGGCTAGGTCTTGCAATCAGCCGGAACCTGGCAAATCTGATGGGCGGGGATATTCATGTAGAAAGCAGTCCAGGTGCAGGCAGCAGCTTTACGCTACAGCTTCACATGGCCGCCTCCAACGCCCCGGAACATCCCGCCGGAACACCTTCAGCCTCAGCCGCTCCCCGCCTGACTGGATTTTCGGTGCTGGCGGCAGACGACGTGGAGATCAATCGCCTGATACTGGAAGATCTGCTGGTTCATGAAGGGGCGCATGTGGTGTTTGCAACTAATGGCAAACAGGCAATTGAACGGCTTGAAGAAGCTGGGGCGAGCGCTTTTGATATCGTGCTGATGGATATCCAGATGCCGGTAATGGATGGCTTTGCAGCCACCCGGCGCATCCGCGAGATGGCGCCTGCTCTGCCGGTCATCGGCCTCACGGCCCACGCCCTGAGCGAGGAACGCGAAAAATGCCTGGCCGCCGGCATGGTGGAGCATGTCACCAAGCCCATCAACATCAATCTCCTGGTGAATGCAATTCTGCATCATGCCCAGCCTGCAGCACCTCATCAGCCTGCCATCCAGAAAACTCAAGCAGACGGCAAAGTGCCTGAGGAAGTCAATCATGTACAGGAGAACAGCCAAATTGACTGGACTGCCCTGCATGCCCGCTACCAGGAACGCCCCATTTTCATTGAAAAACTGGCAAGGACCATGATTGATAGCCATGCCCAAACGCCTGCCCGGCTTCGCTCCATGGCAGCACAAAAAGACCTGCCAGCGATTGCCTTCATCGCGCATAACCTGAAAGGGCTAGGAGGCAGTCTCATGGCCAGCAACATGCAGAAACTGGCCACAGCAGCAGAAGCTGCCGCGCGCAAGGGAGAAGCTGACGCGTTTGATCTGACTGAGGAATTAAGCGCGGCCATGCAAAAGCTGCTGGATGAACTGGCTGCCCATTATCCATTACAGGATAAAACAAACCACATTTCAGAATAGACAGATTCATATAACCAATTGTAATTTATATGATTTCAACCGGGCCCTGCTGAGGGAAAATATTAAAATGAAAACTAACCTGCCTGTCACCGGGGTTGAAAAACCCTTCACCAGCGGCACCATCGTGTCGAAAACTGACCTAAAGGGCGCCATTACCTATGCCAACGACGCTTTTGTGGAACTGAGCGGATTCAGCCGGGAGGAGCTGATCGGCAAGAATCACAACATCGTACGCCATCCGGACATGCCGCCAGCGGCATTCTCCTGGCTGTGGGATACGATCAAGACCGGCCAACCGTGGCGCGGTATCGTCAAGAATCGTTGCAAGAATGGCGACTATTACTGGGTCGAAGCTTTTGTCGTTCCGGTAAAGAAAAGCGGCCGCATCGTGGAATTCATGTCGGTGCGGACCCCTCCCACCCGTGAGCAGATTTCTTCCGCCGACGCCCTATACAAGCAAATCAACGCCGGCAAGCCGCTTATCCTCCCCAAGACGCGCGGACTGACCCTCAAAGCATCTCTGATCACACTGATTGTTGTGTTCAATCTCATGCTGATTGGCAGCAATATCCTTGGCTATCTTGGCATGCACGAGATCGGCTTTGCCTTGACCGCCGCAGGTATCCTGTTTTCTGCCGGACTTGGCTTTTCCCTTTCTGGCGCCATCGACCGCAGCCTGCAGAAAATCATTGGCATATTCGACAAAATCGCTGAGGGCAACCTCAACAATAAAATCGACATCGGCAGCCGGGATGAAGTGGGCAGGGTTTTGAATTCGCTCGCCTGCATGCAGGTTCATCTCAAGGTTATCTTGGACGAGGTTGCACTGTCATCCTCCATTCTGGCTACACACACCGATCGTCTGAAAGAGGAAATGTCGCACGTCATCACACGCTCACAGGCGCAATCTGATCGAATCATGCAGGTTTCCACTGCCATGGAGGAGATGAGCGCTTCTATCCGTGAAGTAGCCGAGCACGCGGGAGGAACAGCGGATGCGGCCGGGCAAACCCTTGCGGAAGTTCATAATGGGAATGTGCGGATGGGGCATAGCATGGATGCCACCTCACGTGTGGTTCAGACGGTGGAAACATCCGGCTTGGCCATTATCGAACTGAGTCAGGCCATACTCAAAATCGGCGCAATCACCCAAACAATCAAGGAAATCGCGGACCAGACCAACCTGCTGGCACTCAACGCTGCTATTGAGGCTGCACGTGCCGGCGAACAGGGACGGGGGTTTGCCGTGGTAGCCGATGAAGTCAGAAAACTTGCCGAGCGCACATCAACCAGCACAGCTGACATCACCCGTATGGTAGCCGAAATCGAAAACACCGTTAGCACAGCGAGTGGTTCCATGGAACAGGCTGTAAGTGAGGTAAAAACCGGACTCTCGCTGATTCACGCCAGTAGCGAAAGCTTCAAGGCGATTACCACCGCATCCCAGCGCGTGACTGAAATGGCACGGCACATCGCCGACGCAGCCAGCCAACAATCCACAGCGGGGGAAGAAGTTGCTGCAAATATGGAACAGATATCCAACCTGAGCGGCGCAAGCACGTCCAGCGCCATCCAGGCAGGGCGCGCCACTGAAGAATTGGCGTATGTGGCTGCAAATCTGCAAGCTATGGCCAAACATTTCGACAGTGGGAACCGAGCGTTCAAATAACTGCCATTGACAATAATTAAGTAGCACCAGCCAACGCCAGCCAATAGGAAACTTCATGCCAATGGAACATTTCAGGGTTTTCGTGGTGGACGACGATCCGGTTGCCCGCCTGATCGCTGTTGACCAGCTCAGTGACCCGCATTTCGAAGTGCGCGAGTTTGCCGACGGCGAATCCTGTCTGGCCGCGCTCGAGGACAAGCCTGACTTGGTTCTGCTCGATATCCAGATGCCCGGCATGAATGGCATCGAGGTCTGCCGCGCCATACGCGAAAGCGGCGACGATCACGCCCAGGTGGTATTCGTTTCCGCGATCGATGATCTGGAAACCCGCCTCGCCGCCTATCATGCCGGCGGCAGCGATTTCATCCTCAAACCCTGCGAACCGGAAGAGCTGGCAGAGAAAATCCGCCTCGCCGAACAGGCGCTGGAACAGCGTCACAGCTTTGCCGAGCAGGCCAGCTATGCGCAGGCCGCCGCCTTCAGCGCCATGTCGTCGCTCGGAGAAATGGGGGCGGTGATCCAGTTTCTGCGTGCTTCCTTCGCCTGCACCAATCCAGCCGAACTGGCTGCGGCGCTGTTCGAGGCAGTCGGGCAATACGGCCTGCACTGCCTGCTCGAACTGCGCGACGAGGCCGGCGCCACCAGCTATTCCAGCCAGGGCGCCTGCACACCACTGGAAATATCGATCCTCGGCCATTCGCGCAACATGGACCGGATTTTCCAGTTCCGCGAGCGGCTGGTGGTCAATTACCCGCGCGCCACCCTGCTGGTCATGAATCTGCCTCTCTCCGACCCCGACCGGGTCGGCCGCCTGCGCGACCATCTCGCGATTATCGTGGAGGGAGCGGAAGCGCGTTGTGCCGCGCTGGAAAGCGAAAGACAGCGCTTGAGTCAGGCCGGCGGCATCCATCAGGCGCTCGAAGCACTTACCCGTACCCTCGCCGCTATCGAGCAGCACCAAACCGAAAACCGCCTGCGCGCCGTGTCGGCTAGCTCTACTTATCTGGAAGAACTGGATCGGGCTTTCGTTTATCTGGGCCTCAACGAAACCCAGGAAAGCACCCTGATCGAGATGGCGCGTGCCGTCACCAGCCAGATCAGCGAACTGCTCGATGCCAGCAAGGCATCCGGCGAGGAGTTGCGGCGCGTGGCCGAATCGCTGCGCAGCCTCGCACGGAGTTAAAGGCCGGCTGCGCGGCCTGAGCGCGTCACGCACGCCTCCCCCTTCAAGGGGGAGGTTGGGTGGGGGATGGGGCACAAATGCAACGACTGATTCAACCCGTCCCCACCCCAGCCCTCCCCTGACAAGGGGAGGATGGGAGGGGTTCGGGTTCAAGCTGTGTGATCAGGTTGCGCTTCGCTATGCTCAGCGCAACCTGCGGTTCTCTGTTCCCTCCTGCCAGTAGTGCGGTTGAAACTCGCGCCAGTTCTGCATGGCTATCCCGTTCGGGCCGAACCGCAGCTCCAGCGCACCGCTCTGGTCGCTACGCCAGGTTTTGATGCCCTGAGCCTGATAACGCTCCACCACTTCCTCCCTGGGGTGGCCAAAACGGTTGCGGTAGCCTACGGTGAAAACCGCCGTGCCAGGGGCGACTGCGCGGATGAAGGCCGGCGTGGAAGAGGTCAGGCTGCCATGATGCGGCGCCAGCAGCACGTCCGCACGCAAGCTTCCGGGCAGGCGTTCCAGCAGTTCCTGCTCGGCGCCGCGTTCAATATCCGCCGGCAGCAATACCCTGCCGAATGGCGAGCTGATTTTCAGCACGCAACCGCGGTCATTATCCCTGAAACCATCATACTGATAACTATCCCTGGCCGGGTGCAGGATTTCGAATTTCACCCCGTCCCATTCCCAGGTCTGCCCGGCAAAGCAGCGCAAGCTGCGTGATGCCCCTGCCAGAACCGGGCTTCCCTGCGGCAGGGAAGAAAGAACCCAGGCAACCGGCACGCCTTGCAGCACCGATATGGCGCCGCCGCTATGGTCCAGGTCATCGTGGGAAATCACCATGCCGTCAAGCCGGCTGACACCTGTGCCGCGCAGGTAGGGAATGATGATGCGCGAGCCGGCATCCGACTCCATGCCAAAACGCGGCCCGGTGTCATAAAGCAGCGCATGGCGCTGGGTGCGCGCAACCACCGCCAGTCCCTGCCCCACATCCAGCACTGTCAGCCACAATTCACCCGCCTGTGGCACGGGCGGGCGAACCAGAAACAGCGGCGCAAACCACAGCCAGCCCAGCCAGCGTGCCGGAAACCCGCGCGGCAGCAGCAGCCAGATTGCGCCGCACAGCGCCAGAATCACTGTCCATCGCGGCGGCCCATGCTGTTGCCACACTGCAGCGGGCAAGGCGGAGAGCCAGCTCAGGAAGGCCATGCACCATTCCATCAGCCAATGCGCTGCAAGCAGAAGGAAATCCAGCGGCAGAACCGTCCCCAGCAGGGTCAGGGGAGTGACGGCCAGGCTGATCAGGGGGATGGCTACCGCATTGGCCAGCGGCGAGATCAACGAAATCTGCTGGAATAGGGCGAGCAGCAGGGGCACCAGCCCCAGCGTCACGGCCCACTGCACCCGGCCCCATTGCAGCAGCCAGTGCGGTTGCCCGACGCGCCCGCTGCCAACATACATGATCACGGCTACCGCACCGAAGGAAAGCCAGAAGCCGGGCGAAAGCACCGCCCACGGATCGGGCAGCAGCACCGCGAGCAAAGCCAGGCCAAGCACGCTGAAAGCATTGCCCGCCCGCCCCAGCCATAGCGCGATGGCAACCACGGAAAGCATGTACAGGGTGCGCTGCGTCGGCACGCCAAAGCCGGACAGCAACGCATACGCCAATGCCGCCAGAGCGCCCGCCACCACGGCCGCCTTGCGCGCCGGCAGCGCCAGGGTCAGGCGCTGGCTGCGCCGCCACAGCCAGTAAACGAGCGTAAAAACCAGGCCCGACACCATCGTGACATGCAGGCCGGAAATGCTCATCAGATGATTGACGCCGCTGCGCAGGAAAATCTGCCATTGCAGCGCGGAAATCGCGCTTTGCTCGCCGATGGCCAGCGCCTTGAGCACGCCGGCATAGGGGCGTTCGCCCAATACCTGGGACAGGCGCTGCGAAGCCGCTTCGCGCGCCACTTCGATCAGGTAGCCGGGGCGCGCCACCCGTTCCGTGACGCGCCGGTTTCCTGCCCCGTCGCGCACATAGCCGGTTGCGCGGATGTTGCGCTCCAGCAGCCAGGCTTCGTAATCGAAACCGTATGGGTTGATATTGCCGTGGGGGCGCTTCAGCCTTACCGTCAGCGCCCAGCGCTCGCCGGGATGCAGGGGTGGAACAGGATGAACAGCAGGCCGTCCGAAACCGTTATCGAACCAGCTCAACTGGATATGGGCCGGTACTTTGGCGCCTGGCGTAATGACCTGCTCCACGTCAAACTCGAAGCGCGGGCCGCGCTCGCTGATAACGGGAAGGCTGGCAACTGCCCCGCTGAGTTGAATATCGCGCCCTTCCCAGGCTTCCGGAAAAGCATCGGCCAGGCGCAGCTGGGCAAGCAAAGCAGCCCAGAAAAAACCGGCAGCCAGCCATAACGCCTTGCCACACAGTTGACGCAGCCCTTTTGCCGGCCAGGAAGCCGTGCGGCGCAGGCCATACAATATGAGCAACAGAGGGAGGAGCAGGCCTGCCCAGACAAGATCAGGCAGCGTTGCCTGTTGCTGCAGCAGCCAGACACCGGCGGCAAACGCGAGAATGTCGGCCCACATGGATAATGTTTATCCCGGGGTTCTCAATCCCACGTGAAACAGTAGGTATTCTTGCCTTTGTTCTTGGCGCAATACATGGCGCTATCGGCGCGCGTAAGCAGGCTTTCGCTGCTTTCCCCATCGCGCGGATAGAGGCTGATGCCGATACTGGCGCCGACACGGCATTCCCCCTCGTTCAGTTGCACGGGAGCGGACAGGCTGCCGATGATTTTCAGCGCCACCGCGCGTGCATCGTCATCCACGGCAACATCGCCCAGGATCACGGCAAATTCGTCACCGCCCATGCGTGCCACGGTATCGCTTTCGCGCACACACTGGTTCATGCGGCGCGCCACTTCCTGCAACAACAGGTCACCGGCGTAATGTCCATATACGTCATTGACCTCCTTGAAACCATCCAGGTCAATGAATAACAGGGCAAATTCACCGCTGTGACGTCGTGCCTCCGCCAGAGCGCGCTCCAGCCGGTCGAAGAACAGGGTGCGGTTGGGCAGGTTGGTGAGCTCGTCGTAATGCGCCATGTGCTGCAGGTTATCCTGCAGGGCTTTGTGCTCGGTAATATCGCGAACGACGGCCACGGTCTGGATGTTTTTCCCGGAATTCACCAGAGCCACTGCCAGTTCGATTTCACGGCGTTCACCCGTAGCGGTGATCATGGAGGTTTCATAACGGGTGTCGAGCTGCTCGCCGGCCAGCCGCCGCCGATACCTTTCCTGGATTTGCCCACGTTGTTCGGGGTGAACCAGATCAATATAGGGCATGCCCTTCAGTGCTGCCGGCTGATAACCGGAAAGGTGCGCCATTGCCTCGTTGGCAAAAACAATATGACCCTCCTCGATGACCATCATGCCCTCACCCACATCCGACTGCGCCTTGAGCAAGGCTTCAGAAAAGGCATGCCGCTCCTCCAGCACCTGTTCCGCCTGGCGGCGTTCGCCGGCTTCCCTGACAAGTTCCTGATTGGTCTGCACCAGTGCCTGGGTGCGGGCTTCGATACGCTGTTCCAGTTCCCGGTTCAGCTGGTTCAGGCGCGCCTCGCTACCTCGCGCTTCTGCAATTGCCTCGTTCACCAGGATTTTCAGCCGTGCCGGCGCCCTTGCCAGCAACCATGCCAGCACTGCGGAAACCAGGGCCAGCAAGGAACCTGCCAGGGAAACCCAGCTGGCACGCGGCGCTAGCCAGCCACCCTTGGGCACGGCGGCGATCTGCCAGGTGCCATCCGGCAGGCTGACATCGGCAAGCACCGGGTCGGCATCAAAAATCGCCTTGTCCCCGGCAATCATTTCCCCCGAGGCGCCGGTGCCATCCCGCCCGCGCAAGGCGAAATGCAGATTGGGGAAGGATTCGCCATTCAGTCCGGCCTCATCCAGCAAGGTCTGCACATTCATGACCACTTGCGCCAGCCCCCAGTACCGCCCGCTTTCTGCCGGCTGGCCGGGGTCGGTGATAAATATCGGCACGCGGCTGATGAATGCCGTGCCGCCCTCTACCAGATTGACCGGCCCGGCAATGATGGTGCGTCGCGTCGAGATGGCACGCAAGATGGCGTCGTGCTCATCTTTCTGTGTCAGCAGATCCAGGCCCAGCGCCTTCTCGCTGCCGGGAAGAGGATGAATGTAGCTGATGACATTGTTTCTGGCCAGCTCGATGATGCGCACACCGCTTTGCTGTGCCACCAGCACCTTGGCTATTTCCTGAAACTGCGCGTCATTGATGTCAGGATGGGTTGAAACAAAAGCCACCAGGCCGCGCGCCAGCACCAGGCGGGACTGGATGCTGCCCTCCAGTCTGGCACGCACCGCACTGACCTGATTGAGCGCCTCGATGCGATGCATTTGCGCCAGGCGCTTTCCTTCCGACTGTTCCAGGATAAATGTGGCCGTGCCCATTACCAGCGCGACCGCCAGTGCCAGCAGCAGCGGCACCCAGCGGGATGGCACGACGTCTTTCATTGCAGCACCCCATCCACCAGGCGCAGGGTGCGATCCATGCGGGCGGCCAGCTCAAGGTCATGGGTCACGATGACGAAGCTGGTGCCCTGGTTGCGGTTCAACTCCAGCATCAGATCAAAGACATTGTGAGCGGTGGCGCGGTCGAGATTGCCGGTGGGCTCGTCGGCCAGCACGCAGGCGGGAGCGGATACCAGCGCACGCGCCACGGCGGCACGCTGGCGCTCGCCGCCGGAAAGTTCACCGGGCGTATGCTCCAGGCGATGCCCCAGCCCGACCTGTTTCAGCATCGCCGCTGCCTGCACATAAGCGGTCTGCTTGTCCACACGCCGGATCAGCAGGGGCATGGCAACATTTTCCAGCGCGCTGAATTCCGGCAGCAGATGATGGAACTGGTACACGAAACCCAGCGAGCGATTACGCAACTGCCCGCGCTCTGCCTCACCCATGCCGCTCACATCGTGGCCAAGAATCTCAAGCTCGCCTGCGCTCGCCTGATCCAGGCCACCCAGCAGGTGCAGCAAGGTGCTCTTGCCCGAGCCGGAAGCGCCGACAATTGCCACCCGCTCTCCCCTGGCAACATCAAGGTCGATACCCAGCAGAACGGGCACTGCCACTCTGCCCTGCTGAAACACCTTGCGCAGGCCACGGCAGGAAAGAACCCTCTCACTCATATCTCAACGCCTCCGCCGGATTGGTTTGCGACGCGCGATAGCTGGGATAGAGGGTTGCCAGCAGGGTCAGGACGAAAGAAACCGCAGCAATGTAAACCACATCCTTCACCTGAAGATCTGACGGCAACTCACTGATATAGTAAACATCCTTTGACAGAAAACTGACGCCGAACAGGCGCTCGATGGCCGGCACCACCACATCGATATTGAGTGCCAGCGCCACGCCGCCCGCCACGCCCAGAATCATCCCTATCGCCCCGATCAGGGCGCCCTGCACGATGAAAATCTTCATGATGCTGCCGGGCGAAGCACCCAGCGTGCGCAGGATGGCGATGTCCGCCTGCTTGTCGGTGACGGCCATCACCAGGGTGGAAACGATATTGAATGCCGCCACCGCCACGATCAGCAGCAGGATGATGAACATCACGTTCTTCTCGATCTGGATGGCGCGGAAGAAGTTGGCGTGCTGGCGAGTCCAGTCGCTGATATAGACATCGCCCTGAACCACATCCAGCAGTTCGCGCGCCACCTGCGGCGCACGATAGAGGTCTTTCAGGGCCAGCCGCACGCCGGACACGCGATCGCCCATGCGGTACAGCCGGGCGGCATCGTCGAGATGAATCAGCGCCAGGCCGTAGTCGTACTCGTACATGCCGACTTCAAAAATCCCCTTGACGGTGAATTGTTTCAGGCGCGGCACCACGCCAGCCGGTGTCACCTGCCCCTGTGGCGCCATCACCACCACCTTGTCGCCCAGCCGCGCGCCCAGCGCCCGCGCCAGCTCGGAACCGAGCACGATGCCGAATTCACCGGCGCGCAGATCGTCCAGGCTGCCCGCCTTCATATGGCTGGCAAACTGCGCGACCCCGCTTTCCATCTCCGGCAGAATGCCGCGCACGATTGCGCCCTGTACCGCCTGATCAAAAGTCAGCATGTTCTGGGCCATGATATAGGGGGCAGCGGCAAGGACTTCAGCATGTCGCGAAGACTCATTCACGACCTTGCGCCAGTCCGCCAGAGTGTTGTCGCTGCCGGTGATCTGGATATGCGAGGCCACGCCGAGAATGCGGCTGCGCAATTCCTGCTGAAAACCGTTCATCACCGACAGCACCACAATCAGCGCCGCCACGCCCAGCGCGATGCCTGCCATGGAAATCAGGGAAATGAAAGAAATGAAATGGTTGCGCCGCTTGGCACGGGTGTAGCGCAATCCGATAAAGAGTTCGAAGGGTCGCACGCGGAAATTCTGATTGTTGGCCTCAAGCGTTGGAACTATAACAGATTGGCCGCCATCGCGGCACATGGGGCCACCCGGTCCAGAGATTCCCTGGCGGCCATTCAAGGCGAAGATATGTCTTGACATGCGCCCGGGCTTCAGCAAGATTATTCTCTGGAATGAAACCATCCGCCAATAACAATCCACCCGGAAATAGAACCCCGCCCCAATACTGGTCCATGGCGATCAGTGGCGAGGGCGGAAATATCCTGACCTATGCGGTTCGCAGTGGTGGCGGGCATGTCTTTCTGCTGGCTCTTGGCGCAATCTGCCTGGTGGGCGGCATGTGGGCGGCGTACTGGCTGACCTCTGAAGGCGAGCTGACCGTGGCAGGGATCATATTCCTGCTGCTGATACCAGGCGGCGCGATGCTGTTCGGTGTTTATTGCCTGAATATCGCCATCTGGCTACGCAGCGAATATCTGCTGGGGCAGCATGCCTTCGTGGCACGCCATTACTCCCTGTTCGGGGACAGTCGCCTGGAGATACCTCGCCAGTCCATCGAAGCGGTCAGCCAAAGCTATACCCCGCCGAAGCAATCAGCACCGGGTGGCGCGCCGGGAACCTGGGCCACCTTCGTGGTTTACCGCAACGCCGGGAAAGGAAAGCTCGACGATTACGCGCTGGATGGGCAAGACAGCAAGGAAGAGGCGCTCTGGCTGGGACAGATTCTGTCGAAATGGGCAAATGTGCCGCTGAAACGCGGCTTCGGCACAGCGTTCGAAGAAGCCGATCCGAATGAACTACCGGAACTTTGAGCAAATGCCGCGATAGCTTGTGTCGACAGCAAAGCTATAGCAGATCGGGCGCCATCACGGCGCGCAGCACCACCTGCGTTTCATCCTGGCGCACCCGGCTGGACAGCCACCACACCGCGCCTTTTTTTATGCTCCAGGCCGCTTCGTCGCCGCCCAGCAAAAGCGCGGCAGTCTGGCCCAGCACCGGCTGGTGCCCTACCACCAGCACCGCGCCCTTGGTATCCGGCCAGCCGGCGGCAGTGAGCAGCGCGGGCACCGATGCACCGGCGCCGATTTCCTTCAATGTCTCGAACTTGCATTTCAGGGCCAGCGCGGTCTGTTGCGTGCGCTTGGCGGGGCTGACGATGATGCGCGTCTCCCTGGGCAGGCGCTCGCGCAGCCAGGCGCCCATCTGGTCGGCCTGTTTTTCACCTTTTGCAGTCAGTTTGCGGTTGTTGTCGGGGAAACCGTCTTCGGCTTCGGCGTGGCGCCACAGAATCAAGTCCATTTTTATCTCCAGGGAGTTGAGCAACCCGCAAGTCTGACAGCTCAATGTTACACTACAACGAACCATGCACTGCCACCTGCTCATCCCCGCTCTGCTCCCGCCGCCCGCCCTGACGCGGGAGAACGATCCGCTCCATGGCGCAAGTGCCCCCGCCCTGCAAACCCTGCTGGCACGCGGCAATTGCAGGCAAACGCCGGCAAGTAACATGGAAAGCTGGTTGTGTGAAGCTTTCGGCGTGGCGCGCCAGCAGGATTATCCCAGCGCTGCGTTCAGCGCGCTGGCGGACGGCCTTGATGCCGGAAATGGCTGCTGGCTGCGCGCCGACCCGGTTTATCTGGGCGTGGAGCGCGATCAGCTGATTTTGACGGATGCCTCGGCCTTTCCGCTTTCCCAGGACGAGGCAGATGCCATAATCATGACACTGAACCGGCACTTTGCCCCGGACGGCCTGCATTTCATCGCACCCTTGCCGCAACGCTGGTACCTTCGCCTCGATCAGGCGCCTTCGCTGGCCACTCACGGGTTAGATGAAGCAGCGGGGAGCAATGTCCATGCCCTGCTGCCCGCCGGGCCCGATGCCATGCGCTGGCGGGCGCTGCTCAATGAAATGCAGATGCTGCTCTTCGCGCATCCGGTCAATGTGGCACGGGAAGCGCTTGGCATTGCACCGGTCAACAGCATCTGGCCATGGGGAGTGGGAATGCGGCCGCAGGGCAAGCCACATGGCACCTTCACCCATGCCTGGGCCAACGACCCGCTGGCGCGCGGACTGGCCCGCGCCGCCGGTATCCCGCAGGAATCTCTGCCAGATAACAGCTCCATGTGGCTGAAACAGCTGGCGCCGGGCAATCATCTGGTAGTGCTGGACCATTTGCGCCCCCTGTCCTGTTATGGCGACGCCCATGCCTGGCGCAGCAGGCTGGCGGGGCTGGAACAACACTGGTTTGTACTCTTGAAACAGGCGGTGCAAGAGGGACGCATCACCCTGACCTTGCATGCGCCGGCCCCAGCCGGGACGCTGGCCTGCACTGCCAGCCGTTCCGGCTTGTGGAAACTGTGGCGCCCGATGCGCTCCCTGATTCATTACCGCCCTCACTCACAATAACCATGCCCGAGATCATTGCCCGGAATTACCCCCCTGCTGCCGCTGAAACACTGGCTGGCCACGGCCTGCACCCGGTGCTGGCCAGAATTTATGCCGCACGCGGCATCGCCTCGCCACAGCAACTGGAATATGACCTTAAAAACCTGCTGCCGGTCAGCCTGCTGAAAAATGCGCAACGCATGGCCACGCAACTGGCGGATGCGCTGGCTGCAGGCAAGCGCCTGCTGGTGATTGCCGATTACGATTCCGACGGCGCGACCGCTTGCGCCGTGGCCGTGCGCGCGCTGCGGTCATTTGGCGCCCAGGTGGATTACCTGGTGCCCAATCGCTTCGAATACGGCTATGGCCTGACGCCGGAAATCGTCCGGCTCGCGGCATCCGTCCAGCCGGACATCCTCATCACCGTGGACAACGGCATTGCCAGCGTGGAAGGCGTGGCGGAAGCAAACCGGCTGGGCATGGCCGTGCTGGTGACCGACCACCATCTGCCCGGCGACGAACTCCCCGAGGCTGCCTGTATCGTCAATCCCAATCAGCCCGGCTGCGAGTTTCCGGGCAAGAATCTGGCCGGCGTGGGCGTGATCTTTTACGTCATGCTGGCGCTGCGCGCCGAGTTGCGCCAGCGCGGCGCCTTTGCCACCAGGGCCGAGCCCAATCTGGCCCATCTGCTCGACCTGGTGGCACTGGGCACGGTGGCCGACGTGGTCAGGCTGGACGACCTCAACCGCACCCTGGTCAACAATGGCCTCAAGCGCATCCGCGCCGGCAAGGCCTGTGCCGGCATCACGGCCCTGCTCAAGGTGGCGGGGCGCGATGCGCGGCGCGCCACCACCTGGGACCTGGGTTTTGCCCTTGGGCCGCGCCTCAACGCTGCCGGGCGGCTGGAGGATATGGCGCTGGGCATCGCCTGCCTGCTCAGCGACGATCCTGCCCAGGCGCTGGTGCTGGCACAGCAGCTCGACACGCTCAACCGTGAACGCCGGGCGATCGAGGCGGAAATGCTGCAAAGCGCAGATGCGGCGCTCAGTGCTCAGCTATCCGCCATCAGCGCGGAAGGAACGATACCCGCGGCCCAGTCTTCCCTGGCCCTGTTCGATCCGGACTGGCATCAGGGGGTGATCGGCATTCTCGCCTCACGCCTCAAGGACAAACACCACCGCCCGGTGATTGCCTTCGCCCGGGGCAATCAGGACGAGCTGAAAGGTTCCGGCCGCTCCATCCCGGGGCTGCACCTGCGCGATGCCCTGGACCTGGTTTCCAAACGCGCACCTGGCCTGATCAAAAGATTCGGCGGCCATGCCATGGCGGCGGGCCTGAGCATCGCGGAGCAGGATTTCGCCCGTTTTGAACAAATCTTCGAGGCGGTGTGCGGCGAACTGCTCACCCCTGCCCTGCTTACCCGCATACTGGAAACCGACGGTGCGCTGGAAACCGCAGAAATATCACTGGAACTGGCTCACCTGCTGCGTACCGAGGTATGGGGGCAGGCTTTTCCAGAGCCCGCATTTGAAGACGAATTCGTGGTGGAGCAGCAGCGCGTGGTGGGAGAAAAGCATCTGAAGTTGCGCCTCATGAAACAGGGTTATCATTTTGATGCCATGACGTTTTTCAACACCGGCAAGCTGCCCGGCAAGGTGCGTGCGGTTTACCGTCTGGATGTAAACGAGTATAACGGGAACACCACGCTGCAGCTGCTATTGAGCCACTGGAAACCGGCCTGACGGAGAACACGAGATGGATTTGCCATCCATGCAGAACAACGGCGTCGAGCACATTCCAACCTTCCTCACCAGCCTGGCGATCGGTCTGCTGATTGGCCTGGAGCGCGAGCGCAACCCCAGCGCCAATGCCGGGCTGCGCACCTTTGCCCTGGTGGCGCTGGCCGGCACCCTGGCGGCAATGCTGTCCCAGCTTCTGCAGTCGCCGTGGCTGCTCGCGCTGGGACTGCTTACCGTAGGTCTGATCATCATCGCCGCCAATTTCAGCACCCAGACGCCGGAGGACGACCCCGGCACGACCACTGCCGCAGCGCTGCTGGTGTGTTACCTGCTCGGTGCAATGGTGTGGTTCGGCGCCGAAACGCCGGCGCTGATGCTGGCCATCGCGGTCACCATCCTGCTCTATTTCAAGCCGGAACTGCATGGCTGGAGCCGCGATCTGACACGGCGTGACCTGATTTCGATTTTCCAGTTTGCAGTGCTGACCTTCATCATCCTGCCCATCCTGCCGGATCAGAATTACGGTCCCTACAACACCCTGAATCCGCACCAGACCTGGCTCATGGTGGTGCTGATCTCGGGCCTGAGCCTGGCTGGCTATATCGCCCTGCGCATCGTCGGGCAGCGTTATGGCGCGCCTATCCTTGGCTTCCTCGGCGGGCTGGTATCCAGCACCGCGACCAGCATGGTATATGCCCGCCACGGCAAGAATGAAGGGATGGCGCAGCTGGCCGTAGTCGTGATCATGGTCGCCAATCTGGTGGTAATCGTGCGGCTGGCGCTGGAAGGCATCGTGGTCTCTCCCCGGTCCCTGCCCCATCTCCTGCCGGTGCTGGGCAGCGGGCTGGCCTTCGGTCTCGCGGGGACCGCCTTCCTGTGGCGCCACCTGGCAAAATCCGCCGATCTGCCCATGCCGGAAATCACCAATCCGACAGAAATCCGCATCGCCCTTGGTTTCGGCCTGCTTTATGCTGTCGTGCTGTTCTTCTCCGCCTGGCTGTCGGACCTGGCCGGCAGCAAGGGCTTGTATATCGTGGCGCTGATTTCTGGCCTGACGGATGTCGACGCCATCACACTGTCCAGCCTGCGTTTGTATGAGACCGGGAAACTGGCTTCCTTTCAGGCCGTGACCGCCATCGTGCTGGCCTTTCTGGCGAATCTGGCCTTCAAGTTTGGCATGATCGCCACCATTGGCGGCATTCATCTGGCGCAACGCTGCGCTATCGGTTTTGCCGCCATGGCGGCAGGAATGGGATTGGGATTGATATGGCTGTAATCAGCGCAAGCGATCTGGTCAGGGACATCGGCGGGCTGGTCACGCTGCCGGATGTCTATCTGCGCATCAACCGTCTGGTGGAGGCCCCCAACAGCAGCAGCGCGGACATTGCCCGTGCCGTCAGCCAGGATCCCTCCTTTACCGTGCGCCTGCTGCGCGTCGCCAACAGCTCCCTGTATGGATTTTCTTCCGCTGTGGACACCGTTGCCAAAGCGGTGACCATCATCGGCACCAGCCAGATCCGCAATCTGGCGCTGTCCATGTCGGTGGCGCGCAGCTTCGCCGGATTGCCCAACGATCTGGTGTCGATGGACAATTTCTGGCGCCACAGCCTGCTGTGCGCCCTTGCGGCACGCCATCTGGCGAAGGAGGCACGACGCTGTGATCCGGATGCACTGTTTACTGCCGGCTTGCTGCACGATATCGGCGAACTGGTGATCTTCAACCGCCTGCCTGCGCAGGCCAGGGAAGCGCTGGAGCGGGTACTGGACAGTCAGGATGAGATCCTGGTTCACGAGGCCGAGCAGGAAGTCATGGGCTTTGACCACGCCGATGTCGGAGGCGAACTGGCACGGCAATGGAACCTGCCCCCCCTGCTGGAAGAATGCATCGCCCACCACCACGCCATCGCCAATGCCCATAAACACCCGCGGGAAGCGGCACTGGTGCATATCGCCAATGTCATCGCGCTGATGGCCGAAATAGACACCCATGACCCCAGCGATGTCGAACCGGTCGATCCGCGTGCCTGGGAGATCACCGGCCTGACCGCGGATTGCATGGAAACGGCGGTCAGCACCGTTCAGGGGGAGATTGTCGAAGTCATGAAACTCTTTGTAAACAACAAGTAACGACGATATATTCGATGACTTTGTTATTAGCCGCCAAACCGCCGCCGCCCAAGCCTACCCTGCCTGGCTTCGAGCATGTGCGGCGCTCGTGGAACAACAATTACCAGTCTTACGCCGCGCGCATCCTGCCGGGAGAATACTATGTCACCAAAAATGACGAGGGTGTCTATACCACGCTGGGCTCATGCATTTCCGCCTGTATCCGCGACCGCGTGCTGGGCATCGGCGGCATGAACCACTTCATGCTTCCCAGCACCGAGACCGCAGAAGCAGATACCTGGAAAGCTTCGAGCCAGAGTTCCGCCACCCGCTATGGCAACTATGCCATGGAACATCTGATCAACGAAATCATGCGCAACGGCGGCAAGCGCCAGAATCTGGAAGTCAAGATTTTCGGCGGTGGCCGCATCCTGGAAAACATGACCGATGTGGGCGAACGCAATATCGCCTTCGTGCGCGACTATCTGGCGCTGGAGGGACTGCAGGTAGTGTCGGAGGACGTGGGCAGCATCTACCCGCGCATGGTGGTGTATTTCCCGCAGAGCGGGCGCGCCCGGGTGAAACGCCTGCGCTCGCTGCACAACAACACCATCGTCAATCAGGAAATCAGCTACATCGACACCCTCAAGGCCAAGCCGGTATCGGGTGAAATCGAGCTGTTCTGACGTATTGCGAGATTCTGAAACGGCTGCTGGCGCTGAATCTGGCACGAGCTGGCTCGTGTTCAGATTGATAGTAGCCATAAAATACTTATAATCAAAAACTAATGAATAGCACACGTTTTCAGCGACCGGTAATCGTCACAGCCCATGCCTGCTCGCGCATGGTGGAGCGCGGCATCACGGAGGCGATGCTGCTGGAGGTGATAGACAGCGGGGAGACCCGTTAGCAGATGCGACGCATCTGTGGGCGTTCAAGGCGTTCCCTGCACGGAATGACAATCTTGTGTGCGCTGTTCTGGTGCTTGAAAACGTGGTGGTCGTAAAAACAGTAATGCACCATTTCGAGGTGCTTTGAGGAGGTGTGATGCATACCACATATTATGACGAGGACGACATTCTGGTTGTCAGGCTGTCAGACAAGCCGATCGTGCGTGAAGTGTCACAAGACTGGAACACCCATGTCAGCTATGCGGCTGATGGTTCCACCGTTGAGCTGGTGCTGCTGGATGCGCGCGCAAACGGCGCTTTCCCGTTCGAAGTGCGCCATGCCCGTGCTGCTTGAATTGAGTCAATAGGGGTCTGCCCTATGCCCCCTTTTTGTCCAATCGCTGACCAAATCCTGGCCAACAGGATGCGATATTTTGCTAGATGCTGATGTTTTAGCAGTCAACAAAAAACCGCTCGAAAGCGGCTATTTGTAATGCTTTGCTGTGTTTTGACAGGACTTGATAAATCATTGCTTGGTGCGAAAGGCGAGACTCGAACTCGCACGGGGGTTGCCCGCTGGAACCTAAATCCAGTGCGTCTACCAATTCCGCCACTTTCGCAAGCGCGCTAGTGTAAACTATCCCGCCTTCGGCTGCCAGTCACACGCAATGACGACCCAACACTACGAAAATTTCCCTGTCGCTTCCGTTCTGTTGCCCCGCAAGTTGCGCCGACCCGTCGGCCTGATCTATACCTTCGCGCGGCAGGCCGACGATTTTGCCGATGAAGGCGAGCTGGAGCCGGCGCAGCGGCTTGAGTTGCTGAATGGCTTCCGTAGCGAACTGGATCGCATCAAGGCAGGGAATGCGCCAGAAACACCGTTGTTTCGGGAATTGGCGGCAATGATCGCCGAGTTCCGCCTGCCGCTCGAACCCTTCTACGACCTGCTCGATGCTTTTTCCCAGGATGTGGTCAAAACCCGCTACGCCACTTTTGGCGAGGTAATGGACTACTGCCGCCGCTCCGCCAACCCGGTGGGCCGTCTGCTGCTGCACCTGTACGGTGCCGCCGGAACCCGCAACCTGGCTTATTCCGATGCCATCTGCTCCAGCCTGCAGTTGATCAATTTCCTCCAGGATGTCGCCATCGACTACCGAAAAAACCGCATTTACCTGCCGCAGGACGAGATGGGAAAATACGGCATCAGCGAAGCCCAGATCGCCCGTGGCGACAGCAGCGGCAGGTGGGGCATGTTCATGCTGTCCCAGATCGAGCGCACCCGCAAACTATTGCAGTCCGGCGCACCGCTGGGAAAGATACTGCCCGGCCGCATCGGGCTGGAAATGCGCATGATCATCATGGGCGGTGAATCCATCCTGCGCAAACTGCACAAAAACCAGGGTGACGTCTTCAACCAGCGGCCGGTGCTCAAGCCCGGCGATTGGGTTTATATGCTCTACCGTTCGGTGCTGGCGAGGTAAATGTGACACCGGATCAATACTGCCAGGACAAGGCTGCCAGCAGCGGTTCCAGCTTCTATTACAGTTTCCGCTTCCTGCCGCCGGAAAAACGCCGCGCCATCACCGCCCTGTACGCCTTTTGCCGCGAAGTGGACGACATTGCCGATGAGTGTCCCGATCCGCAGGTGGCGCACGTCAAGCTGGCTTGGTGGCGCGGGGAAATCGCCGCCGCCTATGCCGGAACACCGCAGCACCCGGTGGGAAAAGCCCTGCTGCCCGCGATCAAGGCGTATGGCCTGCCCATGGAGCAGTTTGTCGAGATCATCGACGGCATGGAAATGGACCTGACACAGAACCGCTATCCCGATTTCAAGTCCCTGCAACTGTACTGTTACCGTGTGGCCAGCGTGGTGGGCCAGCTCGCCGCCACCATTTTCGGCGCCAGCGAACGCAAGACCATGAAATACGCGCACGATCTGGGCATGGCTTTCCAGCTCACCAACATCATCCGCGATGTCGGCGAGGATGCGCGCCGCAACCGCATATACCTGCCGCTGGACGAATTGCAGCAATTCGGCGTGAGCGAAGCGGATATTCTGAACAGCAATGAAAGCGCGAATTTCCAGCGCCTGATGGCCTTCCAGATCGCGCGCGCGAAGCAGTTCTACACCCAGGCATTTGCCGCCCTGCCGCAGGCGGATCGCAAATCGCAGCTTCCCGGCCTGATCATGGCCGCCATCTACCGCACCCTGCTGGACGAAATCGAGGCGGACGGCTGCCATGTTCTGAAGCAGAAAATTTCCCTGCCGCCACTGCGCAAGCTGTGGCTTGCCTGGCGCACATGGCTGAAAAACTGAAGCGTGTGGCGATCATCGGCGGTGGTTATGCCGGCCTTGCGGCGGCAGTCACGCTGGCGCAGGCAGGCATCCCTGTCACCCTGTTCGAGGCGGGCAAGGAACTGGGGGGGCGAGCCCGCGGCGTCAACTATCGCGGTGTCCGCCTGGACAACGGCCAGCACATCCTGCTTGGCGCCTACCGCGAAACCCTGCGCCTGATGGCTCTGACCGGTGTGGGAGGTGAAGCGGTGCGACGCCTGCCGCTGGAACTCACCATCCCCGGCCAATTCAGCCTCAAGGCCCCCGCCCTGCCCGCGCCGCTGCATCTGGTAGCGGGACTGCTGTTTGCCCAAGGACTGCCGCTGACAGAGCGAATTGGCGCCATCCGCTTTGCCGTGGCGTTGCGTCTGCGGCGTTTTTCCCTGCCGCAGGATATCAGTGTCGCAGCCCTGCTCAGACAATATCGCCAGAATGGGAAAATCGCCGCCCTGCTGTGGGAGCCGCTCTGCCTCGCGGCGCTCAACACGCCCATCGAACAGGCCTCGGCACAGGTTTTCCTCAACGTGCTGCGCGACAGCTTCAGTCGCGCACGCAGCGACAGCGATGTGATACTGCCCCAGGTTGACCTGACCACGCTGTTCCCAGCCGCTGCCCGCGATTTCATCCAGCGGCATGGCGGCAAGGTGCTCACCGCTGTCAGGGTGCGCCAGATTGAACTGCGTGGCACAGATTTTGACATCGACGGAGCGGTTTTTACTCATGTCATCTGTGCCACCGCGCCACAGCACGCGCAGGCCCTGTTGTCCCCGCTGCCGGAACTGGCCTCTTCTGCCGGACTGTTGCAGGCTTTCGGCTACCAGCCTATCGCCACGATTTACCTGCAATACCCGCGCCCCATCCATCTTCCCAAACCCATGCTGGGGCTGTCGGGCGGGATGGGGCAATGGGTGTTCGATCGCGGCCAGACGCATGGCGAGGCCGGTCTGCTGGCCGTGGTCATCAGTGCGGAGGGCGAATATCAGGATTGGCCGCCGGAACAGCTGGCCGCGCAAATCGCGCTTGAACTGCAGCAGACATTCGACCTGCCACAGCCCTTATGGCACAAGGTGATTGTGGAAAGGCGCGCCAGTTTTGCCTGCACCGCAGGCGTGGCACGTCCGCCACAGGCTACCGGGTTGAGAAATTTCTATCTGGCTGGCGACTATACCGCCGGTGATTACCCCGCCACCATCGAGGGTGCGGTACAGAGCGGCATCAAGGCTGCGGTGCTGGTTTCAGAAGTTCAGTAGCTGATCGATTTCCACTCGTCATCCATCACGCGTCCGATGTAGGCGGTGACGCCGGCGATGCCGGTGCATTCGGGGATCAGGTCGTCGATGGCCGCGCCCAGGCCATCCACCGCGCCGCCGCAGACAAAAAACTTGGCGCCATGCTCCGCCGCATCCTGCATGAAGCCGTAGACGGTTTTCGCGGTGTTGTCGCTGGGATAGATTCTGTCGGCCACGCCCCTGACCAGCAGGCGTGCTGCCCGGCTGGCGAAATACACTTCGACCTCGACATCCATGGCTGCGGCGCATGCCGCCTGAAAAAACGGCGAACCGCAGGTATGGGGCTTGTCCGGGTCAGGGGTGAGCAGCATCATGACCAGTTTGTCCGCCAAGATTGTGCCCCCGAAAAAATCAGCTGCAGTGGGCGACGATATAGCGCTTCACCGCCTCCACGTCCACCGGCATGACTTCAAAGCGCTGCGGCAACTGTTCCAGCTTTTCCAGGCCAGACGGGCGTTCAGCATGGCAGCCCAGGGCCTCGTGGATGGTTTCATCGAACTTGGCCGGCAAGGCGGTTTCCAGACACACCATCGGCACGCCCGCCTCACGATGCTCGATGCCAGCCTTGAAGCCATCGGCGGTGTGGGTGTCGATCATCACGCCGTATTGCTGATGCACCTTGCGGATGGTAGACAGGCGGTCGGCATGGCTGCTGACGCCGGACTCCATGCCAAAATCCCTGACCTTGGCAAAATACGGCGTTGAGGCGAGATCGAAGCTGCCGCCGCTTTCCACCTGCTGCCACAGTTGCTTGACCTTGGCCGGATCGCGGCCAACCAGGTCATAGACGAAGCGCTCGAAGTTGGAGGCCTTGGAAATATCCATCGACGGGCTGCTGGTATGCAAGGTTTCCGGGCGCGGACGGTAAGTGCCGGTGCGGAAAAATTCGTCGAGCACATCGTTCTCATTGGTGGCGACGACCAGTTTACGGATCGGCAGACCCATCTGCCGGGCGATATGCCCGGCGCACACATTGCCGAAATTGCCGGATGGCACCGAGAACGACACTGCCTCGTCGTTGCTTGCGGTCACGGCGAAATAGGCCTTGAAGTAGTACACCACCTGGGCGGTGACGCGCGCCCAGTTGATCGAATTGACCGCGCCGATATGGTATTTGGCCTTGAAGTCGAGATCATTGGACACCGCCTTGACGATATCCTGGCAATCGTCGAACACGCCTTTTACGGCGATGTTGAAGATATTCCCGTCCTGCAGCGAATACATCTGCGCGGTCTGAAACGGGCTCATCTTGCCCTGCGGCGAGAGCATGAACACCTTGACGCGCTTCTTGCCGCGCATGGCGTATTCGGCGGCGCTGCCGGTATCGCCGGAGGTCGCGCCCAGGATATTGAGCCCGGTATTTTCCTGTTCCAGCACATATTCGAACAGGTTGCCCAGCAACTGCATCGCCACGTCCTTGAAGGCCAGCGTCGGGCCGTAGGAAAGGCCCAGAAGATGCAGGCCCGGTTCCAGCGTTTTTACCGGCGTAATGGCATCGCTGCCGAAAACTTCAGCGGTGTAGGTCTTGTCGACGATGGTTCTGAGGTCGGCGGCGGGGATGTCGTCGGCAAAACGGCGGATGACTTCAAATGCCAGCTCGCGGTAGCTCATGCCACGCATGGCGGCCAGTTCGTCCCGGCTCAGCTTGGGGTAGGCGTCGGGGATGGTCAGGCCGCCATCGGTGGCAAGGCCGCCAAGCAGGATTTCGGTAAAGGTCTTGGGCGGCATGCCGCCGCGGGTGCTTAAATATTTCATATTTTATGCGTACATCAGACGGCCACGCGGTTCAGGAACATGACGCCCCATCTCGCAAGCTGTCTCGATCCATTCCTTGATAACTAGTTGAACATTGGCCAGCGCCTGGGCATAGGTTTCCCCGTCAGCGGCACAGCCCGGCAATTCGGGAACCTCGGCGACAAAAGCCGAATCGGGCTCACTCCAATAGATGATGATTTCATAGTGGAAGGGTTCATTCATCGTTAAACCTCGCCAAACGATACTTCAATAGCACTTCGCGTACTTGCTTGACCTGATAGGGTTTTGCTTTACCTTGACGCTCCTGCAGGTTGAGAATTTCTGCAACATCCAGCCGGGTAAAAATATGATGGCCACCCTTGATTCTCAAGTCAAACCCAAGTCGTTTCAATAAACCGCATAAATCTTCGAAGGCGATATTCTGATCGCTCGTCCCAGCCAGGACGAGCAATAGAATTTTATCGAATTTGCCCATCAATAATCTTATGCGTTCAGTTCTTCCAGCCGGATGCGCGTCACCTTGTCGGCGATGGTCGGCAGCGCCTCGATCCTGGCGATGGCCTGGTTGATGGATTTTTCCATGGTCAGATGGGTCAGCAGGATCACGTCCACGCGCTCCTCACCTTCTCTCGGCTCTTTCTGGATCATGGCGTCGATGGAGATGTCCAGGTCGGCCAGGATACGCGTCACGTCAGCCAGCACGCCCGGCTTGTCGATGGCCTTGAGGCGCAGGTAATAGGAGGTATGCACTTCCTCGATCGGCAGAATCGGCGCATTGGACAGGGCATCGGGCTGGAAAGCCAGATGTGGCACACGGTTTTCCGGATCGGAGGTCAGCATCCGGGTCACGTCCACCAGATCGGCCACCACGGCGGAAGCGGTCGGCTCAGCACCGGCGCCGCGGCCGTAATACATGGTGACGCCCACCGCATCGCCCTTCACCAGTACCGCATTCATCACGCCCTCGACGTTGGCGATCAGGCGGGAAGCAGGAATCAGGCAGGGGTGGACACGCAGTTCGATGCCCTTGTCAGTGCGCCGGGTGATGCCCAGCAGCTTGATGCGGTAGCCCAATTGCTCGGCGTAGGAAATGTCTTCCCTGGTCAGCTTGCTGATACCCTCGGTGTAGGCCTTGTCGAACTGCACCGGAATGCCGAAGCCGATGGCGGACATGATCATCAGCTTGTGTGCCGCGTCGATGCCCTCGATGTCAAAGGTCGGATCAGCCTCGGCATAACCGAGTTTCTGCGCCTCGGCCAGCACGGTATCGAAGGCCAGGCCCTTGTCGCGCATTTCCGAGAGAATGAAGTTGGTGGTGCCGTTGATGATGCCGGC
>CAZKHJ010000010.1:90282-91906 GCA_964552675.1 uncultured Sulfuricella sp. | reverse complement strand
GCTTTAATATCACCTGGCTTGACGGCACGTCAAATGCTTTCTTGAGGAAATCCAGTAGTCTGGCGTTGGCCTGGCCTTCCACTGGCGCGGCAGCGATCCTGATTTTCAGCGCCCCATCATGAATGCCTGCGATTTCCGTGCGCTTGGCGCCAGGCTGGATGTGCAGCGTCAGGGTGATGCGCTCGCCATCGCGGCGATACCAGTTGCTGGCGGTGTCAGACAAGGCGCACCGCCAGCTGTTCCAGCCAGGCGATGGGCAGCATCAGCACCAGCTGGCACAGCAGAATCAGCACCAGGGGAGACAGATCGACCCCGCCAATCGGCGGAACCAGGCGCTGCAATGGCCGGAGGAAAGGCCAGACCAGACTGCCGGCCAGGCTGTTGAGCCAGTGATGCGGCTGCACCCAGCTCAGTATGGCGGAAATGATGACGGTCCAGATCAGGAGGTGGACACTCAGGGCCAGCAGTTTGACCGCCGCCACCGCTGCCAGGCCAGCCAGTGCCACGGACAATGCGGCAGCATGGCCCAGCAGCCAGAAGGTGGCGGTGACCAGCAGCATTTCCGTTGCCCAGGCGGCGACCAGCGAGGCCCAGTCCCATCCCAGCACGCCGGGAATAACACGACGCAGCGGCTTGACGGCAAAATCGGTGACGGCGAGCAGGAATTGTCCGGCCGGGTTGCGAAACGGGGCGCGCATGCGCTGCATCGCAAAGCGCAGCAGAAAGGCGCCCGCAACCAGGGTAAGAAGGGTGTCGAGCAGAAACAGCAGGGCCTGGTTCAGCATACCGGTGCCCTATTCCGTGCCCAGGGCGTCGCCGAGTTCGCGCGAGCGTTCCGCTGCGGCCTGAATGGCCCGGACAATGGATGCTTTGACGCCCGCTTCTTCCAGCGTCCCCAGGGCACGCTCGGTAGTACCGCCTTTTGAGGTGACGCGGGCGCGCAGGGTGGCGGCATCTTCCGGGCTTTGCGCCGCCAGTTTGGCGGCTCCGCTAAAGGTTTCGAGGGTTAGCGTGCGTGCTTGCTGGGGAGAAAACCCCAGTTCCGTGGCGGCGGCCTGCATGGCTTCCATGAAATAGAACACATACGCCGGGCCGCTGCCGGAAATGGCGGTGATGGCATCCATCCCGGTTTCATCTTCCAGCCACAGGGTGGCGCCCACCGCCTGGAGGATGGTTTCGGCCTGCTGCCGTTGTGCGGTCGCCACTTCGGGCAGTGCATACAGTCCGGTCATGCCCGCGGAAACCATGGCCGGGGTATTGGGCATGGTGCGGACCAGCTGGCGGTAGCCGCCGAGCCAGCGGCTGAGATCGCCGGCCCTTACCCCCGCCGCGATCGAGATGACCAGCTGCTGTTGCAGCAGCGGCGCCAGCCTGCCAGCCACTTCGCGCAATTGCTGCGGCTTGACGGCGAGCACGATCACGTCGCCGGCCACGGCCCCGGCTTCCATCTCGGCAAAAGTGCTTACCTGGTAGCGCCCCTGCAGGGCTTCCCGGGTTTCACGTGAAACTTCCACCACACGAATATTTCCGGCCTTGTAGCCTTGCCCGGTCAGGCCGCCGATCAGGGCAGAGGCCATGTTGCCGCCGCCGATGAAAGTGATGTTCATTGCTGTTTGATCCAGTA